>CACEMI010000034.1:0-2040 GCA_902560585.1 uncultured Pelagibacteraceae bacterium | reverse complement strand
TATTTAATAATTTTAAATCTAAGGCACCTTTAGACTAAAATAAATAGATTAACTAAAAATTAATAATACAACTTTTGATTGCAAACCCATTTTGATAATAAAATTATCTTTTTTGTTTTACTTCGCGCTCGATTTGAATTTAAATATCAATAATTTAATTAAATTATAGGAGATAAATTATATGTATATTAAAAAAATTTGTAAGACATTACTCACAGGTTTTGCGATTGCATTTTTTGCTCAAGCTGCTTATGCAGAGATAACTCTAAAGCTTGGTACTACTGGAAGATTGGGTATGCCAATTGGTGACGCTATAGATCAGGCGTTGATACCAGCAATGGAGAAAGCATCTGGGGGTAAAATGAAGATTGAACCTCATTATCAAAGAAGCTTATGCGCAGAGCAAAAATGTGGTGAACAAGCCAATCAAGGACTTATAGCTTTGTGGACTAGCTCTACTGCAAATTATGGTAATTTTGGACCTGAGTTAGCAATTTTCGATTTACCATTTATTTTCAAATCACTTGAAGATGCGAAAAGAATCTCAGATGAATGGTTAGCTGAAAGACAGTGTAAACTCGCTCTTGAAAATGCTGGTCATATTTGCCTTTCAGTTTATTCAAGTGGTGGATTTAGACAACTTGGAAATGCAACTAAACCAGTTCATGAACCTGATGATATGAAGGGATTGAAATGGCGTACTACTAAGAGTCCGGTTGAATTCATGTTAGTTAAAAATTGGGGTGCAACTCCAACACCTTATGACTGGAGTCAATTATATCAAGGTCTTCAATCTGGTGTAGTTGAAGGACAGTATGTTGCATCTCCATGGCAGCACGTTGCAAAACTTCATGAAGTTGCAAAGTATTTTACTGAGATCGGTGGAATGTGGTCTGGAAATATTTTAGCGATGGATGCTAAGCAATATAATGCATTGACTGATCAACAAAGAAAATGGTTGCATCAAGCAGCCGATGCTTATGGAGAGAAAGTAAACGAGTTAGATAACGCTTGGATTAAGAATGGTGAGGATGCAATTAAAGCATCTGCTAAAGAGTGGTATGTACCAACAGAAGCGGAAATGACTAAGTGGAGAGCAGGTGCAATTGGTGCCTGGTTAGACGCTAAGGGTACTTTTGAACCTGCAGTAGCTAAAAGAGTACTTCTAGAACAAGGTATGGATGGATTTGTTGCTCAGTTAGAAGCAGCAGGAGCTCTATAAATCGTTCGAAAAACTATATAAAGACCATTTAGTTCTTTTTAAGAATTAGATGGTCTTTAAAAAAAACAAGTCATAACTTAAAAATATTTATGGAAAGTATTATTTTACTCGTAGTACTCCTTTTTCTTATTTTATTAGGAGCTCCTATTGGATTTATATTAATACTTATACCATTTGTTTACATTTTACTAACAGACGCTGTTCCTCTTGTTTTAATTCCAAGTCAAATGTTTACCGCTATTGACTCAGTGCCATTAACAGCAATAGCATTCTTTATGTTGACGGGTGAATTAATGACAAGTGCTACGATTACTGACCGTTTAGTTGCTTTAAGTAGGGCATTAATTGGTCGTATTAGAGGAGGGTTGGCTCAAGTAAATGTACTTGTGAGTATGTTTTTTGCTGGAATGAACGGTTCTGTTGTAGCAGATACAGCTACAGTTGGAGCATTAGTTCTGCCAGCAATGAAAAAAGCTGGTTACCCTGCTGCATTTTCAGCAGCGGTTACAGGAGTAAGTTCTACAATAGGAGGGATCATTCCGCCTAGTATCATGATGATTGTACTTGCTAACGCAACTGAAATTTCGATTGCATCTTTATTTGCAGCTGGGATTATACCAGGGATCTTGATTGGTGTTGTGATAATGGTAATCAATCATTACTTCGCAGTTAAATATAACTTTGAGCGAAGCGATGAACCATTCTCATTACGACGAGCTGGAAAAGAATTATATAGATCTTCATTCGCCCTTTTAATACCTTTAGTTTTAGTTGGTTCAGTTATGGGTGGTGTAGCATCGGTTGTTGAGGCAGGAGCC
>CACEMI010000033.1:0-2101 GCA_902560585.1 uncultured Pelagibacteraceae bacterium | reverse complement strand
CTATTTATTGGTAATATGAAATAAACCAATATTGTCCTCTTTTATTCATTGTATAAATTTTATTATTCTTCTTTTTAATTTTTCTATAGTTTGGCTTCTTGAAACAAATAATATTTTTTAAAGAAGATATAAATTTTGTCATTCAATTTAATAACAAAATTATTTTAAATGAGAAATTCTTATAGGGAATACCTGCTATCGCAGCAGGTATTACCCAAAATAAAGCTTATTAACAGCTATAATACATATCGAATTCGATAGGGTGCGGCGTATGTTCAAAGTTATGAATTTCCTCATACTTTAATTCAATGTACGCATCTATCTGATCGTCAGTAAATACATTTCCTTGTTTTAAAAAGTTTCTATCTTTATCAAGAGCTTCCATAGCTTCTCTCAATGATCCACAAACTGTAGGAACCTTTTTAACTTGTTTTTCAGTTAATGCATAAAGGTCCTGGTCAAAAGACTTACCTGGATCAATTTTATTTTTGATACCATCAAGACCCGCCATTAACATTGATGCAAATGTTAAATACGGATTACCTGAAGCATCAGGGAATCTAATCTCGCATCTTGCACCTTTTTTGCTTAAAGTTATTGGAATTCTACATGATGCAGATCTGTTTCTTGCAGAGTATGCAAGTAAAACTGGTGCCTCAAATCCTGGGATTAGTCTTTTATAACTATTTGTAGTAGCATTTGAAAATGCATTTATTGCCTTAGCATGTTTTAAAATACCACCAATATAATAAAGAGCTGTTTGAGATAGACCAGCATACTTGTTACCAGAAAATACTGGAGTTTTACCTTTCCAAATTGACTGGTGAGTATGCATTCCAGAGCCATTGTCACCTTTTACTGGTTTTGGCATAAAAGTAGCAGTCTTTCCAAATGAATGTGAAACCATCTGAACTACATATTTATAAAGTTGAACATTATCAGCTTGATCAACTAATGTTCCAAACAACATTCCTAGCTCATGTTGACTAGGTGCAACTTCATGGTGGTGTTTTTCAACAGTAATACCTACATCTCTTAGACCTTTCAAGTATTCGCCTCTCATATCCTGAGCACTATCTACTGGTGGCACAGGAAAATAGCCTCCTTTAATACCAGGTCTGTGGCCCATATTACCATTGTCATATGATTTACCTGAATTATAAGGTCCTTCAGAACTGTCAATTGAGAAACCAGTTTCATTCATATCATTTTTAATTTTTACATCATCAAAAACAAAAAATTCTGGCTCTGGTCCAAAGTAAGCTTTGTCTCCAATTCCAGTTTTTTTTAAATATGCTTCTGCTTTTTTAGCTATTCCCCTTGGATCTCTTTCGTATGGGTCTTTTTTAACAGCATCCAAAATATCGCAAAATAAAATCATTGTATTATGTGATGTATATGGATCCATTACTGTTCTGCTTAAATCTGGTTTTAATATCATGTCAGACTCATTTATCGCTTTCCAACCAGCAATCGAAGAGCCATCAAAAAATACTCCGTCGTTCAGCATACCTTCATCAACTATAGTTTTATCCATTGTAAGGTGTTGCAGTTTTCCTCTTGGATCAGTGAATCTAAGATCAACATACTCAACATTCTTAGATTTAATTTGTTTTAATACGTCCCTAGCGCTCATATTATCTCCTATAAATTTTCTTGTTCTATTATCAGTTAAGAAAAGATAAATAATGTCTATAAAATAGATATCAGTTATGCTTTAATTACATGTATATTAACCTTAAAAATCACAATTTTTCAATCAATCAAGAGTTGTACTAATGTCAGCACTTAATAAAGAAGCAGTTAAAAGAGCAAAAGAAGCATTAAAAAAGTTTAATAGTGAAATAAAGGTAATTGAATTGGAGCAAACCGCAAGAACAGCAAATGATGCTGCAAATTCATTAAATACTGAAGTTGGTTCAATTGTAAAAAGTTTATTATTTAGGAATGAAGGAAATTTTTTACTCTGCTTAGTATCTGGCGATAAAAGATGTTCATTAAATAAATTAAAAAAAATTTTTAATAGTAAAGATTTGAGCATGGCCTCTCCAGATGAGGTTAAAGATCAAACAGGATATACTATAGGAGGAGTATCACCAGT
>CACEMI010000032.1:0-2224 GCA_902560585.1 uncultured Pelagibacteraceae bacterium | reverse complement strand
AAAATTTAGAAGTTGGTGCTTTTTTAAGAAAAGATAATGTAAACAATGTTATCGAGGAAATATATGATCTATTTCCAATCCTAAGAGAAAAAAAAGATCAAGTTGTTGGACAATTATCAGGTGGACAAAGACAACAAGTAGCTTTGGGAAGAGCTTTAATGATAAAACCATCTGTTCTTATGTTAGATGAACCTACAGCAGGTGTTTCCCCAATAGTAATGGATGAATTGTTTGAACATATTATTAGAGTTAAAAATACAAAAGTAGCAATCATCATGGTCGAGCAAAATGCAAAACAGGCTTTAAGCATTTCTGATCGAGGATATGTTCTTGTAACTGGAGAAAATAAATTTGAGGGGTCTGGTAAGGAATTATTAAATGATCCAGAAGTCAGGAGATCTTTCTTAGGAGCTTAGTATGGATTTAATTAATGCAGTAGTAGTTTTATTGAATTATACAATTATTCCAGCCTTGACATATGGTTCTCAATTAGCTCTTGGAGCAATTTTTGTAACATTAATATACGGTATTTTAAGATTTGCTAACTTTGCAACTGGGGACATGATGTCATTTGGTACAATGTTTGCTGTACTTTTGACTTATTACTTCCAATCTATCGGAATTAATTTTGGTTTTCTGCCTACGGCTTTGCTCACTATTCCTTTTGCAATTTTTATGATGATTTTATACATGCTGATAATTGATCAAACAGTATTCAAATATTACAGAATTAAGAAAAGTCCGCCAGTTATGCTTGCAATGGTCAGTGTTGGTGTAATGTTTGTAACACAAGCGATAATAAGAATTATAATTGGACCTACTGATCGTAGATTTTTAGATGGTGAAAAATTTATTTTAAAAGCAACGGAATTTAAAGAAATGACAGGTCTTGCTGAAGGTTTAACAATTAAATCTACACAAATGATAACAATAGTAGTTACTATAATTGTTGTTGCTATTATGTTTTGGTTTCTAAATAAAACTAAAACTGGAACTAGCATGAGGGCTTACTCAGATAATGAGGATTTAGCTCTCCTCTCTGGAATAGATCCAAAAAAAGTGGTTTTAATTACTTGGATTATAGCTGGAATATTAGCAACAATTGGCGGGATTCTTTATGGTTTGGATAAAAGTTATAGACCATTCGTATATTTCAATAACATGTTGCCCATTTTTGCAGCTGCGATAGTAGGGGGAATAGGAAATCCATATGGAGCATTCTTTGGCGGTTATGTTATCGCGTTTGCTGAAATATTTTTGACTTATGCATATAAAAGATTTTTAGTTTATATTTTGCCAGAGTCTTTAGAACCAAATTCATTGATGCAATTATTATCAACCGATTATAAGTTTGCGATCTCATTTTCGATACTAGTCATTGTTTTAATATTTAGACCATCAGGCATATTTGAAGGAAAACGTATATGAGGAATTATTTAAACATAATTATAGCGTATTCGATAATGCTACTTTTAATTATTTTAGTTGGCATCTTTCAGTCTTGGTCTATCGCATTAACAATATTTAATTATTGTATGATTTCTGCAGTAATGACACTTGGAGCAAATATTCAATGGGGTTATGCTGGCTTAATAAACTTTGGGATCATGGGTTATACAGCATTAGGTGGTTTGGCAGTTGTATTAGTATCTGTTGCACCTGTACCTGAAGCTTGGAGTGAGGGTGGAGTTAATATGATGACTTGCCTAGGAATAATTATATTAATGATTTTTTCTACAAGGTATATTTTAAAAAATATTCAAAAATCTAATAGAAGAAACTACTTAGTAGCTGGAATAATCATTGTTGGATTAATTCTAATAAAAATAATTGCTGGACCTGCAATTGAACAAATAGAAGCTGTTGATCCTGCGAAGACAGGGTTTCTTGGAGGACTTGGGTTACCAGTTTTATTCTCATGGATAGTTGGAGGACTTTTTGCTGCTGGTCTAGCATTTATTGTAGGGAAAGTTGCTTTAGGACTAAGAGCAGATTATTTAGCTATTGCAACGTTATTGATAGCTGAAATTGTTGTTTCCATTATTAAACATGAAGATTGGTTAGCAAGAGGGGTTAAAAATGTTATTGGTTTAAAAAGACCAGCTCCTTATGAAATTGACCTACAAACTTCTCCTTGGTTTATAAATTTAGTAGAAAAATTTCACTCAGCAAAATTAGATCTTGCAAATTCATTGTCGGAGAGACAGGATATTTTAAATCAGTT
>CACEMI010000031.1:0-2293 GCA_902560585.1 uncultured Pelagibacteraceae bacterium | reverse complement strand
TTGTGAAATTTCGGACTATGAAAATGGGAACTAAATCGATTGGAACACACTTAGTTGACAAAAAAAATGTCACTTATTTTGGATTTTTTTTAAGAAAATTTAAATTAGATGAACTTCCTCAATTATGGAATGTTTTTATAGGAGACATGAGTATTGTGGGCCCTCGGCCATGTTTGCCTAATCAAAAAAAATTAATTAATGAGAGAAAAAAAAGAGGTATTTTTGATGTTGTACCTGGAATTACAGGTTTGGCCCAAGTTAAGGGAATTACCATGTCTACTCCTTCTATGCTTGCTAGTACAGATTTAAAAATGGTTAATAAAATGAATATTTTTTCTTACTATTATTATATTTTCATGACAATAGCGTTGATTTTTAAAGGAAAAATGTAAATTTTCCATATTTTAGTATCTTTTTTAGATATGGGTAATATTAGTAAAATATAAATATGCAAAAAAAGTCATAAAATTATTGAAATTAATATTAAGTTTACCTCGTAATGCAAAAATTTTAGTTGCATTAATAAACGATGCTGCATTATGTGTAATATCATTATGGATTGCTTTTTATCTTAGAATTGATCAATTTGTATCTTTAAGAGAAAATATTTTATTGATTACATTAATTTCTATTTTTCTTGCACTTTCTATATTTTGGTTTTCAGGCTTATACAGAACTGTCTTTCGATATACAGGTAGGTCGTCGTTAGCTTCCATTAGTGTTGCCGTATCTATTTACGGACTTTCTTATATGGCGATAATTACTATTTATGGAATAAATGGCATCCCAAGATCTATCGGAATACTTCAACCTTTAATTTTATTTTTTGCAATTTGTATAACACGATTAGGTGCATTACCTTTGCTTGGAATTGTAGATGAAAATAATAAAATATTAAATTTATACCCAAAAGTCTTAATTTATGGAGCAGGTAGTGCAGGCAGGCAGTTAGCGTCTGCATTAGAAATTGCTGGTGAAATGAAAGTTATAGGTTTTATAGATGATGATAAACTATTACACGATCAAGTTTTGCAGGGAAAAAAAATTTATTCAAACAAAAATTTAAAGAAGATAATTAATTTGAAAAAAATTACTCATGTTTTATTGGCTATGCCATCAATTAATAGAAATAAACGTTTAGAAATTATAAAAAAAATTAGTATTTTTAATGTAGTAGTTAAAACTCTTCCGACAGTAAGTGATTTGATAGAGGAAAGAGTTACTACATCCGATATTAGAGAATTAGATGTTGAAGACATACTTGGAAGAGATCAAGTTTTACCAAACACTCAATTATTAACAAAGAATATTAGCTCAAAAATTGTTATGGTTACGGGTGCTGGAGGTTCAATTGGATCAGAATTATGTAGGCAAATTATTAAACTCAATCCTGTAAAACTAATATTAATTGAAATTAGTGAATATGGTTTATACCAAATTCAGAGTGAGTTAGAGGACTTAAATAATAAATTGAACTTAGGTAAAAAAGTTGAAATTATTCCTTTATTAGCATCTGTTCAAGATAGATCAAGATTAGAAAAAATTTTTAAAATATATAAGCCAAATACTGTTTATCATGCTGCTGCTTATAAACATGTCCCACTTGTTGAAGAAAATATTTGTGCAGGTTTAAAAAATAATGTTATTGGCACTTTAGCAATAGCAGAGACCGCAATTAAAGAAAGTGTTTCTGATTTTGTTTTAATATCAAGCGATAAGGCTGTAAGACCTACAAATGTTATGGGTGCAAGCAAAAGATTAGCTGAACTTTGTTTGCAAGCCTTATTTCACAGTTCAAAAAATTCAATTACCAAGTTATGTATGGTAAGATTTGGCAACGTATTAAATTCTTCAGGCTCAGTAATTCCTTTATTTAAAAAACAGATTAAAAATGGTGGACCTGTTACATTAACTCACCCTGATGTATCACGTTATTTTATGACTATCCCTGAGGCAGTACAGTTAGTTATTCAAGCGGGTGCAATGGCTAAGGGATCAGATGTATTTGTTCTTGATATGGGAAAACCTGTAAAAATTAATGATCTTATTAAAAAAATAATTAGTTTGTCAGGTCTTACAGTAAAAAATGATCAAAATCCTGATGGCGATATAAGCATAAAAGTAATTGGTCTAAGACCTGCAGAAAAACTTTATGAGGAATTGCTTCTTGGAGATAATCCTCAACCAACTGAACATGCTAAAATTCAAAAAGCCCAGGATACTTATATACCGTGGAATAAATTGAGACTTGATTTAGAAAATCTAGAAACATTAATAAATTATAATAACATTA
>CACEMI010000030.1:0-2588 GCA_902560585.1 uncultured Pelagibacteraceae bacterium | reverse complement strand
TTGCAATCTGTACGTGAGCATGTATTATGCTGACTGCATAAAATAACAATATGAGCGATAAAAATAGAGTTTACATTTTTGATACAACTATGCGTGACGGCGAGCAGTCACCAGGCGCATCAATGAGTCTTGAGGAAAAAATTCAAATAGCAAGAGTATTTGATGAACTTGGTATTGATATAATAGAAGCTGGTTTTCCAATAGCATCTCCCGGCGACTTTGAAGCTGTTACTGAGGTTAGTAAAATTTTAAAGAAATCAATTCCCGCAGGTTTAGCAAGACACTCAAAAAAAGACATTGATAGATGTTATGAGGCTCTTAAACATGCTCCAAGATTTAGAATTCATACTTTTATTTCGACAAGTCCATTACACATGAAGCACAAACTTAATAAGTCACCAGACGAAGTTTATGAGGCAATTAAAGAGAATGTTACTTATGCAAGAAATTTCACCGATGATGTAGAATGGTCATGTGAGGATGGAACAAGAACTGATATGGACTACATGTGTAAGACAGTTGAACTTGCAATAAAATGTGGTGCTAAAACAATAAATATTCCAGATACAGTTGGGTACACTATACCGTCTGAATTTACAAAAATTATCGAAACCTTATTAAACAAAGTACCAAACATTGATAAAGCAATTCTATCAACACATTGTCATAATGATCTAGGATTGGCAGTGGCTAATTCTCTAGCTGGTGTTCAAGCAGGAGCAAGACAAATTGAATGTACTATAAATGGTTTAGGTGAAAGGGCAGGCAACGCAGCTCTTGAAGAAGTTGTTATGGCAATGAAAACAAGACCAGACTTAATGCCTTTTGAAACAGGAATTGAAACTACTCTTTTAAGTAAAGCCTCTAAAATTGTATCAAATGCTACAGGATTTCCTGTCCAATATAATAAGGCTATTGTAGGAAAAAATGCTTTTGCTCATGAGGCGGGTATACATCAAGACGGAATGTTAAAAAATAGACAAACATATGAAATTATGACGCCTGAAAGTGTTGGTGTTAAGCAAACATCCCTAGTAATGGGAAAACATTCAGGAAGACATGCATTTAAAGATAAACTAACTAGTTTAGGCTATCCAGATTTAACTGATGACATTGTTGATAATGCATTTGCAAAATTTAAAATTTTAGCAGATAAAAAGAAACATGTTTACGATGAAGATATTATTGCTCTTATAGATGATAGCCTTATAGTTGATAATAAAGTTAGCGCTATTAATTTAAAATCTTTAAAAGTATTTGCAGGAACAGGAGAACCACAGAGAGCAGAGATGACTTTGGATGTTTTTGGAGAAATTAAAAAAGCCTCAGAAACTGGGGATGGTCCAGTAGATGCAATTTTTAAATGTATAAAAAAACTTTATCCTCACGATGTAAATTTACAACTTTATCAAGTACATGCAGTTACAGAGGGAACAGATGCACAGGCAACAGTAAGTGTAAAAATTGAGGAAAACGGCAAAACCACAGTTGGGCAAGCAGCAGATACAGACACTTTAGTTGCATCAGCAAATGCTTATATTAATTCTCTAAATAAGATGATTATTAAAAGAGATAAAACTGCACCAGGCGAAAGCTTAGAAAATCAAAACTACGAAAATCAAAAAATGAGAGGTATATAAATGGCAATGTTTAGCAACTTAAAGAAGTTATGGAGTCAAGATATGGCAATAGATCTTGGTACAGCAAATACACTTGTAGTGTTAAAGGGCAAAGGTGTAGTATTGAATGAACCATCGGTAGTTGCAGTAGTTGACAATAAAGGAAAAAAATCAGTTTTAGCAGTTGGTGACGAGGCAAAAACAATGTTGGGTAGAACACCAGGAAATATTCAAGCCATAAGACCTTTAAGAGATGGTGTAATTGCGGACTTTGTTGTCACTGAAGAAATGATTAAACACTTTATTAAAAAAGTTCATAAAAAAACGTTAGCCAATCCAAGAATTTTAATTTGTGTTCCAACTGGTTCAACACCAGTTGAAAGAAAAGCTATTCAGGATAGTGCTCTTGCAGCAGGAGCTCGTAAAGTAAATTTAATAGAAGAGCCAATAGCAGCAGCAGTAGGGGCTGGTCTTCCTATTTCAGAGGCAACTGGTTCAATGGTTGTTGATATAGGTGGAGGTACGACCGAAATTGCAGTTTTGTCTTTAGGTGGTGTTGTATATTCAGAGTCATTAAGAGTAGCTGGAGATGCTATGGACAATGCCTTAAAAGATTACATGAGAGAAGAGTACAATTTGATGATTGGCGATAGTACTGCAGAGAAAATAAAAAAAGATGTAGGTACAGCAATACCAACTAATAATAACACTTATGCAGTAAAAGGTAGAGATTTGAGGTCAGGAACTCCAAAAGAAGTAAATATATCAGAGGAAGATACTGCAGAAGCCTTAAATCCTATTTTAAAAGATATAGTGTCAGCTATTAAAAAAGCTTTAGAAAATACTCCACCTGAATTATCTGCTGATTTAGTTGATATGGGATTAACTCTTACTGGCGGAGGATCTCTGTTAAATAACATTGATAAAAGATTTTCAAAAGAAACTGGACTTCCAGTAAATGTTGCTGAT
>CACEMI010000029.1:0-3775 GCA_902560585.1 uncultured Pelagibacteraceae bacterium | reverse complement strand
AACTTATATATTCCAAAGTTTCCATCGAAAAAAAAAGATCTACTTCCAGAAAATTATATTTTTTTTCAGTTTAGATATAAATTTTTTGAATTATTAAATTGGGATTTTAATCAAATTGTTCAGTTCTTAAATATTTTAAAAAGTAAATATGAGTATGTTTTATTTTGTTCTGATAAGGAAATTAATGAAAACACGAACTATTATGTTGATTTTTTTTTAAAAGAATATTCAAATATAGATTTTAATGTAAATCAATTTAATCGTAAAAATAATATTAAAATAATATATTTAAATAATTTAAACTCTTTAGACATGTTCCAGGTTGCCAAATTAGCTAAATACAACATTGGTCCACATGGTATTATTAGTCATTTATCTTACTTCCATAAAGTTCCTTCACTTAATTTATTTAATTTTGTGATTTCCAAAAAAAGCGATTTAATTCACCAAAAAATAAGTTTTTCAGAGTGGTATAAAGACATGAACTTTAATTTTTCATTCCTCAATAAAGATTTTTTGAGAACTCTAAGAAAAATTAATAAATTAATCTAAAATTATTGAAAATATTGTTGTTTTATATTTTGAAACCACTTTTTTTTGCATCTTTATAGAAACCTTTTACCGTATCGATAGTAAGTTGATTATATGATTTCTTGAAACTTTTTATTTGATCAATTATTTTAGGTGGCATAGTTATAATATGACACTTTAGGGATTTTGCCTCTAAATAATTATATGGCTCTCTAGTACTAGCCCACAATATTTCAATATTTTTATATTTCTTTGCATACTTAATAGATTTTTTAAAAATAGGTATTGGATTTTTGCCTTGATCTCCCATGCGTCCTGCAAATATTGAAATAATAACTTTTGAGTTTTTATTTATTTTTTTTATAATTTTTTTAACCTGTTGAAATGTGTATACCGCTGTAATATTTAATTTAATTTTTTCATCGCTAAGTTTTTTAATACATGCTCCAGAAAATTTACCTTTTGTGTTTATCACAGGTATTTTTACATAAACATTTTTCCCCCATTTGCTTATAGATTTACCTTGTTTATACATTTCATTAATATTATCTGAGAATACTTCCAAAGATATTGGTTTCTTATTACTTGCCCTTATTAACTTTAGAGAATAAGATTTATAGTTTTTTGCCCCGGCAAGCCTCATTAGGCTTGGGTTGGTCGTAAATCCTTTTACAATTTTATCCTTGCTATATTTTAAAATTAAATTGTAATCAGCACTATCACTAAAAACTTTCATAAATATTTTTTATCATAATTTTATTTTATTTAATGCGTTATTTTTAAATATATTGGCCTCCCTAATATATCTTCTTACCATTTGTGTTGTTTTGTGACCAGTCATTGCCATAATACTGCGTTCATCAGCACCTGACTCTGCTGCAACTGTTGCAAAACCAGATCTTAAACTATGGCCTGCAAAATTTTTATTATCAATTCCTGCCAAATTTAAATATTCTTTCATCAATAATACCACTGATTGGTCAGTTAATCTTTTTTCTGTAAGATATGTGCCCTTAGAAAATTTTCTAAAAATAGGTCCAGATTTGATTTTTGAAATTTCTAGCCATTTTTTAAGATTGACTACAGGACAATAGTTTTCATTAGTAAAGTAGGGTAGTCCTTTGATCATTCCTTCGCCGAATTGATCAGTTTTTGATCTTTTGACCGTGATTTTAAGACCTTCAGGTACAAATTCTAAATCTTCATGATCAATTGAAATAAGTTCATTTCTTCTAAAGCCACCTCCAAAGCCCACTAATATAATTGACTTATCTCTATACTTTTTTATATTTTGAATTTTTTGATCATCTATTACATTAATTATTGATTTTAAATGATTGATTAATATAGGTTTTTTTCCTTTTTGAAATGTTCCTTTTACTCTTTTTATGCCCATAAAATTTTCAACAATAATTGGATGTTTTATGTCTAAATAATGTCCTTTGAGTTTATGAACCATGCTAATCGATACTAACCTTCTTCTTAAAGTGCTGATTTTTGAATTTTTAGACAGATGGGTTAGGTATAAAGACACTATTTTTGGCTCTGACGGAAATGAATTAAAACCGTGTTTAGCACAAAAAGCCCCAAAGTCTCTAAAGTCTGATTTATACGCTCTCAATGTATTCCTTGCTTTAGAACTTTTGAGGTTATTTAAAGTTGCCTCATGAAGTGCTTTAAGGTCTGTTGACAGCTCATTCATATAATTACTATTGATAACAATTAATTATCACTAGTAATAATATAACTCATTTTACATGTCAAGCATTTAATGTAAAAGATCTTCAATGCCTAAATATGTAATTATTGGTCTTATTGTTGTTATTGGAACGTTCCTAATTATGAATTACTGGCCAAAACTAAGAGAACAAACAAAAAATCGAATTTTAATGGTTATTTTTGGGATATTTTTTATAAGCATATTTATTCTATTATTTCTATTAATGTTTTGAGGTAAATTGATCGATATTTTAAGCATTCTTGTAGCAGGTATATTTTCTTGCATAATTTTGGATATTCTGGGTTATTTTCTTAAATTATTAGGTATTCCTGAACCATCCTGGGGAATTGTTGGTAGGTGGACCTATTATATGCTTAAAAATGGATCCTTTAACAATCCAAATATAGCCCAAATGCAAACTATTAAATATGAGGTTTTATTGGGATGGATTTTTCACTACTACGTATCAATTTGTTGGGCTGTGATATATTATTTTTTCTTTATACAAATAGGCTTAAAAATGACATATTTTTCAGGCTTTATTTTTGGAGTTCTTACAACTTTAGCACCATTACTAATATTTTTGCCTTTTACTGGACAAGGTATATTTGCAATAAATACGGATATACCTGTTAAAACCTCTATTATGTTCTTGATACGTCACTCAATTTATGGAATTGCGATGTATGAGGGTTTTAGATGGTTTACTTAAAGCTTTATATTAAGTTATCCCCACTATTCTACCCTGTTAAAAACGCACAAAATTCAACAATAAAGTGATACATACAACCTACTCTATCTGATATTTTTTAAAATGAATTAAGAGGCAACTCTTAACTGACCAGCTGGGGAAAAACCGAGAGGTTCAAGCCCAGAGGGCAGAAAACTCTACTGAGTAGCGCTAAATAAGTAGAGTGGAAGGCATGGCGGTAGCGCATAAAACGACGTGCCAAAAACTACTGTTCTTTGTGCCTGAAAAGGTACAAGGAAACAGGGTTTTTTTCATGTTATGATCCTCAAAGGCACTAAATTTCAATTAAAAGTTTGGAGATATCTTAGAAAAATACCTAAAGGTCAGATACGGACTTATTCTGATGTAGCAAAGGCTATAAATAAACCAAAATCAGTGAGAGCTGTCGCAAATGCAATAGGGAAGAACCCATATGCACCAAAAATACCTTGTCACAGAGTAATCAGATCAGATGGTTCATTGGGCGGCTATTCAGGCAAAGGTGGGATAAATACTAAGAGAAAACTACTCAAATCAGAGGGCATTTTGCTCTAGAAATGTTAAAAATCAACGGTTTTTGCTTATAATACAATATTTAGTCATATTTTTTAAATATCACCTATAAGTTGCACCATAAAATAGAAAATGTTGAAAATAGAGGGTATTTTGGGCTTTTAAATGCTATATTCTATTTTTGCAGAGCTAATTAAAATTACTCATTATTCTATCAAAAATTGTGATTTTAATATTTAAAATAATCGCAATGAAATATCTTTAAATATTATAAATTAGTA
>CACEMI010000028.1:0-3970 GCA_902560585.1 uncultured Pelagibacteraceae bacterium | reverse complement strand
GATAATTTTTTAAGAATTGAAAATTAAATATTGAACTTAAAAAAATAAAAAAAAACAAGTATAGATATAATCTATATTTACTTATTGATTGAAGCATCTTTCATTATTTCTTCAATAAGTCTTTTAAAGCTTATTTTTTGGTGACTTGCAATTTCTGGTACCAAAGAAAGTGACGTCATGCCGGGTTGAGTATTTAGTTCCAACAAATAAAATTTGTTATTATAAAATCTAAAATCAGACCTAGATACACCTCTGCATTTTAATAGTTTGTGTGCTTTCAAAGCTATAGAATTAACTTTCTTAAAATTTTCATGACTTATATTTACTGGGATAATATGTTCTGTTTTAGCACTTGCATTATACTTTGCTTCATAGTCATAAAATTTTCTTTTTGGTTTTAACTCTATAATGCCAAGTTTTTTATCGCCTAAAATTGCTGCCTGAATTTCTCTTCCTGGTATATATTTTTCAATTAAAACTTCTTTATATTTTTCTAATTTATTTAAATTAGAAATAAAATTGTTTTTATTAGTGATATACACTCCTACACTAGAGCCTTCATTAATTGGCTTTAAAACTACTGGAAATTTCAATTTTTGATCAACTTTTTTTGTTATATTTTTAAAATTGATATTATTTTTAAAAATAAATTTAATATATGGAGGTGTCAGAATTTTATTTTTAATGAATATTTTTTTAGATATCTCTTTATCAATTGCAAGTGATGAGGAAAGTACGCCTGAATGAGTATATTTTACTCTTTCAGACTCAAGTATAGACTGAATATAGCCATCCTCTCCGTATCTGCCATGTAAAAGATTTAGAACCAAATTTGGTCTAAATTTCCTTAACTTTTTTACAAAATTTCCATCAGGCTCAGTTAATAAAATATTATATTTCGTATCTTTTTTTAATTCCTTAATAACACCTTTTGCTGTTATTAAACTAATCTCTCTTTCATTTGAGTATCCACCCGCTAAAGCTAATATCTTTTTCACTATTCAACAACCACAATTTCTAATTCTAATTTTACACCTGTATTTTGCTCAACTTTTTCTTTTACAAAATTAATTAATGACTTCATATCCTTAGATTTTGCATTTTTTTTATTGACAAAGAAATTTGCATGTTTTTTAGAAATAAATGCATCTCCGTAACTTTTTTCGATTGATACACTTGATCTAATCAATTCCCATACTTTTTTATTAGTTTGATCGATCGGATTTTTAAAAGTGCTTCCACTTGTCTTAATTTTAGTCGGTTGAGCTATTTCTTTTTTTTTAATTAACTCATTCATATATTGCTCTATTTCTAAGCTGTCTCTTTCCTTTCCTTTAAAAGTAGCACTTAAAAAAATTAAATCTTTCGATAACTCAATTGATCTATAATTAAAATTGATTTTATTTGCTGGTATACTTTTTACAACTCCTTGAAAATCTACTAATTGAATTGAAACAAGAACATCTTTAAACTCTTTTTTAAAACAGCCAGAATTCATTCTTATACCACCACCAATAGACCCTGGTATGCAAGACATGAATTCTAAACCCGAAATATTATTATCCTTGGCAAATTCTGAGACTTTTTTTTGAGAAATAGCAGTTCCAGCGATAATTGTAGTTCTGTCTAACAAAGAAATCTTTGAAAAATTATTTCCCAACTTAATTATAGTTCCTTGATAGGTTTCATCATCAAATAACACATTGGAGCCATTTCCCAAAATAAATATTTTCCCACGTTGAGCATATAATTTGAGATAGTCTATTAAACCTTTTAAAGAATTTGGTTTAAACAAAATTCTTGTTTTTCCACCAATATTGAACCAATTTAAATTTTTTATTGTTTGGTCGAAAAATACATTTCCGTCTATTGATAATACAGATTTTTTTAGGTCTTCGATTTCCATTAAAAAATATTTTTTAAATTTTTCATCCAGCTAGATATTGATCCTGCTCCCATTCCTATATAAATCTTTTCGCCAAATGCATTCTGTTTTACAAATTTTTTTAACTTAAGTTCATCATCTATTAGTATTAACCTAACTTTAGAATTTTTTATTATTAAATTTGCAAAAGAATTATAGGTAAAATTAAGTTTTATTTTTTCATTAGCGGAATAAATTGGACACAATAAAACAGTATCTGCCATTTTAAAGCACTTTGAAAACTCATATTTTAAATTTTTTACTCGTGAAATTCTGTGCGGTTGAAAAATACAAACAATTTCTTTTTTTTTGTAAACATTCTTTACTCCACTTAATACTGAACTAATTTCTGTTGGATGATGAGCATAATCGTCATAAAAACTCACTTTAAAGTGATTAAATAGGTGAGTAAATCTTCTTTGAACACCTTTGAAACTATAAAGTCCTAGTTTTATATATTTTTCAGGTAGGCCAATAGTAAAAGCCAATGCTGCAGCAGCAGCTGCATTTCTTATATTGTGAATGCCAATCATTGGAAGCTTAATATTTTTAATTATTTTTTTTTTACTTGGTATATTTATTTTCATATCAAAGCTGGAAAGCTTAAAGTTTTGTTTAATATTTATTATTTGAAAATTAGATGTTTTATTTTCACCATAAGTATAATAATTTTTATTTTTTGATTTATTCAGAACGTCTTTTAAATTTCTATCATCATTATAGATGAAACCTTTGCCTACTGATGGTATTTTTTCTATAAATTCTAAAAAGCTTTTTTTCAGGTTTGATATATTTTTATAATAATCTAAATGCTCATAATCTAAATTTGTTACTATAGAATATACAAAAGGTATTTTTAAGAAACTACCATCTGACTCATCAGACTCTGTCACACACCAATTGCTTTTTCCTAATTTTGCAGAATTACCAAATGAATTTAAAACACCACCATTAATAATAGTTGGATCTAAATTACTAGTCGAAAAAATATTTGATACTAAAGATGTTGTTGTTGTTTTTCCATGTGAGCCAGTTACAACAATATTTCTCATGAAGGAAACTATATGACCCAACATATCTCCTCTCGTATAAATTGGTAAATTTTTTTTTATAGCTTCCTGAATTTCAGGATTATTTTTTTTGATTGCAGATGAAATTACAAGAATAGTAGTTTTTTTTATATTTTCTTTTTTATGATTTAAAAATATTTTAATTTTTTTATCATTTAGTCTCTCAATATTTTTATTACTAGCAATATCACTACCTTGAACTTTATAACCTAGGCCATTCATAATTAAAGCTAAACCGCTCATTCCTATCCCTCCTATACCAACAAAGTGAATCAGCTCGTTTTTTCCTAAATCAATTTTCATTTAATAGTTTATTTAGTCTAGCTTTATTTTTTTCCCAAGTATCTTCTTTAGTCAATCGAATTAAATTATTTTTTCTTAAAAAGTATTCATTTTGATTTTCAAATATATTAGTTAATAATTTTATAAAATTATTTTCATTAATATCTTTTTGCTTTAATAGCCAACAACATTTTTTTTTTTCATAAAATTCTGCATTGTAGTATTGATGATTATCTTTAGCATATGGAAATGGAATTGCTATAAATGGAATACTTAAATAACTTAATTCTGAAATCGTAGATGCACCGGAACGAGTGATAGCTAAATCATAATTTACTGCTTTTATTAATAACTTATCATCAAAATCAAATAATTCATGATCTATTTGGTTATTTTTATATAAATTTTTTAAATTTTCTCTCGATTTCTGATCAGTAATCTGTTGCAAAACTGTAATATTTTGGGTTTTGGAGAGTTTAATTATCATCTTTGAAATAAAATCGTCGAAAAATTTTGCACCTTGACTTCCTCCTATAATTAAAATTTTTTTTCGATCTTCAAGGGTTTTTTTTACATTTTTTTGATATTTATAAATTTCTTGTCTAAGTAATGGTTTGATTGAGTATATTTTTTTATGATGTTTTTTTGGGATTTTTTTTAAATTCATATCATAACAAATAATTTTTTTTGCAAA
>CACEMI010000027.1:0-4095 GCA_902560585.1 uncultured Pelagibacteraceae bacterium | reverse complement strand
CGGTTACCATAATTTGAAAGCAATGCAAAAAATATTAAAACAATACTGGATAGTGTCACTAAATATAAAGTATTTAATAAAAGGTTCATTACATTTACATCAAAAAAGTTTTCTGGAAATTTAATTGTCCAATAGACCATTTGACTTAATGGAAATAAAAAACTAAAAAAAAATAATAGAAAACAAAACAAGAAAGCAAAAAAAGAATTTATACCTGAGAGTTTTATTTTTTCTTTTTGTTTAAATCCACCTCTAGAGTCCAAATGATATTTTGCTTTTTTTCTAGATAGTTTTTCTGTTAAAAATAAAATAAATATGAATAATAGTAGAAAGAAAGATATTCTATTTGCAAAAGCTAAATCATCAAATGTTATCCATGCATTATAAATACCTGTTGTAAGAGTATTAATTGAAAAAAAGTCAACAGCTCCAAATTCTGCCAATGTTTCCATTGCAACTAAAGATAGACCTGCAACAATTGCGGGTCGTGAAGCAGGTAATATAATAAAAAAAAAAGATTTAAATTTGGAAAAACCTAAGTTTTTTCCAAGTTCAATTAAGTTTTGTGATTGATATAAAAATGAAGATCTTCCTAATATGTAAACATAAGCGTAAAGTGAAAATGAAATTGATAAAATTAATCCAAACATACCGTCAAATTTTGGTATATGTTGATTAAATTCGCCTTCACCAAATAAGGTCTTTAATATAGTAAATGCTGTTCCGTAATTATCAAAGAAGGCAAATAACGAATATGCATATATATAAGGTGGAATTGCAAAAGATAAAATTAAAGCCCATTTAAAAAAATTAACTCCAAGAAATTCATAAAACGATACTAAATATGATGCTCCTACTCCCAAGATAAAAGTTAAAATTAAAACACCAATCAAAAGCAATAAAGAATTAAGAATATACTCAAATAGAAAAGTGGATTTTAAAATTTCAAAATATCGAGAGGTTTCTTCAAAAAAACTAATTGAAACGGTTATAATTGGAATAATAACAAGTAATGAAACTAATAAAGAGCTTATAAACCATATATTAAGTTTGTTTGAATTCATAAGAGTAATTTAATTTAATTTTAAATATAGTCTCAATTTAATAATTTAAAAGTGCCTACGAAAGATACATAGGCACTTTTATTAAAAAAGGTCAGATATTGAATACTTTTAGAATGTGCGGAAAATCTTTAGTATTTATCTCTGATAACTTTCTTTTATTTATTCTTTTGTTAATTTTTTTACACTCCTCAGCACATGGGATACATGGCTTGACTGATTTATTGTAATTAACATCAGACATAAGTTTTTTTTTAGTCCTCAATGTTATTTCCAACCTGCAGCTGTCATTACTTCTAATGCATCCGCTTGCTTAGCTCCATAACTAGCAACGCTTGTGGTTAAATCTTGTTTAAAATCTAAACCTAAGTTGTTTACTACTAATGGGTTTGGTGAAACACCTGCAATCATCGGAAACTCAAAAGTATTATTAGTGAAATGTTCTTGTGCTTCTGGTGATAACAAATAATCTACAAGTGCAATTGCATTAGCTTTATTTGGAGCACCTTTAACTAGAGCAGCACAACTAATATTCATATGTGTTCCTCTATCATTTTGATTAGGGAAAAATGCCTTTACTTTTCTAGCTGCTGCTTGTTGTTCTGCACCTTTGTTCCCGGATAACATCAAAGCTAAATAGTATGTGTTTGCAACTGCTATGTCTGCTTCTCCTGCGGCAACTGCCATAATCTGAGCTCTGTCATTTCCTTTAGGATCTCTTGCCATATTGGCAACAACACCTTTTGCCCACTCTCTAGCAGCTTTTTTTCCATTATTTTTTACTAATGATGCTACTAAAGATTTATTGTAAATATTGCTAGATGCTCTTATTGCAATTCTACCTTTCCATTTAGGATCAGCCAGACTTTCATAAGTTAGTCCAGATAATTCTGCTCCACTTACTCTTTCTGGAGCGTAATAGACTATTCTAGCTCTCTTAGCTACGCCAACCCAGTGAGTTGTTCTAAAGTTTTTTGGAACTGAAGATTTGATAGTTGGTGAAACAAGTCCTGCTTGCGTCATACCTTTTGCTTTAAAAGCACCACATCTTCCTGCATCTGCTGTGATGTAAAGATCGGCAGCTGAGTCTGCACCTTCCTCGATCATTCTTTTCTCTAAAGCTCCAGCTTTACCATTAATTAAATTTACTTTAATTCCAGTTGCTGCAGTAAATTTGCTATAAAGTTCTGCGTCAGCTTTATAGTGTCTAGCATTGAATATATTCACCTCATTTGCTTTAGCAAAAGTTGAAACAAATAATGATAGAATTAATGCTGAAATTGATATTTTTTTCATTTATCTCTCTATGTTAATTGATAATGTATTTATAATGATATTGAGAACTATTCGCAATGATAATGATTATCAATCTCAATAGTGTCGCACATATAATTTATGTGATTTTTAGTGTTTTTAAGACTTAAACTCAGAAATTTTACTATAAAGAAAATTTCTGAAGGTTGTAACTCTAGCCACGTTTTTAAGAGATTCTGGAAAAACGAAATGTGCTTCCGTAATTGGGCCTTCGACGTTAGGTAAAACTTTAATTACATTTCTTGATAATGATACCAAATAATCAGGCAAAGCAGCAAGACCTACTCCACTTTCAACTGCTAGCAATAATCCCATCACACTATTTACCTTCATAACAGTTTTTCTTTTTTTATTGTCCTTCACTCCTAATTTTAATGCCCAATCAGGGTTAAAAACAGGAGACGGTGCACCTCTTCCAAAAGATATAAATTTGTGTTTGCTTAAATCATTTATTGTTTTTGGTATTCCATATTTTTCTAAATATTTAGTAGACCCATAAATATGGTAATTAATATCCATCAATTTTCTTTGAATATAATTTAATTGTTTAGGTCTTCTCATAAAAATGCCAATATCAGCTTGTCTAGTACTTAGATCTAATTCTTTATCGTCAAAAATTAATTCTATTTCAATTTCTGGATTTAATTGCATAAATTCTTGAATCCTTGGTGTTAACCAATGAGTGCCAAAACTTCTTACAGTAGTAATAGTCAATTTTCCTGTTGGTTTATGTTTTTGGTCCCCTAATGTTGTTTCAACCTCTTTAAGTTTACTTATTACCTCATGAGCTGTTTTGTAAACGTATTCTCCATTTTCAGTTAAAGTTAAGCCTCTAGCATGTCTCTCAAATAATTTTACTTTCAAATCTTCTTCTAGTGACTGAATTTGTCTGCTTATAGCAGACTGACTTAGATTAAGTATAACTGTAGCACTGGTGAAACTACCTGCTTCAGCTACTGCATGAAAAATTTTTAATTTATCCCAATCCATTATTTATTTACATCAACTAATATTCTATTTTTTAATTTTCCTTCTAACATTTCAGGAAAAACATCCAAAAGTTCATTCAAACCCACAGTTTTGATTGATTTTTCCAAAATATTGAAATCTATATATTTGGGAACTTCGCCCCAAACAAACTCTTTTCTTTTATTACTAATATTTACTGAGTCGATACCCCATAATTTTACTGCTCTTAGAAAAAAAGGCACAACAGAGGTATTTAATTTATTGCTACTTGCGTTACCACAAATTGCTACTATTCCTTTTAATCTAGTTTGAGAAATTGCATTTGCTAAAATATTTCCACCAACGGTATCTACAACGCCATCCCAAGTACCTTTTCCAATTAAACTGGCTTCACCCTCAAATTCTTTACGATCTATAACGTTTTTTGCGCCTAATTCTCTCAAATATTCTGCTTTATCTGGTTTTCCTGTCAATGCAGTTACATTGCAACCCATTTTAGATAATACCATTACTGCAACCATTCCAACACCTCCGGTAGATCCGGTTACAAGTACATCGTTAACTTTGCTTTGTAAAAATAACTCCTCCTTAGCTTTTACGGCAAAGGCACATAACATTGCTGTTAAGCCAGCAGTTCCCATCATCATTGCATGTTTGCTATTTAGATTTGTTGGTCTTTTTATTAGATGTTCTGCTTTAACTCTTGCGTATTGTGAAAATCCACCGTGAAATAATTCACCAACTCTACAAC
>CACEMI010000026.1:0-4509 GCA_902560585.1 uncultured Pelagibacteraceae bacterium | reverse complement strand
TAAGAATATCAAATAAAATATTGATTTTATTTGATAAACTAAGTTGAAAATTTATTTTTTTAACTAAATGTTTTTTAAATAAGAAAGCAAAACCAAAATTTAATTCAGATAAATAAATTTTAATTTTATTATTTTTAATTAGTGATGAGATTAATTTTAGAGATGTAAATAAATCTCCCGCCCTATCGTTTTTTAAGATTAAAATTTTTTTCTTATTTAATCTTAACATTTAAATCATATAATTCGGAGTCGCACATTTCTTTTATTAGTGCTTTAATATCCTTATCAAAACTCCATTTTAGAAACTTTCTGGCTTTTTTTGGATTACTTTTAAGACTATTTACATCTAATGGTCTATAAAATTTTTTACTTATAACAATAATTTTTTTGTTATTTTTTTTATTTATGCAATGTTCATTTAAACCCTTGCCTTTCCATTGAATAGGAATTTTCAAATATTTGCACGCCTCATTTATGAAATATTTTATTGTATAACTTTTGCCCGTACCAATAACAAAGTCATTTTTATTTTTTATTTGTAACATTTTCCACATGGCTTGAACATATTCAGGAGCATACCCCCAATCTCTTTTGGAATATATATTTCCTACTTTAATAATTTTTCTCTTATTTTTTAATATTTCACAAAGTTGGCTTATTATTTTTTTTGTTACAAATTCTTCACCCCTTAAAGGTGATTCATGATTAAATAATATTCCTGAGCAACAATTTAAATGGAAAGCTTTTCTGTAAAATTTAACTAAAAAATGTGAGGCAGCTTTACTAACAGCATAAGGACTTGCTGGATCAAAGGGTGTTTCTTCATCGATATCTTTATTTGTAAAGTTACCAAACATTTCCGAAGTCGAGGCTTGATAAAAAGATATTTTCTTTTTAATTTTTTTTAATGTTTCCAATATATTTAATACACCCATTGTATTTGTATTCATTGTATATATTGGCTGATCAAATGAACTTCCAACAAACGACATGGCTGCTAGATTATATATTTCATCAGGTAAGACTTTTTTTATTGTGTAATAAACAGATGCAAACTCTGTAATTTCTAAATCAATAAGCTTAACCTTATTATAAATATTTAATCTTTTAAGTCTATTATTGTCTAAATTAGAATTTCTCCTGTAGGCACCGTAAACATCATAGTTTTTATTGAGTAAAAATTTTGCTAAGTATGCTCCATCTTGACCCATAATCCCAGTGATAAGTGCTTTTTTTTTCATTTAATTATTTAATTCGTTTAAAAACTTTTCAGCAGAAAATTTCCAATTACTTAAACCTCTTTTTTTCAATAGATTAATTCTAATTTTATTCCATAATTCATCATTTTCAAATAATTTAATAGTATAGTCTGCAAATTGATCTTTATTTTTGGCTATGAAACCTGTTACATGATGCTCTACTCTTTCTTTTAGTGAACCAATACCCATCGTAACAATTGGTATACAAAGTTCTCTTGCCTCTTCAGCAGCTAAGCAGAAAAGTTCAGCTTTATGTCCTGGTATTAGCATTATTCTTGAATTTTTAATATCACTTAAATAGTCATTTTGATCTAACAAATTTCTAGAATATATGTTGAACTTGTTAAATCTTGAAATTTCATTCGAAGGTGTAACATATAATTTATTTTTTGTGTTTTTAGTGTAAATTTTATTTTTCCATATATCTAATAACAATTGCAGATTTCTATCAGGTCTAGATGTAAATATAGCCTTATGATTATCTATATTGTTGTCTATAATTGAATTATTAAAGATATCATCAACAGCTAATCTTAAATATTTGTAACCAAACAATCTTGTAATAAAAGGTCTTTTTGATCTATGGTATTTTCCAATAAAAACAATTTTAGGTTTATTTTTTATAAATCCAAAAGTTTGTTTTTTTCTAATAAATTTTTCTATAGTTTGAATACTGTAAGATATTGCGTATTTTTTTTTTGAAATTACAGCATTTAATAAATTTATATCACCATTAGATATAGCCACATCAAAGATAGTTTGTTTAAGTTTCATATTATTAATATCTGTCCAATAATAATTTTTTTCGATGTGTTCCTTCGAACAGTTATTAAATACATAAATCTCACAACCTAATAATTTTAAATTATAACTTAGATTAATTAATGTTGTCTCAGCACCCCTTAGTTTTGGAGAATATTTATCTTCAAATGAATATTTAAAATCTGTTTTGTCGATGAAACAAATTTTCATCTTTAAATTTCCCAATAAAATTTAGACTTAATTCCTAAAGTTTTATTCACAATGTATCTTGCAGTTAAACTAGAATTGAAATATTTATGATATTTCGTGTGACCATTTTTTGCAATTTTACGGCGCATTGCATCATCTCTCTTATATTTTAAAATTTTTTCTATAAGATCATTGGAGTTTTTGTAAAATATCATTTCATTACTGTTAAAAAAATGATTAAATTTTGTATCCTCGTGAATAAAAGTTAGCAATCCATTTCCTAATAATTGGGCTATTCTGTCACTGCTGTAATATTTTATAGGCTTTCCCCTACTTAAATTCAATGCCATATTTGAATTCGAAAGTTTGTTTAAAAACTCATTCCCCCAAACTGGCTGCACTCCAAACATTCCATAAGTATCGAATTTTATATCAAAATTTTTTTGTTTTAATTTAGAAATAAATAATTCTCTTTCATCATTTTTTCCTGGGCGCAAGTTTCCTCTATGAACTCCATGACTAATGGCATAAAAAATATCAAAATCGCTAGTTTTTCTAAAATTAGTAAGATAGTCGAGGGATATATCGCATGGATTAGGCATATAAAAAGAATTTTTAATTTTGAAATCAAGAGCATCTGGAGAAGTGGTAACAAAAGATGCATCGCTGATAAGACTCTTATCTAGTATTCTTAATTTATTTTTTTCATAATCTGGGCCTTTTTTAGATAGAGGATCTAAAAACCATTGACTTATTTTTAGATTGGGATCATTATTTTTTGCCTCAAACAAAGTTTCAGACTGAACTCTATCAGCATGACCTAATATTATTAAATTAGGTTTAAAATTTATAATTGTATTTTTAATTAATTTATTTAAATATTTTGTGCCAGATGGATCTCTAATTGATTTTGTGTAGCTCACAAGATCTCTATCCGATAAACTTAAGACATTATGGCCTTCTCTTATAAGTCCGTTATTAATTCTAATACCTGTATTAAATTGAAGTCTTCCAAAATATCTGTAATTAAAATTTGTGACATGTAAAATTTTTAATTTTGTATTTTTATTAATATTAAAAACTGAGCTAGTTATTAATTTATCTCTAATTTTATCAATAATTGTTGAAACGTATTCATGAGTAAGGAAAAAAGACTTGTAATTTAGTTTTTGTATTTTTTTTCGATATTTATCGTTTAAAATTAGATTTTTAATTATTTTGTATAATTCATTAGGGTCCAAATTTTTTAAAATAATAGGATTTTTTGTTGTTTCAATTAATCCACCTTTATTTGTAATTATTGTAGCACATCCCATACTACATGCTTCAAGACTTGTTCTTCCAAAAGGCTCTTCCCATCTAGAACAAGCAACGGATATACTTGCTTTTTTAAGTAAATTTAGAACAAAAGAATTTCCTTTAAAACTATATAATCTTAAATTTTTATGTTTAAATATATGTTTCTCTCTTGGCTCATCTCCTACTACTACACATTTCCAATTAGAAAACTCATTAAGGATTTTTAAAATTGCTTCACCAAAAATATCATAGCCTTTAGCTGAATTAAGTTTTCCAATAAATGTTATGATATTTTTTTTTGCATTAAAATTGACTTTATTTTTTTTTGTAGACTGAAAACAAATCCCAAATTTTGAAATATATTTATTTTCTTCTATATTTTTGAAAAATTGTTTTTTTGTCCAATTGCTATTAAAAAAGATATACTCGCATTCATTAAGAATTTGTAATCTTTCATTAACTGATTTTGATCCAGATATGTCTAATGGATTGTTATGAAAATAAAGTATAATTTTAGATTTTAAATTTTTTGCAATTTCATTTACATAATTTGGTCTATTATGAATTTCAATGATATCAGGTTTTTTTGTAAATTTATAAATTTGGTTAGATATTTTTTATTATTGCTTGATAAAAATCTTTTACTGATTGAAATATTTTTATAATTACTGGATAAATATTTCTTATTTTTGGTATTACCCCAAATTGTAATAAATTTTTTAAATCTTGAGTATTTGTAAAGATTTGAAACATGAATTGAGACAGCTCCTGAATAATTAGGCGAATAATCTTCTTTATAAGGTAGTAAAATTGATATTTTCATTTTTTTTTAAATATTTATTTTTTAGATATCTCCTAAGTTTATAATTTTTTTTAAGTTTGTATTCTTCTTTCATGGCAATTTCTTTAGTAGGAAATTTTTTTTGAAATATTAATGACCATTTTCTTCCTTTTGTAAATTTTGCCCCTTTTGAAGAATTATGTAAATTTATTCTTTTAT
>CACEMI010000025.1:0-5565 GCA_902560585.1 uncultured Pelagibacteraceae bacterium | reverse complement strand
TAGAATCAATTCAACATTTCCAATGTATTTGTCAAAAAATTTTAAAAATTCTAAAATAATTCATATATCAACAGATGGTATTTTTGATGGTTTTAAAGGGAATTATATAGAAATTGATAAACCTTCTGCGAATGATATTTATGGTTTAAGTAAAATTAAGGGTGAAATTTCAAAAAAAAACGTAATGAATATTAGATGCTCTATTATTGGTTTAGAGAAGGGTACTAATTATTCAATACTAAGTTGGTTTTTAAAAAATAAATCAAAGCAAATTAATGGGTATAATGATCAATTTTGGAATGGAATTACTACATACGCTTTATCAAAAATTTGTATCGGGGTTATTGAAAAAGATCTTTTTAGAAATGGTTCATATCATATTTTTTCAAAACAAAAAGTTTCTAAATATAAACTTTTGTGCATTTTCAACAAATATCTTATTTCTAAAAAAAAAATAATTGTATCTGTAAAATCTGGTAGGCCTATTGATATGACTTTGTCATCAATAAACAAAAAATATATTTTGAATATATGGAAATCTGCAGGATATAAATCTAATCCAAAGATAGAAAATTTAATAAAAGAATTGATTTAGAAATATACAAATGTATATATAAATCTAATTTATGTCTAAATTACCTCATTTGTGTATAATACTTGGTATTAGGCCAGATGTAATAAGAGCAAGTATATTTCTAAACTTGATTAGAGAGGATCCAAGAATTAAAGTAACTTTTATTTGGTCAGGGCAACATTACTCTGACAATTTAAAAGATATTTTTTTTAAAGAATTAGGAGTCAAAGAACCTGAGATTGAGCTTGGTGCATCTGGCAATAATGATGCAGAGGTAAGCTCATCAATAATATCAAAACTTTACCCAGTTTTAGAAAAATTAAAACCAGATGCAGCAATGTTTCTAGGAGATACTAATACTGTAATTTCGTGTATTGCGGCAGCTCAACTTAATATTCCAATCATACATTTTGAGGGATTGATGCGTTCTTATGACTGGCGAATGCCAGAGGAAAAATATCGTGGTATCATTGATCATTTATCTGATGTAATTTACTCTTATTATCCAGAGTACAAAAAACAAGGCATTGACGAGGGTATTAATCCTAAAGCAATAGTAATTGTTACCAATCCTATAGTAGATATTTTAAACAAATATTATTTCAATAAAAAAGAATTTTTTCACAAACTAGCAAGCGAAGAATTTTTTAAAAAAAGAAATATTGAAAAAAAAAATTATTATGTTGCTACTTGGCATAGAAGAGAAAATGTTCACATAGAGACATCTGTAAGATCAATATTAGAATTATTATCTAAATCACCATTAAAAGTTTATATGCCAACATCTTATAGAACGCAGAAAGTATTAAAACAGATGAACTTAAAAATTCCGAATAATGTTATAATGGTAGATCCAGTTGGTTATAATGAATTTCTAGTTCTAATGACTAATTCAGCAGGTGTTATTACAGACTCGGGTACTGTTGTTGAGGAAACTTCTGTTCTTGGAATACCTTCATTGCAAATGAGAAAAGCAACAGAAAGACCACAAACTTATGACTCAAAAAGCAGTGTTAAATTTGATCCTACTAACCCTAAAGATTACCCAGCAGATACTATATTTAAGAAATTATCTTTTTTATCTTCGACAAAATGGGAGCATAATCTGGGGGATGGAAAAGCTTCTGAAAGAATTTATTTAGATGTTGTTGATAGATTGATAAATAATAAGGTTTCAAATCATAAAAGAGAAGACTATCATTTAGACACTGACAGATCATACCGTGAAGACGAAATTATAGGGTGGGATAAATAAAAAACTAACTATTGTTTACATTTTATTTAAACTTTGATAACTCTCGATATTTAATTATTATGCTTAACAAAATTGAAATAACTGACTTTATTATTCAACAATTGAATACTATATGTAAAGATAACCCTCAAGAATTTACAAATAATACGCAATTAGTTGGTGAACAAAGATCAATAAAATCTGTTGAATTAGTGGAATTATTACTGGCGTTAGAAGAATATGTTGAAGATAATACGAAAGTAAAATTTGACTGGTCTGGAGACTCCGCTATGTCAGAAAGAAGAAGCATTCTTAAGAACATAGAAACCCTTTCTGAGCATATTGTTGAATTACAAAATAAATAATGAAAAAAATTATTGTAACTGGGTGCTCACAAGGCATTGGGTTATATTTATCTAATGAGCTCTCAAAATTAAATTTTGAAGTTTATGGTGTTTCAAGAAAAAAACCTAATTCGGATTTTAATTTTAAATTTATTGAGTGTGATATTTCAAATTCTGAACTTGTAAAAGAAGTTTTTCAAAAATTTAGAAAAGATAAAGAAGTTTACGCTTTACTAAATGTAGCTGGAATTGCAAGTATGAATTTACTACTATCTACTCCTGATGAAACTATTAAAAGAATAATTGAAACAAATCTTCTAGGCACAATATATTGTACAAAAGCAATTATACCACCGTTGATAAAATCAAAAGTTGGAAGAATTATTAATTTTACTTCTATAGCAGTAAGAATTAGTGCCAAAGGAGAGTCAACATATATAGCATCAAAGGGTGGAGTCGAGGCTTTTTCTAAATCAATTGCAAGAGAACTTTCACCCGCAAATATTACAGTTAATACAATTTCTCCAGCTTACATAGAAACAAAATTATCTTCTGGATTATCTTCAACAATAAAAAAAACTGTAATTGAGAGACAGATAATTGAGAGTGAATGTTCTTTGTCAGATGTTTTAGATTGTGTTAAATTTATATTATCAGATGAAAGTAAGAAAATAACTGGAGAAATTTTTAATATAGGGGGGGCCTAATTGTATACCTTTAAATTAGACAACGGATTTTCTATAGATTTAGAAAAAAATGACAAGGTTTTTACTCCAACAGGTACCTCAAAGGTTCTTGTAGAAGCAATAATAGAAAATGTAAAAGATAAAAAAAAGATTCTTGATCTTGGTTGTGGGTGTGGAGCAATTGGACTTTCATTATTCAAAAATAATATTGTTAAAGAACCAATTTATGCATCTGATTTAAGCGAAGAAGCAATAAAAGATTTTAGTAAAAACGCAGAAATGTATAAATGTAAGTCTGAAGTAAAGCAAAGTCATTTATTTAATGCATGGGATGAGAACCAATTTGAAATGATTGTGTGTGATGTTTCAGCAATTTCTGAAGAGGTAGCTAAATTTTCAAATTGGTTCAATGTAACAAGTTGTAAAACAGGTGCAGATGGTTCAGACTTAATGAAAGAGGTATTTGAAAAAGTTGAAAAATATATTAAAAAACCTGGCCATTTTTATTTTCCAATAATTTCACTATCGAATGTTGATTTAATAAAAGAATATTCTTTTTCTAAATTTAGTAAAATAAAAAAAATTAAAAGGTTTAACTGGCCACTACCAGAAGAAATGATGAAGCATCTAAAAACTCTTAAAGAGTTAAAAGAAAAAAAATATGTAGATTTTAAGGAGATGATTGGAATGGTTATTTGTTACACAGATGTATATGAAGTTTCTTTTGAATAGTTAAGTTTAGAAAATTGGAAAATTTATTTAATACATTATCAAAAAAATATAAGGATCAAAAAAAAAATTTTATAGTCCATAGAAATTATAAGATTAGTTTTAAACAATTATTTGATGAAAATTTTACGATATTGAACAATATTAATCAGGGAGATGTAGTTGCTATTATAGGGGATTTTAGTTCATCAATAATAAATATTTTAATAAGACTCATTGATCTTAAGGCAATAATCATTCCCTTAACAAAAGAAAATAGATCTAACCATAAATATTTTTTTGAACAGGCATGTGTTGATTATGTTATTGAAAATAACCAAATATTTAAATTAGAAGGATCAAAAAAAAATAAACTTTTAGAGAAATTCAGATTAATTAAATCTCCTGGAATAATTTTTTTTTCATCAGGAACTACTGGCCGCCCTAAAGCAATACTTCACGATTTAAGTATTTTTTTGAAAAGATATTCTTTGCCAAGACCAGCATATAGAACTCTCAACTTCTTATTGTTTGATCACATAGGAGGTTTAAATACATTATTTCATACTTTATTTAACGAGGGTCAGGTGATAATTCCTTATGCCAGAAATGTTTCTGATATCATTAATGATATTGATGATTACAAAGTTGAACTATTGCCAACCACACCAACTTTTCTCAGAATGTTGATAATGGATGGACAAATTAATCTTAATAGGCTTAAAAGTCTTAAAATTATTACTTATGGTTCTGAAATGATGGATGAAAATACATTGTTAAGATTAAATAAGCTTCTTCCAAATGTAAAATTCAAACAAACTTATGGAATGTCAGAAATATCAATATTAAGAGTCAAATCAGAAAGTAATAGAAGTTTATGGATTAAAATTGATAGTGATGAACTTAAAACAAAGATAATTAAAAAAACTTTATATATAAAACCTAAGATTAAGATGTTTGGTTATTTAAACCATAAATCGCCATTCGATAAAAATGGATGGTACAATACAAATGATTTAGTTGAAAAAAAGGAAGGGTATATAAAAATTGTTGGCAGAAGTAAGCATATAATTTCAATCGGAGGACTAAAAATATTACCATCAGAAATTGAGAGGGTAGCTCTTGAGCTACCAGAAGTTAGAAATGCGAAAGCCAAAGGAGTAAATAATCCAATAACAGGGCAGCATGTTGAAATTGAGTGTGAGCCAAAAAAAGAAATAAAACCAGAGATTTTTAGACAAAAACTTAGAAGTCATTTTAATTTAAACCTGGACTCAGCGATTAAACCTATAAAAATCATTGTCAAAAAAATTAAAATATCTCACAGGTTTAAAAAACAATAAAGTAATTACGCAATTATTAACAAAATATTTTACCAAATCTTTATTACGACAATTTTAAAATAATAAAGAACAATATTAAAAATTGATTTTATCCCGATGCATAAACCTTTTTGCTGGGTTGCCCATTACAACAGTCCAAGGCGAAACAGATTTGATTACAACTGAATTTGCTGCAACGACTGCTCCTTCACCTAATTCAACACCAGGTAAAATCACTACATTTGCTCCAACAAAACTATCTTTTTTTAAGTGTACTGGGGCAGTGTAAAATGCTTTATCTTCCTCTGGTATCATAGGTCCACTCATTCTTTTCCCCGGAATTACAACTTGCGAGTTTGAATAAATTTTTGACGAAGCTCCGATTGCAACATAATCATCAATAATTACAGGCTCTCTTGAACCAATATTTACAAATGATGCAATATGAATTCTTTTACCAATACGAACTTCTCCCATCATGGCGTTAATAATACAGTAAGAGTCTATCCATGTATAATCATCAATACTAATGTTTGCTGGCCCACTAAATATAACACCAACATCAATTAACACATTTTTACCAATTTTTTTACATACTAATTTGTAATAAAAGTACCTTATCTTAAAACCAATAGCGCCAGGTATATTTCTTATTAATCCTTCAAATAAAGATAAAATTGATTTACTAAATAGAACA
>CACEMI010000024.1:0-7683 GCA_902560585.1 uncultured Pelagibacteraceae bacterium | reverse complement strand
AAAGTGACTTAACATGTTTTCCCTCAGGTAACATTGAAATTATAAAATTTGCACCATCGAGTACTTCATCTAAAGTTTCTACTACGTTTAAATTTGCTTCTTTTGCTTTTTGTATCATTTCAGGAGAAACATCATAAGCTTTAACTTTTTTTCCAGCTTTAACTAACTGGTCGGCCATTGGATTACCCATATTTCCAACTCCTATGAAAGCAATTTGATCTGTCATATTTAAATATCTATATTTGATTTTCCTCGATTTATCAAAACTGTTTTGCTTTGAGTAAAATGATTTATCATACTATCAAACGCATATTCTTTACCTAGACCACTCATTTTTAAACCACCATAAGATACATTTGCTCTTGGAGCAACGCATTGGTTTACTTGAACAAATCCTGCTTCAATATCTTCAACAAATTCTAGAGCTCTAGACAAATTTTGAGTCCAAAGCACAGCTGATAATCCAAATGGTGTATCGTTCGCACTTTGCATTACTTCCTCAAATGTTTTAAATGGAATAGCGCAAGCTACTGGCCCAAAAATCTCTTCCTGACAAACAGGAGAGTCTACCGGTACCCCTGACATAAGTGTAGGCTCATAAAAGAAACCATTTTTATAATCACCACCTGTTGGTTGATTGCCACCATGTACAACTTTAGCTGAAGAAGTTTGTTTTGCTATATCCATATAATGCAAAGTTCTTTTTAGTTGCTCCTCTGAGATAATCGCTCCAATATCCGATCCTTCATCTAAAGCATTTCCCATTTTTAGTTTACTCAGTTTTTCAACTGCACCATTGATAACTTTATCATAAATTTTTTCCTGAATATAAACTCTAGACCCCGCAGTACATGCTTGTCCTTGACGGGTATACCTCATACCATCAATTACACCTTGAATTGCAATATCTAAATCAGCGTCACTCATTATTATATTTGGATTTTTCCCACCAAGTTCTAAAGTAACAGGACATAATTTCGGAGCAGCTTTTTCAGCAATGATTTTTCCAACAGAAAAAGATCCCGTAAAAGTTACTTTTCTTACCTTTTCATGAGTCACCAAAGGTTCACCACACTCCTCTCCGAATCCTGAAATAACATTTAAAACTCCTGGTGGTAGTTCTTGTTGGAATATTTCAGATAAGAGTAAAGCGCAAAAAGGTGCTTGTTCAGCTGTTTTTAACACAACGCTGTTACCAGCAACTATTGCTGGAGCAATTTTAGCAACTGTTAAAAATAAAGGAGCATTCCATGGTACAATTGCACAAACTACACCAATTGGATCTCTTGTTGTATAATGAATAGTATTTGGGATATTGGGTGGATAATTCTCACCCTTTAACTCTCCTGATAGTCCTGCAAACATATTTGTTAGCTCAATAGATGCAGCGGTTTCTGGCACAGCTTGAGTTCTTAAAGCATTACCAGTATCTAATGAAAGCAAAGTCTCAATCTCAGATTTTCTTTCCTCTAATCTCTTCGCACCTGCAGCAACCATCTTTCCCCTTTCACGTGCTGGTATTTTTTTCCATTTTTGAAATGCCTTAAAAGCAGATTCGACTGCAATATTAACATCATTCTTATCACATTGTGGTGCTGAACCAATATTCTCTCCAGAACTAGGATTTAAAACTGGTATTTTTTTATCGGTTTGAGCAGAAATTAATTTACCATCTATCAAAATTTTATCTGATAATCTTTTTGCATTATTAAGAGCTAATTCATAATTTTTTTCAAAATTACTCATTATCTAATTCTCCCTTTCTAACCTTTGAGGAAAGCCATCCACCATCAATTTTAATCTCAGATCCATTTATAAAGTCTGATTCATCACTTGATAAAAATACTGCTGCTCCTACAATATCTTTTGGTTGCCCCCATCTTCCTACAACTGTTTCTTTTCCCCAGGCTTCGCCATGTTTTGGATCTTCAGCATATTTTTGGTTGAAAGGAGTTGATATTAATCCAGGACAAATAGTGTTAACGTTTATATTTTTTCCAGTAAGATCAACTGACAATGCTCTCGTTAAGCCTAGTACCCCACTTTTAGCTGCAACATAACCTACTCTATCAGGTCTACCCATAAAACTAGCTATAGAACCAAAGTTTATAATTTTTCCCTTACCGTTTTTAATCATGTGAGGAATTACAGCCTGACTTGCAAGAAATGGTGCTGTAAGATTAACTGAAATCATATCATCCCAGTCCTGTTTAGAATGATCTAACAATTTTTTTACATGTCTTATTCCTGCGTTATTTATAAGGATATCAATTTTTCCAAATGTTTGAATGGTTTTTTCTACCATTTCATTAATACTATCTTTTTTTGAAACATCAGTTTTAACGATTATTGCTTCACTGCCTGTATCTAAAATCTTTTTTTTAGCATTTTCTGAATTTGTAATATCTACTTCTGCTATAACAATCTTAGCGCCCTCTTTTGCTAGGCCAATACAAATTTCTTCGCCTATACCTTTGCCTCCACCTGTAACTATTGCTACTCTATCTTTAAGCTTCATTTTTTAAACGATTTGATGTTATTTTAAGAAAGAAACTAATGCTTTTTCATCTTTAATCCAAGCTTTTATTCCGCCCTTTAAAACGTATACATTTTTAAAACCTAGGTCTTCTGCAAAGGCATTGCCTAAAATTGATGCAGTCTCACCATCATTGCTAACGAATATAATTTCAATATTTTGTGACTCTGCGCCAGCTAAGGCTCTAACTCTATCCATTAAATAAACATTAAATTTTCCATTTTTATCAAACGCAGTCTCTTGAAATGATCCTTTAATTACACCAGTTTTTTTCCATTGATCGTCTGTTCGAATATCTAAAACAACTGCATTATTATCTAATAAATTTTTTAATTGATCAGATGAAATTAAATTATAATTTGGATCCAAAACATCAATAATCTTAAATTCAAAAATAAGATCTGAATTTGGAGGTATTACATCTCCGGCTCCTGAAGAACCATATGCTAATTCTGAGGGAATTTTAATTTTTCTGATTGTGCCTTTATTTGTACCAACTATACCCATTTCAAAACCAGGTATAACTTCTCTCATTCCTATTTGAACCACTAAAGGTCTGTCTTTTCCAACGTTAGTATCAAATACTTTTCCATCAATAAATGAACCAGTATATTCAATTTGTACCCAAGAATGATTAATAATTTTTTTTCCCTCACCTGGTTTATCAACTAAAATTTCTATCTCTGCTGAAAGTAAATTGGTTGTTAAAAATAAATATACTATTAAAAATTTTATAGTTCTCATTTTAGGATATTTTTAATTCTTTGTATTTGTTCTTTTCAACTTTTAAGCATTCATTTTTATATTTTGGCATTCCACCAGGATAAGGTAAAAAAGTCTTTGGTTTACCAGGTATATTGTCGCCTTTATACCATGAGCTTTTGGCTTTCATGAATAATGTTTTTTTAACTGAATTCATAATTTCTTTTTGCCATTTTTTTGCTGCAAGATTGGTAGTTTCAATACTTTTTTTTCTATTTTTTTCTAAATATTTAATACAATTTGTAATCCAATTAACATGTTGCTCTATTTGTACTGGAACATTTGTTAAAACTGATGGGCTACCAGGCCCACTCACAATAAATAAATTTGGAAAATTCGGAACAAGAAGGCCTAAGAAACTTTTAGGACCTTTGCTCCAAAATTTAGATAAATTTATACCTTTTTTGCCAGTTATATTAAGTTTTAAAATTGATCCAGTTAATGCATCAAAACCTGTTGCAAAAATAATTTTATCCAATATGTATTCACCTTTTTTAGTTTTAATGCCTCTTTTAGTTATTTTAACTATCGGACTTTGCTTTAAGTCAACTAATTCGACATTTTTTTTATTAAACATCTCATAATAATTTGTATTTAAAGTAGGTCTTTTAGCTGTAAAAGGATGATCAAAATTAGTTAATATATCTGCATATTTTTTATTTTTTACTGTTGAATATATTTTACTTTTTATAAAGTTAACTGCTGTTTGATTTGCTTTGATATTTTTTACTATATCATTAAATGTTGCCCTAAAAGATAGAGTTCCATACTGCCAAGATTTTTCATAAAGTAAATTTCTTTTTGTCTCGTTAAAATCAAAAGCAGATTTTTTAGGAAATTCAAAGGGATGTCCTCCTGGTGTTCTTTTTAAAAAATTTCTGAGTTTTTTGAAATTTTGTTTATAATTTTGAATATTTTTTTTAGTTAGTTTTCTATTTCTTGCAGGAATACTAAAGTTTGGTGATCTTTGAAATAAAATTAATTTTTTGGCTTTCTTTGCAATTTCAGGTGCTATCTGGATTCCGGTAGAACCAGTTCCTACTTGTCCTACAATTTTGTTTTTAAAGTTTATTTTTTTTCTTGGCCATCTTCCGCTATGATGTAATTGACCTTTAAACTGATTAATTCCTTTTATTTTTGGAAGATTTATAGATGACAATGATCCAACAGCACATATTAAATATTTGGTGTAATATTTTTTTTTATTATTTGTTTGAACTTTCCACAAATTATTTTTTTCTATATATTTTGCAGAAATTACTTTTTCGTTAAAAACTATATTTTTATTTAATTTTAGTTCATTTGAAAAATATTTTAAATATTTTAAAATTACATTTTGCTTTGGATATCTTTCTTTCCACGTCCAATTTTTAAAAATTTTTTCAGAAAAAGTAAAACCGTAGGTAAAACTTTCAGAGTCACAACGAGCTCCCGGATACGTATTCCAATACCATGTACCCCCAATATCTTTACCCTCCTCGACAACTAAAGTATTTAATTTTAATTTATCTCTCAAACAGTGAAGCTGATATAAACCTGAAAATCCAGCACCAATAATTAATGCGTCTAAATATTTCATATTAAACTACCTAATCTTATTATTTAATTTATAAAGTATATGTTAAAAGATTTTTAAAAAAATTTAATTATTTTTAGTTAATATGGAAAACTTTGATTATATTATTTTAGGTGCAGGATCTGCAGGCTGTGTCTTAGCTAACAGATTGAGTGCTAACCCTAATCACAAGGTATTATTAATCGAAGCAGGAAGCAAAGATACTAATCCATGGATACATATCCCAGGTGGATATTTTAAGACAATGTTGAACCCTAAAACAGATTGGTGTTTTCAAACAGAAAGAGAGAAATATTGTGATAATAGAGAAATGGTTTATCCAAGAGGCAAAACATTGGGTGGAAGTTCCTCTATCAATGGAATGCTTTATATAAGAGGCCAGTCTAATGATTTTAATTACTGGAGACAGCTTGGTAACGTTGGTTGGTCTTGGGAAGATGTTCTTCCATATTTTAAAAAATCTGAAGATTTCCAATTTGGTGAAAATGAATTTCATGGATCTGGAGGCCCTTTAGCTGTTCAAGAAATAAGAGGAACATTTAAAGTTTGTGATCTTTTTATGGATGCAGCAGAAGAGTTCGGCCACAAAAGAACTGATGATTTTAATAATGGAGATAACGAGGGCATGGGTTATTTTCCTTTTACGGTTAGAAATGGACTAAGATGTAGCACAGCAGTTGGATATCTAAATCCTGTAAAAAAAAGAAAGAATTTAAAAGTTGTTACAAATGCTCATGTTAAGAATATTGAGTTCGATAATAAAAAAGCAGACAAAGTAAATTACTGGATTGGCAACAATGTAATATCTGTAAAAGCAAATAAGGAAGTGATTTTAAGTTCTGGAACAATTGGTTCTCCTCATATTCTTCAAGCCTCAGGTATTGGTCCAGGTGAATTGTTAAAAAAAAATAACGTAAATGTTGTTAAAGATCACCCTGGAGTAGGAATGAATTTAACTGACCATTTAATGCTCAGACCAGTTTACAAAGTCAAAAATTTAGAAAGTTTAAATGATATTTATTACAGTATGACTAAAAAATTTATGACAGGACTTAAATATCTTTTATTTAGAAAAGGACCACTTACTGTTGGGGCTAGTTATTTATGTGGCTTTGTCAAAAGTGATCCACACTTGGCAACTCCTAATTTACAGTTTCACGTTTCTCCTGCTAGTACAGATGTATTAGGCAAAGGATCTCTTCATAAATTTACAGCATTTACTCCTAGTATAACGAATGTAAGACCCACTAGCAGAGGTTCTATTGAACTAAAATCTTCAGATACAAGAGTGTCCCCAAAAATTAAAATGAATTATTTGTCTACAGATGAAGACAGAGAAATTGCAGGCAAAGCATTAAAAATTACAAGAAACATTGTAATGAATTCTAATGCATACAAAAAATATGAACCAGAGGAATATAGGCCTGGTATTCATATCACAGATAATGAGGAATTAGCTAAAGAGGCAGGAAAATTTTGTAGTACTATTTTTCACCCTGTGAGTACTTGTAGGATGGGTTCGGATGAAAATGCAGTCGTATCCGATAGATTAGTGGCTCATGGCTTGAAAAATTTAAGAATTGTTGATGCATCTGTTATGCCATCGATAACCTCAGGAAATACTAATGCACCTACTATTATGATTGCTGAAAAAGCAGCAGATATGATAATAGAAGATGCTAGATGACAGAAGAAATTACAATTTTTTTTCAAATAATATTTATTGATTTAATTCTTGCTGGAGATAACGCAATTATTATAGGAATGGTTGCATCGAAATTTCCTCCAGAACAAAGAAAAAAAATAATTTTCTGGGGAATTGGTGGAGCAGTAATATTAAGAATTTTATTAACGCTCATAACCGCTTATCTTTTACAAATAACAGGGCTAAGACTCTTAGGTGGTTTGTTATTGTTATACATAGTTTACAAACTTTATGTTGATGTAATTAGAAATTCACAAAATGATGAGGAAAACATCAAAGTAGATAGTTCATCAATGCTTAAAGCAATTTGGACTGTTTTGTTAGCTGATTTTACTATGAGTTTGGATAATGTATTAGGTGTAGCGGGTGCAGCTAAAGATCATTACTTTTTATTAGTTTTTGGTCTTGTTTTATCAATTATATTAATGGCAACTGCCGCAACATTAATTTCTCGATGGATTAAAGAGTACAAATGGATAGCTTGGGTTGGTTTATTTGCTATATTATTTGTTGCAATTGATTTAATTTATACAGACATCAAGTTATTTATTTAAATGTATTTAAAAAAAATTAATCTTAAAGGGAAATATGCTCTTGTAACAGGAGCTGGTAAAGGCTTAGGACGCGCTTGTTCAATCGCTCTAGCTGAAGCAGGGGCAACAATTATTGGTTTGAGCAGAACATCATCTGATCTTGATAAATTAGAAAAAGATATAAAAAAGTTTAAAAGTAAATTAATCAAAATAAATTGTGATGTAATGAACTATAGCGAATTACAGGAAAAATTAAAAAAAATAAAAATTATTGATATTCTTGTAAATAATGCAGGGACTAATATTCCAGAACCATTTGAGAAAATAAAACAGCAAAGTATGAATTATTTGGTAGATCTAAACTTAAAAGCTGCCTTTAATGTTGCACAGTTGGTTGTAAAGAAAATGATTAAAAATAAAAAAAGAACCGGATCAATTATAAATATGTCATCTCAACTTGGCCATGTAGGCATGTCTGGTAGAAATATTTATAATATGACAAAATTTGGAATTGAAGGTTTAACAAAGGGCATGGGCGTAGAGCTAGCAACAAAAAATATTAGAGTAAATA
>CACEMI010000023.1:0-7702 GCA_902560585.1 uncultured Pelagibacteraceae bacterium | reverse complement strand
CTGCTGTTGAAACAGCAATTAAAATTTCAGTTGCTTATCATAAGGCTAGAGGTGAAGGACAAAGATTTAGATTTGTAGGAAGAGAAAGAGCTTACCACGGTATGAATATTGGTGCTACCTCAGTTGGTGGAATGATTAATAACGTCAAAACTTTTGCAAGTGTTTTAATGCCAGGAGTTGTTCACATGAGACATACTCATTTACCAGAACATAAATTTGTTTCTGGACAACCAGAAACTGGAGCTGAGATAGCTGAAGATCTTGAAAGAATTTGTACTAACTTTGGATCTGAAAATATTGCTGCATGCATAGTTGAACCGATTGCAGGATCAACAGGAACACTTGTTCCTCCAAAAGGATACTTGCAAAGACTTAGAGAAATATGTAACAAACATGGTATTCTTTTAATTTTTGATGAGGTAATTACAGGGTGGGGAAGAACAGGTTCACCATTTGCATCTCAAGAATACGGAGTAACACCTGACATAATTACTATGGCTAAGGCTACAACAAATGGAATTAGTCCTCTAGGAGCAGTTGCTTGCAAGGAAGAAATTTATGACACAGTAATGGATGGGTCACCAAAAGGTTCAATTGAACTATTTCATGGCTATACTTATTCTGGGATACCAGTTTCTGTTGCAGCAGGATTAGCTGTCCAAGATATTTTTGATAAGGAAGACATATTTAATAGAGCAAAAAATTTGGCTCCTTATTTTCAAGAAGGCTTAATGTCTTTAAAAGATATTGATGTAGTGGATAATATAAGAGGATATGGAATGATGGGTGGAATTGACATTAAAATGGATAAAAAACCAGGAGCGGCTGGATTTACTTGTTTTAAACATTGTTATGAAGCTGGCGTCAATTTTAAAGCTACTGGAGATTGTTTAATTATTGCTCCAATGTTCATTTGTGAAAAGAAACATATTGATGAAATAATCGATAAACTTAGAACAGGAATTACGAATTACTCTAAAAGTAAAAAAAACTAACTCACTTATATGAAAATAGGTGTTCCAAAGGAAATAAAACCTCAAGAAAACAGAGTCGGCTTAACTCCTGAAAGCGTTAAAACCCTTATATCTAATGGTCATGAAGTATTAGTTGAAAATAATGGAGGATACGAAGCAGGTTTTGAAAACGATCAATACAAGTCTGCTGGAGCAAAAATAGTTAATCAAGCAGAGGATATATTTAATGATGCGGATGTAATTGTAAAAGTGAAAGAACCTCTTTCAAATGAAGTCAAAATGATTAAAGAAAATCAAATAGTTTTTACTTACCTACACTTAGCAGCAGCAAAAGAATTAACTAAGGGATTAGTAGATTCAAAATCAGTTTGTATAGCTTATGAAACTGTTACAGATGATAATGGAAGACTGCCTCTATTAGCGCCCATGAGCGCTGTTGCTGGTAGAATGTCAGTACAAGCAGGTGCACATTGTTTAGAAAAAAATCAAAAGGGCAGAGGAATATTGTTAGGAGGTGCTCCTGGTGGAGATCCAGCAGAAGTAGTTATACTTGGAGGAGGTGTAGTTGGTGAAAATGCTGCAATAATAGCAACTGGAATGAGAGCAAAAGTACATGTTGTTGATAAATCAGAGGCTAGATTAAAACAATTGACTGAAATGTTTGGTGATAAAATTATTCCTCAATTAAGTGATAAGACAGACTTGGAAAAATTAATTTCTAAATGTGATCTTTTAGTTGGTGGAGTTTTAATTCCAGGTGCTGAGGCTCCTAAATTAGTTACTAAGAAAATGATTAAAAATATGAAACGTGGATCAGTTATTGTCGATGTTGCAATTGATCAAGGTGGATGTGTTGAAACAAGCAAACCCACAACTCATGCAGAACCAACTTATATTGTTGATGACATTGTACATTATTGTGTTGCAAATATGCCAGGTGGAGTACCTAGAACTTCAACTTTAGCATTAAATAAAGCAACTTTACCTTTCTTAACAAAACTAGCAAATGATGGATATCATAAAGCATTAAAAGATGATCATAATTTTTTAGCTGGACTAAATGTGCATAAAGGACAAATTACATATAAGGCAGTTGCGGACGTTTTTGGATATGATTATTTAACTGCTCGAGATGCGTTAAATTAATCAAGAATATTAAGTAGTTTTTTCTCTATATTTTTACTTATTACTATGACACCTTTTTCGTTTGGATGCATACCATCATCTAAATTTAAATCAGGATTTAAAGCAACTCCATCTAGCAAGAAAGGTATAAAATTCATGTCATATTTGACAGACAGACTTTTAAAAATTTTATCAAATTCATTTTTATAATCTTTTCCATGACTTTCAGGTGCAATCATTCCAGCAATAACTATTTGAATTTTTTTATTTAATATTTTTATTATAATTTGATCTAAATTTTTTTTGGTTTCATTTGGGCTAATTCCACGTAACATATCATTTGCACCAAGGCATAATAAAATTATGTCAATATTCTTTTCACTAATTGTCCAGTCAATCCTGTTTAAACCTCCAGCAGATGTATCTCCTGATACACTTGCATTGATCACTTTTACTTTTAAGCCTTTTTTATTTAAATTTTTCTCAAGCACATTCGATAAATGATATTTTTTATCTAAACCATAACCTGACATAAGGCTATCACCAAATAAGACAACTTTGTAATCGGCTTTGGCTACAAATGCTGGTATTAATAAAACAATTATTTTTATAATTAATTTTTTTATCATGAGTAAACTTTTAAAATTATCTAATGTTAATTTAAATTATACAATAGACAGCAAGTCTATAAATATTTTAAAAAATATTAGTTTCGAAGCAGATAATAAAGAAACTATTTCAGTAGTTGGGGAAAGTGGTTCAGGCAAAACAAGTTTAATCATGTTGATCGGAGGTCTAGAAAAAGTATCATCAGGAAATATTTTTTTTAGAGATTCAGAGTTGTCTAAAATGAATGAGGATGAAATTTCTAAAATTAGAAGAAAAAATATAGGAATAGTATTTCAATCCTTTTATTTAATACCAAATTATACTGCACTTGAAAACGTAAGCCTATCCTTAGAAATAAATAAATTTGATAATCCAACAGTGAAAGCAAAAGAAATTTTAGATAGGTTTGGTTTGAGTAACAGATTTAATAATTTTCCAAGCCAACTTTCAGGAGGCGAACAACAGAGGGTTGCCATTGCAAGGTCTGTTGCAATGAAACCAGAGCTAATTTTAGCGGATGAGCCTACTGGTAACTTAGATAGTGAAAATACAGACAAAATTTCTAATTTACTTTTTAATTATATTGAAGATGAAAATGCAAGTTTAATAATGGTTACTCACGACAATAATTTGGCTAATTTAACAAAAAGAAAAATCATTATTAAAGATGGAGTAATAAGTGAAAATAAATGATTTAAGTCTTTACTCTGGATACGCATTTCGAGATTTATCTAGAAGTTACTCAAAAATATTAAGTATTATTATTACATTATTAATAAGCCTATTTATACTTAGCGCCATTCTTACTATCGAGGATAGTTTAGAAAATGAACTTGATGAAAATTCAAAAGTTCTTTTAGGAGGTGATTTAGAAATTGATTACAATAATAAAGAAGGTGACAGAAGTTTAATCAATCAGGTTAGAAGTTTTTCCACAGTATCGCAAATGGTTGAATTCAGTACAATGATTTCAACAACAAAAAAAAAAAATAATAAAACATCATTTACAAGAATTAAAGCAGTAGATCAAAATTACCCTCTATATGGAGGTGTAATTTATGAACCAAGTGGATCATTAAAAAATTTAAATAAAATTGAAAATACCATAATGGTAAACGAAAATATATTTAAGAACTTAAAACTTAAAATTAATGATATCGTTAAAGTTCAAAATAAAGAATTTAAGGTTATTGGTATTGTTAAAGCTCTGCCAGATATTGGTGGAGCTTTTGTTTTTGGTGATTTTGCCATTACAGGAAAAAAAACATTAGATAATTTAGAACTAAATACTTTGGGAAGCTTTTTGAATTATGAATACAAAATTAGATTTGATAGTAACGAAAACAAAGATAATAAAATAAATAAAATTATAAATATTTTTAAAGATGATAATAAAGTAAAAATAAGATATCCAGAAAATTCTGCTGGAGGAATTAAAAGAATTATTGATAATTTTTCACAATTTTTGTCATTGGTATCCATAAGCGCTATGCTTATTGCTGGAATAGGAATTGCAAATACCCTTCTTTCATTTATTAATCAAAAAAATTCATCAATTGCAGTTCAAAAAGCAATAGGGATTAATTCTGTAAATATTAAGACCGTTTATTATTTGCAATTATTTATCATTTTATTTGTTATTTCACTAATTGCTTATGGATTAAGTTTCCTATTGGTGCCAATTGTTGATAAATATATATCAGATGGACTTGGATTAAATATTGAGGCCTCTTTTTCATTAACAAATTTATCAATAGTTTTTTTAGTTGGATTATTGGTAATAATAATATTTTCAATCCCAACTGTTAATTCTATTGACCAAATTAAAGCCTCTAGTTTGTTTAGAAATGTTTTTCAAAGTTTGCAGTTTAAATATTCAAAAAAGTCAACAATATTAAGTCTATTTCTACTGGCTATTCTAATTAACTTGTTTGCATTTAGGTCCTCTATCCCATATTACAGTTTGATTTATTTTGCCTCCTTCTTTGTATGTCTAGCTGTATTTTTTTATGTTTCCCGTCTATTAATATTATTACTGAGGAACAATCTTATTAATCTTCGAATATCATCAAAAATAGCTGTTAAAAATATTACTCAATCAAAAAGCATTACACCAATAACTATTATGTCTCTTGGACTAGGAATGACATTGTTGCTGACATTAGCATTTGTGGGCTCTAACTTTAAAAGAGAAATAGCAAAATCAATTCCAGACATTGCACCAGATTATTTTTTTTTAGGTATTCAAAATAATCAGAAAGATTTATTTCAAAAAACTATAAATGAAACAGATAAAGATGCTGAAATAGAAATTGTTCCTATGGTGTCGGCAGGAATTGTTAAGATTAACGGAGTAGATCCTAACACCTATATATCAAATACCAATGATAGTTATTGGGTAATTATGAATGATAGAAGAGTTTCTTGGACAGATACAATTCCAAAAGATAATCCAATTTTAGAGGGTAGTTGGTGGGACACTTCACAACCTAACAAATTGCAAATTTCATTAGATAGCAAAGTTGCAAAAGACTTTGGAGTAAAAATTGGTGATAAGTTTACACTTAGAATTTATGGTAGAGAAATTGAAGGAGAAGTAGTTAATTTTAGATTGGTGAATTATCAAGATTTAAGTATTAACTTTGCAATGTTGCTTAATCCACAATTTGCAAAAAATATTCCACATGAGTACCTATCTACAATAAAATTTAAAGAAACTGAAAATTTCAATGAAGTTAATTTCTTAGACCAATTCCCAAGTGTATCAATAATAAAAATTTCTGATTATTTGTCAAAAGTAACTGATGTGCTTAATAAAGTTTTTGTAGCGGTTAGTATAATTTCAGCTGTCACAGTAATTATTGGCTTAGTTGTAATTTCAAGTGCAATTATTGTTCAAGGAAAAATTAAAACATTTCAAAATCTTATTTTTAAAATTATAGGTTTCTCAAAAAAAGAAATTTTAATGTCTTCAATTATTGAATTCATAATATCTTTTTTATCTATAATATTATTTTCTACTATTTTTTCTGTAATAGCATCAAAGTTTATTATTGAAAATATTTTTCAACTCAATTGGTTATTCGAATTTGATATATTTTTATATGTAATAATCGGTGTGGGCTGTACAACACTTGCTCTTATTATATTGACAAACCTTAAATACCTAAGTCCAAAAGTTTATCCACTTGTCAGAAACGAATAATATTTAATAATTTTAATTATTTTTTTAAATTGAAGCTTTTAAAGCCTCATAAATTAAATCTTCTGTAGTTTCGCCGATACTTCTATAAACTTCTTTGCCATCCTTGAAAATTAATAAAGTAGTCTGATAAATCACATTGAAAACATCAGCTATATCTCTATTTGTTACATCGAATGAAAAATATTCAATGTTATCAAATTTAATATCAGATAACTCACCTTTTTTTTTTGCTGTCTGTAAAACTTTCATCTGATTTGCGCATGATCCACAGTATTCTATCCAAGAACTAATGACTATAACCTTACCTTCAGACTGAGCCTTCTCAAATAGTGCTTTATCAAATGTAGTCTTCTTTTCCATTGCATGTGCACTAAATGCAAACAAAAAGAGTATAAAGACAAAGAGCTTTTTCATAATCAATTAAATTACTATTATAAAATCAATAGATGAACATACTTTAAAGTGACACATGTAGGCTTAAAATTAATCAGTAAAGACAAATTTTTGTTTTTCTAGGCTTCTAGTTAGCGAAGCCTAGTATTATAATTAACTTATAATAAGAGAGAGAAAAATAAATAATAACTTACACATTGATTTGATACAGCGTTACTTATGAATATTAGCTATGTATTATCTGTATATATGCTCAAAAATGGCACTTTACTTATTTAAACTATGACTTAAATTGAATAATGGGGTGCTATATAGGCTGAGATATACCCATGGAACCTGTCCGGTAATTCAGAAAGGGAAAAATGGATAACATAAATATATTAGATCAATCATCTGCAATATTATTAACCTTAACTATAAGTATAATTTTTGTCTTAATAGGACTTATCTATTCAAAAAAATATCAAGGTCTTAATAATTATTTAGTTGCAAGCAGATCTGTTGGTACTTTTTCTTTAACAGCTAGTTTGGTCGCATCTGCTTTAGGTGCATGGATATTATTTGGTCCTGCATCTGCTGCTACATGGGGAGGTATAGGTGCAGTTATCGGATATTCTTTAGGCACAGCATTTCCACTTTTTGCTCTTATATACTTAGGAAAAAAATTTAGAGATAAATATCCAAGAGGCAAATCCTTAATTGAAGTTATAAGACATAGATTTGGTTCACAATTATTTAAACTGATTTTATTTTTATCCATTTTTTACATGTCCATTTTTTTAACAGCAGAGGTGACAGCTGTTTCTATATTAATCAATTATATATCTGGAACAAACTTATGGATAACAGCATCTATTGTGATCATTAGTTCTCTTTTGTATACTTTGTATGGTGGGTTGAGAGCCTCAATATTTACAGATAATATTCAGTTTATAGTTTTTGGTTTACTTTTGTTAATATCATTTTCGTATTTGATATCTTTAAACTCTAATGAGTTTAGCCTTGAATTTATCAACCAAAATAAACCTAATTTATTAAGCTTTAACTATTTACCAAATTTTACTGCAGGTCTAACTTTTTTTATAGCTGTTGCAGCGACAAATCTTTTTCATCAAGGTAATTGGCAAAGAGTTTATGCAGCTAAAGACAGTAAAGTTTTAAAAAGGAGTCTTATTTTTTCTTTTTTAATTATTATACCAATTGTATTTTTGATGGGATTTACTGGGCTAATTGCCACCTCTCAAAATTCAAATGTTATTCCTGATCTAGCGTTTTTTTCTTTGTTACTTAAAGATAATGCTCTTTTTCTATCAATAGTAATAATAATTTTAGCTATTTCATTAACAGTTAGTAGTATAGATACTTTGGTAAACGCTATCTCTAGTTTAATAATTGT
>CACEMI010000022.1:0-7722 GCA_902560585.1 uncultured Pelagibacteraceae bacterium | reverse complement strand
TGATACCAAGAATTTATGATCCAAAATCAGGAATTTTAGAAATAGATGGTCAAAATATTAAAAATGTAAATTTGTATTCACTTAGAAAAGAAATTTCAATTGTTGATCAAAATGTAACTCTATTTGATGACACAATTTTTAATAATATCAAATATGCAAAACCTAATGCTTCAGAAGAGGAAATTTATAAAGCCGCAGAACAATCTATGTGTTTAGATTTTATTGAAAAACTTGAAAATAAATATCAAACTATGATTGGTGAAAATGGAGTAAGATTATCTGGGGGTGAAAAGCAAAGACTTTCGATTGCAAGAGCCTTTTTGAAAGATAGCAAAATTATTCTTTTAGACGAAGCTACATCATCACTGGATTCTGAAACTGAAGAGAAAATTCAAAGAGCACTCGATAAATTAATATTAAATAAAACAACAGTGGTTATAGCACATAGACTATCGACAATTCTGAATTCAGATAAAATTTATGTAATGGATAAAGGTAATGTTTTAGACTCAGGAAATCATGAAGAGCTATTAAAGAAATCTGAAACTTATAAAAACTTCTACAACAAACAAATAAACAAACACTGATGTATTTTATTTATAATATTTTTTTATTAATAATATTATTAATTTCACCGATAATTATAACAATCAGAATTTTTTTAGGAAAAGAGGATAAAATCAGATTCAAAGAAAAGTTTTGTTTTTTTTCAAAAAAAAATCATATTGATGAAACGATTTGGTTTCATGGTGCTAGTGTTGGAGAAATTACAAGTATAATTCCAATAATTAAAAATTTTGAAAGTAATAATAAAATTAAAAGGATATTAATTACTTCCTCTACCACGAGTTCGTCTTATATTTTATCTAAATATAAATTTAAAAAAACAATTCACCAATTTTATCCATTTGATTTAAATATTTTCACTAAGATATTTATTAATTATTGGAAACCAAAACTAGCTATATTTGTAGATTCTGAAATTTGGCCAAACATGTATAACAATCTAGACAAGAGAAAAATTCCCTTAATTCTTTTAAATGCAAGAATAACTGAGAGATCATTCAAAAGGTGGAAATATTTCCCCACTTTTTCAAAAAATATATTTGAAAAAATTAAAGTAGCATTGCCACAAAATACGGAAACTAAAAAATATTTAAAACTTCTGGGTGCAAAAAATATTAAGATTGCAGGAAATATAAAATTTTTTGGTACCAATTTATCAAATTACAATAACATAAAATTAAAAAATAAATTTAGTCAAAAAACTATTTGGTGTGCTGCGAGTACACATAAAAATGAAGAATTATTTATTGGTAAAGTTCACAAAGAATTAAAAACAAAAATAAAAAATTTGCTAACCATTATTATTCCTAGACATATAGACAGAAAAAGTGGAATAGCCGATGAATTATCAAAGATTGGGTTAAATTCTGAATTTCATACGTTATCTAAGATTCTAAAAAAAGATAGTGATATATATATTGTGGATACATATGGAGATGCCAAGAAATTCTACTCACTTTCTAAATTAACCTTTGTTGGTGGCTCATTGGTCATGCATGGTGGACAAAACCCATTAGAACCTGCGCGAGAAGGAAATTATATTTTATACGGGCCTTATATTAACAATTTTAAAGAGGTTTATCAGACGTTAGAAAATTTAAAAATAGCAAGAAAAATCAATGCAATTAAAGATATGAAAAAACTTATTCTTAAAAAGATTAATTATTCAGGAAATACTAAAGTTAAATACAGATTAAATTATTTAGGCGATAAAATAATAAATAAAAATATTTTAGAAATTAAAAAATTTATTTAAACCATGATCAGAAAACCATTATTTTGGAATAATATTAATCTGATTTCGTTATCATTAATTCCAATTTCAATAATTACATTGATAGTAAATTTTTTTAAAAATTTATATTTAAAAAAAAAGTATAAAATAAAGACCATATGTATAGGAAATATATATATTGGTGGAACAGGAAAAACTTCTCTATGTATTGAAATAAATAACATTTTAAAAAAAAAATTCAGAACTGTATTTATTAAAAAAAAATACTCTGATCAGTTTGACGAAAAACAATTACTCACATCACAAGGAGACTTTTTAAGTCATACTGCAAGGAAAATAAGTTTAAGAAAAGTCGAAAATTCAAAAAAATTTAATCTTGCTATCCTAGATGACGGATTACAGGAAAAAACTATAAGTTATGATATTTCTATAGCTTGTTTTAATTCGAGTTATGGCGTTGGAAATGGACTATTATTGCCAGCTGGACCATTGAGAGAAAATTTATCGGTACTGAAAAATTATAGTGCAATTTTTTTAAATGGTGAAAAAAATAATAGAAAACTTTTTTCAATGCTTAAAAAATATAACAATCATATCTTTCGCTCAAACTATCTTCCAACAAATATTAAAAAACTAAATAGAAAAAAAAAATATTTATATTTTTGTGGCATAGGAAACCCTGAAGAATTTGAATACACCCTTAAAAAATACAATTTCAAAATAGCTAAGAAATTTATATACCCGGATCATCATAACTTTGAAAATCAAGAAATTGATAAAATCAAACAAATTGCATATTCTGAAAAATTAAAAATTATTACCACAGAAAAAGATTATAAGAGATTGAGTCAAAGAAATAAGAAAAACATTGAGCATCTTAAAATAAAAATAAATATAAAAAATTTAGGTGAATTTAGAAAGTTTCTTGAAGAAAGACTATGAAAAAAATATTTTATTTTATTGAATTTATTGTAATAAGATTTTTTTTTATACTTTGTAACTTATTAGGATATAGAATTTCTTCCAACTTTGGATTTTATATCGGTAGTACGTTTGGCAATATATTTAGAACAAAAAAATCAATTATTCAGAATATTGAAAAATCTAAAATTTCAATTGATACTTCCAAAAATAAATTTGCAAAAAATGTGTTGGGTAATTATGGAAGAATTTTAGCAGAGTATCCATTTTTAAAAGACTTTAGAAATAATAATCTATCTAAATATATTTCAATTGATGGAATTGATAATTTAGAAAAAATAAAAAAGAATAAGAAACCAGTTGTTTTTATTTCAGGGCATTTTAGTAATTTCGAGTTAATGGCTATGCAAATTGAGAAATCAGGTATTAATTTAGCTGCAATATATAGACCTTTAAACAATATTTTTTTAAATGAAAATATGGAATACATCAGGACTAATTTTATTTGCAAAAATCAGATTAAAAAAGGAAGATCAGGAACCAGGCAAATTTTGGAAAATCTTAAAAAAGGAAACTCAATTGCATTAATGATTGATCAAAGGGTTACTGAAGGTATTAAAATAAACTTTTTTGGAGATTTAGCGTCTACTACAACTATACCAGCACAAATTATAAAAAAATATAAATGTGACTTGGTTCCCATTTATATTGAAAGGGTAAAAAAATATTTTTTTAAAATGTATGTTTCTCAGCCTATTATAATTAATTCAGAAAAATCTCACGAAGAGATTTCAATACATTTGAATAAAATTTTGGAAAAAATGATATTAAAAAATCCTGAACAATGGATATGGACACACAATAGATGGAAAAAGTAGTTATTACTTTATTGTTTTTCCTTTTTAATTGAGGCCTCGACATAAGAATAATAAGCCTCTTGTTCATCAACATTCCAATAATTTAAACTTTCTAAAGGAATTTTCTTTCCAGAAATTGCACAAATCACATAATCACCTTCTTCAATAACTTCAAAATTATTTGGAAGATATTTTAATTTTGCTAACTTGTTCATGATTTATAGGATATATATTTGAAAATATGAAAATTGCAATTCTTGGAAATGGTGGAAGAGAACACGCTTTAGCAGTTAATATATCAAAATCTTATAGAGTTAAAAAACTATATTGTTTACCAGGTAATGCAGGAACCAATTTAATTGCTGAAAACGTAAAGCTTGATATTTGTGATTTTGAAAAATTAGAAAAATTTGTCAAAGAAAATGATATAAGTTTGGTAATTGTCGGACCAGAGCAACCACTCGTTGAGGGTGTTGTAGACTTTCTTACAAATAAAGGTATCAAAGTATTTGGACCTAACAAAGTTTCTGCACAGCTTGAGGGTTCAAAAATATTTACAAAAAAAATATGTGAAAAATATGAAATACCAACTGCTCAGTTTGGTGTTTTTAACTCAATTGAAACTGCTAACAAATATTTAGAAAAAGCGAGTAAACCAATTGTTATCAAAGCAGATGGTTTAGCGGCAGGTAAAGGTGTTTATATTTGTGAGGATACTGAAAGCGCAAAAAATGCTGTTGTAGAAATTTTTAATGGAAAATTTGGTAAGGCTGAACAAGTTCTTGTTGAGGAATTTTTACAAGGAGAAGAGATGAGTTACTTTGTAATATCTGATGGAAAAACATTCAAAAAATTTAACACTGCTCAAGACCACAAAAGAGTTGGTGAGGGTGATAATGGTAAAAATACTGGAGGAATGGGAGCGTATTGTCCATCTGGACTTATAAATAAGGAGTTAGATGCTAAAATTGTTGAAAAAATAATTAAACCAACTTTTAAAGCAATTGATGATATGGGTGCAGTTTACAAGGGATTTTTATACGTTGGACTAATGATAAAAAATAATAATCCGTATCTAGTTGAGTATAATGTAAGAATGGGAGATCCAGAGTGTCAAACAATTTTACCTTTATTAAAATCTGATCTTTTAGAACTAATTTTATCTTGCTGTGATGAGAATTTAGAAAATAATATATTAGAGTGGGAGGACAAAAAAAGTATTTGCGTTGTTCTTTGTTCGAAAGGATATCCAGATAAGTATAAAGAAAATGTTGAAATTTCAAATTTAGATCAAATTGTAAATGATAAGAATTTATTTGTTTACCATGCTGGAACTCAATTAATTGATAACAAAGTTTACTCAACAGGAGGAAGGGTGCTTAATTTTGTTGGTATTTCAGATGATTTAAAAGTCTCGAGAGAGACTGTGATTAAAGAAATAGAAAACTTAAGTTGGAAAAATGGTTTTTATAGAAAAGATATTGGTTTTAGAATTATAGATAAATGAGAATTATATCAGGAGATCTCAAAGGAAAAAAATTGTTAACTCCATTAGATAAATCAACAAGACCATTAAAAGATATTGTTAGAGAATCTATTTTTAATATTTTAGAACATTCAAATAAAGTATCTAAAAAGATAACTAATTCAAAAGTATTAGATTTATTTTCTGGAACTGGATCTTTTGGAATTGAATGTTTATCTAGAGGATCAGATAATGTAATTTTTTTTGAAAATTACCAAAATTCTTTAAAAATTCTAAAACAAAATATCTTTAATCTTAAATTAGAAAAGAGAACTACTATATATAATGAGAGTGCATATAATTTAGAAAACTTAGAATTTAAAAAAATTATATTTGATATTATTTTTTTAGATCCACCATTCAAAGATAAAGAAATAAATGTTTTAATTGACCAAATTAAAAAATCGAAAGTTGCTGATTTAAAATCATTATTTATTATTCACCGTAATAAAAAATCAAATGATAAGATTTCAAAGTATCTAAATGTAATCGAAGAAAAAAGTTATGGTTTGTCTAAAATATTTTTTTGTAAATTAAACTAATTAAGAATTTTTGATGTCTCTGTTTTAATTAATTCAACTGAAGGTTGATCAAATGGGTTTACTTTCATTAATCTTCCAAGCAAAATTGTTTCTAAAACAAAAAAAGAGAAGAGTTCACCAATAGCTTCTTCGTTTCTTTTAAATACCTCAAAACTTCTAAAGGGAATATTTTTCCTTCTAAAAACTGTTTGAGTTGCTAGTCTTTGTGCTTGGACAATCTGATCGAGGTTTTTATTTTTTAAAATTGAAAATTTATCAAACAAATTTTTATTTGATAATTTATTTGTTTTTTCATTTTGTATTCCAAAAAATGTAAAAAAATTATTTTTAGGGCCATCTAAATAAAGTTGGAGCAAACTATGGTTATCCTTTGGCATAGATGAAATTATTGGAAAAATACCTTTATTTTTTTTACCCAAGCTCTCGGCAGTAAGTTGTTGATACCATTTGAACAAATTTTCAGAGTTTTCATCATAGTTTAAAATTACAGAATTTTTTTTGCCACTAGAAATACATTTAAATATAAAATTGACATTACATATCAATTCTTTAAGAAAATTTTTATTTTTTATAAGATTATTTAGTCTTTTAAACTTTCTTTCGTTCAATCCAAGTAGTTGAGCTGGCAGCATTCCAACCTCAGATAAAACAGAGTATCTTCCACCAATATAATTTTTATGCTCTATAACTTCTGCTCTTAGTTTTTTTGCTAGCTCATTAAGAAAGCTTGATTTATTCTCAGTTATTACTAAGTTCTTATTTTTTCTATTGAAATTATGTATTAAATTAAAATTCGATATAGTTTCAAGAGTATTGCCAGATTTTGACACAACTAGATTTAAAGCTTTTTTTTTTGATTTTAAATCTATCTTACTATTAAGATTATTATAAAATCGAATTTTTTTTTTAATTTTAAAATTTAAAAAATCATATATTGCCTCTGTGCCTAAAATTGAACCACCCATTCCAATTAAATTTATTATTTGAAATTTTTTATATTTTTTTAAGCTTTCTTTTTTAAAACTGTATTTATAGCTTTTGTTAAATGAATTTAATAATGAAGAACTAATTATTAATTCCCTTTTTAAAATATTATTTATTTTTTTTTTTGTTTTAATATTTATTTTTTGACTAAAGTTTTTGAATTTTATGTTTTTGGAAAACATTAATTTACTTAATTTTTTTTAAAATTGAGTTCTCGATTGAGGAGGATGATTGACTTGACTCGTTTTCTTGTTCATCTGAACTTTTCTTTAATAAATTTTCTATTTTAGATTCATCATTTTGTGTCTCATTTATGGTTTTTTTAGTTGTCTCACCTGGGATTGGCAACTTGTCAAAGTCAGGTGGCATTGCTAGAGGATTTTTTTTATCTATAAGAAATTCATCCCCCTGATCTGACCTTTTTTTACCTTGTAATGCTTCACCTACTCCACAAGAATAAATAAATAAAAGTAAAAATAATAATTTATTTATTTTGATGAATTTATTCATTTACTTTTTTATAACTTATAAATTCGGCTAGAATAAGTAAAATAATACCAATAGTAATAAATATATCTGCTACATTAAAAATAAACCAATGATATCCGTTATAATTTAGGTCTATAAAATCCGGCACAGCTCTAAAATACATTCTATCAAATAAGTTTCCAAGTGATCCTCCTAGAATGACCAATAAAAAATAATACTTAATGCCTTTTTCAGTAAATAATAAGTAAATTATAACAAAATTAATCAAAACAATTAAAGCAGTCACAATATTATAAAAATAATCTTGATCTGAAGATAACAAACCAAATCCAATTCCTTTATTCCAAACTAGATAAAAATTTAAGAATGAGTTTATGTAGATATCTACTTTGCCAATGTCCTCTAATATATCTAGAATTAAAATTTTAGATATTCTATCTAATAAAAAAATTATCAATAAAAGCGAAATACTTAATATAATTTTTTTAATTTTTTCATTAATCATGAAAGATGACATTTATCATGTCTTTCACAAGCGCTCTCTCTAATTTTCCAGCAAACAGGGCACTTATTTCCGATAGCTTTTGAACTAATAACTTCAAT
>CACEMI010000021.1:0-8656 GCA_902560585.1 uncultured Pelagibacteraceae bacterium | reverse complement strand
CCAATATTTATCATAAGATCACAACTGTACATAGCATTGTTAGCTTCATAGGTACCATGCATTCCTAACATTCCTAAAAACTGATTATCATCAGCAGGAAAACAACCCAGACCCTGTAAAGTTGAGGTTATAGGAAATCCAGTTGCGTACACAAGTTCTCTTAAAAGTTCACTCGCCTTTGGTCCTGAATTAACTACTCCACCCCCTGTATAAAATATCGGTTTTTTTGCCTTACTAATTAATCCAATTAAGTCATCAATATTTTTTTGAGAAAAATTATCATGAGATTTGCCATTTAATTTTTTAACTTTTTGATAATTTTTATATTTTGTCTTTTGAAATTGTATGTCCTTTGGAATATCAACTAGTACTGGCCCTGGTCTTCCCGTAGTTGCTACTTCAAAAGCTTTGTGCATTATCTCTGGCAGATCATTTATATCTTTCACTAACCAGTTATGTTTAGTACAAGGTCTAGTAATTCCTGTTGTATCACACTCTTGAAATGCATCAGTTCCGATTAGATGAGTTGGAACTTGTCCTGTAATACAAACTAATGGGACTGAGTCCATGTAAGCATCAGTTAGAGCAGTAACTGCATTTGTAGCCCCAGGTCCTGATGTTACTAATAGTACTCCAGGTTTTCCTGATGATCTTGCGTAACCTTCAGCTGCATGTCCTGCACCTTGCTCATGTCTTACTAAGATATGTTTTATAGAATTAAAATTTTTTAACTCATCATAAATTGGAAGTACTGCTCCTCCTGGATATCCAAAAATATGACTAACGTTTTGATCTTCTAAACATTTAAATACAATTTCCGCTCCTGAATATAATTTTGGCATTCAGACAATCTAGCTGAAGTTGTGCTCATTGGTCAAGTTATAGTAGAGATAAATTATAATTTTTTTATAAATTTTGAGAGCTCTTTAGGATCAAATTTTTGCCAATCATTCATTTGACCTCTAGACCAAGTTCTCTGTCTTTTAGCGTATTGTCTTGTTTTTATTACAATATTTAGTTTCATTTCTTTCAATGAAGTTTTTTTATCAATAAAATCTTTTATCTCTCTGATGCCAATAACTTTATAAAGATTATTATCACTCTTTAAATTCAGCTTTTCAAAGTTTTGCACCTCTTCGACTGCCCCATCTTTTATCATTTGATCTACCCTTTTTGAAATTTTATTGACTAGTATCTCTTTAGGATAATCAATATAAATTTTTAAAAATTCATCTATTTTAAATTGTGATTTTGTTTTTTTATACCACTCAAAGATTGATTTTTTTGTAAAGTAAATCACTTCATAGGCCCTTAAAGATCTTTGAATATCAGTAGAGACTATTTTATTTTTTACAAATTTATCTAGTTTCAAAAGTTTCAAATAAAATTTCTTTTGACCCATTTGTTTTTGCTTAGATCTTATTTTATTTCTAATAGTCTTAGGAATTTTCGGTATCTTAACTAAACCATCTGTTAATGCTTTAAAGTAAAGACCAGTGCCACCAACCAGAATAGGTATTTTATTTTTATTTCTAATTTCTCTTATTTTTTTTTTAACTAATTTTAACCATTGACCGGTAGAAAATTCATTTTTTACACTTTGAAAGCCATATAAATGATGTTTGATTTTATTGGTATTTTCTTTTATGGGTCTAGCTGTTAATATTTTTAATTCTTTGTAGACCTGCATACTATCTGCATTAATTATTTCTCCATTCACTTTTTTAGCAAAATCAATTGCTAATTTAGATTTTCCTGATGCGGTGGGTCCTGATATTAAAATTATTTTGGACTTAAGGTCCATTTGACTATTTAAGCTTAACGCCTACGTATGTTCTCTGATTTTGATTATTATATATTGCAATCAATAAATTATTTTCGTCACTTCTTAATTTCAACTTAACTACATTATCAAGATCGCCAATAGTATTAATTTTTTTTCTATTAGCTTCGACTATTATATTGCCTACCTGTAAGTAATTAATTGGACTTTCTTTATCAATTTTTGTTATTACAACGCCACTTGTTCCTTTTGGCAAGTTCCTTGACTCAATATCATCTTTATTCAATAAACGAACTTCTATTTTTAAACCATCAATTCTTGATACTTTAGGTTTTTCTATTACTGGTTTTTGCGCTTTGAAATCTTCAGATGTTTCTAATCTTCCAAGAATTATTTCTTTGGTTATTTCTCTTTTGTTTCTCCAAACTTTCACTGTAACTTTTTTTCCAACATCTGTCTCTGCCACAATCTTCGGTAATTCTTTCATTTCATTTATAGGTTTTCCGTCAAACTCTAAAATTATATCACCTGGTTTAATACCTCCTTTGTCTGAAGGACTATTTTCTGCAACACTTGCAACAAGTGCTCCTCTTGGTTTATCTAAATTTTCTGCGTCGGCAATTCCTTGATCAACAACTTGAATTCTAACCCCAAGCCAACCTCTTTTAGTTTCTCCAAATTCTATTAGTTGTTTAATTACTTTTTGAGCGCTATTAGAAGGAATTGCAAAGCCAATACCTATTGAACCTGATTGACCTAAAATAGCGGTATTTATTCCAATGACATCACCTGCCATGTTGAATAGTGGGCCTCCAGAATTTCCTTGATTAATTGATGCATCAGTTTGAATATAATCTTCATATCTGGATAAACCTATGCTTCTATTTCTTGCAGATATTATTCCTGCAGTAACTGTGCCACCAAGACCAAAAGGATTTCCTATTGCTATTACCCAATCACCTATTCTTGCCTTATCTGAATTACCAAAATTTACTGGTTTAAATTTTTCATCTGACTCTATTTTTAAAACTGCTAGATCCATTCCTGCATCAGCACCAAGAACTTTTGCTTTATAATCTTTGTCACCATTAACTCTTACTACTATATCTTGTGCTCCCTGAATAACGTGGTTATTTGTAATCACTATGCCTTCCTCATCAATTATAAAGCCTGACCCTAATGCACTAGTCTGTCTTTGTTGTGGTGTACCAAACATATCCTCAAAAGGAGACCCAGGAGGAAATTCAAATGGAAGAGGGTTTGATCTTGTAGTAACCGTAGTTGTTGTTGATATATTTACAACTGAAGGCATCAATCTTTCTGCAAGATCTGCAAAAGATGATGGGATTGAATTTGCAAATGAGATAGAAAAATAATTAATTGAAATTAAAAAAACAGCAAAAATTTTTATTATACTTTTCATACTTTTAAATAACGAATTATTGCAAAACCAATTAAAGCAAAAATTAAACCACCTATTCTTAATTGTCTGTCTGCAATTAAATCTAATTTTTTTAACATATTTTTCATTTTTGATGGAAATAAGGCATACAAAACGCCCTCGATAAATAAGAAAAGACCAAAAGCTATGATCAATTCTCTCATTTAAAATAATTTTAACTAGTTTTCTTTATTTCCAAAAAATTTAAAAAACTCACTATCAGGTGATAGAATCATAGATGTTTCTCCACCGATCAGGGCTTTTTGATAGGCTTGCATCGCTCTATAAAATCCAAAAAATTCTGGGTCTTGTCCAAATGCATCTGCAAAAATTTTATTTTTTAGACCGTCTCCTTCCCCTTTCATTATCTCAGATTTTTTTTGAGCATCTGCAAGAATAACTGTAACTTCTTTGTCTGCAGTAGACGTTATTGTTACAGCCATTTCTGCTCCTTTTGCTCTAAATTCTTTTGCTTCTCTTTCCCTCTCAGTTTGCATTCTTCTAAAAATTGCATCGCTGTTTGCTTGGGGTAAGTCTGCTCTTTTAATTCTTACATCAACAATATTTATTCCAAAATTTTCAGCCTCATTATTTACACCTTGTTGAATTAAGGCCATCTGTTTAGATCTATCCTCGGATAGTAATGTTTGTAACTTTTGTTGACCTAATACATTTCTTATTCTTGAATTTATAATCGTTGCTAATCTTGATCTGGCAACTCTTTCATTACCCACTGAAATGTAAAATTTTAATGGATCAACAATTTGAAATCTTGCAAATGCATCAACAATTAAACGTTTTTGATCTGAAGCAATTACTTCCTCTGGAGGCGTATCTAAATTTAAAACCCTCTTATCTAAGAAAACCACATTTTGGATAAATGGAATTTTAAAATTAAGACCAGGTTTTAATATTATTCTTTTTGGGTCTCCAAACTGAAGAACAATAGCTTGATTAACTTCTTTGACTATAAATATTGAAAAAAATAGTGTTGCGGCTATTAAAATAATTATTGGCAGTATAAATTTTCCAGCTTTCATTAATTTGCCCCCGACTTTAATTCTTGTAATGGAAGATAAGGAACTACACCAGATCCAGAATCTTTGTCGATAATAATCTTGTTAATATCTGCAAGGACTTGTTCCATTGTTTCTAAATACATTCTCTCTTGAGTTACATCTTTGGCTTTTGCATACTCTGCATAAATAGACAAAAATCTGCTAGCTTCACCCTCTGCTTTTGCAACAACTTCTTTTTTGTAAGCTTCTGCAGCTTGTAAAATTTTTGCGGCTTCTCCTCGTGCTCTTGGTATCACATCATTAGCATAGGCCTCTGCTTCATTTTTAGATCTCTCCATATCAGCTCTAGCAGCCTGGACATCTCTAAATGCATCAATTACTTGATCAGGTGGGTCAGCTTTCTGAGTTTGAACTTGGGTAATTTGCACTCCACTTTCATACTCATCAAGTATACCTTGTATAATATTTTGTGTATCTCTTTCTATAACTGCTCTACCTTCTGTAAGAATTGGTTGAATATCTGATCTTGCTATTACTTCTCTCATCGCAGTCTCTGCTGCAGCTTTAACCGTTCCCTCTGGATCCTGAATTTTAAATAAAAAGTTACCCGCATCTTTAATTACCCAAAATACTGAAAAGTCAATATTTACAATATTTTCATCACCAGTTAACATTAGACTTTCTTCTGGTACATCTGCAACTCCACCACCCTGTCCAAATCCACTGTCTCTTTCTGATCTAAAACCAATATCCATTCTGTTTACTTTTGTTACTTTAGGCGTAAGCACACTTTCAATCGGAAATGGCAAATGATAATTTAATCCTGGTTGAGTAGTGTTAACAAATTTTCCAAATCTTAAAACCACACCCTGCTCATCAGGTAAAACTCTGTACAAACCACTTAATGCCCAAATAACAACTAATATTACCAATCCAAGAATGATTGGTTTTTTTCCACCTGCACTACTTCCAGTAAATTTGTTTATTGTGTCCTGTAATTTTTTTATTGCCTCATCTAAATTGGGGGGAGTTGGGCCTCTTCTGAAACCTCCTCCGTTTCCACCACTTCCACCACCTCCTGGCGGCGTGCCCCATGGGCTTTGATTTTTATAAATCGTCATTATGACATTCTATATAGTGTCTTTATGCTCAAAAACAAGGTAAGTGTATTTTTATGAACGATAAAAAAGTAGGTCTTAGTGACACAATGAAGGCAAAAACAGAGCCAAAAACCTTCAAAAGAAACCCTATTCCAGGTACTAAATTTACAATTGCTATTTCAAGCGCAAAAGGTGGTGTTGGAAAATCAACTTTTGCCACGAATTTGGCTTTAGCTTTAAAAAAAGTTAATTGCAAAGTTGGAATTTTAGATGCGGATATCTATGGGCCATCTTTACCTAAATTATTTTCAATTAATGAAAAACCTGAAAGCGACGGCCAAATTTTAAAACCAATTATAAAATATGATATCCAATGTATGTCCATTGGTTTCCTAACTGATGAACAAACACCAATGATATGGAGGGGGCCTATGGTAACTAGTGCCATTAAAACTTTCACTCAAAAAGTTGGATGGAAAGATTTAGATTTTATAATTGTGGATATGCCTCCTGGCACAGGTGACACTCAATTAACTTTTGCACAAGAAATAAAAGTTGATGGTGCAATAATTGTGTCAACTCCTCAGGAGATAGCTCTTCAAGATGTTAAAAGAGGTATAAGAATGTTTGATAAATTAAAAGTGAATATCATTGGTTTAATAGATAATATGAGTCATTTTATTGGGGATGATGGTAAAAAATATTCAATTTTCGGTGAGAATGGCGTTGAAAGAACAGCTAAAGAATTTGAAAAAAAATTTTTAGGTCAAATTCCTATTAACGCAGATGTAGGAAAGTATGGTGATATGGGTATTCCTATTGTTGAAAAAGATCCAGATCACGAAATAACAAAAGTTTATTTAGAATTTGCTGAGAAGATTAAACAATCTTATCTTTAATTTCAAAAGCTTCCATTAATTCATTCCATTCTCTTTTTGAAAGTCCAGAATTATCGATATTTACATTTTCACCTTTTAATAACTTTTGAATAATAATTTTACCTTTAGCTGAAACTTCAGTACCACCTACTCTATAATCCATAAAAGCATCATAAGTAATTGGAACCCATCTCTTTAATGTATCTAACATAATATCTGCATAAACTCTTATTTCATATTGCGCGTGATGATCTGCACGTAACCTTAGAAAATTCATTAAGTTAAGTAAGTCTGTCTTCCAATACCACTGCGTATATGTATTAAGAGTTAAGTTCATTCTCGCTAACTCCCTGGCCAGCCCTTTTTTATTTTCATCTATTGTAGTTCCATCATATTTTTGATTTAGCATAGTCTCATAGTTATGATATGTTCTTTCTGCATCATTTTTTAAAAGTTCTAAAACTTCTTTTGCTTGTTCTCCTTCAATAACATCGCCTCGACCTTGTCTGTTAGCTATTGATTGTGCAGCTAAATTTTCTGGATCAGGTAAATAAAATTCTTTATCTAAAATTGAATATCTTGCCGAGTATTCGTTTACATTTGCTGTACGATGTCTAATCCATTGTCTTGCTATAAATATTGGTAACTTGACATGATATTTAATCTCACACATCTCAAATGGGGTGCTATGCCAGTGACGCATCAGATACTTAATTAATCCACTATCTGTTGAAACTTGTTTAGTTCCCTTACCATATGAAACTCTTGCAGACTGAACAATTGAGCTATCATCCCCCATATAATCAATAACTCTTATAAACCCGTGATCTAAAGCCGGTAAAGCCTCATATAAAATTTTTTCTAATTCTGGAGCGGTAACTCTTTTAGTTTTATTATCTTGAGATTGTTGTTCTTTTATGTCGTTTATTTGATCTTTTGTAAGTTTCATGAATAAATTATTGAATCTCTATTATTTGGTTTTATATTAATAGTGTTGGTTTTCCAACTATGACGATAAACGAATTTCGTAATAACCATTACGGACGTGGGGGCAGTACCCACCACCTCCACCATTTACAACTTAAGGGGGTGAATTAGGATCGACGGGTGTCTAAAAGTTGTTCTTTCGTTCGGTATTGTTCCGCCGTAACGGGCTAATTTATAAATGCTAACGAAAGTTACGCACTTGCAGCTTAATTAGTTTACTAATTAAGTTACGGGGTATGGGGCACCTGGCAACAGAACGCCCCTTTTTCAATAATATTATAATATATGGTGCGGCCAGAGAGAATCGAACTCTCATGAGCTAGGCTCACACGGCCCTCAACCGTGCCTGTCTACCAATTTCAGCATGGCCGCAAACAATGCGTCAGATTAAATGAATGACAATTCTATTTCAAGTTGATAAGTTTTTATTATGGAATTCACAACTGAAGTAAAATTAGCAACAGATCCTATATATCAGAAGGTCTCAAAATCTATTCCAGAAATTGAATGGGCATTACATGCTCCATACATTTATAAAATAAATAAATTAAAAAAAGAAAAAAATGCTGTAATTCTTGCACATAATTATCAGACACCAGAAATATATCACGGTATCTCTGATTTCTCAGCTGACTCATTGGCTTTAGCAATTGAGGCCTCAAAAACTGAAGCGGATATTATCGTTATGTGTGGAGTACATTTTATGGCAGAAACCGCAAAACTAATGAGCCCAAACAAAAAAGTTTTGCTACCTGACATGAGGGCTGGTTGCTCTTTATCCTCATCAATAACAGGAGAGGATGTAAAAAATTTAAAAAAACGTTATCCAGGAGTTCCAGTAGTCTCATATGTTAATACTTCTGCAGAAGTCAAAGCTGAAACTGATGTTTGTTGTACATCAGCAAATGCTGTTAAAATTGTAAATTCTTTAGATGTAAAAAAAGTAATTTTTTTACCTGATGACTATTTAGCAAAATATGTTGCTTCTCAAACAGATGTGGAAATTATTTCTTGGAAGGGTACTTGTGAAGTTCATGAACAATTTAATGATGAAGAAATAAATGAAATTAGAAAAAATAACCCAGGTATCAAAATTATTGCCCATCCTGAATGTCCACCAGATGTAATACAAGCTAGTGATTTTGCTGGTTCTACAAGTGGAATGATTAAATATGTAAAGGATAACCAACCTGAAAAGGTTATGATGGTTACAGAATGCTCAATGAGTGACAATGTTCAAATTGACAATCCTAACGTAGAATTTATTAGACCGTGTAACTTGTGTCCACACATGAAAAGAATTACGCTTCCAAAAATTCTTGATTGCCTAGAAAACGAAAGTAATGAATTAATTATGGATAATGATACAATTGAGAAGGCTAGAAAATCAGTAGAGAGAATGGCTGAGATAGGCAGATAAATTCTGTGCCCAAAATTCAATTAAGTAA
>CACEMI010000020.1:0-8735 GCA_902560585.1 uncultured Pelagibacteraceae bacterium | reverse complement strand
TCAACATATACGGCTAATACAATAATTGAGCCTATTAATACTTGCTGCCAAAATGAACTAACATCCATTAAATTAAGACCATTTCTTAAGATTCCCATTATCATCACTCCTGCAAAAACACCTAAAACGGTACCTCTTCCACCGAAAAAACTAGCCCCTCCGATAATACATGCTGCAATAGCATCCAATTCAGACTGCAATCCTGCATTTGGATAACCTGAGTCTGTTCGACCAGCTAAAATCAAAGCTCCAATACCAGATAAGAAACCACAAAGCGAATAAACTATTACAAGAATTTTATTTACATTAATACCTGAGGCTCTTGCTGCATTTGGATTACCACCAATTGCATATATCCATTTACCTGTTCGAGTTTTGTTCATGAATATCCAAAATATTATATAGACAATTGCAATAAGAACTAAACTAACAGGAAGGTATTGCGACTTTTCTAAACCAAGCCAAGTTAAATCAATTCTTCCATGCCCAAGGTATCTCACTTCATCTGTGAAGCCGCTTATCGGAGTTCCACCAGAAATTAAATTACCTGTACCTCGAAATATATATAATGTGCCTAGTGTCATTATAAACGGATGAGGCATCCTTAGTAATGTAATCCCTAAACCATTAAATAACCCACATAGAAATCCAGCTATAAGAGGTGTGATAACAACAATATACCATGGAGCACCAGCCTTAGCGACAATTGCAAGTATCATTAGTGACAACATCATTATAGATCCAACTGAAAGATCTATACCAGCGGTTACAATCACCATGAATACTCCTAGAGCCAGCATTGACTGCCAAGAGATTTGTTTAAAAACGTTTGTTACATTTCTCCAAGATAAAAAAACGTCAGGTTGAAGAAAATGCATTACTACTATCATTATAACTAATAATAATAATATTCCGTATTTCTCAAAATAAGGAATGAGTTTTAAATATAAAGAATCTTTTTCTTGATCTTTTGAGTCCATAATTATTTTTTACCCATTATCCATCCAATTACTTCATCTCTTGAAGTATTTGATAATTCAGATTCTGCAAAATTTGTTCCTTGAAACAAAGCCATTACTCGATCACAAACAGCAAAAATATCATCCATTCTGTGACTGATCACAATTACACCTACTCCAGTCTTTTTTAGACTATTTATTAAATCCAAAACTTTACCAACTTCTTTAATAGCTAAGGCTGCTGTTGGTTCATCCATGATCACTACTTTTGCGTTGAATGCTGTTGATCTAGCAATTGCAACTGCTTGTCTTTGTCCGCCTGAAAGTTCCTCAACTTTTTGATCTGCACTCTTTACATTTATTTTAAGTTTACCAAGATGTGCCTCTGTAAGTTCTTTTATTTTTTTATAATCAAGAAACTTTAATAATCCTAAATTAGTCGTTGGTTCACGGCCTAAAAAAATATTTTCGCCTATTGGAAGATTGCCTGCTAAAGCTAGATCTTGATATACCATTTCTAAACCTAGGTTTTGAGAGTCCCTAGGGCTTTCTAAAACCTTTTCTTTTCCCTCAAAATGTAAAGAGCCTGCACTAGGTTTATACAAACCTGATAAAACCTTCATTAATGTTGTTTTTCCTGCTCCATTGTCACCTACAACTCCTAAGCATTCACCTGCATGAATTTTAAGGTTTACATTTTCAAGAGCAGTAATTGTACCGAAGTATTTTGTAACGTTTTTAGCTTCTAATAATAATTGATTGGCAGATGACATAATTTAAGAAAATATAAAAAAATCAGTTAATTGCAACTGGTTTTGAAGCTAAAAGTTTTACAGTTTTTCTTTGAGCTCTTTTACAGAATTTAGGTGGCATATTTTTTAGAACAAGCTTCATATCTTTCAAAACTATTTCACCCATATTGTAAAAAGCTTCTTCTAAAGCACCTGCTCTATGAGCAGAAAATAGTGTATTTTTTAACTTTCTTATTGGATCATTTTTTTTTACTGGTTCATCTGGAAAGACATCAGTTGCGACATAAATATCTCCCTTTTTAATTCTATTAATCAAATCTTTAAAATTAACTATTGCTGCTCTACTCATTAAGATAAAAACAGTTCCAGATTTCATTTTATTTAATAATTTCTTATCAATTAAATGTTTATTCTTTTTGGTAATAGTTGCTAATACGTAAATTACTTCACAACTACTAAACATTTTATTTAAATTAATTGGATTAAATCCAATTTTTTTTATTTTACTTTTAGGTATCCATGGATCATATACATTTATATTTTTTGTGAATGGCAAAAGTAAAGGATATAAAGATTTTGCTAAGTCTCCAAACCCTAATAAACCTATTTTTTTATTTGTTAGAAGAGATGCTTGTAAATTACTTTCTAAACCGTATTTCTCTTTTGATTTAATAAAATCAAAGTGCGCATTGTGAATATTTCTTAAAAGAGACAATGTCATACCTAAAGCAATTTCAGCTACAGGTTTTGAAAATACTGGCGAGGTTGCAATAACATGAATATTTTTTTTGAAACAATAATCATAGTCTAAATTATCCATAAAATTGCTCTCCACATTGATAATACATTTTAATTTTGAAGCTTTAGACAACAAATATTTATCTAAATTTGGTTGACCCATAATAAATGTTGCCTTGCCAATATTATTTTCATAAAAAATTTTTTTATTTTTTTTTGGAGCAATTATTATTTTATATTTGGTTTTTAGTTCTTTTAATTTTGTCTTTGTAAAAATTAAATCTAAAGTTCTGGGATAAGGATCGGAAATTACAATAGGTTTAATCACATTTTTGCTCTATTTAATTATTTTTCTTATATCTATATTTGTAAATTTTTTTGGTTTAACACACTCGGTTTTAATTGGTTGATTAATACCAGATTTAGAAGCTTTCATGATTGAAGTTATTATATCAAGCACATGCAAAGAAATTTCACCATTACATAAATGTTTTCTCTTTTTTTCGATTGAATAAGCCATTTCTGAAAGTCCTGCACCTCTATAGTTTGCATTTGTCGGAGCTTCATTTGCTCTTGAACTTTGTGTTCTTATATTAATTTTACCTAAATGCATTTTTGTAGTTTTATATTCTTTCCAATTATCTCCAAGTTTTTTACATGTGAAAACTGATCCTCCAAACATATTTGGATCAGGGACAATCATTGAACCTTTTTCACCATATAGCTCAATATGATTTCTTTGGTGAGCAATGACATCAAAAGATAATGTTAATCTAATTACTGTGTTATTTTTAAAGGTGATTGTAGATAGATAAGTTGTTGGGCAATTAACTTTAAATTTTCTACCTTTTTTTGGTCCAATTCCAATTGTTCTGTATTTTGAACCATTTATTATTCTTCCACTTACTTTCTTTGCAGGTCCTAAAAGGTTTACTAAAGCTGTAATGTAATATGGCCCCATATCAATTACAGGACCTCCTTCAAGTTTTGCAAACCATGGTTCTGGATTGGGGTGATATGATTGAATTCCAGGAAAGGCAAAAACAGCATTACCTAATTTTATTTTTCCAATTATATTTTTTTCAACTAACTCTTTTGATTTTTGAATTCCACCTCCTAAAAATGTGTCTGGTGCATTACCAAGATATAACTTTTTGCTTCTAGAAATTTTTAAAAGTTCTTTTCCATCTTTTAAATTAATTGCCAATGGTTTTTCTGAGTAAACATGTTTACCATTTAGTAAAGCTTTCTTTGAAATTTCATAGTGAGCTCTTGGGATAGTTAAATTTAAAATAATTTCTACTTCTTGATCTTTTAAAATTTCATTGACAGTTAAAAATTTGATTCCGTACTCTTTGGAACATTTTCTTGCAGCTTTTAAATTTATATCCGCACATTTAATTATTTTGATATTATTAAAATATTTCTCTGCTCTAAAATAAGTTTCTGCAATATGACCGCAGCCAATTAGACCAACTTTGAAAACTTTATTCATATAAGGAAATCAGACACCTTGTCTTTGTTTTGATTTACCTTCTTTATGAAGTTTTAAAGCTTCCTCATTTTCTTTCGTTGTTGGAATTTCAAGCGTAGGGCTTTCCCAATAAGCTGAACCTTCGAGCCATTCATAACTGTGAGTTTTTATTGATATTACATATGTCACATCTGATTTTTTAGCTCTTTTAAATGCTTCCTCTAATTCTGAAATAGTGGAGACATGTTCAGATTTTGCACCCATACTAGCTGCGTGTTGAGCAAAATTTACCTCTTTAAAATTTTGAATGTTAGATGAATTAAATAAGCAATTAAATTCTTTTCCACCTTTAAATAATTGAAGTCTATTTATAACTGCATGACCACCATTATCACAAACAATTATTATTAATTTGTTATTTGTTAAAACTGAAGAATAGATGTCTGAATTATTTAATAAATATGAGCCATCTCCCACAAATGCTATTACGTCTTTGTCAGGATTTGCCATCTTAATTCCTAGGGCACCAGAAATTTCATAACTCATACAACTAAAACCCCATTCAGTTTCATGCGTATTTAGTTCTTTTGGTCTCCAGACTTGCACAACTTCACCAACCAATCCACCAGCAGCAGTAACTGCTATATCTGTTGGATCTGAATTTCGATAAATTGCTCCTACGGCGTGTGCATAGTTTGGTGTTTCTTGGTTTGTTGGTCCACTTTCTTTATCAACATACTCATTCCAAGACTTAAGTTCATCTTGTGATTTTTTGTACCAGCTCTCAGGAGATTTCCAATTTCCTAAAGAATTTGATAACTCTGATAAACAAACTTTAGCATCTCCAATAACTGCCTCGGCTAAATGTTTGTTTGCATCATGTCTTGCAATATTAATTGAAACCAATTTAAATTCAGGGTTTTCAAAATTAGCCCACGAACCTGTTGTAAAATCTGCCAATTTTGTACCAACACAAATAGCTAAATCAGTTTCTTTTGCTAAGTTATTTGCAGCTTTACCACCAAGGCCTCCTATTGGACCAAGAAAATGAGAATGATCTCTTTTCATCGTTGAATATCCCATCACTGTTTGGGTAACAGGTATATTATGTTTTATGGCAAAACTTCCTAATTCATCCATTGCATCTGAATAAAAAACACCTCCTCCAGAAATAATAATTGGTTTTTTTGACTTTTTAATTTTTTCCATTGCTTGTTTAATTTGAAAATCATCTGGTTTAGGTCTTCTTATATTATGTATTCTTTCTTTAAAAAATTCTTCTGGATAATCAAATATTTCTCCTTGCACATCTTGACACAAAGACAAACAAGCAGGACCGGTATCCGCAGGATCAAGCATTGTTTGAATTGCTTGTGGAAGAGATTGTATTATTTGTTCAGGTCTTGTTATTCTATCAAAATATTTTGTAACTGGTTTAAAAGAGTCGTTCGCAGTCATTCCTGGATTTGAAAAATGCTCTACTTGCTGTAGCACAGGATCTGGCATTCTATTCGCATAAGTATCTCCGGGTAAAAATAAAATAGGCAATCTATTGCTCATTGCTACCGCAGACGCAGTCACTAAATTTGTAGATCCAGGTCCAACAGAACTTGTTGCAATAAAAATTTGTTTTCTTCTTTTAGCTCTTGAAAAAGCAATGCCAGTTAAAGCCATATTTTGTTCATGATGACCTCTATAAGTTGGAAGTTTATCCTTATTTTCCTCTAATGCTTGACCTATGCATGCAACATTCCCATGACCAAAAATACCAAATGCCCCTGGAAATAAAGGCTCAACTTTACCTTCTATGTAGATTTTTTGAGCTACTAGATGTTTAACCAAGGCATGAGCGCAAGTAAGCTTTATTTTTTTCATTTTTCTAGTTATATTCTCCTCAAAAATTCAACTAATTAACCATAAAATAAAAATTATGTATAGCAAATTTGGACAATTCATTGATGGCAAATGGCAACAATCACAAAATAATGAAACTTATGATGTATTCAATCCAGCTACTGAAGAAGTTATTGGCAAAGCATCCAAAGCTGGTGAAGAAGATGTAAATAAAGCTCTTAAGTCAGCTGAAAAAGGTCTTGAAGTTTGGAGAAATACTCCACCTTGGCAGAGATCAAAAATTATAAGAAAAATTGCAGATCTTATGCGAGAGAGAACTGATGTACTGGCAAAATGGCTTACATTGGAAGTTGGAAAACCTTTTTCAGAAGCAAAAGGAGAAGTAGGTGGAGCAGCAGATATTTTTGAATGGAATTCTGAAGAAACAAAAAGGATATATGGTCAGATAGTTGAAAGTAGATTTGAACATACAAGAATGTATGTAAAGTATGAGCCCGTTGGTGTTGTTGCAGGATTAATACCATGGAATTTTCCAATAGTTCTATCTTCTAGAAAAATTTCAACTGCCTTAGCAGCTGGATGCTCAGTTATATGTAAGCCAGATGTTATTACTCCGGGAAGTGTAATGGAATTAATGAATATTATAAATGATGCAGGAGTTCCTCCAGGTGTTGTTAATTTATTATCGGGTGATCCAGCACAAATTTCATCACAACTTATATCTTCTGATATAGTTAAAAAAGTTTCTATTACTGGATCAACTAGAGTAGGTAAACTTATTTTAAAGCAAGCCGCTGAGAAAGTTCAAAGAGTAACAATGGAATTAAGTGGTCACTCACCTTTTATAGTTTTTGATGATGTAGATATAAACAAGGTTACAGATATGGCAATAACGGCAAAATTTAGAAACAACGGCCAAGTTTGCATATCACCGGCAAGATTTTATATTCATGAAAAGAAAAAAGATGAGTTTGCAAAAACATTAGTTGAAAAAGTTTCTAAACTTAAAATTGGGAATGGAATGGATGACGACACAATATTAGGTCCATTAACAACAGAAAAAAGATTGAATGAAATAGAAGCCTTAGTCGAGAAAACAAAAAAAGAAGGAGCTACTGTTTTATGTGGTGGAAAGAGACCATCTGGTTTTAATAAAGGATATTTTTATGAACCTACTGTTTTTGACAATGTTCAAGATAACTTTACAATTGCAAAAGAGGAACCTTTTGGACCATTGGTTCCACTACTAACATTTAAAGATACAGATGAAGTCGTTGAAAGAGCTAACGACAATGACTTAGGTTTGGCAAGCTATATTTATACAAATTCTTTAGAAAAAGCTCACAAAGTCTCAGAAAAAATGGAAACTGGAACATGTGCAGTAAATCATCCTACTATTGCGTTTGCAGAAGTTCCTTTTGGAGGTATCAAACAGACGGGTTATGGTAGAGAGGGTGGATCAATGGCCATTAAGGATTATTTAAATATTAAATATACTCATTTTGGTCTTAATTATTAATGAGAAAAAATAAAGTTAAACAAATGATGGCTGAAGGAAAGCCAGTTGTTAACGGCTGGTTACAAATACCTAGTACAGTATCTGCAGAAGTTATGGCACATCAAGGTTGGGACTCCCTGACTGTTGATATGCAACATGGACTTGTTGATTACACAAACGCACTTCCAATGCTTCAAACAATTTCTTCAACTGATGTAACTCCTCTTGCCAGAGTAAATTGGAATGAACCAGGGCAAATAATGAAAATTTTAGACGCTGGTTGTTATGGAATTATATGCCCTATGGTAAGTAATAAAGAGGAGGCAGAAAGATTTGTACAAGCATGCATGTATCCTCCAAGAGGATATAGAAGTTTTGGCCCAGTTAGAGGATTAATTTATGGTGGTGCTGATTACGCAGAACATGCAAATGATGAGATTTTAAAATTAGCTATGATTGAGACAAAGGAGTCATTAGATAAATTAGATGAGATTATGTCTACTAACGGTGTGGATGGGATATATATTGGTCCAGCTGACTTAAGCCTAGCAATTGGAGAAAAACCTGGATTTGACAAACCTGAAAATTCAAAAGCTTATTCTCAAATATTAAGAATTTTAGAGCATGCAAAAAAAAATAATATATTTGCTGGTATTCATAATGGAACTACAGAATATGCACAAAAAATGATTGATAAAGGATTTAACTTCGTAACAATTGGTGCGGATCAAAGAGCTATGAGCGCAGGCGCAAAGGCAATTGTAGAAAAAATGAAGGGCTCAATAAATAAAAAAGAGTCTGACACTTATTAATTTAGTTTCTCAAGAAATAGCTCAAACTCTTTTTGATTTAAATTTATAGATTGTTTCTTTCCAGGAAATTTATCTGACATAGAATCTTTTTTAAATGCTTTCAGCGCTTTTACTCTCTCTTGATTAATTTGATTTTTTAATTTTATTAAATTTCCATAAGCTTTTGAATGTCTTGGTGGATTTTCAGTATCCCCACAAATATCTTCCATAAACAAGTACATTACATCAGCAAACTTTCCTGAGCCGAGTGATACTGTAATTATATTTGTTCTTTTAGAAATCTCTCCCATTACATTTTCGGGAATTACTTCACATTCAGCTGAGAATGCTCCTGCATCCTCTAATCTTTTAAATTTTAAATACAAATCATATGCTTCATTACTATTTTTTCCAACTGCTCTTAAACCTCCTATCCATGTAGATTTTCTTGGTACTAAACCTAAATGTCCCATAACTGGAACATCTTCGTTTGCAAGCATTTCAACAATTTTCATACTTCTAGGTGTCATTACCGCATCAGCTCCATTCTCTAATGCCTCAAAAGCACCTCTCAATACATCATCTGCTGTTACAAATTTATTAAGTGCTAATGCTGCAGTTAAAAATAAATTTTTAGAACCCTCTCTGGCTTTTTTAACATTAAATGCA
>CACEMI010000019.1:0-12660 GCA_902560585.1 uncultured Pelagibacteraceae bacterium | reverse complement strand
TAGTTGTACTATAAAAAATATTATACAAACTACAAACCAGACTAATATAAGCATAATAATTGAATTTAAGATATATTTTTAGGATCTGGCATTCCCACTTTGTTATATCCAGCGTCTACATAGTGAATTTCACCAGTTACTCCACCCGCCATATCACTTAAAAGATATAATGCAGAGTTCCCAACATCTAAATTGTCTACATTTCTCTTTAAAAATGAATGGTCTGCATTCCATTTATATAAAAATTTAGCATCTCCAATTGCTGATGCTGCTAAAGTTTTAATCGGACCTGCGCTTATTGCATTAACTCTTATACCTTTAGCTCCTAGATCACGTGCTAAATATTTTACACTAGACTCCAATGCTGCTTTGCAAACACCCATAACATTATAGTTTGGAATGGCTTTGTTAGCTTCATAACTTAGAGTGATCATGCTACCACCCTCTTTCATAACTTTGGAAGCTTCCCTTGCAACTTCTGTGAACGAAAAACATGAAATTAGCATACTTCTTTGAAAATTTTCTCTAGTAGTATTTAAATATTCTCCAGACAATTCAGATTTGTCTGAAAATGCGATTGCATGAACAACAAAGTCTATTTCACCCCATTGGGATTTAATATCTTCAAATAGTTTGACTACTTCTTCTTTTCTTTCGACATCACAACTAAATGTAACATTTGAATTGAGTTTTTCTGCTAAAGGTACCACTCTTTTTTTGAGAGCATCACCCAAATAAGTAAAAGCTAATTCTGCACCTGACTCAGCAAGTTTTTGCGAAATGCCCCACGCAATGGATCTTTCGTTAGCAACACCCATTATCAGTCCTTTTTTTCCCTTCATTAAAGACATGAATTAAACTTTCTCAAAAATTAATGTTGCATTTGTTCCACCAAAACCAAAACTATTAGACATAACTGTATTTAAAGTTGCCTCTGTTTCTGTTTTAGCAACGATTGGAAATTTTTTAGCCTCTTCATCCATTTCACTGATATTGGCTGATCCAGCAATAAAATTGTTTTTCATCATAATTAAACAATATATAGCTTCGTGAACTGAAGCAGCTCCTAATGGATGACCTGACAAAGACTTAGTTGAACTTATTTTTGGAATTTCATTTCCAAAAGTATCTTTTACTGCATTCAATTCTGTAATATCTCCAACAGGTGTAGATGTTCCATGAGTATTAATATAATCTATTTTATTTTTTGAAGTGGACATTGCCATTTTCATACATCTAACCGCTCCTTCGCCGGATGGGGCTACCATATCGTATCCATCTGAAGTTGCTCCATAACCAGTTAATTCTGCGTATATTTTAGCTCCCCTCGCTTTTGCGTGTTCGTACTCCTCAAGGACTAGAACCCCTGCACCTCCTGCAATTACAAAACCATCTCTTGTTTTATCATATGCCCTTGAAGCCTTTTCAGGTGTATCATTATATTTTGATGAAAGTGCAGTCATTGCATCAAACATTGCAGTCATTGCCCAATGAATTTCCTCACTTCCACCAGCAAAAACAATATCTTGTTTCCCCATTTGAATTAATTCCATAGAATTTCCAATGCAGTGACCACTAGTTGCACAAGCTGAACTCATTGTATAATTCGTACCTTTAATTTTAAAAGGCACAGCAAGTGTAGCTGAAGCTGTACTCGCCATTGTTCTTGGAACTATAAATGGTCCCATTAATTTTGGAGTTTTAGCTCTAGTTTTATCTGCTGCTAAAATAACATTTTCTATTGAGGGTCCTCCAGAACCCATTACAATCCCTGTTTTGAAATTACTTACTTCACTATCTTCTAATCCAGAGTCTTCAATTGCCTCTTTCATTGCAATGTAATTATAAGCGGATCCTGAACCCATAAATCTAATTGTTTTTCTATCTATATGATCTTCAAGTTTTATATTTGGCTTTCCATGAATATGACTTTTTAAATTATGTTCTTTATATTCCTCAGAAAAAGAAATTCCTGATTTAGAATTTAATAAAGATTGATGAACTTCTTCCTGATTATTGCCTAAACAAGAAACAACTCCTAAACCAGTAATTACTACTCTTCTCATTTTTTAAACAATCCTACTTTAAGACCATCAGCTGAGTAAATCTTTTTATCATCCGCCAGAAGAATCCCATTTGCTAAGCCAACAGTTGTTTCACCTTTAATTAATATTCTTTTCATATCAATTATATATGTTGCCATTTTGACATTCTTTAAAACTTCTCCAGTAAATTTTACTGTGCTTACTCCTAAAGCTCTTCCTCTACCTGGGTTTCCAAGCCAACCTAAGTAAAAACCAACCAACTGCCACATTGCATCTAGACCTAAGCATCCTGGCATAACTGGATCCTCTTTAAAATGACAATCAAAAAACCATAAATCATCTTTAATATCAAGTTCAGCTTTCATCAATCCTTTGCCAAAAGCACCCTTATTTTCATCTATTTCAGTAATTCTATCAAACATTAGCATCGGTGGGGATGGTAATTTTGCATTACCCGGGCCAAAAAGATTGCCATTTGCACAACTTATTAATTCATCGTAATTAAAGAAACTCTTTTTCATAAAATTTTAATCTTATTACTTGATTTACTGACATTATAATATAGATATTCTTTAGAATAATTATAATTAATAATGGCTTACGCTGAGCAATATATAGATAAATTAAGAAAATCAGGACTTAGACCCACAAAACAAAGAATAAAAATCTGTGAAGTCTTATTTGATGCCGAACAAACCTTTCATTTTACAATAAAAGAATTAGTAAAAATCATTGAAAATCAGGCAAATATTAAGGTTTCGCTGGCAACAGTTTATAATACTGTTCATGCATTTATCAAGAAGGGCTACTTAAAAGAGATCCCACTAAATGCTTCTCAAAGTTATTACGATACAAATGTAACTCATCACCACCATTTCTTTGACGAAGAAGAAAATAGATTAATTGATATTCATCAACATGATGTTGATGAAGTTAATATTAAAAAAACAATCCCAGGAAAAAAAATAAAATCAGTAGAAGTTATCGCTAAAATTGTGAGTGATAATCAATCTCAAAAATAATTCTTTAATATCAATAGCTTAAATAATACATTATATTTATTCTAAACTGTTGACATATTACAATTCCTCTATATATAAGCCACTTTAGAATCATTATTAATAGTAGGAGTAAAAATGTCATTAAAAGGTAGTAAAACAGAGGAAAATTTAAAAGAAGCATTTGCAGGAGAAAGCCAAGCAAATAGAAGATATCTTTATTTTGCTCAAAAAGCGGATGTTGAAGGCTTTAACGACGTAGCAGCAGTATTTAGATCAACTGCTGAAGGTGAAACTGGACATGCTCATGGCCACCTAGAATATTTAGAAGAAGTAGGTGATCCAGCAACTGGTAAGCCAATCGGTGAAACAAAAGCAAATCTAGAGTCTGCAATCCAAGGTGAAACACATGAGTATACAGATATGTACCCTGGAATGGCTAAAACAGCTAGAGATGAAGGTTTTGATGAAATAGCTGACTGGTTTGAGACTTTAGCAAAAGCTGAAAAATCTCATGCTGGAAAGTTTCAAAAAACTTTAGAAAGCATTTCTTAAACAAAATTTGTGGGCGAACCCCTCTCGTCCACAAACACCACAATTTAATTATATGAACAAAGAAGGTAGTACACAAGCACCTACAAGACATCCATTAAAATTTAGAGATCCAGATTTTATAAACCCTGAGAAAATTGATCAGGAGATGAGAAGGGTCTTCGATATATGTCATGGATGTAGAAGATGTTTTAATTTGTGTGATAGCTTTCCAAAGCTGTTTGATTTTATAGACGAAACAGAAGGTGGCGAAGTATCAGATCTTTCAAGTGATAAGTTTAAACCAGTTGTTGATGCTTGTACTCTATGTGATATGTGTTTCATGACTAAATGTCCCTATGTACCACCTCATGAATTTGATTTAGATTTCCCTCATTTAATGTTGAGATATAGGACTGCTCAAAGAAAAAATGGTGATATATCAAAAACTGCAAATCAATTAACTAAGATCGATAGAAATTCAAAAATAGGAATATTTTTTAACTTTTTAATAAATTGGATTACTGATGTAAAAAATAAATTTGCTAGAAAAGTTTTAGAATTTTTTACTGGAATAGATAAAAGAGTGATTTTACCAAGGTACAACAAAGAAACATTTTCAAAGTATTTTGAGAAATTCAAAAAAAATATTTTAAGGAAAAATCAGGAAAGAAAAGTAGTAATTTACTCAACATGCTTTGTTAATTTCAATAAGAAAAAAACTGGTGAGGCTGCTTTAAAAGTCTTACACCATAATAATGTAGAGGTAGAGCATTCTTATCCGGGTTGCTGTGGTATGCCTTACCTAGAGCAAGCCGATTTAGATCAAGTTACAAAACAAGCGCAACTAGTTTCAAGAGAATTAAATAAATATATTGATAAAGGCTTTAAAGTAGTAACTTTAACAGCTAGTTGTGGGTTAATGTTGAAGTTTGAATGGCCTTTGTTAATGCCAAATGATGGAATAATCAAAAAACTTTCTCAAAATACTCTTGATATTGACGAATATGTTATGGATATTGCCAACAAAGAGGGTTTGGTTGATGGCCTAAAAGAAATTGATGGTGGAGTAACTGTTCATAATGCTTGTCATGCAAGAGCTCAGAATATGGGTAATAAAGCAAGGGACATGCTAAGACTAATTCCAAACATTAAATTAGATGTTGTTGAAAGATGTGCGGGGCATGGTGGAACCTTTGGAATAATGAAAGGAACTCATGATATTGCAAACAAAGTGGGCAAAACTACCGCAAGCACTGTTAAACGAAAAAATAATAAATATATGGCATCTGACTGTCCATTGGCTGGAAAACATATTAAGCAGCTAGCTGAAGATACAAATATAGTAAGTGATGAAGCTGTGCATCCAATTGAAATAGTCTCAAAAAGTTATGGATTATAGAATGTCAAAAGAACAAAAAATAATTACAAAAGAGGATCTTATACCTTTAGATGCTTATGCAAAGGTTAGAAGACAAATGAGAAAAGAATTAGTTGAATTTAAAAAGCATAGAAGGATTCTCCTAGGACCTTACGCAACATTTTATTTTGAGTGTTATGAAACAATGATTGCCCAAGTTCAGGAAATGCTTTATATCGAAAAAGGTGGTGATGAACAAATTGCTGATGAGTTAGCTGCATATAATCCTCTCATTCCTAATGGTAAAGAATTAGTTGCAACTTTAATGTTTGAGATCGATAATCCAGTGATAAGAGCAGAGTTTCTTGGAAAATTAGGTGGAGTAGAAAAAAATATTTTCATTAAAATTGACGATGAAAAAATATATGCTGTCCCTGAGATGGATGTAGATAGAACTTCAGATGATGGAAAGGCTTCATCTGTACAATTTATACATTTCAATTTTTCAGATGATCAGGTTAATAAGTTTAAAGATCAGAATAATATTATTGAAGTTGGTATTGATCACAAGGAATATTCACATACAACTAAATTTTCAGAAGACAATATCAAAGCTCTTTCAGCAGACTTTAATTAACTATACCCCAAATATTGTTATCTTTTATAATCCAACCCGAATAGTCACCAGTTTTAATGTTACACCATTTTTCCTCACATTTTATGACTTTTAGTAGGCGTCCTTGATCTAATTTGGCGAGTGGCTTTGAGTATTTTGTTGATTTTTTAAAAAGTATCTTTTCATTTGTAGTGATTAGTGAGCGAGAAGGTCTTAGTTGAGAAACATGGATCCAACCACTATTTTGTTTATGATCAATTATTCTTCTAAAATTTTCTTTTTTATCAATTACCTTCACAGGTAAATCAATTTTTCTATAAATATACTTAACAGGATGATCCAGGCTCGGACCATATCTTACATTAACCTTTTTATTTTTTAACATGAGAAAATAATTGTTTTCTTTAGCTGCCGATGAAATTGGTAAAAGAAAAAGAAATAAAAGTACTAAATATTTTCGCATATACATCCTTTTCTTTTTTTAAATAACACTTTTCTAAATTTAAGATTTAATAAATCTAGAATTAGAATATGAGAATTTAAATTCTTACCAACACTTAGAATTGCCTTCAAAGCTTCATTGGCTTGAAGACTGCCTGTAATAACTGCTGTTGGTCCTAATATACCATCAGTTTCACAATCTAAAACTCCCTCTGATGGTTCCCCTTGATAAAAACATTTTAAACATGGACTTTTTTTTAAACTAAAATCAAATGTAAAAATATGCCCCTCAAACTTACTTATTGCCCCAATAATAAGTTTTTTTTTATATTTTCTTGAAAATTTATTTAGAAGAAATTTTGCCTTAAAATTATCTGTTCCATCAACAATAACATCATATTGTTTTAAGATTTTCCCTAAATTTTTATCTTCTGCTTTAATTCTATACGTTTTTACTCTTACCTTTTTATTTATTTTATTAATTTTTTTTTTTAAAATATTAACTTTATGTTTTCCTACATCATCAGAATTGAACATAACTTGTCGATGTAAATTTGATATACTCACTTTATCATGATCCATCATACCAATTTCACCAACACCTGCTCTACAAAGTAAATCAACAACAGGCGTTCCTAAGCCGCCACATCCAACAATTAGAACTTTAGCATTTTGGATTTTCTTTTGACCTAAAACACCAACTTTTTTTAAAATAATTTGTCTTGAATATCGCTCGAGGTCTTTGTTACTAAACATTTATTATTTACCAGTAGATCCAAATCCTCCAGACCCTCTAATTGTTTCTGGTAATTCACTTGTTTCTTCAATTTCTACTTTTAAAATAGGCATTAAAACCATTTGAGCAACTCTATCTTCATCATTTACAATGAATTCATCTTTTCCATGATTAAATAAAATAATTTTTAGCTCCCCTCTATAATCACTGTCAATTGTGCCTGGTGTATTTAGCACACTAATACTTGATTTTGCAGCAAGGCCTGATCTTGGTCTAATTTGAACCTCTGTGTCTTCAGGAATTGCAATTGCAATACCTGTTGGTATCAATTTCGATTCATTTGGGTTGATTATTACTGGCTCGTCTACACATGCCATCAGGTCCATACCTGACGATCCAGAGGTTTTATAACTTGGAAGCTTTGCTTTTTGGTTAAGTCTCTTAAATAAAACTTTTACCATTACTTAATTAAGCTCAGAGATAATTCTATTCACTATCTCAGATGCTATCAAAGATTTTTTCTTTTTTAATAATTTTTCACTTTCTTTATTTTTATAAAATATAGAAACTTCATTATCATCAGAGTCAAAACCTATTGTTTTATCAGAAATATCATTTGCAATAATCCAATCACAATTTTTTTGGTCTAACTTTTTCCTCGAATTGAATTCAAGATTTTGTGATTCAGCCGCAAATCCAATAGTAATTTTTGGTCTAAGTGAATTATGATTTGATATATTTGATAAAATATCAATATTTTTTTCTAACTTAAGATCTAAATTTTCACTTTTTTTAATTTTTTCACTACTAATCTCCTTAACTCTAAAATCAGCTACTGCTGCATTAAAAATAGCAACATCTGCTGGTAGGTTATTAAGAGTTTCCCTAAACATTTCCTCTGCAGTTTTAACAGAAATAAATTTTACTCCTTCAACTGGGTCTAAATTTGTTTCTCCAGAAATAAGCGTAGTTTCAAAACCGCTATCCCTCAATGATTTTGCAATCTCATAACCTTGTTTTCCACTTGACTTATTAGTTATGAATCTCACTGGATCTATAAACTCTTGAGTAGGTCCAGCTGTGACTAATGCCTTAAATTTTTTATTTTTTTCAATATTCTTAAAATAATTTTCTATAGTCTCTAATATATATGAGGGTTCTGACATTTTTCCTTTGCCATACTCTCCACAAGCCATATCTCCAATTTCAGGTCCAATTATCTTATAACCATAGCTTTTTAATTTTGATAAATTATTTTGGGTTGATTTGTGTTCCCACATTCTGACATTCATAGCGGGCACTAAAAATACTTGTTTATTTGATGCTAAAACAACTGTGCTAGCTAGATCGTCAGTTAAACCATAACTTAATTTTGAAATTGTATTTGCTGTTGCAGGCACAATTAAAATTAAATCTGCCCATCTAGAAAGTGAAATGTGATCCATTTCAGCTTCATTTTCTGCACTGAATATGTCTTCAAAAACTTTTTCTTGCGAAAGTGACGAAATAGACAGAGGTGTTACAAAATTTTTACCACTCTTAGTAAGTATTGTTTTAATACTTACATCTCTTTTTTTTAAACCTCTTATAACTTCTAAGCTTTTGTAAGCAGATATTCCACCACAAATGATTAGAAGTATTTTTTTATTTTTCATGAAGAGAATTAAAATACCAATAGAGTTAAAATTACAAGAGATAATAAGCCAATAATAGATTGATTTCTAAATGTCTTCATTTCTTCTTTTTTAGTATTTAATTCATTATACGAGTTTGTATTTTGAGGTATTTGACCACTTGCAAGGTAATTAAGTGCTTGGTTTGCTTTATCCATTACCTCAGGTAAATTTGGAAGACGTTTTAATACTTCCACAGAGTCTTTTAATGTCTCATTAATTGAATTTATAGGATCTTTAGTCTCTTTTAACCATTTTTCTAGAACAGGTTTGGATGTCTCCCATATATTTGTTTCTGGGTTTAACCTCCTTGCAACTCCCTCAACTACCACCATTGTTTTTTGCAACATAAGTAACTGAGGTTGGGTTTGCATATTAAATTTTTCTGTAACGTCAAAAAGTTGTTTTAGTAACTTTCCACCAGAAATATTTTTTATAGAGTGTCCAAAAATTGGTTCACCAATAGATCTTAGTGCCTGAGCAAGATCATTTACAGGTACGTTGTTTGGAACTAATCCTGCTGCAAGATGTACCTCTGCAACTTTTTTATAATCTCTTTGTATAAAACCAAATAAAATCTCAGCAAGAAATCTTTTACTAACGTTATCTAACCTTCCCATAATACCAAAATCTATGGGAACAATTTGACCACTCTCATTTACAAAAATATTTCCTTGGTGCATATCTGCATGAAAAAAACCATCTCTCACAGCATGTCTTAAAAAATGTTGTATTATATCGGTGGCAATTTTTTTTGTATCAATTGATCTTTTCTCTAACTCTTCTGTCTCTCTAATAGATACACCATTAATCCAATCAAGCGTCATTATATTTTCACTCGTATAATCCCAATAGATCTTAGGGACCTCAAAACCCACGTCATTTTTGGTATTTTCTGCATATTCGTTAGCTGCAGCGGCTTCAAATCTTAAATCCATCTCAAGGCTGGTGATTTCTTTTAATAAAAAAACTACTTCAACAAGCTTTAATCTTTTAGTTTTTTTAATTATTGACTCAATTATAAAGGCGAAGAGCATTAAAGCATCTACTTCTTCATTGAAAATTTTTTTAATATCAGGTCTCAATATTTTTATAGCTACATCTTTTATAACTCCATTATCATCAATTTGAGCTTTGTGTACTTGAGCAATTGATGCGGCTGCAACTGGTTCACTTATATTAATTATTGAGTTATATATTTCATTACCTAAATCTTTTTTAATCATTTCTTTTGCTTTGGATTGTGAAAAAGGTGGAAGTTTATCTTGTAAATTTTCCAATTCTTTCGATAAAGCATCTCCTATTATATCGGGCCTTGTTGCTAGGAACTGACCTAGTTTAATGAATGTTGTACCCATTGATGCTAGTGAATTAGATAATTTTTCACCTTCACTTAAATTATCAAATGACACATCCTTTTTAGTAAATGAAAAAGAAAGTAATTTAAATATTACGGTTACTAATAGAGGTGGTTTGTTAAATTTTGATACAATTGTTAAAGCATCGGATTTTGCGAGTTTTCTTCCAAGTTTTAATAAAGTAATTAATCTTTTGAACATTATATTTTCCAACCAGAATGAATAGCTACTATTCCTCCTGACAAATTTCTATATGAACAATTATTAAAACTATTTTTTTTCATTAAATGGATTAATTCTTCCTGATTAACAAATTCTTCTATGCTCTTGGTTAAATATTCATATGGTTCTTTATCACCAACAACCGCTTTTCCTACAAGAGGAATTAATTTTGAGTAATTTTTATATAAAAAGTCTAAATTTGAATTTTGAACTTTTGAAAATTCTAAACACATATACCTTCCACCAGGTTTAAGGACTCTATATGCTTCTGATAAAGATTTATTTAAATTTTTTGTATTTCGTAAACCAAAACTTATTGTATAAAAATCAAAAGTATTATTCTCGAATGGCAACTCTTCTGCCTCAGCTACAACCCATTTTATGTTTTTGTAGTTTCTTAATCTTCTTTTACCTTTTTCGATCATTTTCTTGTTCGAATCTGAAGATGTAATTTCTCCATTCTTGTCTGTATAGTCTAAAAATAGTTTACCCAGATCACCCGTGCCGCAAGCAACATCTAAATATTTTTTGTTTTTAGTTGGTTTCATCCAATTCATAAGGTTTTTTTTCCAAATTCTATGAATTCCAAATGACATAAAATCATTCATCAAATCATATCTGTCGTAAACTTTATTAAAGACACCCTCGACGAGGCCTGCTTTATTTTGAAGATTTTGTTGCATATAAATTATATTAAAAGACTAATATAGTATGAAATGCCTGAATTACCAGAAGTAGAAATCGTTAAACAATCTTTGAATAAGAGTATTACAGGAAAGATTATTAAAGACATATTAATAAAAAATAGGAATTTACGGTTTAAGATCCCAAAAAATTTTGAAAAAAATATATTAAAAAAAAAAATTACCAAAGTAGATAGATTTTCAAAACACTTAATACTAAAATTTGAGGATAGTTCTAATTTAATGATTCATCTTGGGATGTCAGGAACTATTCATTTAATTAATAACTCCAAAAAAAAAAACTCTATAACAAATACCAGTTTTTATCATTCTCCATTGTTACCCAAAAAGCATAATCATGTAGAAATGAAAATTGATGACTTTAAATTAATTTATAATGACCCAAGAAGATTCGGCTATTTTACTTATTTTAAAAGTGATGAGCAAATTAACAATAACTTTAAAAAATATGGGCCAGAGCCCTTTGACCCATTATTTAATAAGAACTATATTTTTAATTATTTTAAAAATAAAAAAAAAAATATTAAAAATTTTTTAATTGATCAGAATTTTGTTTCTGGAATTGGTAATATTTATGCTAGTGAAATATTATTCTTATGTAAGATTTTACCCTCAAAGCAAGCAAGTTTGCTTAGTTTAAATGATTGCCAAAAGATTTCTCATTTTTCAAAATTAGTCTTAAAAAAAGCAATAGATAAAGGTGGCTCCAGCATAAGAGATTTTAAAAATATAAGTGGAAATCAAGGTTCTTTTCAAAAAATTTTTAATGTATATCAAAGAGAAAATAAAAAATGTTTAAAATATAGTTGCAAGGGGACAATACATAAAAAATTTATTTCAAATAGATCCAGTTTTTTTTGTAATTTGTGTCAAAAATAAACAATTATTGTATTGACCCAATCATTAACTGAAGATATACACTCACGCTTATGGCGAATACTAAATCAGCAATTAAACGTACTAGAAAAATTAAAAGGCAAACAGCTGTTAACAGATCTAGAAAAAGTCGTTATAGAAGTGCATTGAAAAAAATGAACTCTATAATTGAAAAAAAGGATAAAAAAGAGGCTTTAGCGTTTCTTCCAAAACTAAATTCCGAATTGATGTCAATTGCAAAAACAGGAATTATTAAAAGACAAAACGCCTCAAGGAATGTATCGAGAATTACAAAAAAAATTAATTCTTTATAACAACCTCCAATAAGTAAAATTTTTTTATATACAACTTAAGCGTACAATTTAATAATAAATTACTACATCTAAAAGTTTAATTTAAAAAATTACTAGATGTAGATTTAGTAAAATTTTAAATTTCAAATATCGTACTCGACTAGGTTGCAAAAAAAATTTTATAAAATTCAATCTAAAATTTATTCAATCATAAATTTTATTTATTTTTGTTATTACAAATAAATTTATTGCAATAATTTTTTATAAGTCTTAAGTGGAATTCCCTCATGAAAAATAATTTACAAAATAATAAAGCACTAGAAAAGAAAATTGACTGGGAAAATATCAAAAAAGAAATGCGTACAAAGTTTGGAAATGATATTTTTGAGAGTTGGATTAATAAAATTGAGCTAGTTGATGAATATCATAACTATATTTTATTCTCAGTTTCAACTAGATTCATCAGAGATTGGATTGTTTCAAGATACTTAGATCAAATATTAAAAATAATTAAAGAACATAAAAAAGATTTAATAAGGATAGAATTTATAATTAAAAACAATAAAGAGGTTGAGGTTGAGGATACAAATCTTTCAAGCAAGACATATGACGAGATAAATAAAGATAATATTTCGTTTATCAAAGATTCTTATCTTCAATATAATAGAATTGACCCAAATAAAAACTTTGAAAATTTTATAACAGGCGCAAGTAATAAACTAGCATTTGAGGCTTCAAAAAAAGTTTCTAAAGATATAGCTCACTATAATCCGTTATATTTGTATGGAGGAGTGGGTATGGGAAAAA
>CACEMI010000018.1:0-18005 GCA_902560585.1 uncultured Pelagibacteraceae bacterium | reverse complement strand
GTATCCAGATTATTTTCCTGGTTATCTAGACAAAGGTCTTTTTGGTAAGTCTAAGGGAAAAGAATGGAATTTAGAAATTATAAATATAAGAGACTATGCTTTGGACAAACATAAAACTGTTGATGACACTCCATATGGCGGCGGAAATGGAATGATAATGAAAGCAGATGTTTTGGCAAGCTCATTAGATGCGAATGTTAAAAGTGGAGAAAAAACCATTTATTTGAGTCCAAGAGGGAAAGTATTTAACTCAAAACTTGCAAGAGAATTTTCTAATGAAAATTCAATAAATTTAATTTGTGGTCACTTCGAAGGTGTAGATGAAAGGATACTAGAAAGCAGAAATATTGAGGAAATTAGTATTGGTGATTTTATATTGTCAGGAGGTGAAGTTGCTGCTTTTGTCGTCATTGACTCTATCCTTAGATTTATTCCAGGAATTTTAGGTAATCTAAATTCATCAAGAGATGAAAGTTTTGAAAATGGTCTTCTAGAGTATCCTCAATTTACAAAACCCCAAATTTGGGAGGAAAAAAAGGTCCCAAATGTACTAATTTCAGGCGATCACGCCAAAATTAAAGACTGGCGTTTATCTCAATCTGAGGCTATAACACGCGACCGAAGACCAGATTTATGGCAAAAATATAAGAAAAATTAAAATGAAAAATATAGAAGAAATTAACAGATCAAATTTAAACAAAATCATTGCAGAGAGAAAACATCCTGACTTTTTTCCAGGGGATATAGTTAAAGTTGGGGTAAGAATAACCGAGGGTAAAAGAGACAGAATTCAATATTTTGAAGGTGTTTGTATTGCAAAAAAAAGTAGAGATATAAACTCTTCATTTACAGTTAGAAAAATTTCATTTGGAGAAGGAGTGGAGAGGACTTTTGCATTGTATAGTCCAATTGTTGATACAATTAAAGTTGTTAGATCAGGTAAAGTAAGAAGAGCAAAACTATACTACTTAAGAGATAGAACAGGTAAATCTGCAAGAATAGCTGAAAAAATTAAGAAAACAATTGGTATTGATTTAGAAACTAAAATTAATGAAGTCACTGAAGAAAATGTAATGCCTTCTACTGAGCCTCAAACCGAAGCTCCAAAAGAAGAAGCTAAAGCAGAAGCTCCAAAAGAAGAAGTTAAAGCAGAAGCTCCAAAAGAAGAAGCTAAAGCAGAAGCTCCAAAAGTAGAGCCTGCTAAAAAAGAAGAAACGAAAGATAATCAAGATCAGAAAAAATAATTTTTTTCTAAATGTCTCTTACAACTTACGATAAAATTTGGAATGATCACCTAGTTGATGAACAACCAGATGGAACATCTTTATTGTTTGTAGATAGACATTTAATTCATGAGGTGACCAGTCCTCAGGCATTTGAGGGATTAAGAAATTCTAACAGAAAAGTCAGACATCCAAAATTAACACTTGCTGTTGCAGATCACAATGTTCCTACTACTGACAGATCAGAGGGAATTGCTGATGAAGACTCAAGAATTCAAGTTGAAACTTTGAATAAGAATTGTAAAGAATTTGGAGTAGAGTTATTCGGAATGGATGACAAACGACAAGGTATTGTTCATATCATTGGGCCTGAGCAGGGATTTACACAACCTGGTAATATTATTGTTTGCGGTGATAGTCATACTGCAACACATGGTGCATTTGGAGCTTTAGCATTTGGAATTGGAACGTCTGAAGTAGAACATGTTTTAGCAACACAAACTTTAGTTCAAAAGAAATCAAAAAATTTTAGGATAAGTGTTAATGGGTCGTTACCTATTGGGGTAACATCAAAAGATGTAATTTTACAAATCATTGGAAAAATAGGTACTGCAGGAGGTACAGGTTACGTAATTGAGTATGCTGGAAATCTTATTTCTGATCTAAGTGTTGAGCAGAGAATGACAATTTGCAATATGACTATTGAAGGTGGTGCTAGAGCAGGACTTATACAACCAGACGAGAAAATATTTAAGTATTTAAAAGGAAAACCAATGTCACCAAAGGGAGAAAACTGGGATAAAGCCTTAGAATATTGGCACACATTAAAGTCTGATAAAGATGCAAACTTTGACAAAGAGTTAACATTAGATGGTTCACAAATAAAACCAATGGTAACTTGGGGAACATCTCCACAAGATGTGGTGGAAATAGATGGTAAAGTTCCGAGTCCAGAAAACGAAACTGATCCAGATAGAAAAAATTCAATTAACAGATCATTAAATTATATGGGTTTAAAACCAAATACAAAAATCCAAGATATTAAGATAGATAAAGTTTTTATTGGAAGCTGCACTAATGGAAGAATAGAAGATATCAGAGAAGCAGCTAAAATTCTTAAAGATAAAAAAATTGCCAATCATGTACATGCAATGATCGTTCCTGGATCTGGATTAGTTAAGGAGCAAGCTGAACAAGAGGGTTTAGATAAAATATTTTTACAATCAGGTTTTGAATGGAGAGAACCAGGCTGTTCAATGTGTTTAGCTATGAATGCAGACAAACTTAAGCCAGAGGAAAGATGTGCGTCAACATCAAACAGAAATTTTGAGGGAAGACAAGGAAGAGGTGGGAGAACACATTTAGTTAGCCCTGCAATGGCTGCAGCAGCTGCAATATCTGGGAATTTAGATGATGTTAGAAAGTACCAAAATTAAATGAAAAAATTTAGTTCAATCAAAAGTATTCCTGCTTATCTTCCTATCGTAAACATAGATACAGATATGATAATTCCCAAACAGTTTTTAAAAACTATTAAAAGAACAGGATTAGGAAAAAATTTATTCTTTGAAATGAGATATGACCAGAGTGGTAAAGAAATTAATGATTTTATTTTAAATAATAGACCTTACAATAATTCAAAAATTTTAATAGCAGGAAAAAATTTTGGATGCGGATCTTCTAGAGAACACGCACCTTGGGCTTTGTTAGATTTTGGAATTACTTGTGTGATAAGTTCTAGTTATGCAGACATATTTTACAATAACTGTTTTAAAAATGGCATCTTGCCGATTACAATTTCAGAAGACCAAATTAAAGAGATCTCAGAATATTCAAAAAGAAAAGAGGAAATTTCTGTAAATTTGCCTGAACAAACAATAAATTTTGGAAATAAAGAAATCAAATTTGAAATAGATCAATTTAAGAAAAAATGTTTGATAGAAGGACTTGATGATATTGCATTATCATTAGAAAAGTCGGACAAAATAATTTCCTATGAAAATAAAATAAAAACATCAAAGCCTTGGATTTTTAGTGATTAAAATTAAAAAGAGAAAAATACTACTATTGCCTGGTGATGGTATTGGTCCGGAAGTTATGGCCGAGGTTGAAAAAATAATTAAATGGTTCAACTCAAAGAAATCTTTAGATTTTGAAATAGATAAAGACCTAGTTGGTGGAGCTGCTTATGATAAGCATGGTTCACCAATAACTGATGAGGCTTTTTATAAGGCACAGGAAAGTGCAGCAGTTATTTTAGGTGCAGTAGGTGGACCGAAGTGGGATAATCTTGACTTTTCTAAAAAACCAGAGAGAGCACTTTTAAAATTAAGAAAAGAATTAAAGTTATTTGCAAATCTTAGACCTGCAATATGTTTTAAACAACTTGTTGATGCATCAAGTTTAAAACCCGAGCTTGTTTCAGATTTAGACTTACTTTTCGTAAGAGAATTAACTGGAGGAATTTATTTTGGTGAACCGAGGGGAATTAAGCCTATAGATAATGGAGAAAGAAAAGGAATAAATACACATGTTTACACCTCAAGTGAAATTCAGAGAGTAGCTAGAGTTGCATTTGATCTAGCAAGAAAAAGAAATAATAAAGTTACTTCTTGTGAAAAATCAAATGTAATGGAAGCTGGCCAATTATGGAAAGAAGAAGTTCAATCAATTCATGAAAAAGAATATAGCGATGTTGAATTGAATCATATGCTTGCTGACAATTGTGCAATGCAATTAGTAAGAAATCCAAAACAATTTGACGTCATTGTTACTGATAACCTTTTTGGTGATATGTTATCTGATGAAGCAGCGATGCTGACTGGTTCTTTAGGACTTTTACCATCAGCTTCTTTAGGTGCAAAAGATAAAAATGGTAATATGCGATCACTATATGAGCCAGTTCATGGATCTGCACCAGACATAGCTGGACAAGGTATAGCGAATCCAATTGCTACAATTTTAAGCTTTGCTATGGCTTTAAGATATTCCTTAGACCTTGATAAAGAGGCAGATAGTTTGGAAAAAGCTGTTCAAGATGTTCTAGATGAAGGTCTTAGAACTAAAGATATTATTTCCAAAGGAATGAAAGAGGTATCTACATCAGTAATGGGTGATGCGATAATTTCAAAATTGCAATAATTTAACATTTATTCTAAAGTATACTTATGCCAACTTATAATGCACCTGTCGAAGATATGATGTTTCTCTTTGATAAATTGAGAAATAATAAAAAGTATAATGAGATTGAAAAATACAAGGAAGTTAACTCAGAATTAGTGAAGGATATTTTGGATGAAGCAGCTAAAATAACTCAAAACTTAATTTTGCCTCTTGCAAAGAGTGGAGATGAAACGCCTGCAGTTCTTGAAAATGGAGTTGTCAGAACACCCCCAGGATACAAAGAGGCTTACCAAAAATTTATTGAAGATGGATGGATTTCCTTATCTTGTGATCCAAAATACGGTGGACAAGGAATGCCAAAAACAGTCAGTACATTTTTTGATGAAATGCTTTCATCAGCAAGCTTGTCATTTAAACTTTATAGCGAACTAACAATTGGGGCATATAATTGTTTACTAAGACATGCAGATGAAGAAATAAAGAATACTTATTTACCTAAAATGGTAGAGGGGAAATGGAGTGGAACAATGTGTCTTACAGAACCAGTATGTGGAACAGATTTAGGTTTGTTAAAAACTAAAGCTGTAGATCAAAAAGATGGAACATACAAGATAAGTGGACAAAAAATTTTCATTACCTCAGGTGACCAAGATTTAACAGAAAATATTATTCATTTAGTTTTAGCTCGATCAACAGACTCTCCGGCAGGGACTAAAGGAATTAGTTTATTTTTAGTTCCCAAATTCGTTTTAAATAAAGATGGAACTGTTGGGCCAAGAAATGGTGTTTCAACAGGCTCTATTGAAAATAAAATGGGAATTAAAGGATCTGCAACATGTGTTTTAAATTTTGATGATGCTGTTGGATACATGATTGGACCTAAAAATAAAGGTTTAAACTCTATGTTTACAATGATGAATTTAGAAAGAATAATTGTTGGCATTCAGGGACTTGGAATTTCAGAAATTGCATACCAAAATTCTCTTACTTATGCCAAAGAAAGAAAACAGGGGAAGGCATTTAATTCTAAATCAAACAATGGTGCAGATTTTATTATTGATCATGTTGATATAAGAAGATCACTTTTAAGCATGAAATCTATGATAGAAGGACAAAGAGCCTTGAGTTTCTGGCTATCTCAGCAAATTGAAGTAAGTTTGAATCATTCTGATGAAAAAATAAAACAAGAGGCTTCAGATCTCGTTTCATTAATGACACCGGTTGTTAAATCACTTTTCACAGACAATGCAATGGAGATAACCAGTGAAGCAATGCAAATTCATGGAGGGTATGGATTTACAAAAGATCAAGGTATTGAACAATTCTATCGAGATAATAGAATTACACCTATCTATGAGGGAACGAATTCAGTTCAGGCGGCTGACTTAGTTTTTAGAAAGTTAATTAACAAAAATGGTGATGTTATTGAAAACTATTTAAACCTAGTTAAAGACGAGATTAACATCACAGACAAAAAAGCAGAGCCATTTATAAAACAACTTAATTATCATTTAGATATTTTATCCAAATTTACTGATTGGATGAAAGAAAAAATCAAAAATTCTCCAGAGGATGCTAGTGGAGCATGTAATGATTATTTAAAAGTTTTAGGTTTAGTGGCTACAGGACATGCATGGTTGAAAGTGCTTGAAGTTTCTTTTAAGGAATATGACAGCAATAAAGACTTTTATGAGGACAAAATACAAACCGCAAACTTTTTCTTCAATAGAGTACTTCCTAGAATAGAAAGTAGTTATATTACTGCAACAACTGGAAGTAATTATATTATGAACTATAAATTTAATTAGCATGAACCATTATGAGACAAATTTGGATAAAAATGATGCTAATTATGTTCCATTAACGCCTTTATCTTTTTTAGAGAGGGCAAAAGATATTTACCCAAATTATGAGGCAGTAGTTTATGAGAGTAGAAAATATACTTGGAGCGAAGTTTATAAAAGATGTGTGAAGTTTGCCAGTGCACTGGATAAAATTGGAATTAAAACTGGTGACACAGTATCTGTTTTAGCGTTTAACACCCCAGAAATTTTTGAGGCACATTATTCTATTCCAATGGTTGGTGCGGTAATAAATGCAATTAATACAAGACTTGACTCTAAGACAATAAGCTACATCTTAAATCACAGTGAGGCAAAAGTATTAATAGTAGATAGACAATTTCACGATGTAATCAAAAAAGCTTTAGAAGACGTAAAGCAGGAAATTAAAATAATAGATATTGATGATAAAGATGCGAATTTAAAAGATTCTAAAGCAATAGGCTCTTTGGAATATGAAGATTTTCTTAATACAGGTGATGAGGGCTATACTTGGAAATTACCCAAAGATGAGTGGCAGGCAATTGCTTTAGGATATACATCAGGAACAACAGGGAATCCAAAAGGAGTAGTTTATCATCATAGAGGATCATATTTAATGGCAACCGGAAGTGCTGTTGCATGGAACATGCCTAATAAATTAAACTTTTTATACACAGTTCCAATGTTTCATTGTAATGGATGGTGCTATCCTTGGACAATGTCAATGATTCATGGAAGAGTCATATGTTTAAGAAACATTGATGTTAAAAAAATATTTGAGTTGATAGATAAATATGAAGTGACTCATTTTGGAGGTGCTCCAATTGTTTTAAATATGTTGGCTAACGCACCAAAAGATCAACAAAAAGAATTAAAAAGAAAAGTTTACGTTTTAACCGCAGGTGCTCCTCCTCCAAGTATAATTTTTGAAAAAATGAAAAAACTTGGATTTGAAGTAATGCATGTTTATGGTTTAACAGAAACTTATGGTCATATTTTACAATGTGCATGGAATGATGAGTGGGATGGATTAGATCAAGACAATCAAAATGAAATCAAGGCCAGACAAGGTGTAAGATATCCAAACACGGAGGGTGTTGTTGTCATGGACCCAGAAACTATGAAACCAATACCTCATGACGGAAAAACTATGGGTGAAATAATGATTAGAGGTAATGTTGTAATGAAAGGCTATTTTAAAGATAAAGAGGCAACAGAAAAATCTATGGAAGGTGGATGGTTTCATTCAGGAGATTTAGCTGTAACGCATCCAAGTGGTTACATAAAAATTCAGGATAGGTCTAAAGATATTATTATATCTGGTGGAGAAAATATTTCTTCTATCGAAATAGAAAACACAATATCAAAACATCCTGCTGTATCTCTAGCAGCAGTAGTTGCAAAGCCTGATGAGAAATGGGGAGAAACTCCGTGTGCTTTTGTGGAGTTGATAGAAGGGAAATCTAGCACAGAGGAGGAAATTATTACTTTTTGTAGAGAAACCCTCGCTGGGTTTAAACTTCCAAAGAAAGTAGTATTTGCTCCATTGCCAAAGACATCAACGGGTAAAATTCAAAAGTTTGAATTAAGAAAACAAGCTAAAGAGCTTAGCTAATATAGTTTCTTTACAAAATTGAAATAAGATGACAGTAATGCGGAAAAATAAATGAAAAACTTTTTAATAGCAAAATCAAGAAGACTAAGGGGAACACCGTATACCTCTAGAATTGAGAAACAAGGTGTGACTGCTTACACCATTTATAATCATATGTTGTTGCCAGCAGCATTTGGTTCTGTAGAAGATGCTTACCATCACTTAAAAGAGCATGTTCAAATTTGGGATGTTGCTGCTGAAAGACAAGTTGAAATTTCTGGTAAAGATTCTGCAAAATTAGTTCAATTAATGACATGTAGAGATCTATCAAAATCTAAAGATGGAAGATGTTACTACTGCCCAATAATTGATGATAATGCTGGTTTAATAAATGATCCTGTAGTCTTAAGACTAAATGAAAATAGATGGTGGATTTCTTTAGCTGACTCAGATGTAATTCTATTTGCCAAAGGATTAGCGATTGGAAACAAATTTGATGTAAAAATTTCTGAACCTGATGTTGATATAATGGCAGTGCAAGGACCAAAATCATTCCAATTAATGGAAAAAGTTTTTGGAGAAAAAATTGTAAATTTAAAATTTTTTGGCTTTGATTATTTTGAATTTGGCGGAGATAAACATCTTATTGCAAAATCTGGATGGTCTAAACAAGGTGGCTATGAAATTTATATGGAACACAACGAGTCAGGTTTAAAACTATATGATCACCTTTTTGAAATTGGTAAAGAATTTAATATTAAACCAGGTGGGCCAAATTTAATTGAACGTATTGAGAGTGGTTTACTTTCACATGGTAATGATATGGACAATGGAGACAATCCATATGAATGTGGATTTGATAAATATATCAATATTGACAGTGACGTAGATTTTTTAGGTAAAGAAAAATTAAAGAAAATAAAATCAGAAGGAATTAAAAAAAAATTAATGGGAGTGAAAATTGATACTAAGGAAATAAATGTTACTGGTTCAATGGATTTAATTGATGAAAATAATAAAGTAATTGGAGAATTAAGATCCGGATGTTATAATCCAACATTCGACCAAGTTATTGGAATTGCAATGATAAATAAACCTCACTTTGAGGAGTCGAAATCCTTCAAAATCAATATAAATGGTAATCATTTTGATGGAAAAGTTTGTGATTTACCTTTCATTTAGTATAAAACTTTAAATATCATGAATATAGCAATAGTTGGTGCAACTGGAAACGTAGGTCGAAAATTAATTGAAGTTTTGGAAAAAAAAAATTTTCCTATAACCGAAGCTTACTTAGTTGCTTCTCCAAATAGTGCTGGAAAAAAAATACAATTTTTAGGGAAAGAACATACAGTAATAAACTTAGAGGAGTTTGATTTTTCAAAAGTAAAAATAGCATTTTTTGCGGCTGGATCAGCAATAGCTGAAAAATGGGCGCCAATAGCTGCTGAAAAAACAATTGTTATAGATAATTCAAAATTTTTTAGAAAAGATCCCGAAATACCTTTAATTGTACCTGAAGTAAATTCAAAAGAATTACCAAAATTTAAAAATAAAAATATTATAGCAAATGCTAATTGCTCTGTAATTCCAATAGTTGTAGCTCTTAAACCCCTACATGATTTATATAATGTCAAAAGAATAGTTGCATCAACTTACCAATCTGTATCAGGTGCAGGAAAAGCTGGCATGGATGAACTGATATCTCAAACAAAAGAAGTATTGGAAAACAAAAATGTCCAGTCTAAAAATTTTACTAAGCAGATAGCTTTCAATGCAATACCACATATCGATAGCTTTCTTGAAAATGGAAGCACAAAAGAGGAGCAAAAAAATCATGATGAAGTGAAAAAAATTTTAGATAATAAAATTAATATTACATCTACTTGTGTAAGAATTCCTGTTCTTGTATCTCACTCAATAAGTGTGAATGTAGAATTTAATAAGAAACATAACTTAGAGGAAGTAAAAACTGTTTTATCATCATCTCCAGGATGCAAAGTGGTTGATGAACAAAAAGATGGTGGATACATCACTCCAGTTGAGGCTGAGGATAAATTTGAGACATTTGTATCAAGAATCCGAGATGACTCATCTCAACCTAATTCAATTAATTTATGGATAGTATCAGATAATTTATTAAAAGGTGCAGCACTTAATGCTGTTGAAATTGCTGAAGCTTTAGTAGAAAAAGATTTTTATGGAAGATAAAAATCCAATATCACCACATATACAGATTTATAATTGGCATATTTCCTCATTGGTTTCAATATCGCATCGGATAACTGGGATAATTAATTTTTTTGCTATTACTTTAATAGGTTTATGGATAGCCTCATTATTATTGGGTGAGGGTTATTATGAACACACAAGTTCATTTTTGTCTTCTTTTTTCGGTAAATTTATTTGTATTGGAATAATCTGGTCTTTCACATTTCAAGTTCTAAGTGAGATAAGACATTTGGTAATGGACTTAGGATATGGTTTTGAACCTAAAACTACAAAAATATCCGGATTGATTGTTTTGATTGGCTCTTTCCCTATATCAGTTTCAATTTACGCAATTGGAAGGTTAATAATTTAATGGGATCTGTAACTAAGAAATGGTTGTTTTTAAAAGTAAGTTCAGCAATTTTAATACCTTTAATGATATGGTTTGCAATGAGTTTGGCCTCTATTTATGACAAAAGCTATAATGAGGTTCTGACATTTATATCTTCACAGCCATCCAAATTATTATTTAGCATGTTTTTGATTTTTGCTTATTTTTTCTCTGCACTAAGCATAAGCGAGGTTTTTGAAGATTATATTGAAGACAAAAATATCAAAAATGCCGCAAATAAAACCTTAAATATCTTTGCTATAGTATTTCCATTATTAATAATTATCTTAGTATTTAATTTATAGTTATGAGTTCGTACAAAATAATTGATCATGAATATGATGTAGTTGTCTTGGGTGCTGGTGGTTCAGGTTTAAGAGCTGCAGTTGGCCTAAGTGAAGCTGGTCTAAAAACAGCCTGTGTGTCAAAAGTATTTCCAACAAGAAGTCATACTTCTGCTGCACAAGGAGGTATTTCTGCAGCGTTAGGAAATATGGGTGAGGATGACTGGAGATGGCACATGTATGATACAGTTAAAGGTGCAGATTGGTTGGGTGACCAGGACTCAATAGAATATTTATGTAAAGAGGCTCCAGCAGCGGTGCTAGAATTAGAAAAGTATGGAGTTCCATTTAGTAGAACAGAGGATGGAAAAATCTATCAAAGACCTTTTGGAGGTATGACAAAAAATTATGGTAACGAGACAGTCCAGAGAACATGTGCGGCTGCTGATAGAACAGGTCATGCAATACTTCACACTTTGTATGGTCAAGCTTTAAAGCACAATACAGAATTTTTTATTGAGTATTTTGCACTAGATTTAATAATGAAAGATGGAGCATGTAAAGGTTTAATTGCTTGGAACCTTAACGACGGAACTATTCACAGATTCAGATCTCATATTACAATTATTGCAACAGGAGGGTATGGAAAAGTATATTACTCAGCTACCTCTGCTCATACTTGTACGGGAGATGGTAATGCGATGGTTTTAAGAGCTGGTTTACCTTTACAAGACATGGAATTTGTACAATTTCACCCTACTGGCATATACGGCCATGGAACTTTAATTTCAGAAGGTGTTAGAGGTGAAGGAGGTTATTTAGTAAATTCAAAAGGTGAAAGATTTATGGAGCGTTACGCACCAAAAGCAAAAGATTTAGCATCAAGAGACGTAGTAAGTAGATCAATTGCGGTAGAAATAAATGAAGGCAGAGGTATAGGAAAAGAGCAAGATCATGTTCATCTTCATATAGATCACTTAGACCCTAAAGTTATAGAAGAAAGATTACCAGGTATTTCTGAAGCTTCTAAATTATTTGCTAACGTGGATGTAACTAAGGAGCCAATACCAGTTGTTCCAACTGTCCATTACAACATGGGAGGAATACCAACAAACTATAAGGCCGAAGTTCTTACAGTTAATGGATCGGAGAAAACTGTTCCTGGTTTAATGGCAATTGGAGAGGCTGCATGTGTATCTGTTCATGGTGCTAATAGATTGGGTTCAAACTCATTAATTGATCTTGTAGTTTTTGGAAGAGCAGCTGCAAAAAGAGCAGCAGAACTTGTGAAACCAGGAATGAAACATGACGAAATCGATAAAAGTGAGACTGATAGATGTTTAGATAGATTTGATAAACTTAGAAACTCTCAAGGTTCTAACCCTACATCTGAACTTAGATTATCGATGCAAAAAACGATGCAGTCTAAATGTGCTGTATTTAGAAGTGAAAAGACATTAAAGGAAGGTGTTGATGAAATAAGAAAACCTTTTGAGGGCATGGAGTCTTTATCTGTTAAAGATAAATCATTAATATTTAATACAGATCTAGTCGAAACTTTAGAATTCGATAACTTAATTAGACAAGCAATAACTACTATGGACTCAGCTTATCACAGAAAAGAAAGTAGAGGAGCACATGCAAGAGAAGACTTTCCGAAAAGAGATGATGAAAATTATATGCAACATACTCTTTCATGGTGCAATGGCTCTAAAACAAAAATAAATTATAGACCAGTTCATAGATCAACACTAACTAATGATGTACAATATTTTCCTCCTCAGGAAAGAGTATATTAATGGTACAGTTTAATTTACCTTCAAATTCAAAAATAAAAAAAGGTCAATATTACAAAGATAAAACAGGATCAAAGAATATAAGAAAAGTAAATGTTTATAGATGGGATCCATCTAAAAATGAAAATCCAAGAATAGATACTTATGAAGTTGATATGGATAATTGCTCTTCTAAAGTTTTAGATATTTTGAATAAAATCAAAAATGAAATTGATCCGTCTATTGCATATAGAAGATCATGTGCTCATGGAGTATGTGGGTCATGTGCAATGAATATGAATGGAAAGAATGGTTTAGCGTGTACCAAATCTCATTCTGAATTAGATGGAGATATCGATATTTATCCATTACCACATTTAAAAGTCTTAAAAGATTTAATTGGAGACTTAAGCACTCTTTACAAACAATACGAGTCTGTTGAACCTTGGCTAAAAACAACAAAAATAAATGACAAAGAAAACATTCAGACAAAAGAGGATAGAGCAAAATTAGATGGTTTATATGAGTGTATAATGTGTGCATGCTGTTCAACATCGTGTCCAAGTTATTGGTGGAATGGTGAAAAATATTTAGGTCCAGCAGTTTTACTTCAAGCTTACAGGTGGATAATTGATAGTAGAGACGAGGACAGAAAAGAAAGACTTAAAAAAGTTGCTGACGAACTTAAACTTTATAGATGTCATACTATCTTGAATTGTACAAATGCTTGCCCTAAGGGCTTAAATCCTGCAAAAGCTATTGCAGAGATAAAGAAAATGCTTGCAACAGCTTGATTACTTAATTAAATAATTTCAATCATGAATTTAATCAAACATTTTGTTGGTGGAAAAATAACTCCAGGTAATTCAGAAAGAAAAGGTAAAGTCTTTAATCCTGCTACTGGAGAACAAGAATCTGAGGTCATTTTAGCCTCAAAATCAGATTTAGATGGTGCAGTTGAAATTGCACAAAAAGCTTTTGAGACTTGGTCGTTAAATCCTCCACTTCAAAGAGCTAGAATAATGTTTAAATTTAAAGAGCTTATAGAAAAAAATTTTGATGAACTTGCAAAACTAATAGTTTCAGAGCATGGAAAAGTTTATGAGGATGCTAAGGGATCATTAATAAGAGGATTAGAAGTTGTAGAGTTTGCATGTGGAATTCCACATCTACTTAAAGGAGAGTTTTCTGAAAATGTTGGAACAAACGTTGATAGTTATTCAATGCGGCAGCCTTTAGGAGTTGCAGCAGGCATAACCCCATTTAATTTTCCAGCTATGGTGCCGATGTGGATGTTTCCATTAGCTATTGCATGTGGAAATAGTTTTATTTTAAAACCATCAGAAAAAGATCCTTCATGTCCGATGAAATTAGCTGAACTTCTCCATGAAGCTGGTCTTCCTGAGGGTGTTTTTAATGTTGTTAACGGTGATAAAGAGGTTGTTGACGCTATATTAACTAACCAAAATATTAAAGCAGTTAGTTTTGTTGGATCAACTCCTATTGCTAAGTACATATATGAAAATGCAGCTAAAAATGAAAAGAGAGTTCAAGCATTAGGTGGAGCGAAAAATCATTTGGTTGTTATGCCAGATTGTGATTTAGATGGTGCCGTAAATGGTTTAATGGGCGCTGCATATGGTTCAGCTGGAGAAAGATGTATGGCACAGTCAGTAGCAGTAGCGGTAGGAGATATAGGTGATGAGCTAGTCTCAAGACTATCAAAAAAAGCTGAAGCATTAAAAATTGGACCCGGTATGGATAAATCATCTGAGATGGGCCCTTTAGTAACTAAAGAACATTTAGAAAAAGTAAAAGGCTATGTAGATCTAGGAGTTAAAGAGGGAGCAAAACTTGTCCTAGATGGAAGAAATTTGAAATTACAGGGATATGAGAATGGTTTTTATATTGGTGGGTGTCTTTTTGATCATGTGACTACTGATATGAGAATTTATAAAGAGGAAATATTTGGACCAGTTTTATCTGTAGTTAGAGTGAAAACATTTGAAGAGGCTACAAAAATGATTAATGAGCACGAATACGGAAATGGAGTTAGCATTTATACTAGAGATGGAGATGCAGGTAGAACATTTGCAAGTAAAATTCAAGTTGGAATGGTAGGGATAAATGTTCCAATACCAGTTCCAATGGCTTTCCATAGTTTTGGAGGATGGAAAAGGTCATTATTTGGAGATAGTGGAACGCATGGTATGGAAGGTGTAAAATTTTATACTAAATTAAAAACTATTACTTCTAGATGGCCATCAGGAATTAGATCTAATCCTGAATTTATCATGCCAACAATGAAATAAAAAATGAGTAAAATTTCTTTAATAGGGGCAGGTCAAATTGGAGGAACTTTAGCTCATTTAATTGGTTTAAAAGAACTGGTGGATGAAGTTGTTTTATTTGATGTTGCAAGTGGAGTAGCAAAGGGAAAAAGTTTAGATATAGCCCAATCTTCCTCGGTAGATGGTTTTAATGTAAAATTTTCAGGAACAGATAAGTATGAAGATATAAAAGGATCAGATGTTATTATAATTACAGCTGGTGTCCCTAGAAAACCTGGAATGAGCAGAGATGACCTTTTAGGAATTAATTTAAAAATTATTAAACAAGTTGCGGAAGGAATAAAAACTAATGCGCCTAATGCATTTGTAATTTGTATTACAAATCCATTGGATGTAATGGTAATGGCATTTCAAAAATATTCAGGACTTCCCGTTCATAAGGTTGTAGGGATGGCGGGTATATTGGATAGTTCAAGATTCAAATTATTCTTGTCAGAAGAATTAAATGTGCCTGTTAAAGAGATCGATGCTATGGTAATGGGTGGACATGGAGATACAATGGTGCCTCTTCCACGATTTACAAAAGTCTCTGGCCAACCATTGATGGAGTTAGTGAAAGAGGGAAAGATTTCTGAGGAAAAATTAGAGAGTATTAATCAGCGAACTAGAGATGGTGGTGCAGAAATTGTAAAATATTTGGAAAAAGGATCAGCATTTTATGCACCTGCAGCATCTGGAGTTGAGATGGCTGAAGCATTTTTAAAAAATCAAAAAAAACTTTTACCATGTGCAGCATACTTACATGGGGAGTATGGAATTAATAATGTATATGCAGGCGTCCCTGTTATCATTGGAAATGAAGGTGTTGAAAAAATTGAGGAAATCGACCTTAATGAAAATGAAAAAACAGAGTTTAATAATTCAGTAGAAGCAGTAATAAAATTATGGGATGCAGCATCTAAAATAGACCCTGACTTAAACAAAGATTAAATGAATATCCACGAGCACCAGGCAAAAGAAATACTTAAAAAGTATGGCGCGGTTGTACCTGAAGGCGTTTACGCTCTTAATGTAAATGAATTAATTGAAAAAGTAAAAAATCTCAAAGCTGACAAATATGTATTAAAAGCTCAAATTCATGCAGGAGGCAGAGGAAAGGCTGGAGGAGTAAAAATTGTTGATAATTTAGCTCTTTTGGAAGAGGAAGCGAATAAATTGTTTGGAAAAAAATTAGTTACTCATCAAACTGGACCGTCAGGCAGAGAGGTGAAAAGATTGTATGTTGAAACTGCATCAGAAATAGAAAAAGAATTCTATCTGTCTTGTCTTGTTGATAGAGCCTCTGCGAAAATCGCATTTATTTCCAGTGATCAGGGTGGAATGAATATTGAAGAAGTTGCTGTGAAATTACCAGATAAAATAATCACTACTAAAGTAGATTTTAATGAAAGTATTTCAGAGGAAGACTGTAGCAAAATTATTAAAATTTTTGATTTAGACAATGATGCAAGTAAACAAGCAATCAATTTAATAAAATCAATTTACAAAATGTTCATTAATACAGATGCAAACTTAGTAGAGATAAATCCTCTCATTTTAACAAAAAAAAACAAAATTGTATGTTTGGATGCAAAGATGACTTTTGATGAAAATGCATTATTTAAACATCCAGAAATTCAGAAACTTAGAGATTTTAATGAGGAAGAAGAAACAGAAATTGAAGCAAGTAAACATGATCTGGCATATATTAAATTGGATGGAAATATTGGATGTATGGTAAATGGTGCTGGATTAGCAATGGCTACTATGGATATTATTAAATTATATGGAGAAGAGCCTGCAAATTTTTTAGATGTAGGTGGTGGTGCTTCTAAAGAAAAAGTTTCAGCAGCATTTAAAATTATCTTATCTGACAAAAATGTAAAAGGGATACTAATAAATATTTTTGGAGGAATAATGAGATGTGACGTACTCGCACAAGGTGTTGTAGATGCAGCAAAAGAAATTAAAATTAAAGTTCCTTTAGTAGTGAGGCTAGCAGGCACAAATTTCAAAGAGGGTAAAGAAATTTTAGATAATTCGGGGTTAGAGATTATTTCTGCGAATGATTTATCTGATGCAGCAAAAAAAATTGTTGAGGCAATTAAATAATGTCAGTTTTAATTAACAAGGATACCAAAGTAATTTGTCAAGGTTTCACTGGCGCTCATGGAACTTTTCATTCTGAACAATCTATTAAGTATGGTACTAACTTGGTTGGTGGAGTTACTCCTAAAAAAGGAGGTCAAATTCATTTGGAAAGACCAGTATTTAATACCGTTAAAGAAGCTAAAGATCAGACAGGTGCAAATGCAACAATGATTTATGTTCCCGCAAAGTTTGCAGCTTCAGCAATTATAGAGGCAATTGATTCATCTATAGAATTGATTGTATGTATAAGTGAGGGAATTCCAGTTTTAGACATGCTTAAAGTAAAAAGAAGACTTTCGAACTCTAAGTCGAGACTTATTGGTCCCAACTGTCCAGGTATAATTACTCCTGATGAATGTAAAATTGGAATAATGCCCGGAAATATTCATAAAAAAGGAACAGTAGGAATTGTTTCTAGGTCAGGAACTTTAACATATGAGGCTGTAGCCCAAACCTCAGAAAATGGCCTCGGTCAATCTACATGTATAGGAATAGGTGGAGACCCAATAAATGGTACAAATTTTATTGATTGTCTAGATCTGTTTTTAAATGATGAAAAAACTGAGTCTATAGTCATGATTGGTGAGATCGGAGGTACTGCTGAAGAAGAAGCTGCAGAATTTATAAAAAATCATAAGATAAAAAAACCAATGGTTGGATTTGTAGCCGGAATTACAGCACCACCTGGTAGACGAATGGGTCATGCTGGTGCAATAATATCAGGTGGAAAAGGTAACGCTGATGAAAAAATTAAAATTATGGAAAAATCTGGTATTACAATGGCAAAATCACCATCTGAAATTGGAATAACTCTATTGAATAAATTGTCTAATTGATAACACCTTATTCGTGTATAATTATATTTAAAAATGTCATCATCAAAAAATTTAGAATACAAAAAAACTTCATTTCTTAATAAATCAAATTGTGCATTTATAGAACAAATGTATGTGAAGTATGTAAATAATGATCCAAATTTACCTGAGAGTTGGAAAAAATATTTTGTAGATATTGGCGATGATATTAATTCAATTGTTAAAGAGGTTAATGGACCATCTTGGAGCCCAAGAAAAAATAAAATTGATGAGAGTAAAATACTT
>CACEMI010000017.1:0-18987 GCA_902560585.1 uncultured Pelagibacteraceae bacterium | reverse complement strand
ATGGGCTGCAAAAGTATCAAAGATCTTGATGAATCAAAAATTATTTTCCGAAAATAAATAAAAATTACTAATATAAAAAATAAGTAAAAAAAATTAAATATAATAGACATACACTAACTTTTCAGTTAGTTTTCACACCTTAAAATTAAATTTATGAGATTAGCAAAAAGTTTAGAAAATTTAGGAACAGAATCTGCCTTCAGTGTCTTAGCTGAGGCTAAAGCATTAGAGGCTAAAGGTCATCCAATGATACATTTGGGTTTAGGGCAACCAGATTTTAAAACTCCAAAACATGTAGTCGAGGCTGCTAAGAAAGCTTTAGATGATGGTCATCATGGTTATGTTATGTCAAATGGAATTCCAGAATGTAGGCAAGCCGTAACAAGATGGATTAAAAAACGTTACAACACAGATATAGATTTTGAAAGAATTTTAATTATGCCAGGTGGAAAACCTACAATGAGTTATGCAATTCAGTGTTATGGTGAACCAGGAGCAGAAATAATCCATCCAACACCTGCATTCCCTATTTATGAGTCAATGATTAACTATACTGGATCTACTCCAGTACCATATGATCTAACTGAAGATAAAGATCTGAAGTTTGATCCTGATAAAATACTTTCTCTTATAACTGATAAAACAAGATTGTTAATTTTAATAAATCCCAACAATCCAACAGGAAGTTTTGTTGAGAAGCCAGTTATAGATTATTTTGCCAAAGAATTAGAAAAACATCCACATGTCACTATTTTAAGTGATGAAATCTATAGCAGACAGATTTTTGATTATAAAGAAATGCCATCATTCTTCCATTATGAAAATTTAAGAGATAGACTTATCGTTTTAGAGGGTTGGAGCAAAGCATATTCAATGACTGGATGGAGATTAGGCTGGAGTTTTTGGCCAAAAGAACTTGTTGAACATGTAAATAAACTACTAATCAATAGTGTATCTTGCGTAAATGCAGCAGCACAATTTGCTGGAATAGCAGCTCTAGATGGTCCAGACGATTCAATTAAAGATATGTTGGATAAATTTACTTTAAGAAGAAATTTAATCCATCAAGGGTTAAACGAACTACCAGGTGTGGAGTGTAGTTTACCAGGTGGCGCTTTTTATGCTTTTCCGAATGTAAAAGGAACTGGAATGACAGGAGCTGAGTTTTGTAAAAAAGCTATGCATGAAGCTGGAGTAGCAATAGTGCCGGGAACTGCATTTGGTCAAACTTGCCAAGATTATGTAAGATTTAGTTTTGCCGCATCTAGAGATAACATACAGCAGGCCTTAGAAAATATAGGCAAGATGCTCTCTAAATAGACTGTATTTTTTATAAGAAACTTTTATAATAATTGATTATGAATGAGATTGTTCAAACAGAATTAAAAAAGATTTTTAATGGGAGGTTTTCAACCTCAGAGTCTACAAGAGCAAACTATGCTAGAGGAGAAGATACTTATGATCCAATTCTCTCAAAAGCTGTAGTATTTCCTGAAACTAATGAAGAAGTATCACAGTTATTAAAGTTATGTAACGAACACAAAATTCCAGTTGTTCCTTTTGGTACTGGAACTTCATTGGAAGGCCATGTTGTTGGAAATCAAAATGGAATAACAATTTCTCTTGAAAAAATGAACAAGGTATTAAGTGTCAATGCTGAAGATTTCGATTGTAGAGTACAGGCAAATGTAACTAGAAAACAATTAAATGAATATCTTCGTGAGGATGGAGTATTCTTTCCAATAGACCCTGGAGCAGACGCTGCTCTTGGTGGAATGGCGGCAACATCGGCATCAGGTACAATGGCTGTGAAATATGGAACTATGAGAACTGTAATCTCAGGTTTAACAGTTGTTCTTCCGAATGGAGATATTATTAAAACTGGAGCTAGAACAAAAAAAACTTCTGCAGGATATAATTTAACAAATTTATTTATTGGATCTGAAGGAACTTTAGGAATTATTACAGAAGTTCAATTAAGATTATCACCAATACCTGAAAGTATAATGAGTGCAGTATGTTATTTTCCAGATTTAGACTCTGCAGTAAAAGCTGCTCAAGAAGTTATTCAATACGGTGTTCCAATAGCTAGAATTGAAATGCTAAATAAAGACCAAATGGAAATAAGTATTAAATATTCAAAATTAGATAACATAAAAGCATCACCTACCTTGTTTTTTGAATTTCATGGTAGTGAAAATTCAAACAATGAGTCAATAGGTATAGTCGAAGAAATTTCAAAAAGTAATGGTGGAAGTGATTTTCAATGGGCATCGTCACCTGAAGAACAGAAAAAATTATGGAAAGCGAGACATGATGTTTATTACTCCGTTAAAGCTTTGGGTAACGATATGAAAGTTTATTCCACAGATGTTTGTGTGCCAATTTCAAGATTAGTTGAATGTATTTCATGGGCAGAAAAAGAGGTTCAAAAGTTAGGATTAACTGCACCAATGGTAGGACATGTAGGAGATGGAAACTTTCACTCAATAGTACTTTATGATCCAGATGATGTGGAAAAACAAAAAAAAATCCGACAATACAGTGATGACTTAATTAATAAAGCTCTTGAACTCGAGGGAACGATTACAGGAGAGCATGGTATTGGACTTCAAAAGAAACATTATTTACTTAGAGAACATCCAGACAATGTTCCTGTTATGAAATCTATCAAAAGATCATTAGATGTTAATAACATCATGAATCCTGGAAAGATCTTTGATCTGAACTAATCAACTTTTATGAAAAAAATTCTAGTTACTAGAAGATTGCTTAGATCTTGTGAAGATCGAGCAAAAGAAATGTTTGATGCTAATTTAAATCTAAATGATGAACTTTACTCACAAAAAAAATTAATAGAAATGAGCCAAGGTTGCGATGGTATACTTTCAGCATTAACTGATAAGTTGGATGCTGATACAATTAATCAATTACCAGATAGTATTAAAATACTTTCAAACTTTGCAGTTGGATTTGGAAATATTGATTTAGAGGCGGCAAAAAATAGAGGTATTGCTGTAACAAATACTCCAGATGTTTTAACAGATGCTACTGCTGAAATTGGAGTATTATTAATTTTAGGTGCATGTAGAAGAGCTTCAGAAGGAATTGAGCAAGCAAGGCAAGGAGGATGGGTTTGGTCAGCTGATCTTTTAATTGGGAAACAACTGACAGGTACTAGATTAGGAATTTTAGGGATGGGAAGAATTGGACAAAAAATTGCAAAAGTAGCAAAATCTCTTGGTATGATAATTCACTATCATAACAGATCAAAACTAAGTGAAGATAAAGAGCAAGGTGCTATTTATCATGATAATTTAAAAGATCTTTTATCTGTATCAGATGTGCTATCAGTATGCTGTCCAGCATCAAAAGAAACAATTGATATGATTAATAAAGATACAATTGAATATTTACCAAAGGGCGCAGTTGTAACCAATGTTGCAAGAGGAGACATTATTGAAGATGAGGCAATGATTGATGCACTTAATAGAAGAAAAGTTTATGCAGTAGGATTAGATGTTTATAAAAATGAGCCGCATTTAAATAAAGGTTACTATAAGCACAAAAGTGCTTTCATTCTTCCACATTTAGGCAGTGCCACTAAGGAAACTAGGACTGCGATGGCTAATTTAGCTATTGATAATATTGACGAATTCTTCAAAACAGGAAACTGTAAAAATAAAGTAAATTAACAATCTGAAGTTGTATTTAATTGAATATCAGTCATTTTTAAAATGACTCTAAGTTACATATGTGTTTAATATCCTGCAGTTAATTAACTAAAGAGGAGAAATAAATGATTAAAGACAAAAACCTGAAGGTTAAAAAAACACCTTCAAGACGTAAGTTCTTTAAAGCTGCTGCTGCAACTGGTGTTGCTGCTGTAGCTGCATCATCTTTAGCTGCTCCAGCTGTTGCTGCTGAAAGAATTGAAGCATCAATGGTTGCTACTTGGGGAAGAGATTTTCCAGGTTTAGGAACAGGAGCTCAAAGATTTGCACAAAGAATCTCAGATATAAGTGATGGTAGAATTCAAGTTACTTATTATGCAGCGAACGAAAGAGTTAAAGCATTTGACTCATTTGATGAAGTTGCATCTGGTAACTCACAAATGTACCATGCTGCTGACTACTACTGGGTGAAGAAGGATCCAGCTTGGGGTTATTTTACAGCGGTACCATTTGGTTTTACTTACACTGAAATGAATGCATGGATTAGATTTGCAGGTGGTCAAGAGTTATGGGATGAACTAGCTGACAAATTTGGTCTTAAAAACTTTATGTGTGGAAGCACAGGAGTTCAAATGGGTGGATGGTTTAACAAAAAGATTAGAAGCCCTAATGACTTCAAAGGTTTAAAAATGCGTATGCCTGGTTTAGGTGGACAAGTAATTGGTAAACTTGGAGGATCTCCAGTTTCATTACCTGGTGGACAAATTTACGAAAACCTAGTATCTGGAGCAATTGATGCTACAGAGTGGGTAGGTCCATGGAATGATGAAGCTATGAAATTCCAAGAAGCTGCTAAATACTACTACTATCCTGGTATGCACGAGCCTGGATCAATGTTAGCATGTGGAACAAACAAATCTTGGTTCACAAGCTTAAACAAATCAGATCAATTATTAATTGAAGCTGCTGCAGCAATGGAAAACGATGTAATGATGTCTGAGTACAATGCTAAAAATGGTGCGGCTTTAGCTAGATTGATCAATGATCATGGTGTTAAACTAGAGAAGTTTAGCGACAAGGTTTATGATGGCTTTGCATCAGCTGCTAACGAAGTGTTTGAAGAAACAAGAGCTAGCAGTGGTCTTGCTGAAAGAGTTCATTCGAGCTTCTTAAAAGCAAGAAAAGACATTGGATCTTGGACTAACTTGTCTGATTCACCTTACATTTCTCAAAGAAACAGAGCTTTAGGAATGTAATCAAACTTAATTTGATAATTAAAAGGGCCCTTTTTGGGCCCTTTTTTTTATTTTAAAATTAAGTATTACTAATAGAAATTTAAATTCATATGAGTTCAGAAAGCAGCAAGATATCTTTATATTTAAGAATTTTAAGCTACTCAGTATTAGCTTTCACCCTAGCATTCCTAATAAATAATGTTTTAACAGTTTGGAGTGATTGGCCTGGAGTTAAAAAAATTTTCTCTCATTATGAAATGTTTGGTTTCAAGAAAAAGGCACTTGATGGATCAGCTTTAAATTACGGTTTCATGCAAATCGGAGTATATTTAATATGCATAGTAGCTGTAATAATTTATGTTTTTAAAACTTACTCTCAAACTTTAGAACGAGACTCAGAGATACTATCAAATTTTTCAGCCTACTTAGTTAGATCATCTTTTTGGGCGGTCTTTTTAGTTGGAGTTGCAGACTTTATAATTTCTTTCATGGTTGTTGAAAGATTATGGGAAGCAATATTCAGTCCAGAAGTGAAAGCCTTTATGGTGAAATCACCAGAAAGAATTACATTTATACATTTCCCAATTATATTAATTTCATTTGTAATTGGTTACTTTACAAAATCTGTTGGTTTTATTTGGTTAGCAGTATTAGTTGTTGTCAGTGAATTCATAATTGTCTTATCTAGATTTATATTTTCTTACGAGCAAGCTTTTCAAGGAGATCTTGTTCGTTTCTGGTATGCTGCATTATATTTATTTGCAAGTGCTTATGCTTTAATTCACGAAGGTCATGTAAGAGTAGATGTGCTATACTCTTCCTTTAGTGAAAGAAAAAAAGCTTGGACAAATCTTTTAGGCTCTTCTCTTCTGGGTGTTCCACTTGTATTGATAGTTTTATTTTTAGGACTTAATGGAAAAGCAAGTATAATAAATGGACCGGTGGTTGCCTTTGAAGTTACGCAACAAGGATCTAATGGTTTATACCTTTTATATTTGATGGCTGTATATTTAGCAGTATTTGCAGTTACCATGCTTTTACAGTTTACGAGCTATTTCATGGGTAGTAGTTATAAAATTTTAAATGGTAAGGAAAATTAAGGTATGGAACTATTTTTCTTAGCAGTTTTAGTCTTAATAATGATAGTTGCTCTTGCTTCAGGATATCCTGTAGCATTTGCGCTTCCTGGTTCAGCTATAATATCAATTGGATTAGCTGCCTTTTTTGGATATTTATTTGAAGGCGATGCAGACGCATATTTTGCAGTTGATGGTCCTATAGAATGGCTTGTTGCTGGTATTACAAACTTTAGGAGTAATTATTGGGATGTTGAAACTGACACCCTAATTGCAATTCCTTTATTTATTTTTATGGGAATTATGCTGCAAAAATCCAAAATTGCAGAAGATTTATTAATAACAATGGGTCAATTATTTGGTCCAATTCCTGGTGGTCTAGGTATTTCAGTAATTTTCGTTGGGGCATTGTTGGCAGCAACTACAGGTATTGTTGGGGCAACCGTTATTGCAATGGGATTAATCTCATTACCTACTATGTTAAATAATAACTACGATAGGAAACTTGCCAGTGGTATCGTATGTTCATCTGGAACGTTAGGTCAAATAATACCCCCATCTATTGTTTTAATTATTATTGCTGACCAATTAGCTAGCGCATCAGACGTTGCAAACAACATCCGTCAAAATGATTATAAAGCAGTCACTGGAGAATTTAACATGCCAGGAGAATTTAGAGTTGGTTCTTCAAGTGCTGGTGATATGTTCCTTGGTGCTCTTTTGCCTGGTCTCGTTTTAGTTGCGCTTTACATGATCTATGTATTTTTCTATGCGAGAATAAAAAAAGGAGTAGCTCCACCAGTTCCATTTAAAGGAGAATTTAATCTTAAATTTTGGTTACGAGTAATTGTTATAATTATTCCTCCTCTTGCACTTATTTTTGCAGTTTTGGGTTCAATTTTGATGGGTATAGCAACAGTTAACCAAGCTGGCTCAATTGGAGCAATTGGTGCAACGTTGATGGCTGGTTATAGATTATTTGAAGGTAAGAAAAGTGCATTTTATCCTTTGATTCTTATAATTGGATCATTAATACCTATTACTTTTCTTGCATCCACATATGAACTTAATGTTAAAAATTTAGAAGAAAGAAATTTAGGTGCCATCTATATTACCGCATTTTTTGTAGCAATACTCGTTTATGGTATTGCATGGAGTTTTTGGAGAACATTTAAAACTGAAAATGTTTTAAAAGAAGTAGTTACTGAGACTTGTATTACTACTTCAATGGTATTTATAATCCTTCTCGGTGCTGCGATGCTTACATCAGGGTTTAGAGCATTCGGTGGAGAAGAATTAGTAAGAGATTTTCTTCAAGATTTACCGGGAGGTTTTTGGACACAGTTTGTTGTGGTCATGATTGTAATTTTCTTGTTAGGTTTCTTTTTAGATTTTATTGAGATTGCAGTTGTTGTTGTGCCAATAATTGCACCGATATTGCTAGCTGAAACAGGAGCAAATGTTACAGCTGTATGGCTTGGAGTAATGATAGGTGTAAATTTACAAACTTCTTTTTTAACACCGCCATTTGGATTTGCCTTATTTTATTTAAAAGGTGTAGCTCCAAAAGTGGTCCAAACGTTAGATATCTGGAAAGGTGTTGTTCCTTTTATTATCTTACAACTTATCGGTTTAGGAATTGTGGGCGCATACCCAAGTCTAGTTAATTATTTACCAAACAGAGTGTATTTAACATCTAATGTTGCTCCACCGCCGATGAATCCAAAACTACAATATTGCTTACAGGAGTATAAATTTGCAAACTACTCTAATAATGCTGATGTAATAAATAAAAGTATAACTGATTTTGACGACATAATTCTTGCAAATTTACCAGCAGATAAATTAAGTTATTTCCAAAGGCATGTTGATAATTCTAAGTACTCTTTTGAACTTGTTAATGAGGTAAAAAGCACAGAGACATTATATAACGATTATGCAGTAGATTACAGAGACTTACATTTTAAAACAAGAAAGAAACAAAAGAAAATTTTAAAATTAAATAAAAAGATAGATAAATATAAAGCTGAGATTAGAAACCTAGATGATGAAGATGTCTCAGATAAAAACAAACTTGAACAAAAAATTGAAAACGTGAAACTAGAAATAGACGAGATAAGTAATCAAATCCCAGAAGAATGGAAATCAAAAAATGATGAATTTAACAAAATTAATAAAGCAAAAAATCTTGCAACAAGAAAATATCGAAAAACAGTTGATAATGCTTACGAAGATTTATTGTTGATTAAGAGTTTTATAAATGACGGTGAAAAATTTGAAGAATTAGAACAAGAATTGAAACTTCTTAAAAACAAAATAGATAACAGAGGTTATATTGATGCAATAGAGTTTATAGATAATATATTTGAAAAGGTCGGAGAAATTTCTGGATCTGATGAGTTTGCCGATAAATTAGATTATCTTATTACTTTAATGGATGAAGACGAAGTTGATTTTGAAAAACTTCAAACTTCAACGGTCGATACTATTGCATTATTTGAGCAAGAAGTTAGTTGGAGAAAAACTTTTAAGAAAAAATATATGGATAGAATAAACGCTCATGACAAAGTTATTAGTGAGACTATTGGATTAAGACTACAATCAAAACTTACAAAAGAACAAGCTATATATGTTTCAAAATGTAATTCTATCCACAGAGATATATCTTTAAACTTTTAATTATTTTGTGATTTGATCAATTAATTTTGATCTTTCGTATAAACCAAGATTTTCCGCTTTTGTTTTTAATTTTTCGTACTCAGATTTTAAATTTTCGGTTTTGATGTTAACTTTGTTACCAATTTCAATAAGAGAACCAATAATTGGATCAATTTCTAATGGACGTTTAGCATGTAAATCTTGAGTTGTTGATGGTTTATGACCCTTAATAGAAATCGCAGCATTTATTCTATGATCAATAGAAACATTAAATTTTACACCAATTTTTTCACCTACTTGTTGGCATTCCTCCATCAATTTTCTTACTATTTTTAACAATTCTGGATCATTTCCAATTTCATCTAAGGTTTTATCATAAAGAGCACTAATGATATTAAATGAGCAATTACCCCAAAGTTTTATCCAAATTTCATCTCTTAAATTACTTTTTTGAGGAGCTTTTAAGCCGCCAGCAATTAATAAATCAGCAATGAGTTTAAGTCTTTCTGATTTAGATCCATCTGGTTCGCCAAGTGTAAATCTTTCTCCTCCATTATGTTTTATTACACCTGGTTCGATTATTTCAGCAGCTGGGTAAACAACACAACCAATAGCTTTTGCTGGATCTAAATGTTTCCAAATTTTTCCCTCGGGATCCACACTATCAATATGATGATTGTCTAAATTTGTTCCAGTATTTGCTTTATAAAAATACCACCAAGGAAGGCCATTTACAGCTGATATAATCGAAGTTTTTTCTCCAATCATATTTTTTAGTGAATCAACAATATTTGAAATTGCATGAGCCTTTACAGAAATAAATATATAGTCTTGTACATCTAATGTTTTGGGATCATCGGTTACTTTTAATTTAAAGTTTTCAGACCTACCCTCTTTAATTAATGTCAATCCATTTTCTTCTATCGCTTTTTTGTGTGGTCCTCTTGCTATAAGAGATAAATCTATATTTGTTTTACTTAAACAAGCTGCCAAATATCCACCGATAGATCCTGCACCAAATATACAAATTTTTGTCATCAACTACTTAAACCAAATTTTTTTGCTAAAACGTTTCTTTGTAATTTACCAGTTGCTCCCTTTGGAATTTCATCTACAAAAAAAATTTTCTTAGGAATTTTAAATTTTGCTAATTTTTCTTGAGCATATTTTAATACATCTTCCTCTGAACACATCTCTCCGGACTTTATAATTATAGCGCTTGCTATATTTTCACCAAGCATTTTATCCTCATAACCAAAACATACAGCTTGGTCTATTGATGGATGATCCATTAAAACATTATCAACCTCTAAAGGAGATATTTTTTCTCCACCCTTATTAATTATTTCTTTCAATCTTCCTGAAATTTTCAAATATCCGTCTTCGTCAAAATATCCTTGATCACCAGTTCTAAACCAACCATTTGTGAAACTTGTTTTGTTTGCTTCTTCATTATTTTCGTAGCCAAGTGTTACGTTTTCACCCTTTATACATACTTCGCCTTCTTCACCTTGTTTCATCATGTCACCATTTTCACTCATAATACATACTTCTGGACCTGCTGGTAGGCCTACAAATCCTGCTTTTTGTTGTTTTGGTGGTAATGGATTTGACGTCATTTGATGCGTTGCTTCAGTCATTCCATATGCTTCAATAACAGGACAATTAAATGTATCATTTAAATCTTTAAATACAGCAGGAGGTAATGAAGCTGAGGAAGATCTAATTAATCTTAAATTTAAGTTTTTTGCTGCCTCTTTATTTTTATTTGCTCTTAATAAGATTGCTTGATGCATAGTTGGTACGCCTGAATACCAAGTAATTTTTTCTAATCTAGCCAAATCAAGAAACTTCAATGCATTAAAACCGCTAGAGGCACATACTGATGCACCAACTTTCATTGATGTCGCTAAAACTGCTATAAGTCCATGAATATGAAATAATGGCATAATATTTAAACAATGATCATTATCTGTAAGACTTAAACTTTTTGAAATATTTTCAGAAGATGAATAAATATTATTATTAGATAACGGAACAATTTTTGGCCTTGAGGTAGTTCCTGAAGTATGCAGGACTAAAGCCTCATCATTTTCATTTGGGGATGAATATTCACTTTTGTTATCAAATAAATCAAACAAACCTTCAGGTTGATCTTTATGGATTTTCAATTCACAAATTTCTATATTTAATTTTTTTGCAACTTCTACTGACGGATTATCTGAATTTTTTTCAACAATAATTATTTTAGGGTTTAAATCCTTAAGATAAAACTCATACTCTTCTGATTTATATGATGGATTAAGAGGAGCAGCAGACATGTAACTTGAAATTCCTAAAAAACTAGTGGCCATGGATGGTCCATTCGGTAGAACTATTGCTGCTCTATCTTTATTAGATATACCATTTCCTGATAATTGTTTTGAAATATCTTCAACAAATATTTTTAAATCTCTGTAACTAATTTTCGAATTGTTTTCAGACGAAATTGCAATTTTATCATTTTCACTATTTTCAAAAATGTTTTTAACAATTCTTTTTGACACTTCTAATATCCTTTTGCGTACCCATCTTTTCTAGGATCTGATCCACCTAATAGATCACCTTCGCTTCTATTAATTTTTATTGCTTGCCCTCCACCATGTGTACCATCAATATATTCTACATTGTGACCTACTTCTTTAAGACCATGAAAAATCTCTTTATCAACAGTTTTTTCGAGCTTATAAATATTATTAAAATGAAATGCTCTAGGAAAACTTAAAGCTTCTTGCGGTCCCATCCCATAATCAATCATATTATTTAAAACATGGACTTGTCCGACTGGTTGATATTGACCACCCATAACACCATAGCTTAAGGTTGCGTTGTTATCTTTATCAATGACCATACCTGGAATAATAGTATGCAATGGTCTTTTTAAGCCAGCAATACAATTAGGGTGTCCATGCTCTACTCTAAAATTTGTACCTCTATTATGCAAAAGTATTCCGCTTTTATTTGTTGTAATACCTGATCCAAAAACATAACAAACAGAATTGATTATTGATACGCTATTTAAGTCTTTATCTACTACTGTTAGATAAATTGTCTCTGGGTGAGCTGGAATATTTAAGTCACCAACATCACTGCATGAATTTAGATTAATTTTATTAAAAATATCTTCAATATTTTTATCACTTAAAATTTCATCCAAATTAATATTTGCAAAACTTGGATCACCCAAACTTGTTTCTTTAACTTTATAGGCTTGTTTTGTAACTTCTGCTTCAAGATGAAATCTTTCTACGCTATTAAATTTATAGTTTTGAATATTGATTCTTTCTAATAATTTCATCATAACTAATACCGTAACACCAGGTCCATTAGGAGGGCATTGATGAATAAAATCAGCTTTATATAATGATTTGATAGTTTCTGATCTTATTGTTTTCTGCTTAGAAAAATCTTCAAAAGTATGAACACCTCCTAATTCATTTAAACTTTCAATTATATCTTTTGCAGTTTCACCTTCATAAAATTCTTTACTTCCTTTTTTACTAATTGCCTCAAGCGTTTCTCCCAACGCAATATTTTTCATTAATTCATTTTCTTGATATGTACGGCCATCTTTTAAAAAAATTTTTTTTGAATTCTCATTTCCATTAATTTTATTTAAACTGTTATGCCAAGCTTGCGATACTACTTTAGAAATTTTATGACCATTTTTTGCAATATCAATCGCTCCTGAAAATAATTGTTCAAAATCAAGTTTGCCAAATTCTTTATGGATGGTTTCCCAAGCATGAACTGCTCCAGGTATAGTTACTGAATGAGGACTTGTTAATCCAATTTTATCTATATCTTTTTCCTTAAAGAAATCATAATTTAATTTTTCTGGAGCCAAACCAGATCCATTAAAAGATACTGCATCTTTATTACTCATTTTAACAATAGCAAAACAATCACCACCGATACTTGTGGCGTTAGGCTCAACAACTGATAAAACAATTGAAGCAGCAATAGAGGCATCCACTGCATTTCCTCCCATTTTAAGTATTTTTAATGCTTCTTCAGTGGCCAATGGATGAGAAGTCGCTGCCATTGCATTCGACGATCGTGCATCTTTATCTTTTGTTGATTGATTATTCATAGTAATGATTAAGTAGAGAGATATAAATGATTAGTAAAGCAAATAAAAGTATTATAATTTTTTGTGTATTTGCCTTTGGCTTTTTTATTTCTAATTTATTAAGATCAATTACTGCCACACTCACTCCAGTTCTAACAAGTGAATTTGATTTATCAGCGGGTAACCTTGGGCTGCTAGCAGGTGGTTATTTTTTAGGATTTTCATTAATGCAAATACCAGCAGGTTTACTTCTTGATAAGTATGGCCCAAAAAAAGTTGTAGCATATCTTTTATTGATAGCTCTCATTAGTACCATTTCTTTTGCATTTGCAAAAAGTTTTACAGGTTTGTTAATTTCTAGATTTTTTATTGGTGTTGGTGTTGCAGCATGTTTAATGGGACCTTTGACTGGTTATCGAGTTTGGTTTGAAGAGAAATATCAGCAAAGAGCAAATTCATGGATGTTGATGGTAGCAAGTTTTGGTTTTGTAATTTCAACATTACCAGTACAAATTTTACTACCGATGATCGGCTGGAGATCTATTTTTCTTTTAATTTCAATTTTGATTTTATTAAGTATTATTTTAATTTTAGTTTTTACTCCATCTTGGAATAATAATACTAAAAATACTGTAACCCGGGAGAAAGGAAATCTTTCGGATGTATGGAAAAATAAATTTTTCATAAGTTTAATTCCACTATGTTTTTTAAATTATGGAGGCGTTCAAGCAGTCCAAACTTTATGGGCAGGTCCTTGGATGTTAAATGTTGCAGGTTATTCTCCACTTGATAGTGCTACAGGCTTGTTTTGGATAAATATAACAATGTTATTTGCATTTATGTTTTGGGGATATATTTTACCAAAATTTTCAACTTTAGGCATCGACAGCATAAAGATTGTAAAGATTGGTTTGCCAATAAGTTATGTTGTTTTATTTTCTATAATAATAATGGGCCAAAATGCAGGGGCTATAATGTTTACTCTTTATATTTTATCGTCAATTGTTTTATCTTTAACGCAACCTGCCTTAGCTTTAAGTTTTCCTCAAAATCTTGCTGGAAAATCATTAACCTCTATAAATGTATTTATTCATTCAGGAACATTTTTTGTACAATGGGGAATTGGATTATTAATTGATCTTTCTAAAAATATGGGTGCAAGTACAGTCACAAGCTATAAGATTTCCTTCTCTATATTCTTAATTTTATGTATTTTTAGCTATCTGTTTTTTATTTATTTTAATAAAAATGAGAATTAATTTTAAAATGACATTATCTAAATTTCTTTTTTTAATACCACTAATTTATATTATTATTTGTATTTTCATTTACTTTTACCAAAGAAATCTACTTTATCATCCAGGGGAAAATAATTATTTAGATGAAGGTCCTTTAAATCACAAAATTGAAAAGATTTATATTAACTCAGAAAGTAGTTTAGTTGGTTGGCATTTTCAAAAGAACCAAAATTATAAGACCATACTATTTTTTCATGGAAATGCTGGCAAACTTGATAATCGTATTTATAAATTAAACGAATTCTCAAAAATGAATGTAAACTATTTGATATTTGCTTACAGAGGATTTAGTGGAAATGATGGAAATCCCTCAGAAATTGGTCTTTATGATGATGCTTTAGCAGCAAAGAAATGGCTAAATTCAAAGAAAATAGAAGATAAAAATATAATACTCTATGGAGAGTCGTTAGGTACAGCTATCGCACTAAACCTTGCTAAAGATTATTCGTTTAGTGGCGTGATATTGGAGTCTCCCTTTACATCTATGGAAATATTAGCAAAAAATTATTATCCATATTTACCGGTTAAATATTTGTTAAAAGATAAATACAATTCAATTAGTAAATTGAACAATAACTCTGCTCCAATTCTTGTTATGCACGGCATGAGAGATAAAATTGTACCGTTTAAAATGGGAAAAGAAATTTTTACTAAGTTTAACGGAGAAAAATCTAGTTTTTTTGTTGAAAACGACGACCATATGATGGATTTTAATAAGAACCTTATTAATTCAATTGAGTTGTTTATTACAGATTTAAATTAAGACACAATTCAAACAAAAATTAATCAACTTTATTTATTTTAAGTTTCATATGACAAGAATTTTATCCATAATACTTGTAATTTTAATTTCAAATATTTCTCATGCAGAAATTAATAGTGAAACTAGAAATAAATATTTTTATATTGGAAAAATGAAAGCATATAACGATAAATTCACCTTATATTTTAAAACTAGAAATAAAGCTGTTTTAGCAAGAGGAGAAGAAATAAATTATATTAATGATTATCCACAAGATTTATATATTTACAATCATACTTCAAAAGAAGATCACCCTTTAATAACTTACGAGTGGTTTCCAAAAAAAGTAAAAAAACTTGTAAAAAATTATTCTTATCCAGTTTTTCCAGAGGACTTTGCTTATTACTTAATGAAGGATAATAATACTCTCATTCTAGTTAGTGGTAAAAAAAATTTTCATCAAAATTTAGAATATAATATCGAAAGTAAAAATTTAAAAAAATTTTCTAGTAATGGTAAATTAAATTTTATTATTTCAAGTTATGCAGAGATTTGTGGATACAAAACAAATAAGAATAATTTTGAATGTTCTATAGAAAAACCTTTAATTTCTAAAAATTTAATTAATTAAACTGAGTAAATGCATCTGCGAATTGTTCTGCATTAAAAATTTGTAAGTCGTCTTCTTTTTCTCCAAGGCCAAGACCCAAAATTGGAACTTTATATTTTTTTGAAATTGCAATTAGTACCCCACCTTTTGCTGTTCCATCAAGTTTTGTCATAATTAAACCTGTAATTTTTATAATTTTATTAAATTCTTCAAGTTGATTTATTATATTTTGTCCTGATGTTGCATCTAAAACCAAAACAACATCATGAGGAGCAGTTTCATCAGTTTTTTTTATTACATTTGCTATTTTTTTAAATTCATCCATCAAATTTTTCTTATTTTGCAGTCTTCCAGCGGTATCAATCAATACACGCTTAATATTGTTGTTTTTAGCGTATTCTATCGATTTATATGCGACAGATGCTGGATCAGAACCAGGATCAGATTTTACTATTGGGACACCAACTTTGCCTGACCAAGCCTCAAGTTGTTCTATGGCAGCTGCTCTAAAAGTATCACAAGCAGAAAATAATACCTCAGATCCATTATCTTTAAAAATTTTTCCAATCTTTCCAATCGTTGTTGTCTTTCCAACTCCATTAACACCAGATACTAAAGTAATATTTAATTTTTCCTTATTTTCAAAAAAATCTTTTCTCTCTAATGGCGTCATCAGCTCAAGAATATAATTCTTTAATATTAAATTAATTTCATCAACAGTTTCTTTATTTGGATCAATCTTTTTTTCAGCAATTATACTTTTAATTTCAGATGCAGCATCAATACCAACATCTGAACTTATTAAAAATTCCTCAATTTTATTTAATGTTTCATCATCTATTTCTTTTTTAACAATTATCTCTCTAAGACCAGACTTAATATTCTCTGCACTTTTTTTAAAACCAAATTTAAACTTTTCAAAAATTCCCATTATATATTTATTTTAATTTCTTTTATCTCTGAGACTGGTCCCCTCATATGAATTTTTTTGTCTTGATCAATATTAATTATTAATTTACCTAATCTAAATTCAATTTCTGTAGATGAATTTTCCAATTTTTCTAAATTTGCTGCAACTGCTGTTGCACATGCTGCTGTGCCGCATGCTTTGGTCAACCCAGCTCCTCTTTCCCAAACCTTAACTTTATAATGATTTTTTCCAATTTTCTTTGCAAGTGTAAAATTACATTTCTCTGGGAATAAATTGTTATTTTCAACCATTGGACCAATTTTTTCTAAATCAAAATTATCAATATTATCCACAAAAAAAATCACATGAGGGTTTCCAACGTTAACAGCTATACCTCCTTTTGAGCTTGAATTATTTTTATCACTAATTTCAATACCTAAATTTTTGGTATCAAGATTTTCAGATATTGGAATATCTTTCCAATTAGTTTTTGGTACTCCTATAATTGTTTCAACTTCATTATTCTCAAGTATTTTTGATTTTAAATGATTTGATCCTACAAACAGATCTACAACTTTATTGTCTGTTTCTTTAAAAATTAAAAATGCTACACATCTTGTACCATTTCCACATGCGCCTGAAATACTTCCATCAGAATTATAAAATTCCATTTCAGCATCACCTTTATTACTTTTTTTTAAAAATATTAGTTGATCACAACCAATAAATTTTCGATCACAAATTCTAATTATTTGATCTCTGGTTAATTCGACATTATTTGACCTATTATCAATAATTACAAAATCATTTCCAAGGCCATCCATTTTAAAAGCTTTAAATTCCATATACTTCAGTATTTAACTTATTTATTGACATTTTGAACCTCTATTATAGTTTATCGCCGTTTCCGCAAAATACAGCAATTTGCGGTGTCTTTGGCAACAAAGAGATCGACACCAGTCAGCGAGAGTTCGCCCACTGGTGCGATACTTGCTGGATGGAATTATGTTTGAAAACTTAACAAATAAATTTGAAGAAATATTTTCTTCTTTAAAAAAAGCCCCTTCACTTGATGAAAAGCAAGTAGACGAAGGTTTAAGAGAAATAAGGCTTGCACTTTTAGAGGCGGATGTATCTTTAGAAGTTGTAAAAGAATTTATAAATAGAGTTAAACCTAAAGCTCTAGGTCAGGAAATTATCAGATCAACTTCACCTGGACAGATGGTAGTTAAAGTTGTTAACGATGAGTTAATTTCTTTTCTGGGGGATAAAAATTCTGATATTGAATTAAATGCAGTTCCACCTGTTCCAATAATGTTAGTTGGACTTCAGGGATCTGGAAAAACAACTACGACAGCTAAACTTGCAAGATTTTTAGAGACTAACAAAAAGAAGAAAGTGATGATGGCGAGTCTAGACGTTTACAGACCTGCTGCACAAGAGCAATTAAAACTTCTTGGTGAACAAAACAATATAATCACACTTCCAATTATTAAAGATCAGTTACCTGCTGATATTTGTAGAAGAGCAATAAGTGCAGCTAATCTTAATGGAGCAGATGTAATTTTATTTGATACAGCTGGTAGAACACAAATTGATTTACAAATGATGAGTGAGATTAAACAAATTGAAGGCATTATAAATCCATCAGAGACAATACTTGTTGCTGACTCCCTTACAGGTCAAGTTGCAGCAAATGTAGCAAAAGAATTTAAAAGTACAGTAAATCTTACAGGTATCATTCTTACAAGATCAGATGGTGATGGTAGAGGTGGGGCAGCACTAAGTATGAAGTATGTTGCAGATGTACCTATTAAGTTTTTAGGAGTTGGTGAAAAGATAGAAAATTTTGAAGTTTTCCATCCAGATAGAATTGCAAATCGAATTTTAGGAATGGGAGATATTGTTTCTTTAGTAGAAAAAGCTGCTGAAGATCTTGATGAAGAAAAATTGAAAAAAACAGAGGAAAAACTTAAAAAAGGTCAGTTTTCTTTAGAGGATTATCTTACTCAACTAAGACAGATGAAAAAAATGGGTGGTATTGAAGGTATAATGTCTTTTTTACCTGGTGTTTCAAAAGTTAAATCCCAAATGGATCAAGCTGGAGTTGATGAAAAGATAATTACCCAAAATGAGGCTGTAATATTATCGATGACTAAAAAAGAACGAGAAAATCCAAAGATAATAGATGGTTCCAGAAAAAAAAGAATTGCTAATGGTTCAGGTACAGATGTAGCCACTATCAATAAATTGCTTAAGCAATTTAAAATGATGTCAGAGATGATGAAAAAAATGTCAAAAGGAAATATGAAAGGGATGGCAGATAAAGGGATACCGCCAGAACTTTTTAATCAATTAAAATAAATAGGAGAAAAGATGTTAAAAATGCGTTTATCAATGGGAGGTACTAAGAAGAGACCAGTATATAAAATAGTAGTTGCTGATAGCAGGTTTCCAAGAGATGGAAGATTTATTGAAAAATTAGGTTTTTTTAATCCCCTAATTCCAAAAGAAAAAAAAGAGAGAATGGGTTTAGATGTTGAAAGAGTTAAGTATTGGTTAGGTCAAGGTGCTCAACCAACAACTAGAGTAGCAAGATTGTTGGGAGAAAATGAAATAATGCCAATGCCAGCGAAAGGTAATAATCCTCAAAAGGCAATTCCAAAAAAAGAT
>CACEMI010000016.1:0-22226 GCA_902560585.1 uncultured Pelagibacteraceae bacterium | reverse complement strand
ACATTGGACAACAATTTTACTTGGTAAATGTGTAATTCTTACAGCGCTATCAGTTGTATTTACGTGTTGTCCACCTGCACCACTTGATCTGTAAGTGTCAATTCTTAAATCTTTTTCTAATATCTCAATATCTATATCCTCATTAATAACTGGATATACCCAAACACTGGCAAAACTTGTATGTCTTCTAGCGCCTGAATCAAACGGTGAAATTCTAACCAAACGATGTATTCCTGACTCAGTTTTTAAAAAACCGTAAATATATTCACCAGATATTTTTATAACAGAAGATTTTATACCTGCTTCATCACCTTTATGTTCGCTAATTAATTCTATATTATGACCCCGATCAGAAGCCCACTTCATATACATTCGTCTAAGCATTTGAGCCCAATCTTGACTTTCGGTGCCACCTGCACCTGCATGAAATTCTAAATAACTATCCAATGTGTCGTTTTCGTTTGATAGGAAACATTTAATTTCTAACTTTTTAAAATTTTTTTTTAAATTAATAAATTTTTCTAGGATTTCCTGAATTAACTGTTTATCATTCTCTTCATTAGCAAGTTGAAAAATTTCATATAGTTCACTTATTTCATTTTCTGATTGCTTGTGAGTATCCAATAAACTATCGTAACCCTTTTTTTCCTTTAATATTTTTTCTGCTTTTTTGCGATCATCCCAAAATTTTGGGTCTTCTATAAATGTATTAAGTTGATTTCTTTTTGATAGGATATTTTGTGTTTCAAAGAAACTCCTTAATTCTTTGATTAATCTTGATTACCTCAGATTTAAATTTTTCTATTTCTTGTTCCATTAATAAAATTTTAAGATATTTTTTTTTAATTTATTATAATTACGATTATAATTACTAATAAATGTTTGATTTTCAAATTTTTCTTTCTTGTACGACTCTATAATAGTTTTTTTTGAGCCAAAATCTGCTTTTTTTCCAGTTTCTGCATCAATTACCATCATTTTTATTCCTTTTGCAATTTTAAAAGGTCTCGCCTCATAATTATTTACTGCTTTTTTGATGAAATCTTTAAATATTGGTAGCGCAGTTTTAGAACCTGTTTCATATTTTCCTAATCTTTTTGGATTGTCATATCCTACATAAACTCCAACTACTAAATTAGATGTAAACCCAATAAACCAAGTATCAGTATTGTTATTTGTCGTACCTGTTTTACCAGCAAGTTGTAAATTCAAATCACGTAGGCGTTTACCAGTACCTCTTTGAATAACACCCTCTAATATAGAAGTCATTTGATATGCGGTTTGTGGAGAGAAGATTTGTTTAAAATTACTTTTTATTTTTGGTACATTGTTTCCTTCAAATGAAATTTTATCACAATTTTCACAAAATCTTTTTTCATTATTAAAAATTGTGTTTCCCTCACTGTCCTGAATTCTATCAATAATGATTGGGGTAACCAATTTACCACCATTTACAAATGAACAGTAAGCACTAGTAATATTTATTAAAGTTGTTTCTGCAGAGCCTAAAGACACTGACAATAATTCATCAGGATTTTCATAAATATTCAATTTTTTTGAAAAGTTGATAATTTTATCTATCCCCAATTCCTGTGAAATCCTAACTGTCATCAAGTTTCTGGACTTTTCGACACCAGATCTTAATGTGGAAAGACCATAAAATTTTTTACCATAATTCTCAGGCTTCCACATTTTTAAATCTTCTCCTTGATTCAAAACAATTGGCGCATCCAGAATTAAAGAAGATGGTGTATAGTTATTCTCTAAAGCTAAAGCGTATATAAAAGGTTTAAAAGCAGACCCTGGTTGTCTCTTAGCTTGAGACACTCGATTAAATTCACTTTTTTTAAAACTAAAACCTCCAGACATTGCTAAAACTCTACCACTGTAAGGATCCATTACTACAATTCCACCATTAACATTTGGTAATTGTCTTAAACTAAATATACCATCAGATATTTTTTTAACATAAATTAAATCATTAATTTTAAAAATTTGATTAAAATCCTTTCTAGTCCAATTGATATCGTCAAAATTTATAATTCCATTTTCTTTATTTGAAGTTTGAATTACAGTTTCAAATTTATCTATTCTTTTAACAATTGCTATTTCCCAACCAATTGTTTTTTCTAATCTAAATTTTTCTAAATCATTGTACCACTCTTTATCCTTACGATTAGCAATTGGTCCACGCCATCCTTTTCTTTTATCATATTCTAATAAACCTTTTCTTAATGATGAAGCAGCTAAGTTTTGAAGTTCTAAATTAATAGGGGTTTTTATATTAAAGCCTTCTTTATAAATTTTATCATATCCATATTGTTCAATTACTTTTTTTCTTATGTCTTCTACAAAATATCTTGTATCTTCCAAAAATATTCTTTTTCTTTTTTTTAAATTAATTTTACTATTTATTAACTCATTGAATTTTTCTTTAGAAATATATGAATTTTCATAAAGATTTTTAATTACTAAATTCCTTCTATAAGTTGCCAATTCTTTATTTTTGTAAGGGTTATACTTACTTGGTGCTTTAGGTAATGCAGCTAACAAAGCAGACTCTGAATAATTTAATTCACTTATTGATTTATCAAAATACCTAAGACTCGCAGATGCTATTCCATAAGATCCTTCACCCAAATAAATCTGATTTAAATAAAGTTCTAATATTCTCTCCTTAGATAACGCTCTTTCAATTCTAAATGCAAGAATAGCCTCTTTGATCTTTCTGTCTAAGCTTACCTCGTTAGACAAAAGAAAATTTTTTGCTACTTGTTGTGTAATTGTAGAAGCTCCCTCTAGTCTATTTGATCTTATTAAATTAATAATATTATTTTTAACTGCTCTTAAAATACCTTTTGCATCTACACCTGGATGTTTAAAAAAATTCTTATCTTCAGAGGATAAAAATGAATTTATTATTTTTTTAGGAATTGAATTGTATGGAACAAATATTCTTTTTTCAGAGGAAAAATCACTAATTAATATACCTTCTCCAGAGTAAACTTTGCTTGAAACTGGTGGTTTATAATTTTTTAAAAATTTATAGTCTGGAAGTTTATTTGAATAGGACCAAAGAATTGAAAAAATTGATATAAAAACCAACAAAGAAAATAAAGAAAACAAAATAAGAAGATTTTTTATTAATTTACTCATTTTAGTTTAAATTATTGATTGAATTTGTTAAAGTTAAGGCACCGAATTAAAAAAATAAACTAATGAAATATAATCAAAATTTATGTCGAAAAATTTATACATCGATGCATCGCATCCAAATGAAACAAGAGTTGTACTTAAAAAAGATAATCATATTGAAGACTACGAATATGAAAGTGTAAACAACACGTTAATTAAAAATAATATTTATCTAGGAAAAGTAAGTAGAATAGAACCCTCGCTACAAGCTGCTTTTGTAGATTTTGGAAGAGAAAGACATGGATTTTTGTCTTTTAATGACATCCAATCTGATTATTACCAGCTTCCACAGAGTGATTTAGAAAAAATTAAAGAAGAAGAAGAAAAAGTAAGAGAGGAACTATCCAAAGAAAGTGAAAATAATGAAAATAAAATTTTAGAGGGAAACGAAGAAATAAAAATAACTGATCCAGTTGAGAAATTAGATGATGAAGTTAAAGAAAAAATAAATGTTGAAAAAAAATTTCCGTCTAAAAGATATAAAATACAAGAAGTGATAAAGCCTAATCAAGTAATATTAGTTCAAGTTTTGAAAGATGAAAGAGGTTTTAAAGGAGCTGCACTAAGTACATTCATAAGTATTGCTGGAAAATATATTGTTCTAATGCCCAATACGGCAAAAGGAGGAGGAATATCAAGAAAAATATTTAACCCAGGAGACAGGAAAAAAATAAGAAAAATATTAAATGAAATAGAGATACCTAAAGAAATGGGTATAATTGTTAGAACGGCTGGATCAAATAAAACTAAAAATGAAATTGATGGGGATCTAAAAAACTTAATTACTATTTGGAACTCTATTAAAAATAATGCATTAAATTCTATTGCACCCTCTTTGATACACCAAGAAAGTGATATTATTAAGAGAAGTATACGAGATATGTATGATGATGAAACCCAAAATATAATAGTAGAAGGCAATGAAGGTTATCAAAAAGCAAAAAATTATATGAAGCTAATGATGCCAAAACAATTAAAAAAGGTAAAAAAGTTCAGAGAAAAAGTACCATTATTTTTTAAGGAGAATATAGAAAAAAAACTTTTTGAAATTTTTAAAACAGAAGTGAAGCTTAGTTCAGGAGGTTATATTGTCATAAATCCAACAGAGGCTTTGGTTTCAATAGATATCAACTCTGGCAAATCAATAAAACAAAAAAATGTGGAAAGCACTGCATTGGATACAAATTTGGAAGCAGCTGAAGAGATAGCTAGACAAATTAAAATTAGAGACCTGTCAGGATTAATAATCATAGATTTTATTGATATGCTTAGTTTTAATAACCGTAAACAAGTTGAAAGAAGGTTAAAAGAGAGATGTCGCAATGATAGGGCAAGAATTCAAATAGGAAGAATAAGTAATTTTGGATTGCTTGAAATGTCTAGACAAAGGTTAAGAGAAAGTAATATTAAATGGTCAATAAAATTAACCAACGAAACATTAGCATTAAAAGTTATCAAATTAATTGAAATTAAAATATTTGAAACAAATTCAAAAATCGTTGATGTTAATATTAACGAAAAAATATTAAATTTTATTGAAAATTATTTCTCTGAGGATCTAGGCTATTTTAAAAAAAAAAATAAAATTAAAATAAATTTAAACATTGGCGAAAATTTAGGTTTACAGGAGTATTCGATAGAATTTAAGTCAAAATCAGGAAAAATATTGGAAAAAATTGAAAAACTTGAGAATTTACAAAAAATTTCAGAGGAAAAAGTCGAAAAAAATTTAGAATTAAAAATTAATAAAAAATCTAACTTCAAAAGAAAAACATTTAAAAAAAGAAAAAATTTTAAGAAAAAGAATTAAATTATGCCTTTTGTAGTTGTAGAGGGAGATCCTTGAAGATTTGGAATTATTCTGCCAGACAAAAAAGATTTTCTACCTGATATTACAGCATACTTCATTGACTCTGCCATTTGGAGAGGATTTTTAGCCTTTGCAATTGCAGTATTGACTAAAACTGCGTCACAACCTAACTCCATCGCTTGAACTGCATCCGAAGCTTGACCTATACCGGCATCAATTATTAAAGGTACTTTTGTTTGTTTTCTCAAAATTTTAATATTTGTTGTATTTTGTATCCCCAAACCTGATCCAATTGGTGCCGCTAAAGGCATAATTGCAGAGGCGCCAGCATTTTCTAGTCTCTTACACATAAGAGGATCATCATTGCAATAAACCATTACCTTGAATCCTTCTTTTGTCAAAACCTCTGTTGATTTTAAGGTTTCAATCATATCTGGAAATAAATTTTTTTTATCTCCTAGCACCTCAAGTTTAACTATTTTCCACCCACCTATTTCTCTTGCAAGCCTTAATGTCCTTAAAGCATCTTTTGAATTAAAGCATCCTGCCGTATTAGGTAAATACATTATTTTTTTTGGGTCAATATAATCCATCAATAAAGGTTTAGAGCGATCTGAAATATTTACTCTTCGTACTGCAACTGTAACTATTTCAGCACCTGAAATTTTAATTGCTTTTGAACATTCGAGCATACTATTATATTTGCCCGTACCAACAATTAGTCTTGATTTAAATTTTTTATTTGCAATTTTTAAAGTATCTAATTTCACTAACCACCACCTATAAAATGAACTATCTCTATTTTATCTTTATTTTTTAGAAATATTCTATTTAATTTTTTTTTATCAACTATTTCTTCATTTAATTCTATTGCAATCTTATCGGTTGGAGCTTTTAACTTTTCAATAAGATTTTTTAAAGAATATTTTAAATTTACTGTTAAAATTCTACCATTAACAACTATTTTTATTTTATTTTTTTTATTCATATAATATAAAGTTACAATGAGTAAAATTTTAATAATTAATGGGCCTAATCTTAATCTATTAGGTGAAAGAGAACAAACTCAATATGGTAGCAAAGATTATAAATATCTTGAAGAAATTTGCCAATTTAGAGCAAAGGATTTAAATATTGATATAGAAATTCAACAATCAAATATTGAGGGAGACATTGTAAATATTATTCAAGATGCTCGTAAAACTCATGAAGGAATCATTATAAATGCTGCTGGATACAGTCATACTTCAGTTGCAATTAGAGATGCTTTGAATATTTTCAAAAAACCTATTATTGAAGTTCATATATCAAATATTTACAAAAGAGAGGATTTTAGACATAAATCACTCATCAGTGGTGTTGTTACAGGTATAATTTGTGGACTAGGAATTAATGGCTATATTTTAGCCATAAATTCTATGCATGAGATATTAAAAAATGAAAATTAATAAAAATATTATAAAAGAATTAAACGATTATTTAGATGAATTTAATCTAACTGAAATCGAATATACTGAAAAAGATCTTAAAGTAAAAGTCTCAAAGTCAAGAGTTTCTCAAAATGTAGAGCCTTCAATAACTGTTGACCAAAATAAAGTCCATAAAGAAACAATATCGATAGATAATTCAAAAAAAATTACTTCACCGATAATTGGGACGGCTTATCTAGCTCCAGAGCCTGGCGGTAATAAATTTATTGAAGTTGGCAAAAAAATAAAAAAAGGTGATACCGTAATGATTGTTGAGGCAATGAAAACCATGAATCACGTACCAAGCCATACGGATGGAATTGTTAAAGAAATTACAGTTGAAGATGGTCAGCCAGTAGAGTTTGGTCAGACTATTGCAATTCTTAGTTAATATTTGATGTTTAAAAAAATTCTCATAGCCAACAGAGGTGAGATAGCAGTAAGAATAATTAGGGCTTGTAAGGAATGGGGTATTGAAACAGTTGCAATACATTCTGATGTAGATAGAGATAGTATGCATGTGAGACTTGCAGATGAGAGTATTTGTGTAGGTCCATACCAACCAACATTAAGTTACTTAAATATTCCTGCAATTATGTCTGCGATAGAATTAACCGGCTCAGAGGCGGTTCACCCTGGATATGGTTTTTTATCAGAAAACTCTGAATTTGCAAAAATCCTAGAAGAAAACAATATAAAATTTATTGGTCCCTCATCTAGTCTAATTAAAATGATGGGTGACAAAATAGAAGCTAAAAAAGTTGCAAAACAATATGGGCTACCAGTAATAGAGGGCTCTGATGGAGGCATAAAAGATTTGGATGAAGCAAAAGAAATATGTGAAAAAGTTGGTTTTCCTATTCTAATTAAAGCAGCAGGTGGAGGAGGAGGAAAAGGAATGAAAATTGTAAACAAAATTGAGGATTTTGAAAACCTTTTTTTAACAGCCAAGCAAGAAGCAAAAAAGTTTTTTGGGAATGATGAAGTTTACATCGAAAAATTTTTCCAAAATCCTAGACATATTGAAGTTCAAGTTCTTTCAGGCAAGAATAGAACTGTGCATTTGCATGAGAGAGATTGTTCAGTCCAAAGAAGACACCAAAAACTTATAGAGGAAACTCCTAGCCCTGTTTTAAATGATAGTTTAAGAAGAGATTTATTTGAAAAAACTGTTACCATGGTAAGTAAAATTGGTTATGAGGGTGCTGGTACAGTTGAATTTATCTATGAGGATGGGAAATTTTATTTTCTTGAAATGAATACAAGGGTTCAAGTAGAACACCCAGTTACTGAAATGGTAACAGGTATTGATATAATAAAAGAGCAAATATGGATTGCCTTCACAGGCGATACAGCCTTAACACAAGCAGATGTAAATCCAAGAGGTCATGCAATTGAATGTAGAATTAATGCTGAAGACCCCAGTAATAATTTTCAGCCATCTCCTGGCAAAATAGGCATGTGTCATCAACCGTCAGGTTTTAGAACGAGAGTAGATGGTTCTATATATCAGGGTTATAAAATTACCCCATATTATGATAGTATGGTGTGCAAAGTCATTACACATGGAAGAAATAGAGAGGAAGCCATTCAAAGAATGCTTCGGTCTCTGGATGAATTTGTGATTGAAGGCATAACAACTACTATCGACCTTCATAAGGTATTATTGAATAACAAAAAATTTATAAGCTCTAATTTTAATGTAAGTTGGCTTGATAAAGAAAAAGTTATTTAATTATAACATTTTTTTAACCAGACATCATATACAGGATGATCAAATGGTCTTATTGAGGGGCTTGAGGCAAATGTCCAGTCATTAAAAACAAACACCTTATTCTTATTTATAATTGTTTTATCTGTAACTTGTAAAAAAGCAGTTACCTCTGGATCATCGTCAAATTTAGAATTGTAACATTTTAAAACTTTAATATTTAAGTTTTGAAATGGGTACTCTTCGCCTATTTTAAGTATAATATTTGTATTTTTTGAACTAACTTTATCAAGAATACTTAATTCTACAATTTTTTCACTTTTTAGTAAATTTTCTGCAAATAGATTCTTGGCTACAAAAATAAAAAAAGTTGTAAAAATTAAAAATTTAATTCTTCCAACTTTTATATTTTTTTTTGATAACATTGTTATACTTTTTTGGATGGTAGGAATTATTTGATCCTGACTGATTTGGCAGATGTTCTTTTTGCCAATCATATTTTTTTAATTCGTGATCATTTTGAATTTTATTATTCATGTGATGCATCCAGGAATACCATTCATTAGGTATTTTTGAAGCTTCAACTTCACCATTATAAATTACCCATCTTCTTCCTGACTTACTCTCATAATATTTATTTCCATTTTTATCTTTACCGACTAGTTTACCTGAAAAAAATATTTGCAATCTTGTTCCAAATGTCTGTTGATTCCACCAGGTAAAAATTTGTTTTAATAATGTCAACATAAAAGTTTATTTTTTTTTCAATTTAAAATTGTAAAAATTAAATTAGACTAAAATTTTAAATTTCTATATACATTATATCTTTAAGATTCAAATTTATAAATAAATAAGGAAATGAAATGGCAAAATATTTAGTAGAGACATACTACACTTGTAGTTTCAAAGTGAGTCATTATCTCGACGATATTGATGAGAAAAATATACAAAATATAGAGAAAAGGGATGACGGAAAATTTGAAATATTAGATGTTAAACTAGATAACAGAAAAACTAAAAATTTAGAAAAAATTGAAAAAAACAACATAAATGTTGTTGAAAAAGAGCTTCTTCAGCCTGAGCAAAAAAATAATCTTAGAATTAACCAAGAAATGTTAACTAAAAATATTAAAGACACTAATAGTAGAAGATTTAGTATGCCAGATAGAAGAAAAGGATATATACAAAAAGCATCGATTGGAGATCATAAAGTATACCTGCATACTGGTGAGTATGAAGACGGCAAAATAGGAGAAATATTTATTGATACAAGTAAAGAAGGTGAGCTAGTAAAAGCAACAATGAATAACTTTGCTATAGCTGTTTCGCTTGGATTGCAATATGGAGTTCCTTTGGATGAGTTTGTAAATGCCTTTGTTGATACAAAATTTGAACCATCTGGTAAGGTATTTGGAAATGATAGAATATTAAGTGCAACATCAATTCTTGACTATATATTCCGAGAATTAGCTATATCATATCTAAACAGAGAAGATCTTGCCCATACTCCTTCTATAGGAGGATCTGACAGCTTGGATGAAGCCGTAACAGATGAAAATAGCGATGATAAAACTCAATTTTTAAAATTAGTAAAAGACATTACAAGTAAAGGTTTTGTTAGAAGTAATTATAAAAAGAAGTTAGTAGATCTGACAGATATAAAAATAAATCTTAAAGGGAAGAAATAATTATATTTTCTTTTTAATATTTAAATTTAATTCTTTTAGTTGATCATCTGAAATTTCAGATGGAGCATTCATCATCAAATCTTGTGCATTTTGGTTCATTGGGAACATAGTAACTTCTCTTATGTTTTTCTCATTTGCCAAAAGCATAACAATTCTATCGATTCCTGGAGCTATTCCTCCATGGGGTGGTGCTCCGTAACTTAAGGCATTTATCATTCCACTAAATTTTTTATTTACTTCATTTTTTGAATAGCCAGCAACTTCAAATAGTTTATACATTAATTCAGGAATATGATTTCTAATAGCACCCGATGACAACTCTATTCCGTTACATACAATATCATATTGGTATGCTTTAAGATCTAAAGGGTTAGATAAATTCAATTTTTTTAAATCACCTTGAGGCATTGAAAAAGGATTATGACTAAACTTAATTTTTTTAGTTATTTCATCAACCTCATACATTGGGTAATCAACTACCCAACAAAAAGAAAAACAATCATTATCAATTAAATTTAAATCCTGAGCTATTTTGTTTCTTGCAGCACTTAATATTTTTTCGACATCATTTTTTTTTCCGCAAGAAAGGAATATCGTATCCCCTATATTCGCATTTGTTAGTTTCATGATTTCTAATAACGCGCTCTCTGAAAAAAATTTTCCAATTGGTCCTTTTGCGTTAATTTTTTCATCTTTTTCTAATGTAAAATAAGCTAAACCAGAGGAACCTTGCTCTTTTGCCCATCTATCAATACCATCAAAGAAACTTCTTGGTTTATCTTTTGTATTTTTGGTAACTAACGCTCTGACTAGTGAACCACTTTTCACTAATTTTTTAAAAATATCAAATTTCACATCTTCTCTATCAAAAACAATTGTTAAATCTGTAATTTCTAAAGGATTTCTTAAATCTGGTTTATCTGAGCCATATTTAAGCAATGCATCTTCATAAGTGATCCTTGGAAATTTTTCATGAAGAATTTTTTTACTGCTGAATGTATTAAATAATTTTAGAAATAAAGTTTCAATTACTCCAAAGACATCCTCTTGTTCAACAAAAGACATCTCAACATCTAATTGATAAAATTCCCCAGGACTTCTATCTGCTCTGGCGTCCTCGTCCCTAAAACAAGGCGCTATTTGAAAATATTTATCAAACCCAGAAACCATTATTAGTTGCTTAAATTGTTGAGGAGCTTGTGGTAAGGCATAAAATTTTCCAGGATTTAATCTGCTAGGTACAAGAAAATCTCTAGCTCCTTCAGGGCTAGATGAAGTTAATATAGGAGTTTGAAATTCTAAAAATCCAAGTTTTTGCATCTCGTTTCTAATAAATGAGATTACTTTTGATCTTAAGATAATATTTTGATGTATTTTTTTTCTTCTTAAATCTAAAAATCTATACTTAAGTCTTATTTCCTCTGCATATTCTTGATCTGAAAAAACTGGCAGTGGTAACTCTTTGGTTTCTCCAAGAATATCAATATTATTAATTTTGACTTCTATTTCGCCAGTAGAAATATTTTTATTTATTGTTTCATTTGATCTCTCTATAACCATTCCCGTAATTTTAAGTACTGTTTCCAAAGAAAGTTTTTCGAGTTTCTGAAAAATCTCATTACTTTTGTCTATAACACACTGAGTAATTCCAAAATTATCTCTTAGATCTATAAATAAAAGATTTCCGTGATCTCTTTTTTTGTTAATCCAGCCAGATAAAGAGATTTCCTTCTCTTTATCTAACTTTGTTAATTCTCCACAGTTATGAGTTCTATATTTATTCAATTTACAAAATCTCTTTTATGGTTTTTAAATTAATTGGTTTTTTTTTTTTTAAACTTAATTCGTCAATCTTATATATAAATTCATCAATTTTTCTATAAGATCTATCAATTCTACTAATTATGAAATTTATTATTTTTTTTTCAATTTTAATCTGGCGATCAGAAAAATTCTTTAAAATTATAGCAAAAAGTAATTCATCATCTGGATTTTCAATTACAGCGTATAGACAATTTTTTGATCTTGAAGTTAAATCAGGCAGTCTGTATTTAATTTCATTTATTGGTTTCAATGAATTTATCAACAAATACTTACTATCTTGATCTATTAAATTAAAAATTGAATAAATTATTTCTTCCTCGTTACACTCTTCAAAATCATCGATAATTATACTTTCATGTAATTTAATGTTTTTAAAAATTGAGTTATCAATCTCATTTCCCTTAATTAAAAATGCTTTAGATTTTAATTTAAAGATGTTTGCTAGATGACTTTTTCCAGAGAATTTTTCACCTGATATATTTAATATTTTTTTGTCCCAGTCAGGCCATCTATAGATCAAATTAAATGCGTTCGAATTACTTTTTGATAAATAAAAATCATGTTCATTAAAATTAGTTTTATAATCAAAGTTTAGAAGTAGTTGATTTAATTCACTCATTTTATTTTCCAGTTGCTTGAAGATGTGTCAATACTTATATCGTAAGATAATATATCTTTTAAAAATCTTTTTGGGCTACTGCTGTAATAAACTTTATATATGATCATTTTGCTATCAAACTTTTCAATATTATAGCTATTTACAAAATCTAAATTATCCAAAGCATTTTCTAATTTTAATGATTTTTCTGTATTGTTTGACTCTAATGACAATCGTATTGGAACAGATGTAGATGGACTCATTTTATTAATAGATTTCCATTTATCTTCATATTCATTTTTGATATTAATTATCATTGAATTTAAATCTGTTTGATTATTTATATTTTTATCTTTAAAATTTTTACTTAATATTTCAAATTTATTATCAAAATTTATTTTTGAATAAAATTTAATATTATTTTTACTTTTAAAAATTATCACTATTATAAAGTTTTCAGAATAATATTTATTCAATATTTTTTTGAAATTGTAGTTTTCGATATCTTCTAAATTATTTTTAATACTTAAATAATCCTCTGCATCCTCATTTGGTATAATATAAGAAATTTGAAAATAATTTTTTTCAATACTTCCCCAATTTTCTGTAAAAATATTTTCATTTAAATAGTAAAAATTATTTGTTTCTAAATCAATCATAACTGGTATAAACAAAACGTTAATTTTTTTTGGTAATGAAATAGTTATATTTTTAGAATCTAAGAATTTAATTAATTTTTTTCTATTAAATTCTACCTCCATAATACTTTTATATTTTTGGTTTATGAATTTTTCATCCAATATTGAAAAATTTTCGATTAATTTTTTTATATCATTTATTCTTGTATTTTTAATTTTATCAAGGTCTTTTCTCTCAAGCACCATTTGAGAGATATCTTGAAACGCTTTTTTAAAGCCTCTATCCATAACTTTTAGTTTATTAAAATTAAGATTATATTTTTCCTCAACTTCAATTTTTGAAACAACAAAAGTTTTAGCAAGCACTTCTTTTGTGGAAAACTCTATAAAATTAAAGGTTAAAAATATGAAAAATATATATAAACAATTTGATATATTTTTTTTTAAAAAATACATAACTTTGTTATATGGCATCAAATAAATTAACATACAGTAAGAGCGGAGTTAATATTCCAAAAGCAGATAGTTTTGTTAAGTTCATAAGTTCACTAGCAAGAAAATCAGGCAAAAGTGGTGATTTTAAGAATATAGGAGGCTTTGGGGCAATCTCTCCAATACCTAGACAACTGAAATACCCTCATATTGTTACTAGCACTGATGGAGTTGGAACAAAAATAGAGATTGCAAATGATTTAAATAAATTTAATACAATTGGAATCGATCTTGTTGCGATGTGTGTAAATGATTTGGTCGTTCAAGGAGCGAAGCCTTATTTATTCCTGGACTACATTTCTATTAGCAAAATTAATTTGAAAAAATTAAAACATATAGTCAGAGGAATCGTTAAGGGATGTGATATCGCTGGTTGCAAATTAGTTGGCGGAGAAACTGCTGAAATGCCAGGAACGTATACTAAAGGGAAATTTGATATAGCAGGTTTTGCTGTTGGTCTTGTTGAAAAGAAAAAAATACTTAATAAAAAAATTAGAAATAATGATCTTATTTTATCTGTACCTTCTAATGGACTTCATTCTAACGGATATTCTTTAGTGAGATATCTCTTAAAAAAGAAAAAAATAAATTTAAAAACAAGTAAATTTCTCAAAAACGAATTAATTAGACCAACTAAAATTTATGTAAAAGAATTAACTCTTATTAATGAAAAGAATTTAATAAATGGATGTGCGAACATAACTGGTGGAGGTCTAGTGGATAATATTCAAAGAATAATACCAAAAAATTTATGTGCTGAAATAGATCTAAATAGAGTCAAAACATTAAAAATTTTTAGATGGTTATATAAAATGGGTGTAAGTGAGAAAGAAATGTTAAAGACCTTTAATTGTGGTGTAGGTTTTTGTTTAGTGACAAATCCTAGAAATTTAAATTCAGTAAGTAAATATTTTGGTAAAAAATTTAAACCCTATATAATTGGAAAAATAGTTAAAAATTCAAAAAGAATAAAATTAAGTGGAAAAATATCCTGGTAAAAAAAAAACTGCTGTCTTTATCAGTGGTAGAGGTAGTAACTTAAAATCTTTAATAAAACACTCGAAAAAAAAGAATTCTTTAATTAATATTATATTAGTTATTTCAAACAATCCAGATGCTGAAGGACTAAAATATGCATCAAGATTTAAAATAAAAATTTATGGAAACAAAAGTAAATCAAATTTTGAAAATAAATCACTCAAGTTACTAGAGAAATATAATATAGATTTAATTTGTTTGGCTGGGTTTATGAGAATCTTGTCAGGTAATTTTATAAAAAAATTTTCTAAACCAATATTAAATATTCATCCGTCACTTCTACCAAAGTATAAAGGATTAAATACTCATGAGAGAGCAATAAAAAATAAGGATCGTTTCGCAGGAGCATCAATTCATAAAGTAACAGAAAAATTAGATTCAGGTAAAGTTATTTTACAAAAGAAGGTGAAAATCCTAAAATCAGATGATGTAAGAAGTTTAGAAAAAAAAGTGCTTAAAATTGAGCATGAAATTTATCCAAAAGCTATTGATAAGTTTTTAACTAATCTTTAAAAAAAAAATCTAACTCGATTTTAGCATTTTCAATACTATCTGATCCATGAACAGAATTTTTATCTATTGAAATACCATATTTTTTTCGTAGCGTTCCCTCTTCCGCGTCTTTAGGGTTAGTTGCTCCCATCAATTTTCTATTTTCTAGAACTGCATTGTCTTTTTGGAGACTCATTACAACAATTGGTCCAGAAGATAAGTAAGCACACAAATCATTATAAAATGGTTTAGACTCATGAACTTTATAAAACTTTTCAGCTTCTTCTTTAGAAATATGAATTTTTTTTTCCTTTAAAATTTCAAATCCATTATTTTTAAATTCATTTTTAATCTGATCTTGCAAATTTCTTTCAACAGCATCTGGTTTTATTATTGATAATGTTTGTTCAATATTACTCATAATTCTCCTCTATAAATTTGTTTAATAATCTAACACCATATCCAGTTGCGCCACCAGAATTCAGTGCTCCAGCATATTTAGAAAAAGCCATTCCAGCAATATCTAAGTGCGCCCAAGGCGTTTTATTAATTATAAATCTTTGTAAAAATTGAGCTGCAGTTGTTGACCCTGCTCCTCCAACATAATTAATATTTTGCATATCAGCATTATTTGAATTCATTAATTTGTTATAATTCTCATGAAGTGGCATTTCCCACACTTTTTCTTCTACATGCTCTCCCGCATCAAAAAGTTGTTTAGACAATTTTTTATTATTTGACCAAAGCCCGGCATATTCAGATCCAAGCGCAACAATTATTGCTCCAGTTAATGTTGCTAAGTCAATAATTAGACTTGGCTTAAATTTCTCTTCAGTATATGTAAGTGCATCTGCTAAAACTAGTCTTCCCTCAGCATCAGTATTTAAAACTTCGATTGTCTGTCCGCTGTAAGATTTAACAATATCTCCAGGTCTTTGTGCATTGGCTCCTGGCATATTTTCAACTAATCCAACAACTCCAACTGCATTAATTTTAGATTTCCTTAAAGCTAGAGTTTTCATAAGACCAACTACAGTTGCTGAACCCGCCATATCATATGTCATATCTTCCATAAATTTTGCAGGTTTGAGTGAAATTCCACCAGTATCAAAACAAACACCTTTTCCAACGAAGGCTAAAGGTTTTGATTTATTTTTATTTCCATTCCACTCTATAGTTACCATATAGGAACCTCTGATACTTCCTTGTCCGACACCGAGCAATGCGTTAAAACCTAATTTTTTTAATCTCTTTTGGTCATATACTGTTACTTTTAATCCAAACTTTCTTAATTTAACAATTCTCTTTGCGTATTCATCTGGGTGCAAAATATTACCAGGTTCGGAAACCAAATCTCTAGTAAGAAAAACCCCTTCCAAAAGAGCATTTAATTTATTTCTTATTAAATTTTTTTGTTTAATGTTTCTACCAACAACGCTTAAATTTATGTTAACATTTTTTTTCTTATCTGTTTTATAAAGATTAAAATTATATGACTTAAGTTGTGCTCCATGAAGAAACTTTTCTAATTGTACATTAGTAAAAGAATTATTCTCTACATTTATAAATGAATTCTCTTTTTTATTTTCCTTCAAAAAAACAAATAATTTTGAACCAAGTTTTTCAAAATCTAAGGAAACTTTTGATTTTGTGCAATTTACAAATACATAGCTTTTGTTGTTGTAATCTTTTGCAAGAAAATTCCCTTCAGAAAAAAGTTTATTATTGAAAATTGATTTTGCTAATTGTTTAATCTCTTTACTTTTCATAACTTTTTGAGTTAGGAGAATAATCTCGTTATCCTTTGCGATTTTTGGGACTTTATTTACAAAATTTAAATTTAGCTTCATTTTTTTTGAAATTTTAATTAGATATTGTTGTATATTTATAAAAAGATAAATTTCAATGAATAAATTAATTTTTCGCAAATTTTCTATAGATATAATCAATTTTTTTTTGATTGCGTCGTTTAGTATTACTTTCATTGTATGGATAATTCAGGCTGTCAATTTTTTAGACTTAATATCTGATGATGGACATAGTTTAGATGTATATTTTTATTTTGTTTCACTTAATTTGCCTAAAATTTTTAGCAAAACGATAATTTTTGTTTTTTTTATATCAATTTTCTATGTAATTAATAAATATAAGAATTCCAATGAATTAATTGTTTTTTGGAGCAACGGTATACAAAAAATTAAATTTATAAATTTTATACTAAGGTTTTCGTTATTATTTTTAATTTTACAACTGGTTTTAAATTTATTTGTCATTCCTAAATCCCAAAGTCTTGGAAGATTATATATAAAAGAATCTAATATTGATTTTTTGCCAAAATTAATATCAGAAAAAAAATTTATAAATGTTGTAAAAAATCTTACTATATTTGTAGAGGAATATAAAAAAGATGGAAAACTTAATAAAATTTATATTAATGAAAAGTTAGGCCCTGGAGAATCAAAGATTATTGTTTCAGAAAGTGGAAAAATTATTAAAAAAAATAAAAATTATATATTAAGACTAAATAATGGTGGAATAACAAATATAAGTAAAGACAATACTTATACTTTAAACTTTTCGGAAACAGATTATGACTTATCAGAGTTTTCAACAAAGACAATTACAACTTCTAAAGTGCAAGAATTAGACTCTATAAAATTATTAACTTGTATCAAAGAAATTTTAATGAAAGAAAAATTAAATGCTGAACAAACAATAATCAAGCCGGAGAATGTTGCTTGCCATTCTAGAAAAGTAAAATCTGTAGGGGAAGAACTTTACAAAAGACTAATACTTCCTTTCTATACACTTATAATTTCACTTATAGCAGCAAGTTTAGTTATTGAGCCGAAATCTAAATATTTATTAAAGTTTCATAAGTTAAATATATTTCTTTCTGGAATTTCAGTAATAATTTTGTCTCAACTTGCTTTAAAATTTGTTTTCAGTTCAATTAATATTATGTTTTTAATATTATTTTTACCAATATTCTTAATTATAATTTACTATGCGGTAATATCGATATTAACTAAATTTAAATTAAGCTATCTCTAATGTTAAAACAATACCAAAATTATTTAACAAAACTTTTTCTAAAAAATATTTTTATCATCCTTATGGTTTTTATTTTTCTAAGTTTCTTTTTGAATATTTTTGAAGAAATAAAATATTTCGAAGATAAAGAAAATGAGCTTTATTACCCAATCTTATTAACAATTTTAAATATTCCTTCTGTTATTTTTGAAATACTCCCATTTATATATTTATTAGGAGTTATGTTTTTTTTTATAAATCTTTATGAAAACAACGAAATAGAGCTTCTTAGGAGTAATGGAATAGATAATATTAGAATTACTCTTATAATATCAACAGTCTCAATTATAACAGGGATCATAATAATAATTGCTTACTACTCATTTTCAGCAAATTTAAAAAGTTTATATTTAAATATGAAGTATAAATATTCAGATGCAGGAGACCATTTAGCGGTAGTTAATCAAGATGGATTATGGATTAAAGAGAAAAGTGATGATGGAAAAAAAATTTATATTATAAATGCTAAAAAATATAAAATAAGTAATTTAGAAAATTTAGAAATAATAGAATTAGATGAAAATTATAAATTAATTAACACTATTATTTCAAAAAAAGCTAACATTAATAAGAAAAATTGGATCTTAAGTGATGTAAAAATTTATTCAGAAAAAAAAATGACAGAAAGTTTTAAAAAATTTCAGTACAAATCTTCTTTTGACAGCGAAATTATCTCAAATTTATATTCAAATCTAAATTCATTAAATATTTTTCAATTAATTGAATTAAAAGAAAATTATAAATCTATTGGATATTCCGCTACCGAAGTTAAATTGCACCTTAACAAAATCTATAGTACACCATTCTATCTTACACTCACAGCTATTATTGGTGCATTGTTAATGTTTAAATTAAATTTTATTAAATCAAAATTCTTTCTTGTAGTTGTAGGAGTAATTGTTTCAGTAATATTTTACTACATTAATTATTTTTCTATCTTATTTGGAAAAAATGAAACTTTGCCTGTAGAATTATCTGTATGGTTTCCACAAATTCTTATTTTTCTTATATGTTCTTTGGGGCTAATTAAATTAAATGAAAATTAAATCCATATTAAGTTATATCCTCTTTATATTTGTTTTAATCACCTTTAATTCAAAAGCTGATACAATTTTTTTTGACTCAAAAAATATAAAGATAGAAAATGAAGGTAACATGATTTTTGCTTCAAAAGGAATAGCAAATATTCCTTCTAAAAATTTGTTAATAGAAGGTGATAAATTTATTTATAATAAAAACCTATCTGAACTAATTGTAATTGATGATGTGAAATATTTCGATAATGATAATAAAATATATATTGAAAGTGAAAAAATAATTTATAATGAAGTTAAGAATACTTTATTTTCAAAAAGTCAAACATACATCATAACTGATAATACTTATAAAATAAATTCATCTGATGTATTATATGATAGGAACATTGATAAAATATCGAGTAATGATTTAACGACAATAGTAGATGGAAATAAAAATGAATTTGTTTTAAATAAAGGTTTAAGTTTTGATTTAAATAATGAGATAATTTCATCTAAAGAACTTCTCGTTAAAGATAAAAATTTAAATAATTATTTTTTTGAAAATTCTAAAGTAAACTTAAAAATAAACGAAATAATTGGTAAAGAAATATTTGTAGAATTTGATGACTCATTCTTTGGAAATAAGAATAATGATCCATTATTAAAAGGAAGAGGAGTCACCTCTAATGATGAAAAAACGAAGATCTATAAAACTGTTTTTAGCACTTGTAATACAGAAAATAAAAGCTGTAGGGGATGGGAAATGCAAAGTGAAATATTCACTCATGACAAAATAAAGAAGTTATTTATATATGAAAATTCTTGGTTTAAAGTTTTTGATAAAAAAGTTGCTTATATTCCTTATTTTAATCATCCCGACCCATCAGTAAAAAGAAAATCAGGATTTTTAACGCCATTCTACAAAGGATCAGGTAATTTAGGATCTTCTGTAAGTATTCCCTATTTTTATAACTTATCAAACTCGAAAGATCTAACTTTTAAACCAAGAATATATGTTGAAAACGATTTTATTTTTCACACAGAATATAGAGAAGCTTTTAAAAATTCAAATTTGAAAACAGACTTTAGTTTTAACAGAAAAGACAATGATACTAGTTCTCATATATTTGCAAACTTAAGTGGAAAGTATAGCGAAAATACAAACTTTGATTTAAAATTACAGAACGTAAATAATAATAATTATCTTAAAATTCATGATATAAAAAGCTACACATCAATAATTGACAGTGACAGTGTACTAAATTCCCATTTTGAAATTGATAAAAATATTGATGAAAATACAAATGTGAAAACAAAATTAAGACTTTATGAAGATCTATCAAAAAATAGTAGCGATAAATATCAGTATGTCTTTCCTGATTTTAATTTTACCAAAGAAATGGATTTAGATGACAGCTATAATGGTCAATTTAAATTTTCTTCATCTGGTTTTCAGAAAGTTTATAATACAAATATTTATGAAACTTTAATTAATAATGATTTTAACTTTGAGTCTTATGATTTTATTTCACCTAAAGGAATAGTCACAGACTACAGTTTTTTATTAAAAAACTTTAATACATACTCAGAAAATTCTACTGTATATGAGGAAAAAAATGATCATGAAATTTTTGGAACTTTTTTACTTAAATCAGAACTACCACTAAAGAAAAATTATAATGATAATAATAATTTTTTAAAACCAATCGCTCAATTGAGATTCAGTCCAACAAATGGAAAAAATATTTCATCTTCTGATACAAGATTAGACTACGCTAGTATTTTTTCACCAAATCGTATTGGTAGATCAGATATGGTTGAAAAGGGAAAATCTCTCACGTTGGGCTTAGAATTTGAAAAACAAAATTTAAGAAATGAAAAAATAATTGGATTTAATGTTGGAAATGTATTTAAAGATCAGAAGAATCGAGCATTACCCAGTAAATCAAAATTAGATCAAACTAGATCTGATATAGTTGGAGATTTTTATTATAAATTAGAGGATAAATTTGAACTTAATTACAATTTTTCATATGACAGAGATTTAAAATTTTCTAATTATGATGCCATTACAGCTAAATTAGGTGCGAATAAACTAGTAACTACGTTCGATTATATAACAGAAAATCACGAACTAGGAAATTCAGAATTATTGAAAAATAATACAGAAGTTAAATTTTCAAATGAACATTCATTAAAATTTGATACGACTAAAGATCTAAAAGATGATTTTACTCAATTCTATAAACTAGCTTATAAGTATGAAACGGATTGTTTATCTGCTTCTTTTGAATATGAAAAAAAATTTTTTAGAGACGGAAGTCTTGTGCCCGATGAGAGCTTATACTTTTTAATCAGATTTATTCCGTTTGCAGAACTGCGTGGATCAGCAAATACAATTTTTGAGTAAAAATGAATAAAATTAAATTATTTTTGATAATTATATTTTTTTTTAATTTCAATAATCAAGTTTTTGGAAATTTTATAGAAATTAAAATTAAAATAGGTGACGATATAGTAACTAATTTAGACATTGAGAATGAAACAAGATATTTATTTTTTTTAAATCCAAAATTACAAGAACTTGAAAAGTCAAAGGTACAAAATATTGCTAAAGAGTCTCTCATCACAGATATTATTAAAAAAAAAGAATTAGAGAAGTATTTTGATTTTTCTAAAAATAGAAAAATAATTGACATTGTAGAAAAAAATTTATTGTTAAAAAAAAATATAAAAAATAAAGATAATTTTATAGAAATTTTAACAAATTTAGATTTAGATTATAAAATAATTAAACAGAAATTTTTTATTGAAGCCTTATGGAACCAGTTAGTTTATGAAAAATATTCAGCAAATGTAATTATTAACAAAAATGATTTAAAAAAAAGGATTCAAGAACAAATTGATAAAAAAAAAAGAAAGTTTTCTTATAATCTATCAGAAATATTTTTTGAAGATAGCTTGGATGAAAGTTTAAGTAATAAAATTTCAAAAATTAATGAAAGCATTGAAAATGTTGGATTTGAAAATACAGCAAGTATTTTTAGCTCTGCTAACACATCAAATAAAGGCGGATTGATAGGTTGGGTAAATGAATTACAAATATCAAATAAGATCATTAAGGAAATTCATAAATTAAATATTAATGAAATTAGTAAA
>CACEMI010000015.1:0-23219 GCA_902560585.1 uncultured Pelagibacteraceae bacterium | reverse complement strand
TGCAATTATAAATCAGAAGAAAATTAATGAGTCTGGAGATGAAAAGAAAAAATTATATTGTATTTACGTAGCAGTTGGTCAAAAGAGATCTACTGTAAGGCAAATAGAAAAAACATTAGAGGAGGCTGGTGCAATGGAATATACAACAATAGTTGCTGCAACGGCTTCAGATGCTGCACCATTACAATTTTTAGCACCTTACACTGGATGTGCAATGGGTGAATACTTTAGAGATAATGGTATGCATGCTCTAATAATTTATGATGATTTATCAAAACAAGCTGTAGCTTATAGACAAATGTCTCTTTTGTTAAGAAGACCGCCTGGAAGAGAAGCATATCCAGGTGATGTATTTTATTTACATAGCAGATTGCTCGAAAGAGCAGCCAAGTTAAGTGATGAACATGGTGGTGGATCTCTGACTGCTTTACCTATTATTGAAACTCAAGGGGGGGATGTTTCAGCATTTATACCTACAAATGTAATCTCTATTACCGATGGTCAAATATTTTTAGAAACAGAGCTTTTTAACCAAGGTATTAGACCTGCAATAAATGTTGGATTATCAGTTTCAAGAGTGGGATCTTCAGCGCAAACTAAAGCGATGAAAAAAGTTTCTGGTTCAATGAAATTAGAACTAGCACAATACAGAGAGATGGCAGCATTTGCACAATTTGGTTCAGACCTTGATGCATCAACCCAAAAATTACTTAATAGAGGTTCAAAATTAACTGAGCTTCTAAAACAAAATCAGTATTCACCAATGACTGTGGCAGAACAAGTAATTTCTATTTTCTGTGGAGTAAAAGGGCATCTTGATGATATCGAGCAAAAAGATATCTCAAGTTTCGAAAATAAAATAATTGAAAAATGTAAAGCTGAAAAACCTGAAATCATCGAAGCTATTACTACATCTGGAAAACTTGATGACGAGCAAGAGAAAATTTTAAACGAAATTATTCTCCAACTTAAAAAAGATTTTAGCGCTTAAAATTATGGCAAGTTTAGACGATCTAAAAAAGAGAATTTCGAGTGTTAAATCAACACAGAAAATAACAAAAGCTATGAAGATGGTAGCAGCTGCAAAACTAAGAAGAGCACAAGAAAGTGCTGAAAAAGGAAGACCTTATTCAGATAAAATGAATAATATTATTTTAAACTTATCAGGTGGAATATCAGATATTGAAAATGCTCCAAAATTACTTTCTGGAACAGGAGAGGATAAAATTCATTTATGTGTTGTTATGACATCAGATAGAGGTCTTTGTGGTGGATTTAATACTAACATAATTAAAAAAGCAAAATTATATTTTCAAAAAATATTAGATGAAGGAAAAACATTAAAAATCATTACAGTTGGAACAAAAGGTTATGATCAGTTAAAACGTGTTTATGGTAATAATATCATAGAGAGAATATCTTTCAAAGAGTCAAAAAATGTAAATTATTTTGATGCGGATAAAGTAGGCAAGACAGTAATCGAAAAATTTGAAAATAAAGAATTTGATGTATGTGTAATATTTTACAACCAATTTAAAAATGTAATAACCCAAATCCCACAGGAGCAACAAATTATTCCTTTAAAAACAACTGATGAGGAAACAAATTCATCTGATGATAATTATGAATTTGAGCCAGAGGAGGATGAAATATTAAGTAACTTATTGCCTAAAAATATTTCAACTCAGATTTTTAAAGCGATGTTAGAGAATTCAGCTAGCGAACAAGGTTCGAGGATGAGTGCAATGGATAACGCAACCAGAAACGCAGGTGAAATGGTTGACAAACTTACTATTGAGTATAATAGAAGTCGTCAGGCAGCAATTACTAAAGAGTTAATAGAAATAATTTCAGGAGCAGAAAGTTTATAATTATGAGAAAAGGGAAAATAACACAGATTATTGGGGCGGTAGTTGATGTAAAATTTGAAGGAGAACTACCAGAAATTTTAACAGCATTAGAGTGTGATAATGGTGGAAATAGACTAGTTTTAGAGGTTGCTCAACACTTAGGAGAGTCAAGTGTGAGAACGATTGCAATGGATGCAACTGAGGGACTTAAAAGAGGAGATGAAGTAACAGATACTGCAGCACCGATTAAAGTTCCTGTAGGACCAGAAACATTAGGAAGAATTATAAATGTGATTGGTGAACCAATTGATGAAAAGGGTGATGTAAAAAGTTCAGACAATTGGCCAATACACAGATCAGCTCCAGAATTTAATGATCAATCTACAGAAACTGAAATACTTGTAACAGGTATTAAAGTCATTGATCTTTTAGCTCCCTATGCAAAAGGAGGAAAGATTGGTTTATTTGGTGGTGCTGGTGTTGGAAAAACAGTTCTGATCATGGAATTAATTAACAATGTTGCCAAAGCTCATGGTGGATTTTCAGTTTTTGCCGGCGTAGGAGAAAGAACTAGAGAAGGTAATGATTTGTATCACGAAATGATAGACTCTGGTGTTATTAAGCCAGATGGAGAAGGGTCTAAAGCAGCGTTAGTATACGGACAAATGAATGAGCCTCCAGGAGCTAGAGCAAGAGTAGCTTTGACTGGTCTGACTGTTGCAGAATATTTTAGAGATCAAGAGGGACAAGACGTTTTATTCTTTGTTGATAATATATTTAGATTTACACAAGCTGGATCTGAAGTATCTGCTTTACTAGGTAGAATACCTTCAGCAGTGGGATACCAACCAACTTTAGCAACGGACATGGGTAACCTTCAGGAAAGAATTACGACTACAAATAAAGGTTCGATTACATCTGTACAAGCCATATATGTTCCTGCTGATGATTTAACTGACCCAGCTCCAGCTACCTCATTTGCCCATTTAGATGCAACAACGGTACTTTCTAGACAAATTGCAGAGATTGGTATCTATCCGGCGGTAGACCCCTTGGACTCAACTTCTAGAATATTAGATCCTAGAATAGTTGGAGATGAACATTATAGAGTAGCAAGAGAAGTGCAGAAAGTTTTACAAACTTACAAATCTTTACAGGATATTATTGCGATTTTAGGTATGGATGAATTATCTGAAGAAGACAAATTAATTGTTGCTAGAGCTAGAAAAATTCAAAGATTTTTGTCTCAACCTTTCTTTGTAGCTGAAGTATTTACTGGATCACCTGGAAAACTTGTAGACCTTGAGTCAACTATAAAAGGATTTGATGCTATTTGTAAAGGTGAGTATGACCATTTACCTGAAGCTGCATTTTATATGGTCGGAACTATTGAGGAAGCTATTCAAAAAGCAGAGGATTTAGCAAAAGAAGCTGCTGCATAATGAGCGAAGAATATTCATTAGAAATAGTAAACCCTGAGAAGTCTTTTTTATTAAAAGATGATGTTACTGAAGTGGTAGTACCAGCATACGAAGGAGAGATTGGAATTTTAAAGGATCATATTTCTATCATATCATTTTTAAAACCAGGGATTATCAAAGTCTTTTCAAAATCTGGAGATGATAGTTACTATGTAAATGATGGTATAATTGAATTTAAAAATAATAATCTCTCTATTTTAACCAGTCTTATTTTAAATTTAAAAGATATTGATAAAGGAAAAATATCTGAAATTCAAAAATCAGCTGAAGAGGAACTTGGTAACTCTGAAATTAGTGATCAAGAAAAATATTTATTAGATCACAAAATTGAAGTATTAAAGTCAATTAATTAATATTTTTTTTACTTCCTGCTGAATTTTTTCATAAACATGAAGTTTAAATGTTACAACTAATTTAGTAATTTCATCTATATCAACCCACTTCCATTCTAGAAACTCTGGGTTTTTAGTTTTAATATTTATTTCATTTTCGTCACCATCGAATCTCATTATATACCATTGCTGTACTTGTCCTTTGTATTTGCCCTTCCAGATTATCCCCAAGAGTTCATCTGGTAAATGGTATGTCAATAAACTATCTATCTTTTTTATTAAAGTTACTGACTTAATACTAGTTTCTTCATTTAATTCCCTAATGGCGGCCTCATAAAGATCTTCTCCCCTATCAACTCCTCCTTGTGGCATTTGCCAAAAGTTTTTTTTATTATCTATTCTTTTTGCCACAAAAACTTTATTTTCTTTATTTAAAACAACTATCCCAACGCCACTTCGGAGTGGCAAATTTTTGTATTTATCAATCATTCTAACCGTTAAGAAGTTTAAGAGCGTATTGAAGTTGATTGTCTGTATCGGTATTAAATCTAAAACCATCAGATCCCTCTACAACCTCAATGTCAGGTGATACACCTACATCAGATATAGATTTTCCTGAGGGTAAATAATATTTAGAAACTGTTAGTCTAATTGCGCCTTTATTTTTTAAAGGAATAATAGATTGCACAGATCCTTTACCATAACTATTTTCTCCAATTATAACTGCTCTTTTGTGATCTTTAAGAGCGCCTGCTACTATTTCAGATGCTGAAGCTGAACCATAATTTATTAGAACAACAATGGTATCTCCATTTATCAAATCACCTGTTCTAGCAAAAAACTTTCTACTTTCATATTTTCTCTTACTTTTAGTTGATACAATTTCTCCACTATCAATAAAAAAATCTGTGATTTTGATTGCTTGAGAAAGTAAACCACCAGGATTATTCCTTAAATCTAAAATATAATTTTTAATTTTATCATTTTTTTTAAATTCTTTAATTTTATCTTTAATTTGATCACCACTATTTTCATTAAATGATGTAAGTCTAAGATATCCAGTTTGATTATCTAAAATTTCAGATTTAACTGATGCTACTTTAATTTTTTCTCTTGTTATGTTAAAAATTAATGCTTTTCTTTCTCCTCTTCTTCGAACAGTTATTTCTATATCTGTTCCTACAGGTCCTCTCATAATATCAACTGCTTCACTTAAAGATTTGCCTTGTACTTGAATGTCATTAATTTTTACTATGTAATCTCCAGCTTTTACCCCAGCCTCAGCTGCTGGCGAGTCATCCATTGGTGTTATAACTTTAATTACTCCAGCCTCCATACTTACTTCAATTCCCAATCCGCCAAATTCACCACTAGTTTCTGTTTGCATACTTTCATATAATTCTGGAGTCATATACGCAGAGTATGGATCTAGTGATTGCAGCACACCATTAATCGCTGCGTCCATTGCTTCACTTTGGTTTACTTCATCAACAAATTCTTTATTAATTTTATCTAGCACTTCTGAGAAAATATCTATCTTTTTATATACATCGTCTTCAGAAGAATTAACTAAATTAGTTTGAAAAAAAAAAATTAATAAAAAAAGTGGATATATATATAACTTTCTTTTCATATAATTACTTTTTCTTTAGGTATCAGCTCAGACCATATTTTCTCTAATTCATAAAATTTTCTTTTTTCAGGATTAAAAATATGAATAATAAGATCTATTCCATCTACTAGTTTCCAATCATTGCTTTCTGTTCCTTCAATTTTACAGTTATGAACACCATTCTTTTTTAAAAATTCATAAACTTGCTCTGACAATGCTTGAATGTGTCTAGAGGAAGTTCCACTAGCAATTATCATTTGATCTGCAATTGACGATTTTCCATCTAAATCTATTGATACAATATCTAATGCTTTATTTGAGTCTAAAAGATTAATTATATCTTTGTGAAGAGAAGAGATATTATCCATTAATTGAATTAAGAGTATCAAATTTTTCTTAATTTAGAAGATGAAATATTGACTTTCTTAAATCTAATAAATTCTATGCTTTTGTTGCTATATTTTTTATAGCTTACAGAATTCAACGATTTTGCCTTATATTTATCTCTATCAAAAACAAGTATATGGCAAATGCTCAAGATTAAGTTTGAATTTTTCCATTTGTGAAAATTAATTAAACTATCAGCCCCCATAATGAAATAAATTTCAGCATTTTTATTTTTTCTTTTAATATATTTGATTAAGTCAATAGTTCGATTAGATTTAACTATATTTTCAAAATATTTAACTTTGATAAACAAATTATTTTTGTTTATTTTTTTTGCATATTTTATTCTTTTATCTAAATTCAAATTACTTTTACTTTTAAAAGGATTTTTTTTAGTTACAGCCCAAATAACTTTATTAAGACTGAATCTTTTTTTTGCTTCTTTTGAAATACTTATATGTCCCCTGTGAGCTGGATCAAATGTACCACCAAGAATTCCTATTTTTTTTTTACTTTCTTGTTTGACCAGATCCATATATTTCATATTTGTAGCTTACAAGCTGGTTGAGTCCTACAGGACCTCTTGGTGGGAGTTTATTTGTTGAAATTCCTACCTCACCACCATAACCAAATTCACCACCATCCGCGTATTGTGTTGATGAATTATGAATTGCGATAGAACTTTTAACATTTTTTAAAAAATATTTTGCAGAGTGATTATTGTTTGTAATTATTGCATCTGTATGCATTGTTCCAAATTTATTGATATGGCTAACTGCATAATGAATGTCGTCAACTAATTTTACTGAAATTTTAGCTGATAAATGTTCTTTAGCCCAAGTTTTATTATTTGCTAGTTTTGATTTTCCTTTAAATAATTTAGAGATTTTTTTATCAGCATAAATTAAACAACCTTTTTTACTCAATTCATTTAAAATCTCATTTACATTTTTTGATTTATTTTTATGTATTAATAGCGTCTCAGTAGCTCCACAAATACCAGTATTACGCATTTTGGCATTAACTAATATATTTTTTGCCATTGATATATTCGCATCTTTATCAACATATGTGTGACAAATACCTTCGAGATGTCCAATAACAGGTACAGATGAAAGTTCTTGTACTTTTTTAACAAGATTTTTTCCTCCCCTTGGAATTATAACATCTATGTATTTAGTCATTTTTGAAAGCATATACTCCACTAGCTTTCTATTTTTATTTTCAACGAATTGAACAAAATTTTTATTTATTTTATTTTTTTCTAAAGATTTTCTAAAAAGGTGAGCTAAAATTTTATTACTAAAATAAGCTTCGGAACCTCCTCTTAAAATGACACAGTTTCCAGATTTAAAACAAAGTGTAGATACATCTGATGTAACATTTGGTCTACTTTCATAGATTATACCAATAATTCCAATAGGAATAGATACTTTCTTTATTTTTAAACCATTTGGCCTCTTCCAAGTTTCTAAATCTACATCCACTGGATCTTTAAAATTCGCAATTATTTTAATTGATTTAATTATCGATTTTATTTTTTCGTTATTAAGAGCGAGTCTTTTTATTAAATTCTCTTTTAATTTTTTAGATTTAGCAACTTTTATATCTTTGGAATTTTCATTTAGAATTTTATTTTTATTTTTCGAGATAAGTTCAGCATAGTAATTTAATACTTTATTCTTTTTCTTGTTACTTATTTTGTTTTCAAAGGCAATTTTTGCATTTAAACCAATTTTTTCCAAATATTTGCTCATTTTATTAATACCATGTCATCTTTATGAATAACTTCGGATTTTGAAACATAACCCAAAATATCATTTATTTTATTAGAGTGCTTTCCTTTAATTTTTAAAATTTCATCAGAGGAGAAACTGCTCAAACCTCTGGCAAATTCAGTCATACTATTATTAAGAATTTTGATATGATCACCTTTGTTAAAACTACCTTGAACATCTTTAATCCCAGCGGCCAACAGGCTTTTGCCATTATTGAGAGCTGATAAAGCACCTTCATCAATTATTATTTTTCCCTTAGGAGAAATTGAACTTATTATCCATTTTTTTCTAGCGTCCAATTTTGAGATTTTAGGCAAAAACCATGTACACTTATTTTTAGTTAAAATTTTTTGTATTGGCCTATTTATTAAGCCATTAGCTATTGCCATATGACATCCCGAAAATTGACAAATTTTAGCAGCATCAATCTTTGTCTTCATTCCTCCAGATCCAAATTCCCCAGTTTTTTGTGTTGCCAATCTTTCTATGTTTTGATCAATATTTTTTATTTCATAGATTAGTTTTGCTTTTTTATCTAATTTTGGATCTTTTGAGTAAAGGCCATTCACATCAGATAACAAAATTAAACAATCTGCGCCGGATATCTGAGCGACCCTTGATGCTAACCTATCATTATCTCCGTATTTTATTTCAGAGGTAGCAATACTATCATTTTCATTTACCACAGGTATAAAACCAAGATCAAATAAATTTTCGAAGGTTCTTTTAGCATTTATTGCTCTCCGTCTTTTTTCTGTATCCTCAAGTGTAAGTAAAATTTGTGAAAGATTTATTTTTGACTTATTGAAAGTTTTTTTAAAAAGATTCATTAATTCAATTTGTCCAATTGAAGCTACAGCTTGGCTTTTATCAAGTTTTAATTTTTTTTTACTTAGTTTTAATTTTTTACATCCAAGAGCTATTGCTCCTGAACTTACTAAAATGATATTTTTTTTTAATTTTTTGAGATATTGAACATCTTTTGCAAATTCTGTCAGCCATTTTTCTCTAACAATTTTTTTGTCATTAATTAATAAAGATGATCCAATCTTTATAACAACTGTTTTTGAGTCTTTAAGATACATAATTAAGTAATTTTGATTTAATATCAGATACAGATTTTTTATCGAGTGTTGATGTTTCAAAAGTAGGTTTCTTTATAATTTCATGAAATTCTTTTATTTTTTTATTTTTTTCTTCTTCATCAACTAGATCTGTCTTATTAAATACAATTATTTCCTCCTTTTTTAGAAGTTCTGAACTATATTTTGCCATCTCCTCTCTAACTTGACTATATGAATTGACCAAATTTTTTTCTGAAATATCGATTAAATGTAACAATACTTTACATCTCTCTATATGTTTTAAAAATTTAATACCTAATCCCGTACCTTTATGTGCTCCTTCAATTAATCCAGGAATATCAGCCAAAGTTATTTCTTTATCATCGTATATTGCAACCCCAAGATTTGGATTAAGAGTTGTAAATTTGTAATTTGCAATTTTAGGAGTTGCACTTGTTAATGAAGCTAATAAGCTTGACTTACCCGCATTAGGTAAACCTATAATTCCTATATCTGCAATTGTTTTAAGTTGTAGCCATATCCAGAATTCTTCACCAATTGCTCCTTTGGTAAATTTTTTTGGAGCTCTATTAGTTGATGATTTAAATCTTGTGTTACCAAATCCTCCCTTACCACCAATTGCTGCAACAAATTCCTCATTTTCTTTTTTAAAATCAAATATTAGCGTTTTATTATCTTCTTCAAATACTTGAGTTCCAATTGGTACTTTTAAGTATAAATTTTCTCCACCTCTGCCTGTCTTATTTTTTCCGCTTCCATCTCTACCTCTCTCAGCTTTGAAGTGTTGTTGATATCTGAAATCAATTAATGTGTTTAAATTTCTTTCTGACACTAACATTACAGAACCACCTTTACCTCCATCACCTCCATCAGGTCCTCCAAATTCAATAAATTTTTCTCTTCTGAAACTCGGAGACCCAGACCCGCCGTCTCCGGCTTTTACATATATCTTTACTTGATCGAGAAATTTCATGATTTTACAGATGTTAATTATCTGTCTATTAATTAGGCTTTACTGAAACGTAAGTTCTGTCTGACTTGCTTTTTTTAAAAATTACTTTTCCCTTAACAACAGAAAAAATTGAATGGTCTTTACCCATTCCAACATTTTCTCCAGGAAATATTTTAGTACCTCTTTGTCTAACAATAATATTGCCAGGAACAACTAGTTGACCACCATATTTTTTTACTCCTAATCTACGACCAGCGCTATCTCTTCCGTTCCTTGATGATCCACCTGCTTTTTTTGTTGCCATAAATTACCTATTTATTTTGAAGCCTCAATTTTTTCTTTTTTAGCTTCTTTAACTGCAATTTCCTTTTTTTTCATTTTTTCAGCCTCTGATAGCACTTTACCATCTTTTGAAAAAATTTTATTAATTCTTATTAACGAGAATTGCTGTCTATGTCCATTCTTTCGTCTCGAATTTTTTCTTCTTCTTTTTTTAAAAATTAAAACTGTTCTTTCTTTACCATTTTTTAATAATTCTGCTTCAACTTTAGCTCCATTTACTGTTGGTTCACCTAACTCAATATTTTTATCATCTCCATAGGCTAAAATTTCTTTAAATTCTACTTTTGTATCTGGATTAGAATCTGGCAATTTTTCAATTTTAATAATCTCTCCAGTCGATACTTTGTACTGTTTTCCACCTGTTTGTATAACTGCGTATGACATTAATGATCCTAATTTTTAATTATCAGCAATATAGTCAGGGCCTTATTTTAGTCAAGCTGAATAAGTTAGAAATTATCCTTTAAATCTCTCAATTTTGAAAAGTTTTCAACATTTTTTGATCTTAAAAAAATATTAGTTTTAAGCTCTTCTTCGAGTGTTGTTGGAATAGTTGGCTGACCTTTGGCCAATTGATTTTTTATAAATTCTATTTTTGAAATTAAAGCCTTATTTTCAGCATCGTACTTCAAACAAAAATCTGAATTTTTTAATGTGTATTCATGTCCACAATAAATTTCTGTCTTCGATGGTAAATTTTTTAATAACTGAAGAGAATCAAACATTTGCTCATGAGTTCCTTCAAATACTCTTCCACAACCTAAAGAAAATAATGTATCTCCAGAAAAAAGTACATTTTCTTTAAAAAAATAAAAACATATGTGGCCTAAAGTATGTCCTGGAATATGAAAAACCTTTGCTTCAAATATACCATCTTTCCAGATTTCATTATTTTTTAAACAAATATCTATTTCAGGAATCCTATGTTTGTCTTCATCAAACCCAATTACTTTTGCGCTGTATAATTTTTTAAGTTCTTTATTTCCTCCTACATGATCATAATGATGATGAGTATTCATTATAAATTTTAATTTAAGATTAAGACTTTCGATTTTATCTATAATAGGTTTTGACTCACTAGGATCCACAACAATAGCAGACTTGGTTACTTCATTAATTAATAAATATGAAAAATTATCTTCTAAACATTTTATAATTTCTATTTTCATTTTACTTTTCTAATAAAAAAATACCTAACTCAGATATTAGGTTTTTATATTTTAAATTTGAACGTTTGATATTTGATATTGTTTGTCCATTTAATGAAATAGCTTTAAAAATATTTATCCCCCTATTGTTGCAAAAATTATAAAAATCTAGAATTGTACACATATGTAGGTTTGGTGTATCATACCATTGATAAGGTAAATTCTTCGTAACTGGCATTTCTCCTTTAAATAGCAAATCTAATCTTACTTTCCAATGTCCAAAATTTGGAATTGTAACAATTACTTTTTTTCCTACTCGTAATAAATTTTCAATCACTTTTTCTGGACTCATAAATGCTTGAAGCGTTTGACTCAATATTACATAATCAAATGATAAGTCTGGAAATTGTTTTAAATCATTTTCAGCATCGCCCTCAATAACGGCTAGACCTTTAGATAAACATTTTTTTACTTTTTCTTTAGAAATTTCAAGTCCTCTAATATCTACTACTTTATTTTTTGATAGAAATTCCATCAAAACTCCATCACCACATCCAACATCTAAGACTCTTGATTTTTCTTCAATAAACTTAGATATAACTTTAAATTCTTCTTTCATTAATATTAGAATAAGTTGTGTTTAAATAATTTTTAATAGTGCCTAAAAAATCTGGAACGTCTAATAAAAAGGAATCATGACCTTTATCAGTTTTAATTTCAACAAAACCAACATCCGCACCTATTGCATTAAGTGCTATTACAATATCCTTATTCTCAGATGTTGGGTATAACCAATCAGAAGTAAAGGAGATTATAAAAAATTTTGTTTTGGTATTTTTAAATGCTTTAGATAGGTTTCCACCAAATTGTTTAGTTAAATCAAAATAATCCATCGCTCTTGTTATATACAAATAACTATTTGCATCAAATCTATCTACAAATACTGAGCCTTGATACCTCAAATAACTTTCAATTTGAAAGTCGGCATCAAATCCAAATTTTAAATCAGACCTTTCTTGAAGATTTCTTCCAAACTTTTCTTGTAAACCTTGTTTTGATAAATAAGTGATATGAGCAGCCATCCTAGCAACAGCTAAACCTTTATCAGGATTTGATGATCTCTCATTATACAATCCCTCCTTCCAGTTGCTATCAGACATTATTGCCTGTCTTCCAAGCTCATTAAAAGCAATATTTTGAGCTGAATGACTAGCCGTGCAAGCAATTGGTAAAGCTACTTTAGCTTTATTTGGAAAATTTGATACGAACTGTAAAACTTGCATCCCACCCATTGAACCGCCAGCAACTGCAAATAATTTTTCTATTTTAAAATGATCTAATAAGTTATATTGAGCGTTAACCATATCGTTAATTGTAATAACCGGAAAATTTGTACCTAAAGGTTTATTGGTCAAGGGATCAATAGATCCTGGTCCATAAGATCCCATACAACCACCAATGACATTTGCACAGATAATAAAAAATTTATCTGTATCGAACGGCTTTCCTGGACCAACCGCATAATTCCACCAACCTTCTTTATTTGTTACAGGATTTATGCCTGAAGCATACTGATCGCCAGTTAATGCATGAAAAATTAATATAGCATTATCTTTATTTTCGTTAAGATTTCCATAAGTCTCATAAGCTAGTGGGAAGTTTGATATTTCCTTTCCACAATCAAGCTTTAGAGTTTTCTTAATAAGCACACTATTCAATTTATTCAAATTACTCATAAATTTTTGCTGAAGTGAATTGTGAGGTAAAAAACTTATTTAGCAGGTTTTTTAACGCGCTCGCAATTCAGTTAAATCAGCGCAAAAAGCTTTTATAAGATACATTTTTAGTTGTCAATTTTTTTTGAATTATTGATTGTATTATTTAATTATCCGACTATTTATTAATAAAAATTAGCACATGACTACTCCGACATTTAGAAAAATCAAATTAGAGGCTTACAAGCCAGGAAAATCGTTTTTAAATAAAAAAAAAAATATAATTAAATTATCAGCTAATGAGTCTGCTTTAGGCATGAGTAAAAATGCTTCTAAAGTATTAAAAAAATTTAGAGGGGATATATCAAAATATCCAGATGGAAAATTTAAAGAGTTAACATCGATAATTTCAAAAAAATATAATTGTAAACAAAATCAGGTCATATGTGGATCTGGGTCTGATGAAATTATTCAAATGTTGTGTCAATTGTTTCTAAATAAAGGAGATGAGGTAGTAGTCCCAGAATTTAGTTTTTTAATGTATAGGATTTATTCAAAAATAGTAGGGGCAAAAGTTGTGTTTTCTAAAGAGAGAAATTTTAAAGTATCTAATGATGAAATCTTAAAAAAAATAACCAAGAGAACTAAAATTGTATTTATAGCTAATCCTAATAATCCTACAGGAACATATGTTTCTAAGAACCAGCTATTAGATTTAAGAAAGCGTTTAAATAAAAAAATTTTACTAGTAGTTGATGATGCATATTTTGAATATATGTTGAATAAAGATTACAAATCAGGTTTAGAGCTTTTTAAAAACAAAAATAATGTGTTTATATTGAGAACATTTTCTAAAATTTATGGTCTTGCATCCTTAAGAGTAGGTTGGGGTTATGGAAGTAAAAAAATTGTAGATGCTTTATATAAAATTAAACCACCATTTAATGTTAATAAGATAGCACAAGAATGTGCAGTTGAGTCTCTTAAAGATAAAAGTTTTATAAAAAAATCTGTAAAACATAATTTAGATTGGGCTAAAAAAATACAAAAAGAGATGAATTCGTACAATATTCAGACAAATGAAATTGGACCAAATTTTTTTCTTTTAGATTTTAAAAGTTGTAAATTAAGCTCAAATTTTGTTGAGAGAAAACTTGAGAGATCAGGAATAATTCTTAGGGAGATGAATTCGTATGGTATTAAAAATTGCCTAAGGCTTACAATTGGAAATGCGAAAGAAAATATACTTTTAATTAAACAGATGAAAAAAATTTTTAAAAATGTTTAAAAATATATTGATCGTTGGTTGTGGATTAATTGGATCTTCAATTTTAAGAGCGTCTTTAAATAAAAAAGCTTCTAAAAACTTTTTCGTTTATGAAAAATCAAAAAAAAATATAAGAGAAATTAAAAAAATAAATAAAAAAATAATTATTTTAAATAAACTTGATAACAAAATTTCAGATATGGATTTTGTTATAATTGCTACTCCAATGAGTCAGTATGAAAGAGTTATCCCTCACTTAAATAAGTATTTAACTAAAAAATCTTTAATTACTGATGTAGGTTCTACAAAGGAAAATATTAGTAAATTAAAAAAAAATAGCTTATCAAAGTCGCTTGATTGGATTATGAGTCACCCGATATCTGGATCAGAGGTAAGTGGACCAAAGTATGGAAGTAAAAGTTTATTTGTTAATAAATGGTGCATAATTTTTAGTGACAAAAACAAAATCAAACAAAAAAAATTGGTTAATTTTTGGAAAAAAATTGGTTCTAAAGTAATAATTATGGATGAGAAAGTTCACGATAAGATATTTTCTATTACAAGTCATTTACCTCACTTAATAGCTTACAATTTAATAAAGACCGCTCAAGATTTTCAAAAGACTCAAAAAAAAGATGTAATTAAATTTAGTGCGGGAGGGTTAAGGGATTTTTCAAGAATTGCTGCTTCAAACGAAATAATGTGGAGAGACATTTTTTTTAATAACAAAAATAATATTGTAAGTGCAATTAACTTATTTATCAAAAATTTAAAATCATTTAAAAAAAATATTGAGAATTTAGATGACAACACTTTAAGAAAAAAATTGGTTAATTCAAAAAAAGTAAGACAGCAAATATTGAATTTAAAACAAGATATAGCAAAACCAGATTTTGGAAGAGATCAAAACTAAATTGATATAACTTTAATCACTTTTAATTTTGCAGTTTTTTCAATTAATTTAATAGTCTTTATTATTGGCATTATTAATACTTTCTTTCTTGGACCGTATGCATGAATTAATTCTCTTTTATTTAAACAAATGGCAACATGTCCTTTCCAAAAAATAATATCTCCTTTTTTAAATAATTTTTTATTATTAACACCTTTTTTTATTTTAACTTGATCTTTTGTGTCCCTTGGAAAAAATTTATTATTATATTTATAAAAAATTTGAAGTAATGCTGAACAATCAATACCATCAAAAGTTTTGCCACCCCATTTGTATTTAATTTTCAAAAAATATTTAAATATTTTACTAAAATTATAATCTTTTTTGTTTATTATTTCTAACTCGTTGAATTTTACCCATTTGTTTTTTTCAAACATTAAAAAATTATTATCTTTTTTTAACATTTGAATTTCAGACGAAAATGGTAGGTATTTTTTTGTTAAATACTTATTATTATTTTTTGGTTTATAATAAATTTTTGATTTTAATACGTTAACCTTGTGAGTTTTATCTAAAAATTTATTAAATTTTTCTTTCTTAATGAAACCTACGTAATTATCAAAATCAGTTTTAATTTTTAAAAAATCTTTCTTTCTTCCTATTACACTAAATTTTTCACCGTATAATATTTGAGTACTTATATTTGATTTCTTTGAAGCAAGCTCATAAACATTCAAAAAATTACTCTTACAAAAAAAGGTACTATTTTTCACCAATTTTTACTTTATTCCTTATAAACCATAAACAAATTAGCGATGGAATAACCATTAAAGTTGTTATAACAAAAAAAGCACCCCAGTCTCCATTAAGCCAATCTACTAGCGCACCTGACGAAGAGGCAAGTGTAGTTCTTCCAGCAGTTCCTATAGATGCTAATAATGCATATTGAGTTGCAGTATAGGTCCTATCTACTAATAAAGAAATAAAGGCAACAAATGCGACTGTCGCAAATGCAGCTGTGATATCGTCAGCTATTACAGCTATTGCAAATAATAATTCTGATTTACCTGTCCATGCCAATATTGCAAAAAGTAAATTAGTTAACGCCATCAAACCTCCAGCAAAAAACATAGTTTTTACTGTTCCCGCTCTCATCGCCATTAAACCTCCTATTAAAGTGAAAAAGACGGTTGTTATCCATCCCAATCCTTTAGAGTAAATAGCTATTTGTCCTTTTGAAAAACCAATTTCTTTATAAAAAACAATCGACATACGTCCTAAAAATGCTTCGCCAATTTTAAACAAAAATACAAATCCTAATATTCCTACAGCAATGCTAAATCCATTTTTTTTGAAAAAACTAACTATTGGTCCACCAATAGTTCCTGAAATATAAGCAATAAAATTTGTTAAAACATTATTTGATCCAAGTTTATTTAAAATCATTTGATCAGTGGCTTTTTGATTACTTTGTCTGTTGTTATCACTTGTCTCATGAACAAACATCAAACCAATATTCATTAAAATAATTAAAATGCCTAAAACTAAAAAAGTTGCTTGCCAATAATTCGATATTCCCATGTTTTCAAAAAATTCCGCAGTGAATAAAGCTACAACTCCCCCTAATTTGTAACCAGTCCACCATCCAACAACTGCTATAGCTGCACCTGCTGCCATAGATTTACCTTCGTTGGAACTTATTTGTTCTATTCTTAACGCATCAACAGTTATATCTTGAGTTGCAGATGCAATAGCAATAATCAGTCCAACACTTATTAAAAGAGCTAAGTTTTGAGTAGGATTTATTAAACTCCAGACAATCAAGCTTAGTAAAATTATCAACTGCATTAAAACAATCCATCCTCTTCTATGACCTAATTTTTTGGTTAAAAATGGAATTTGTATTCTGTCAATGATTGGAGCCCACAAATAATTAAATGCATATACTCCAAATATTAATCCTGCCCATCCTATGGTTGATCTACTTAAGCCTTCTTCTTTTAACCAAAGACTTAAGCTACTTGCAATCAATACCCAAGGAAAACCACTAATAGCACCTAGCAGTAATATCCTCAGCATACGTATATCTTTATATATAAGTAAAGACTCTCTCCAGCTTTGTTTAGTTTCAGGCATTAGTATTTTCTCCAAAAAGATGGAATAAATAACACTAATACAGCAAACAGCTCTAATCTACCTAAAATCATAGCCAAACTTAAAATCCATTTTGAAAAATCAGATAAGTTTGAAAAATTACCATCCGGACCAATAATATCACCTAAACCAGGACCCACATTTGATATTGATGTTGCTGCAGCTGATATTGAGGTTGTTAAATCTAGACCACTTGTTGACAAAAGAGCAGTTATAACAAAAAAAATCACTATATATAAAAATATAAAAGATATTATTGATGCTAAAAATTTTTCATCAATATTATTATTTTCGTATTTTATTTTAAATATACCTCTTGGATAAATTATTTTCTTAAGTTGTACAGTAATAAATTGGAATAAAATTTGGACTCTAAATATTTTAATTCCGCATGCTGTAGATCCTGCACATCCACCTATGAACATAAGGATAAGAAAATAAATTAATGGGAATTGACCCCAATCACTAAAGTCTTGAGTTACATAACCTGTTCCCGTTAAAATCGATATAACATTAAATACAACATGCCTAATACTTGTTTCAAAAGAGCTTTGATTTTTAATAATCAAATATAAATACATTAAGAGAATTGAAAAAATAACAATTTTTATAAAAGTTTTAATTTGCGTGTCTTTAAAAAATATTTTTTTATCTCCATTAAGATATTTTATATAGGCAATAAATGGAATACTGCCTAAAATAATAAATATGATTGATGTAAACTCAATAAGTGAACTATCAAAATATCCAATAGATTCATTATAGTTTGAAAATCCTCCTGTTGCTATTGTCGTCATTGAGTGAACAATACTATCAAAAAAGTTCATCCCAAATATTTTATAAAACAAAGCACATATAAAAGTTAGTCCTGAGTATACCAAGATCAATCTCAATGCTATTTCTTTTGATCTAGGTAAAATTTTTTCTGGAGTGTCACTTGTAGATATGACAAACAACTGCATCCCACCAATATTCATAAGTGGCATTAAAGTTATTGCCATAACGATTATACCAATTCCACCTAACCACTGAAGCATTCCTCTCCAAAGCAGTATACCCTTAGGAGTTTCATTTAAATTGGTTATTATAGTTGATCCAGTCGTAGTGATACCTGACATGCTCTCAAAAAAAGCATCCGTTACACTTAATTCAATCTCTGAAAATATGAAAGGAAGAGAGCCAAATATAGCAATACTTAACCAGGATAAAGCAGTTAAAAGAAAAGCTTGAGGTAAACTGATCTTCTTATCATGATCTAAATTAGACAGTAAAAAAAGAACTCCAAAAATTATAGTTACAATTCCAGAACTTATAAAACTAGAGTCTAGTTCATTATAAAAAAACTGCGCTAAAATTGGCGCAATCATCGATAAACCTAAAATTATTTGTAAAATTCCTAAGGTAAAGAAAACAGTTTTATAATTGGACATTTTGATTGGACATTATTTTATGGTAAATAAATTTCAACTCTATAAGAATTATTAAAAACGTTATTTTACAGGCTGTTTAATTAAAAGTGATAGATAAAACCAACATAGACAAAACAAACGCTTGGCCCTTTGTTGAAGCTAAAAAGCTTCTAAGAGATAGAAAAAAAAATATTGAAAATAAGGGAAAAATTATTCTTCAAACAGGATATGGCCCTAGCGGTTTGCCGCACATTGGTACCTTCGGTGAAGTAGCAAGAACCACAATGATTGTTAATGCTTTAAATCATTTATCAGATCTCCCTAAAGAAATAATTACTTTTTCTGACGACATGGATGGACTTAGAAAAGTTCCTGAAAATATTCCTAATCCTGAAAAACTTGAGGAAAACCTTCACAAACCCTTAACTCAAGTTCCAGATCCTTTTGAAAAATTTAACAGTTTTGGTGAACATAATAATGAAATGTTAAAAAATTTCTTAGATAAATTTAAGTTTGAATACAGTTTTAAAAGTTCAACAGTTTTATATAAGTCAGGTTTTTTCAATGATACATTAAAATTAATTTTAGAAAATTATGAAGGAATAATGAACATAATTATTCCTACTCTTGGTAAAGAAAGGCAAAAAACATATTCTCCATTTTTACCAATATGTCCAAATACAGGGATTGTATTAGAGATACCAGTTTCAGAATTAGATACTAAAAACTCAAAAATAATTTTTGATAACAATGGCAAAAAATTAGAGCAAAGTATTTTAGATGGAAATTGTAAACTGCAATGGAAAGTAGATTGGGCTATGAGATGGTATGCCCTTGATGTAGATTTTGAAATGTATGGGAAAGATTTAATTGAGAGTGCAATTTTATCTTCAAAGATCATAAGATTATTGGGCAAGTCAAATCCATCTGGTTTTGCATATGAGTTATTTTTAGATGAAAAAGGTGAAAAAATATCAAAGTCAAAAGGAAATGGTATCACAATTGATCAATGGCTAGAATATGCATCACCTGAAAGTCTTTCCTTGTATATGTACCAGAACCCAAAAAGGGCAAAAAAACTTTATAGAGAAGTAGTTCCAAAGGCTGTTGACGAATATCTCGATTTTATTGAAAAAGGTAAAACTCAAAACGAACTTCAAAAACTAATGAACCCTGTTTGGCATGTTCATAATTCAGAGATGCCAGAGGAAAATTCAATAATGTCCTTCTCAATGCTATTAAATTTAGTTGAGACTAGCAATGCTGATAATAAAGAATTACTTTGGAAATTTGTAAAGAAATATAAAAAAGATATTAATAAAGATATGCATCCAATTTTTGACAAGTTAATATCTTATGCAATTAAATATTTTAATGACGTAATAAAATCTAAAAAGATTTATAAAAAACCTAATGAAAGCGAAAAGATTGCTTTAAAGGCTTTAGTAAACTCTTTAAATAACTGTAATGACGCAATGAAACCAGAGGATATTCAGACTACAATTTATACAGTCGGCAAAGAAAATGGCTATAAAGAAAATTTGCGTGATTGGTTCAAATTGATTTATGAGGTAGTTTTTGGGGTAGAAAATGGACCACGATTTGGTTTTTTTATAAGCTTTTTTGGGGTTCAAGAAACTAAAGAACTAATAAAAAGTAAATTAGAAAATGTTTAATATTATAAGACCACTAATTTTTAAATTTAGCCCTGAAGTAGCTCATTCTTTAGCGATAAAAGCACTTAAGTTAAATAATATTTCTTACTCAAAACCTATAGATAATCATATTTTAGAAACAACTTTTTGTGAAAAAAAATTATCTTCACCAATTGGAGTTGCTGCTGGCTTTGATAAAAATGCCGAAGTATATAATCCTCTGTTTAATCTTGGATTTGGTTTTGTTGAAGTAGGCACAATTACTCCAAAGCCTCAATTTGGCAACCCTAAACCAAGAGTTTTTAGACTTGAAGAAGATGAAGCTCTTATAAATAGATTAGGTTTTAACAATTCTGGTTCAGAACAAATTAGTCAGACAATTAAGGAAAATAATAAAAAGGGTTTTTTAGGAATAAATATTGGACCAAATAAAGACTCCAAAGATAGAATTGAGGATTATTTAATTTGTTTTCGTAAATTTTATAATTTAGCTGATTATATAACTATAAACATCTCCTCACCAAACACAGAAAATTTAAGAGACTTTCATAACCAGGATGAATTAAATTCATTGATTGATAAGCTAAAAAATGAAAAAAAAGAATTGAATTCAAACATTCCATTAGCAATAAAAGTTTCACCTGATCTTAATGACGATCAAATTAATGAAGTATCCAAGATCATTATGGAACAAGAAATTGGAATTATTATTGTTTCCAATACCACAGATAAGCATAGAGAAAATTTAAAAAATATAAATAAATTAGAAAAGGGTGGACTGTCAGGCAAACCAATTGAAAAGATTTCAAACGAGGCAATTTCTAAATTTTATAAAATTCTAAAAGATAAAACAAAAATAATAGGAGTGGGTGGTGTTAGTAATGGACAAGATGCTTTTGAAAAAATCATTTCTGGTGCAACACTCGTTCAATTATATACTGGAATGGTTTACAGAGGTCCTCGTATAGCCTCAAAAATAAGTATAGAATTAATTGATTTATTAAAAAATAAGGGGTTTAAAAATGTTTCAGAGGCTATTGGAACTAAAAATTAATCTTGACGCGATAAGATTCAGATCCTATACAGGCTCATAATTTATGTCTAAAAAATGTGAACTTACTGGAAAAATCCCACTTAAGGGTCATAACGTTAGTCATGCTAACAATAAGACTAAAAGAAGATTTCTTCCAAATTTAAAAAAAGTTAAGTTTAAAAGTGAACTACTTAAGAGAAGTTTAAGATTAACAGTCTCAAATGCTGGGGTTAGATCAGTAGATAAAAAAGGTAGTTTTGATCAATTTCTTATTTCGGCCAAGTCTAGAGATTTATCATTAAGACTGAAAAAATTAAAAAAATCTTTAGCCAGTAAATCTGCATAATGAATAAGGTATTTTTAACACTCTCATTTTTAATGGGATTGGTTGTTTTAACGTCTAATTATTTAGTTCAATTTCCAATTAAATATTATGGTCTACAAGAAATTCTTACATATGGAGCATTCAGTTATCCAATAGCATTTTTAATAACTGATCTAGCAAATAGATCTTTTGGTAAATTAGTTGCTAGAAAAATTGTATATATAGGATTCACAATAGGTATTTTGTTTACACTAATTTTCTCAACAAATTTTGCCGATTTAATCTCAGTAAGAATAGCAATTGGTTCAGGAACAGCATTTATTATTGCTCAATTATTGGATGTACAAATATTTGATCAATTAAGACAAAAAAAATGGTTTATTGCGCCACTTGCATCTTCATTAATTGGTTCTACCGTTGATACATTCTTGTTCTTTTCAATTTCATTTTATGGAACAGGAATACCTTGGGTGACACTTTCTTTAGGAGATTTAGCAGTAAAAATTTTTGTTGCTTTAGTAATGTTGATACCTTTTAGATTATTATTAGGTACTTTAAAAGCTGCTTAATTCAAATTTTTGGCTCCTGTTGTGTCATGCAATGAATGGCTCCAAAACCCCAAATTAAATCACTACAATCAATGGCAATAACTTTTCTGTCTATAAAAAATTTTCTAAAAATTTTTAAAACCTTTTTGTCTTCTTTCACATTAAATACTGGAACCAAGACTGTTTTATTGCTTATGAAAAAATTTAAATAGCTCGCCGGAACACGAGTTTTTTCTATTACAACTGGACTAGGCATAGGAACCTTAATAATTTTAAATTTTTTTCCATTTTCATCAGAACTATTATGTAATATTTTTAAATTTTCTTTAAGAGCTTTATAATTTTTATCTGATCTATTTTTTTCTACAGCTATCATTATTGTTCTTTTTGAGACAAATCTTGCGATATCATCGATATGACCATGTGTATCGTCTCCTACAATTCCTTTATTAAGCCAAATAAAGTTTTTCGCATTCAAATATTTTGAAAACAGATTTTCGTAGTCAATTTTTTTGAAGCCTTTATTTCTCTCTTGTTTACTACTTAATAAGCACTCTCTTGTTAATAATATGGAGCCCGATCCATTATTATCAAATGCGCCTCCTTCCATTACTACTCTTTGAAATTTTTTTGAATTTACTTTTTTTGGTAAAATACTTTCAATATTTAAGTACCTACTAATATAATTATTAATTTTGTTATCTTTTCTAAAATTTTTATATTTTGACCAGGCATTAAATTTAAAATTAAGCAAAGTCTTTTTTTTATTATTTTTATTGACTAAAAATATTGGTCCAGAATCTCGTAACCAAAGTCTGTCTGTTTTGAGTTTATGAAATTTAATGTTAGATATATTGCAACCTATTTTTTTTAAATATATTTTTGTGGTATAAATACTTTTGGTATTATTGACTAATAAATCTATTCTCTGATATTTTGTTAAATATTTTATTATTTTTCCAACTACATTTGGAATTTTTTCAAATAATCCAGGCCAATCATTTTTATTATGAGGCCACGACATCCAAACTGATTTTTGAGGTTCCCATTCTGCGGGCATTCTGAATTCTCCAATTTTCTTACTCATCTTCTGGATTTTTTAGAATATCTTTATAAAATTCAGTTCTTCTGTCTCTTAAAAAGGGCCAATGCTGTCTTGCAGTATCTATTTTTTTATAATCTATTTCACAAACTAAAATATCTTCTTTTTTATTTCCTGCTTTTGCAACCACTTTACCACTAGGATCTATCACC
>CACEMI010000014.1:0-27156 GCA_902560585.1 uncultured Pelagibacteraceae bacterium | reverse complement strand
TTTTAAAGCTGTTAATCTAGCTGCTTCGGGAAACCATTGATCCCAACATATAAGAGGACCTATCTTTCCAAATTTTGTCTTAACACTTTTAAATCCAAGGTCTCCGGGACTGAAATAAAATTTTTCATAATACCCTGGGTCGTCAGGAATGTGCATCTTACGATATTTAGACAAAATATTACCATTTTCATCAATAATGATACTAGTGTTGTGATAAAACCCAGATGTTTTTTTTTCAAACATCGTAATATTCAATACAACACCAAGCTCCTTTGCTAAATCACAAAATATTCTGGAGATTTTCCCAGGAATTTTTTCTGCCAATTTAAAGTTTGAATGACTTTCCGTTTGGCAAAAATAATTAGTCAAAAACAGCTCTGGAAGACAAATAATTTTTGCCTTTTTTTTTGCAGCTTTTTTAATATTTTTTATAGCTAAATCAATATTAGATTGAATTGTACCTAAAGATTTACTTTGTATTAATCCAATTTTGATTTTTTTGATCATTAATCAAAATATCTTGGAAAAATTTTTTCTCTCTCTATTTTTCCATTCACCTTTATGATAAGCGTCACTTGCTATTAAGGGTAATACGCTTGTTGCTTCTGCAAATACCATTTGCTCTTTGGTAATATCTACTTTGCCCCATGAGCTTGCTTCTTTTAATGTTGAGCTACTACATGCTCCATCTCTGGAGTCAGCAACTGTTATTTGAATAGCATATTTATGCATATCTACATTTTTCCCTAAAAGTTCAGCACATATGACAGTGTCCTGAATAAAATTTTTTGGCACACCTCCTCCAATCATAAAAAGCCCTGACCCTTTAGATTTTATCTTAATTTCTGTTAATTCTCTAAATTCTCTAACCGAGTCAATTGTTATATGATTTTTTGGGTTTCTTTCTTGGTGCATCACAAGTCCAAATCCGGCACTTGAATCAGTAAAAGCAGGACAGAAAATTGGAACATTATTGTCATAGGCAACTTCAATTAATGAATCTTTCTTTTTAGCATTAGTTTTAAGATATTTGCCAATCTCTTTTATAAATTCTCTTGATGTATAACTTTTTGGCTCCAATTGATCTGCAATTTCCCCAATGGTTTTGTCACACATTTGTAGCTCTTCCTCATCAATGTAAGTATCATATATTCTGTCAACATAGTTATTTCTTAACTCTGTATCATCTTGATATTGCGACCCTTGATAATGTTTAAAACCAAGTGCCTCAAAGAAATCCATATCAATAATTGAAGCCCCAGTAGCTACTATTGCATCAACCATATTATATTTGACTAAATCTCTATAGATATGCATACATCCCGCCGCAGAAGTTGATCCTGCAAGTGTTAAAAATATTGTACAATCTTTATCTTTTATCATTTCATTATAAATATTTGCAGCATTTGCTGTCTCTCTTGAAACGAAAGACATTTTTTCCATTGAGGAAACAATTTTTCGAGTATCAAAAGAAGTTATATCGATATGCTCTACTTCTTTACTAAGTAAATCACTTTTTCTATTACTTGATTGGTTTTTGTTATCTGACATTAAGCAACAAGAAACTCTTTATTTGTCTCTTTGTCATACATAGTCATTATAGGACTATCCTCAACTTCGTAAATTTCATCAGAATAAAATCCGTTAAAGTTGGTTCTAAAAGTAAGTCCATAAGCACCCAATTGTCCAAGCTCTATATAATCATTTTCTTTTATATTGTTAGGTAAGATAAAAGGTCCTTTCATATAATCCATGCTATCACATGTTGGGCCATAGAAATCAAACGATGTTAATTTTTTTGAAATAACTCTACCGTCAGTTATCATTTTTGAAGGGTATACAATATTTGGAACACCAGCATCAAATAAAGTTCCATATGTTCCATCATTTATATAAAGTTTTTGTTTTTTTCTTAAATCTACCCTAACTATTGTTGAACCACTTTCCGCAACGATTGCTCTACCTGGTTCACATATAATTTCTGGAACTTTTTCTATTTTTAAATTTTCTAGACTTTTTTTGATTTCATTGAAGTAGTTATCTAAGGATTGAGGTACTAAATCGGGGTAAACAGTTGGAAAGCCTCCTCCAACATTAATTACATCAGGTGTTATTTTTGTTTTTTTTATAATAGTTCCAATTTCAAATATTCCCTTAGAATATGAAATTGGATGCATACATTGTGAACCAACATGAAAACTTAACCCAACCTTTTTTGCATATTGTTTAGTTAATCGCAGAAGTCCTACAGCTTCATTATTAATCGCTCCGAATTTTTTTGATAAATCTATCTCTGCATGTTCATTAGATACAGAAACTCTCACAAACAAATTTAAGTCTTTTGCATAGTTCGTGCTCTCAAGAATTTTTATTAATTCATCCTTAGTATCTAAAGAAAACGTTTTTACATTATATTTAAAATATGCATCTTTTATACTTTCTCTGCTCTTTACGGTGTGCATATAGGAGCAATCAGCTTTTGGACTTAATTTTCTAATAGTTTCTATCTCCTTAATAGAAGCTACATCAAAGTTATTTATTCCACTTTCAAGGATAGTTTTTAAAACTACTGGATGAGGATTAGTTTTTAAAGCATAAAGAATTTTGCCTGGAAAGTTTTTCTGAAAGTACTTAGAAGCCAACTTTATTGACTTTTTTCTAATACAATAAACAGGTTTTGTTGGTCTCAGTTGATTAACTAACTCTTCAACCGACTTAAATTTTTGCATATTTGCACCTCTAAAAAAAATTTACAAAAAAAACTGCATATCTAGTATGCATGTTTCATAAGTGCAGCATTTATGCAAAAAAATTATTAATGTAAAGCAAATAATGCTATTGAAATATTTAATTTAATTTCCATATACTGGGTATGATAAATCAGCCAACACTTCAAAAACTAAGTGATTTCGAGGATAAATCATTACTAATAGTCGACGACGATAATCCGTTCAGACAAAGATTGGCCAGAGCCATGGAAAAAAAAGGCTTTACTGTTACACAAGCTGAGAGTGTAAAGGTTGGAATAGATTCTGTTAAATCTCAAAGTCCAGCGTTTGCCGTTGTAGATCTTAGATTAAACGATGGAAATGGACTAGAGGTTGTAAAAGAAATCCAAAAAGTAAATCTAAAAAGTAGAATCATAATGTTAACTGGGTATGGAAATATTCCAACAGCAGTTGCCGCAATTAAAGAAGGAGCAATAGATTATATAGCTAAACCAGCAGATGCAGATGACGTTGAAAAAGCACTTTTAGCAGATCCTAATCAAAAACCAGCTCCACCTGAAAACCCTATGTCAGCGGATAGAGTTAAATGGGAGCACATACATAGAGTATTTGAATTATGTAATAGAAACGTCTCTGAGACGGCTAGAAGACTAAAAATGCACCGAAGAACACTTCAAAGAATTCTATCTAAAAGATCCCCTAGATAATTTAATTTCTAGTAAGCCTTAAAAATACATCTTCAAGATCACCATCATCAGTTGAAATATCTTGAATTAATACACCTTGTTTTTTGATTTCTGCAATAATTTTATCAATACTTAATTTACTTTTCTCATAGGACAAAACTAATTTTTTTTCTTCATTTGATATTATTTTTAAAGATTCGAATTTGTCATCTTTTATGTTAGTTTTTTTGTCTAACGTAAAATAAACAATTTTAGTCTGAATTCTTTCTAAAAGATTTTTTGTTGTATCTAAAGCAACTAAATTTCCGTTACTTAAAATACCTATTCTATCACACATTTTTTCCGCTTCTTCAAGGTAATGAGTTGTTAGTATCGTTGTAACACCTTGTTTGTTTAGCGACCTAACATTTTCCCATAATGTTGTTCGAAGTTCCACGTCTACTCCTGCTGTAGGTTCATCTAAAATTATAATTGGAGGTTGGTGAACCATGGCTTTTGCAATTAATAATCTTCTTTTCATACCCCCTGATAAACTTCTGGCATAACTATCGGCTTGTTCCTCTAATGACACAAGTTTTAGTATTGTATCAGTAATTCTATCTTTTGTTTTAATTCCATAAAGTCCAGCTTGAAGTTCCAATAATTTTCTGGGACTAAAAAATGGATCAAGTGTTACTTCTTGTGGAACAATTCCAATAGATGCTCTTACTTGTCTAGGATTTTTATCTAAATTAAATCCCCAAACATTAACTTCACCGTCAGTTTTAATTACTGATCCACCTAAAATATTTATAAATGTACTCTTCCCAGCTCCATTTGGTCCTAATAATCCGAAAATTTCACCTTCTTTCACCTCTAAGTTTAAATTAGTAAGGGCACGAGTTTGTTTAGACCCTTTTTTCGAATAAATTTTGTTTAAGTTTTTAACAGTTAAAACGTTTTTTTTATTCATAAGAGGGCATACATTTATTACATTTACAGAAATTAAGATATCATTACATTATGGAGAAAATTAAAAAAAGTGACCATTTTTACTTAATAGATGGATCAGGTTACATTTTTAGAGCATACTACGCTCTACCACCCTTAACTAGAAAAAGTGATGGATTACCAGTTGGAGCAGTAAGCGGATTTTGCAACATGCTCTTTAAATTATTAGAGGACAGCAAATCAAATGATAACTTAGAAAAACCCACTCACTTCGCTGTAATATTTGACTCAGCTAGAAAAAATTTTAGAAATGAAATTTACTCAGAATACAAAGGAAATAGATCCGATGCTCCTGACGATTTAATTCCTCAATTTGAATACATAAGAAAATCTGTAAAAGCATTCAATTTACCCTCAATTGAATTAATAAATTATGAAGCAGATGATTTGATTGCGACATATGTAGAGAATATTTTAGATTTAGGTGCAAAAGTGACAATAGTTTCATCTGATAAAGATTTAATGCAACTATATAAAAAGGGTGTCAGAATCTATGATCCAATGAAAAATAAATTTATAAATAAAGATGATGTATTTAACAAATTTGGTGTTACTGCAGAAAAAGTAATAGATGTTCAATCTTTAGCTGGTGATAGCACAGACAATGTACCAGGTGTTCCTGGTATAGGAGTTAAAACTGCAGCAGATTTAATAAATCAATACGGTACCTTGGAAAATTTATTAAAAAATGCATCGAAAATAAAACAAAATAAAAGAAGAGAAACTTTAATTAAAAATAAGGAAGATGCGATTGTAAGTAAAAAACTTGTTACATTAAAAAAAGATGTACCAATAAAAAATAAAATCGAGGAGTTTGTATTAAAAAATGTTGATAAAGATAAACTATATTCTTTTTTAAGGGAAATGGAATTTAATAGATTGTTAAGTTCTGCTATCTCAAAATATGGAAGTGCAAGTGATCATGCAACTAAAAATATTGAAAAAAATGTTGAGAAATTATCTGAAATTAAAAAAAGCAACTATCAATTAATAAAGAACGAGAATGAAATAAAGGATTGGATGAGACAATCTGAGGAAATTGGTGAATTTGCAATAGATACTGAAACAACTTCTTTAGATCCACACACAGCAAAATTAGTAGGCATCTCAATATCAAACAGAATTGGAAAAGCCTGCTACATCCCACTTAATCATGTTAATGGAGATAACCTGGACGAACAAAAAGTATTAATCATTTTAAAAAAATATTTAGAGGACAGGAGTATTAAAAAGATAGGCCAAAACATTAAGTTTGACTTCATCGTTTTTTATCATCGTGGAATAATCCTGAACTCCATGGAGGATACTATGCTCATGTCTTATACGTTAGATGCTGGAAAAAATAGACATAACATGGATACTCTCTCAGAAATCCACCTTGGTCACAAAACTATCAAATATAAAGATTTGGTTGGAACTGGTAAAAAACAACTTAATTTTTCTGAAGTTGATATAGCACAAGCTAAAGATTATGCGGCAGAGGACGCAGATATAACATTTCGATTATACAAAATTTTTTTAAAATCATTAAAAGTGGAAAAATTATTAAATGTTTACGAGTTATTTGAAAAGCCACTTATTAAAATACTTGCAGACATGGAGATAAAAGGGATTAGGCTTGATAAATCTTCACTTAGTAAATTGTCTTCAAAATTTTCATCAAAAATTGAAAAATTAGAAAAAGCAATTTTTAAAATATCAAAACAAAAATTCAATATAGGTTCAACCAAACAGCTTGGTGAAATTATGTATAATGATTTAAAAATTGCAGCACTAAAAAAAACGAAAAAAGGAAGTTTTGCTACCAGTGCATCTGTTTTAGAGGATTTAGCTTTTAAAGGTTATGAATTTCCTAAACTAATCTTAGAATGGAGACAAATAAGTAAGCTTAAAAATACTTATTCGGACGCATTACCAGAACATATAAATCAAAAAACCAATAGAGTGCATACTTCTTTTTTGCTAGCTGCAACCTCTACAGGAAGGCTGGCATCTAGCGATCCAAATTTACAAAATATTCCAATAAAATCAGACGATGGTAAAGATATTAGAAAAGCTTTTGTATCAGAAAAAAACAATAAATTAATTTCTGCAGACTACAATCAAGTTGAAATGAGAATATTGGCTGACATAGCAGATGTTAAGCAGCTTAAAAAAGCATTTTTAAATAATGAAGATATACACACTTTAACAGCCAGTCAGGTTTTTGGAAAAGAAATTAATAAAATTGACTCAGAGACAAGAAGAAAAGCAAAAGCAATTAATTTTGGTATTATTTATGGCATATCTCAATACGGCCTAGCAAAACAAATTAATGTTTCAAATAATGAAGCAGAAGAATTTTTAAATTCATATTTTAAAAAGTTTCCAGAAATAAAAGATTACATGAAAACAACAGTAAATTTTTGTAGGAAAAGTGGATATGTAAGTAATATTTTTGGAAGGAAAACCCATCTGACTGGAATTAATGATAAAAATTTTAATGTTAGAAATTTTCAAGAAAGGGCAGCTATAAATGCTCCTATTCAGGGATCAGCATCAGAAATAATGAGACTAGCTATGATTAGGATAAATAAAGAAATTTCAAATAATAAAAAAAATAGTCTTAAAATGTTATTACAAATCCATGATGAATTAATTTTTGAAGAAAGCTCAAAAGAAATAAAAAAAAGTACTAAATTAATCAAGGATTTAATGTTGAGTGTAAAAGATAGTGAACTTCATTCATTTTCAATACCACTTTTAGTGGATGTAAATATTGGAGAAAATTGGGGTGAACTCCATTAGCAAACAAACAATTGCCCTATTATGAACAATTTAGTATTTTTAATTTAAATTATGTCGCAAACTATTGCTTTAGTAGATGATGATCGAAATCTCTTAACATCGGTCCAAATGGCCTTAGAGGAGGAAGGTTTTAAAGTACAAACTTATATTGATGGTGAAAATGCACTTGTCGGACTGACAAGAACACCCCCTGATCTTGCAGTTATAGATATAAAAATGCCTAGAATGGATGGAGAAGAACTCTTAAGAAAACTTAGAAAAAAAACTTCCATGCCTGTTATATTTTTAACTTCAAAAGACCAAGTAACTGATGAGGTTAGTGGGTTAAAACTAGGCGCAGATGATTTTGTTGGTAAAACAGGAGGTTTTTCAACTAAGGTTTTAGTTGAGAGGATCAAAGTTCAATTAAGAAAAAAAGATAAAGATACTAATATAGAGGAAAATAAAAATATCATATCTCATGGTAAATTGAAATTAGACCCTGCTCAACTTGAATGTGAATGGGATGGAAAGCAATTACCAGATAAACTAACTACAACTGAATTTAAAATAGTTGAGGAGCTTGCAAAGAGACCAGGAATGATTAAAGAGAGAGCTTTATTGATGGACGTTGCTTATCGAGAAGATACTGACATAGAGGATAGGACAATTGATAGTCATGTGAAAAGGATAAGAAAAAAATTTAAAAAGGTAGATAGTGATTTTTCAGCAATTGAAACAAGATATGGAAGTGGATATAGATGGAATGTTAAATAATTGTCATGGGAAAAATATTAAAAAATTTATCCATATTACAAAAATTCTTATTTATTAATTTAGTAGTATTTATTATTTTAGGTATTTTTACCTTTTTTTATCTAGGAACTATTCAAAAAGATTTAATTTCAGAAAAAAAAAATAATCATATAGAAATTATTAATCAAACAATTTTTAATTTAGATAAATCAGATATTAAATTTACACGGAATGGTATCAATAAATTCCTTTTTTCCAAAAAATCAAGATTTCCTTATTTTGAGAAATTAGACAGAGTAATGTTTTTTGATGATAAATTAAATTTAGTTGGAGATACAAGATCAATACCTTCTTCAGAAATGATTATTGAAGATTTATTAGAAAATACTGACAACAAAAAAAATATTTCAAAAAATACTAAAAATATTAGCACAGTATTTGATGAGGACATTAAAAATTATGACATTTCTCGATCTGAAATTCCCATTACTAAAATTAAAGAGATAGAGGAACAACACTTTGTATATAGCATTCAAAATGTAAAATATAAAAAAACAAATGGTTTTATTCTTATTTCTGAAAATGCTGACAATATAATTGAAAAAATTGCTGAGAGAGAAAACTTTATAATAAGAACAGCCATATCTGTTTTTTTAGTTATTTTAATATTTTCATATGTTTTGAATAGATATTTTCTTAAACCAATTAAAAATTTAGTTTCTTATACAAAAATTATTAAGAATAAAAGTAAAGAGAAAGCAGATATAGAAAATGTAAAAAAAAGAAATGATGAATTGGGTATACTTTCAAAATCATTAGATGAAATGACAAATGAATTAAATAAAAGGATCGCAGCAGCTGAAAACTACTCAACTGATTTACTTCATGAAATAAGAAACCCATTAGCGTCTCTTAAAAGTGCTTCAGAAGTTATTTCTGATACTGACGATAAAGAAAAAAGAAATAAATTGATTAATATTGTTTCACATGATGTGGAAAGAATAGAAAGGCTTATTACTGATTATTCTCAAATGTTGAAAGATGAAGTTGTAATTTCAACTGAAAAAATGCAAAAAATTAATTTAAAAGATATAGCAAGTTCAGTTGTTGATGATTTTAATAATATTTATAATTCAAAGAAAAAAATAAATATAACATTAAAATCTAATGGGTCAGAACAATATTTCATTTATGGAATTAACAATAGGATAGAGCAAATAATTGCAAATTTACTAGAAAACTCCATTTCATTCAGTAGTCCAAATCAAGAAATAGTAGTTAATGTTTTTAGCAATAAGGATGGAAAGCCTGCAATCGCAGTAATTGATGAAGGTACAGGTTTTATAGAAAAAGATACTAATAAAATATTTAATAGATTTTACAGTAATAGACCCAAAAATTTCGGTGAACATTCTGGATTAGGTCTAAATATAGTGAAAAACTTGGTAGAATTACACAATGGTGAAATTAAAGCTGAAAATAACGTAAACAAAGGTGCAAAAGTTGAAATTATTTTCCCGTCGACCCAATGAAAAGTTGATTATTATAAATAAAGTTGTTACAAGCCGATGCTTATGACAGATTATAAAGTAAAAGATATCAATGAAGCAGAATTTGGAAGAAAAGAAATTTCATTAGCTGAAACGGAAATGCCAGGTTTAATGGCATTGAGAAAAGAATATAAAGGAAAACATCCTTTAAAAGGTGCGAGAATATTAGGTTGTCTACACATGACAATCCAAACAGCTGTTTTAATCGAAACTTTAGTTGATTTAGGTGCTGAAGTTAGATGGTCTTCATGTAACATTTTCTCTACGCAAGACCATGCAGCAGCTGCTATAGCAAAAGCTGGAATTCCAGTATTTGCCTGGAAAGGTGAAACAGAAGAAGAATATTGGTGGTGCGTAAGACAAACTATTGAAGGTAAAAAAGATTGGAAACCAAATATGATTTTAGATGATGGTGGAGATCTTACTGCACTTATGCACAAAGATTATAAACATTTGATGAAAGATATAAAAGGCTTAAGTGAAGAAACTACTACAGGAGTATTGGCTCTGAAAAAAATGGAGGAACAAGGAACACTTTTAGTTCCTGCTATAAATGTTAATGACTCAGTTACAAAATCAAAATTTGATAATTTATACGGATGTAGAGAGAGCTTAGTTGATGGAATAAAAAGAGCTACAGACGTAATGATGTCAGGAAAAGTTGCCATTGTTGCAGGATTTGGCGATGTAGGAAAAGGCAGCGCGGCATCTTTGAGACAGAGTGGTGCAAGAGTAATGGTAACTGAGACTGACCCAATTTGTGCCCTTCAGGCTGCAATGGAAGGTTATGAGGTTGTACTTATGGATGAGATGATAGGTCAAGCAGATATTGTTGTTACAGCAACTGGGAATAAAGATATTGTTACAGCAGACCATATGAGAGCGATGAAAGACAGGTCTATACTCTGTAACATTGGACACTTTGATAATGAAATTCAAGTCGATGCATTAAAAAATTATAAATGGGATGAAATTAAACCTCAAGTTCATGAAATTACTTTTCCAGATAATAAAAGACTTATTTTGTTAGCTGAGGGAAGACTTGTAAATTTAGGTTGTGCTACAGGACACCCAAGTTTTGTAATGAGTGCTTCATTTACAAATCAAGTTACAGCCCAAATAGAATTATGGAACAACTCAGACAATTACGAGAATAAAGTATACGTTCTTCCTAAACATTTAGATGAGAAGGTCGCTAGATTACACTTAGAAAAAGTTGGAGCTAAATTAACACCTTTATCAAAAGATCAAGCAGATTACATAAGTGTTAAAACTGAGGGACCATATAAGCCAGATGCTTACCGCTACTAAAGGTGGCAAAATTAACATATCAGAGGAAAAGGATACCAAATCTGTAGCAGAGAAATTTTCTAAATTAATAAAAAAAGGCGATTTCATAATATTTAGCGGTAATTTAGGTGTCGGGAAGACAACTTTTGTCAGATACGTAATAAATTGTCTACAAAAGGCGAATAGGCAAAAAATATCAGAGGTAACAAGTCCAACATTTACCGTCACTAATGAGTATAAAATTAAAAAAACATTAATTAAACACTATGATCTTTACAGAATTAAAAATAAAAAAGAGTTAACTAACCTAGGTTTTCAAGAAAATTTAAAAGATCAAATCACTTTTGTCGAATGGCCAGAAATATTAAAAAAAATTAAAATAAAAAATAGCACAAGTTTAATATTTGAATATAAAAAAAATTACACCGAGCGTTATCTCTCTATTATTTCAAAAAATAAAAAATTATTAAATGAATTTAAATAAATTAAAAAAATTGTCAGGTGACGCATCATTTAGAAATTTTTACAGAGGAAAAAATAGTATATTTATTTATTGTATCAAGAATAAAAAAAGTAACTTACTGTATTATGATGCAATTAATAAAATACTAATTAAAAACAAAGTGATAGCTCCTTCACTAATATCTCAAAATTATATAGACAATTATTTGGAAATAGAAGATTTTGGAGATTTAACAGTTTTTAAAAAATTTAAAAAAAAATCAACTAACAAAAAAATTTATTATAAAAAAATTTTAGACTTATTGTTAAAAATAAAAAAAATAAAAATTAAAAGTCAAAAAACATTTTTGAAAACAAATTACAAAATTCCAAATTATTCATCAAAAATGTTATTTGATGAGGCTAATTTATTTATAGACTGGTATTTACCAAAATATTATAAAGAAAAAAATATTAAAACTATAAAAAAAAAATTTAAACTTATCTTTAAAAATTTATTGAAAAATATTTCATATAAAGAAAAAGTTTTTGTGCACAGAGACTTTCATATATCAAATATAATGATAACCCCTAATGGTCTAGGATTAATAGATAATCAGGATGCTGTATATGGCAATATCGCATATGATCTAGCATCCCTAATTGATGATGTAAGGTTTAGAACAAATATTAAAATTAAAAATTATATTTTTAATGAATTCATTAAAAAAAATAAAAGTCTTGACTGTAAAAAATTTAAACAAGATTTTGAAATATTATCAGTTCTCAGAAATTTTAAAATAATTGGTATATTTACTCGATTATCAGTGAGAGATAAAAAACATAAATACCTCAAACTCATTCCTTATGCTTGGCAAATGATTAATAATAGATCTGTTAATAACCCAATATTTAAAGACTTAAATAGTCTCATAAACAAATATTTTGAAAAAAAAAAAACATTAATATGAAAATAAAAACAGGTTTGATACTCTGCGCTGGCTTTGGAAAGAGAGTTCAACCCATAACAGATACTTTGCCAAAACCTCTAATAGTTTATAAGAATATAACATTATTAGAAAATACTATTAATTTTTTAATTAAGTTAAAAATTGACAAAATTAAAATCAATGTTTTTTATTTAAAAGATCAAATTACTAGCTTTATTAAAAATAAAAACTTCCCAGTAAATATAGAGATTATAGATGATGGTGAAACAATTTTAGGAACTGGAGGTGGTATTTTAAACCTTATTAAAAGTTCTGAAGAAAACGATGCATTAGTTATTAATCCAGATACAATTTGGGATAATAGCTATATTAGTTCAATTAATAAGATGGAAGAAATTTATTTTGAAAAAAAAATTAAAAATATTCTATTAATTGTAAATAATGCATTTTGTTTTGATAAAAGGTTTAATGGAGACTTTGAAATTAAAAACAACATTTTATTAAAAGAAAAAATAAATAATTTTAAATATACTGGGTGTCAAATATTTAATCGAGAATTAATTTTACACAAACAATTAAATTATTTTCCTATCTCCGAAATATGGGATACGCTTTTAAGGGAGAGTAAACTTTATGGCTATGAACATATTGGTGAATTTAAACACCTTACTGATTATGAAATATATGAAAAATTATTTATTTAGAAAACCAAAAGATCTTTTGCTCTATCTTTGTCTAAATACCTAGCATTTTTAATTTTTCCTTTTTCAATTTCTATCAATAAAGGATTACCAGTTGGTATTTCTAGACTTGAAATTTTTTTGTTATCTAAATCAAATAGGTATTTACACAATGATCTAATTGAATTTCCATGAGCTGAAACAATTATATTTTTATCTAATTTTGGCTCTATATTTCTTTTGTAAAATGGTATCACTCTTTCGTAGGTATTTTTTAATGACTCAGTATCAGGGATCTTATCTTTTGGAACATTTTTGTATATATCGATATTCAATGGATGATATGGACTTGTTTTTTTTAGTGCTTCTGGTGGATTATCCCATGATCTTCTAAAAATATGAATTTTTTCTTCACCATAAAGCTTTTTCATTTCGTCTTTATTTAAACCTGTTAAAGATCCGTAATGTCTCTCATTTAATTCCCATGCATTTACAATCTCCTGATTTTTTATTCTCATAGTATTTAATATCAAATTAAGAGTCTCAATAGATCTTGATTGTAAAGATGTGTAAAAATAAGATAATTCAATACCTAATTTTTTAATTAATTCTCCTGCTTTGCAAGCTTCAAGCTTACCTTTGGCAGCTAAATTAACATCTACCCAGCCTGTGAAACGATTTTCTAGGTTCCATTCACTTTGTCCATGTCTCACGAGAATTAAATAATTCATAAATTTAACATAAATATAAATTAAATTAGATTGACATAAAGCTAAATCTTTTTATTTTGTTAGAATGAGTTCATTTGAGGATAGAAAAAAAAGTTTTGAAAAGAAATTTGCTCATGATCAAGAGCTTCAATTTAAAGTTAGCGCTAGAAGGAATAAGTATTTAGGAGAATGGGTATCCGAAATACTTGGTTACAATTCAGATCAAGTAAAAGAATATATTCAATCAGTAATAAAGGCAGATTTTGCTGAAGTAGGAGACGAAGACGTCTTTAGAAAAATCAAACAAGATCTAAATGAAAAAAATATATCAGACGAGGAATTGCGAAAAAAGATGGACGAGCTAAATGAAAAAGCTAAAACTGATTTTAGTTAGTTTTTTTTTTATTCTAATAAATATAAATAGTTCATTTTCATTAAATAGTAATTATAAAATAATATCAGGGATACCAGTTATAACAGACGGTGACACAGTTAAAATAAATAATAAAAAAATTCGTTTTAGTGGAATTGATGCCCCAGAAAGTTATTTTTTTGGAAAAAAACAAATATGCATTTTAAATAAAGTGGATATTTTTTGTGGAATATTATCAAAAGATAAACTGGTAGAAAAAATAGGAAATCAATCTATTGATTGTAAAATTGAAAAAAATAAAGATCAATTTAATAGGTTATTAGGTGAGTGTTTTTTAGATAACGAAAGTTTATCAGTTTACATGGTCAAGAATGGCTATGCTTTTGATTATCCAAAATATTCCAAAGGAAAATTCAGTGCATATGAAAAATATGCAAAAAATCTTTCTTTAGGATTGTGGCAAATGAAATTCGAATATCCTTGGATATGGAGAAAAAAAAATAGATAATAAAAAGAGTGATTCGAAATAAAAAATTATATTTATTTATAACTCTAATTTTGATTTCTGCATGTTCTTCTGTGCCTAAAAATACAGCTGATGGTTGTTCAATTTTTTCAGAAAGATATTTTTGGTATAAACATGCAAAAAAATCTGAACAAAAATGGGGAACACCTATTTATTTACAACTTGCAATTATTAAAATGGAATCCGACTTTGATTGGTTGGCTAAACCACCAAGACAAAAATTGTTTAAAGTAATTCCATATAAGAGACCATCCAGTTCTTTTGGCTATTCTCAAGCTGTAAAAGGCACATGGAAACAGTATAAAGAGGAAACAGGAAATAAATATGCTACTCGAACGAGGTTTAAGGACAGCGTAGATTTTATTGGTTGGTACACAAATAAAACTGAAAAGATACTGAAAATACCTAAAAATGATGCTTTTAGGCAGTATGTTGCATATCATGAAGGATGGGGGAATTATAAAAATTATAAAAATAAACAAAAAATTATTTTATTAGCAAAGAAAGTTGAAAACCAGTCTAAGAAATACAAAACTCAACTTAATAAATGTAAAAACTCACTAACTACTAGAAAATATATTTTATTCTAATTTAGCTGTTTTTTTAGCTCTATATCAACAGCATCAATTCTTTTTGTATTTTTGGCAAGAGTTAAATACATTGTAGGAGTCACATATAAAGTAAAGAAAGTAGAAATTATCATTCCACCAAGTATTGTTGCACCAACTGCAAGTCTGGAGCCTTCGCCTGCCCCTGGTCCAATATTACCAATAACTAGTGGTAACATTGCTATCATAGTACTTAATGATGTCATAATTATTGGTCTAAATCTTAAACTGCAAGCCTCTTTCACAGCTTTCTCAATATCTTTACCTTTAGTTCTTAATTGATTTGCGTAATCAACTATAAGAATACTATTCTTTGTTGAAATTCCTATAAGGATTACAAGTGCGATTTGTGAGAAAATATTAATTGATGAATTTAAAAATAATATGAATACCAAACCACCAAATACTGCGAGTGGTACGGTTAAAATAATTATAAATGGATGAATAAAAGAATTAAAAGTTGCAGACATAACTAAGTAGGCCGTCAATAAAGCTAGGGCAAAAATTATATAAAGTTCGTTACTTGTCTCTTTTAATTCCTCAGATTTACCTTTCCAAGTAATTTGTTTGTCAGGCGCAACTTTAGTCATTGTTTCTTCAAGATATTTGATTGCTTCAGCTAGAGTATATCCTTCACTAATGTTTGCAGATATTGTGACAGCTCTTTGTCTGTTATACCTTGACAATTTACTTGCTGTTCCCTTTTCACTAAATTCTACCAAGTTTGAAAGGGAAACCAAGTTTCCGGTTTTATCTGATCTTACAAATATTTTACTTAAACTTTCTTTATCTTTTCTATCTTTTAAATATTGTTGTAAAATTATAGGATACTCTTTACCAAGTTTATTAAATTTCGTAACTGTTTTGCCTCCATATAGTGTTTCTAATGTTTGTCCTATTGCCTCTGCAGATATCCCTAAATCTTTTGCTTTAATCTTGTTAATCTTTATGTTTACTTCTGGTTTATTTCTACTGTAATCAGACTCTAATCTTGATAAATTTCTGTTTTGTCTAAGCATTCTAATAACTTGAGTTTGAATTTGTTCTAGCTCCTCGTAAGTATTTCCATAAATAACCATTTGTACAGGCTTGTTGTAACTCGAAACTCTAATAGATTGAGGCGATATAGGAAAAGCAAGTGTTTGAGGCACAGTAACAATTTTGCCTATGGCTTGTCTCATAATTGTTTGCGAGCTTTGCTTCCTATTTTTCCAATTATCTAAAAGTGAAATGATTAAAAAACTATTTTCAGAGCCAAATCCTGGGACAATCATAAGAAATCTATTGTATGGACTATTTTCCATATCTAACAATGGTATCAGTCTTTTTTCAACGTCCTCAGCTCTTTTTTGAGTGTACTGAAAAGAACTGCCCTCATCTGTAAAGCCTATTACCAAATACACACCTCTATCTTCCATTGGTAATAGTTCTTTTTTTGAATAACTATATAAAGCAGCTGAACCGATAATGATTAAAACAATGAAAGTAATAATTGTTTTTTTTCTATTGATCCAAAATACTAAAGTTTCCGAATAAAAATTTAAAAAACCTTGAAAAAATTTATCAAACCTTTTTGTTAAAAAATTGGACTTTTTCTTTTTATCTAGAAATTTACTTCCAAGCATTGGTGAAAGTGTTAATGCAACAAACGATGAGACAACTATCGCAAACGATAAGGCAATTGCAGTCTCTTTAAATAAAGTTCCAGCAATTCCCTCTATAAATATTAGAGGTAAAAAAACTGCCACCAATATAAGAGTTGTTGCGATAATAGCAAAAGTAATTTGTTTTGAACCTTTGTATGCTGCTACCAACGGTGTTTCACCATTTTCGATTCTCCTATATATAGCATCAGTCATTATAACAGAGTCGTCTGTTATAATTCCAATTGCTAAAATAAAACTCAATAAGACAAATATATTTATTGATAAGTCAAAGATATATAAACCTAAAAAGGTTGCAATTAAACTTACAGGTAAAGCAATGGCTGGAACTATTACTGCTTTTAAGTTACCTAAAAATAAATAAATTATTATTACAACTAATATGAAAGCAATAATTAAAGTTTTATAAACTTCATTTATAGCTTCACCTATATAAGTTGCTCTATTGAAAGCTATCTCTAAATTTAAATCACCTGGCAAAGTTTTTTTAACTTCTTCAATTTTTTCCTTGATATCATTGGAAAGCTCAACAGTAGATGCACCGCTCCTTGCATAAATACCTATTCCCATTGTATTTAGGTTTAAAGCTCCTTTACTTTGGGCTCTAAATAAAACTTTTTCAGTTACTGGACCTAACTCTAAATTTGCGACATCAGACAATCTTACAATATTATCTTTAGCTTTCTTAATTGGTAGCTGTTTGAGCTTTTCTAAGTCGTTATATGATTTATCAATATTAATTGTAAGATCAATATTTTCTGCCTCTAAAGTGCCAGCTGGTAATCGCACATTTTCATTTCTCAGTGATCTTTCAACTTCTTGGATAGTTAAATTATTCGCTGCAAGTTTTATTGGATCTATCCAAACCCTTATACTAAGTTCTCTCAGTCCACCGGTTCTTATTCGACCAACATTTTTGATACTTGAAAATTGATCAACTAAATACCTTTCTGCGTAATCCCCAAGTTCAAGATCCGTCCAGGTTTCTGAGGATAGAGCCAGCCACATTGTGGTTGTAAAACCTGCAGATTGTTTGAGTATTCTGGGTGCATCCGCTTCTGAAGGAAGTCTTCCAACAATTCTAGCAACTCTTTCTCTTACATCATTTGCAGCATTATCAAGATCAATATCTGTATCAAACTCAATATTTATTGTACTTTTTCCATTCTCTGATTTTGCATCAATATTTTTAATACCCTCTGCTCCTCCAATTACTTCTTCAATTACCTGAGTCACTTCCTCATCAACAATTGGAGCAGATGCAGAAGCATATTCCACTTGAACTTGAACCACAGGTGGTTGTAAACCTGATGGAAGTTCACGAACAGGTAACTTTGAAAAAACAAAAGTTCCAAAAACAACCAGTATTAAAGATAACACCCAAGATAATGCTGGTCTTCTAATACTTACGTCAGTTAAATACATTTAATTGTTTACTTTTTATCTTCTTTTTTTTCTGTCTCTGACTTTCCAAATAAATTCTTTATCCAGTCAAACTTTCCCTTTTTTGCCTGCGTGTTGTCGGATTTTGGTTTTTTGCCCCAATCGGATTTACTTTTTTTAGCTCCAGCTTTTATAGGTTTAATTTTACCATTTGGCCTTACTTTTTTTAGACCCTCGGCAACGACTATATCACCTTTATTTAATCCAGATTTGACTTCAAGATATCCTTGACTTCTATTTCCAATTATTACCTCTACTCTATTGGTTATATTTTTGTCATCTACTTTATATATATAAACTTTATTACCTTCTAAGATTACACTTGTATCTGGAATTCCTAAAGAATCTCTCTCATTGTATTTGATAGTAACTTCCATTAGTGCTCCAGGTAAAATTTCAGAATTTGAGTTTTGAAGTTTTACTCTAAGTCTGAGCGATCTATTACTGACATCAATTTTACTTGCAATCGAGTCTACAATACCTTTGTAAATTTTTTCTTTATTTCCAGAAAATCTAACATCAACACCTAATCCTTTTTTTACAAAGGGTGCGAATATTTCTGGTACATCAACATCTATAAATAAAAAAGATGCATCTTCAATATCAATTATTACTGAACTTTCTGAAACATTAATATCATCTGAAAAGTTTCTTTTACCTATGACACCATCAAAAGGTGCTCTAATTGTTCTATTTTTTAATTTTGCTACTATATCTCCAGCTTTAACTTGAGTATTATATTCTATCTCTTCTAAAATTTCATACTTTTCTATATTGTATGACTGTACTTTTATTGGAACAGCTGTTCCAAAGGTTTCAATTATATTTTGGAATTTTTTTTCCTCAACAGTTTTTACTATAATACCTGGTGGTGGTCTTTTGCTAAACTTTTTTTTGAAGTGATTGCCAATCATTGTTCTTGCAATGATCACACCTGCAATAATCATAAAAAATATTACAATTATAGTAGTTACTTTTGTTGATCTTTTCATATTCTATAATCTTCCATACTCGGCCCATGATCCATCATAAACTGTAGGAGAATATGTATTATTTACTAGAGAATATGCAAGACTTAAAACACAAGCAGTAATACCAGAACCACAAGAAAAAACTCTATTGTTTTCACTTATGTTAATTATTTCCTCAAATTTTTTTGAGATTTCAGTTTTATTTTTAAATGTGTTGTCACTAGTATTTATAAGCTCTTTAAATGGAAGACATAAAGAATTTGGTATAGATCCACTTCTAACATTTTTTCTTGGGTCAGGTGCAGTCCCATCAAATCTTTCCCTGCTTCTTGCATCGATAACTTTAAAATTATTTGTTTTTAAGTTGTCATTGATTTCTTTAATATTTTTAACAAGATGTTTATTTTCTGTAGCTATATATTTTGACTTATAAATATTTGTATTTTCATTAGTTGTTTTTTTATTTTCTATTTTCCATTTTTTTAAACCACCATCCAAAATACTTACTAAATTTTTATCATGACCAAAATAAATAAAATTATACCATCCTCTGCAAGAGCTTATCACATCTGAGTTATCATAAATTATTATTCTATCTTCATTTGAAATTCCTAAAGAAGATATAATTTCCTCCCATTTTTCTTTTGTTGGAAGCATGTGGGGTAATTCAGTATTCTGTTCTGAGTTTTTGTCTAGATCAAAAAAAATTGCACCTGGAATATGTTTATTCAAATATTCCTCATATGGATTTCTGTTTACCCCAGGCATATGCCATGAACAGTCTATTATTTTAACATTATTTAAATTTTTTTCTAACCAATCGGATGAAACAAGTGACATTCTATCTTTTATCTAAGTACTTCTGATGATATTCCTCTGCAGTACAGTAATTTTTTAATTCAGAAAGTTTTGTAACTACTCTCCCAGATAGCCTTACATTTTCTTCATCTAAAATTTTTTGTGCCACTTTTTTTTGTTCATCGTTAAGATAAAATATTTCACTTCTATATTGTGTACCGAAATCAGGTCCCTGTGAATTTAATGTTGTTGGATCATGAAATTCAAAAAATTTTCTTATTATCTTCTCATAAGAAATTACTTTTGGATCAAATTCAAGTTTAACAGCTTCTGCGTGATTTGTTGTCCCAGTACAGACCTCTCTATAATTTGTGTTTTGGCTATTACCTCCACAATAACCAACCTCAGTTCTGTAAACGCCGTCTAGTTGTCCATATTTTTTTTCTGGACCCCAAAAACATCCTAAAGCTAAAACTGCTATTTCCATAGATTAATGCTATAATAATTATATAATTAAATCCATGCTATCCAAAAATCAATTAGGCTTTTTGTACATGTTTTCTTCTATATGTGCTTTTTCAATGATGGATGTTTTAGTAAAATGGTCAGAAAATTATCCAGTTGGTGAGGTGCTTTTTTTTAGAGGATTTTGTGGACTGATTCCAATTTTTTTTTTGATACCAAAAGAAAATTATAAAAATTTTTATAAAACAGAAAAACCAAAATTACATATAGCAAGGTGTTTAGCAGGATTAGTTGCTATTGTTTCAGTATTTATTGCTTTAAGAAATTTACCATTAGCTACGGTTGTAAGCATGTCATTTGCTGCACCAATTTTCACAACAATAATGTCTATATATTTTTTATCTGAAAAAATTGGAAGGTATCGATGGCTTGCAGTTTTAATAGGGTTTTTAGGAGTAATAATTATTACACAACCTGGCATTTCAAGTCTAAATATATATTATATTTATCCTATTATTTTTTGTATTGGAATGTCATATGTTGCAATTACAATCAGACAATTATCATTTACTGAACCAGTATGGCTTATCTCTTTTTACTTTTCTGTTTCTATATCTATTTTAGGACTGTTAACCATACCTTATGGTTGGGTAATGCCCTCTATCCTAGATTTTATTTTATTGTGCATGGTTGGCCTTTTAGGGGGGACTGCAAATTTATTACTAAGTCAGTCTTATAAATTGTCTGAAGTATCGTTAGTAACTCCAATTAAATATCTTAGTTTAGTATTTGCTATAATATTTGGCTATTTTATATGGAGTGAAATTCCTACTTATAAAACTTTGTTAGGAGCCTTTTTAGTAATTTTATCTTCATTGATAATTTTTAGAAGGGAAATATATTTAAAAAAATCTACCCTTGTTCTAAAAAATGAGTAACCCACCAATATACTGGTCAAAGGCAATTAATCATCTTTCAAAGGATAAAATAATGAAGAAACTTATTTTGAAGTATAAAGATAAAACTTTAACTTCTAGAAAAAATATTTTTTTATCGTTATGCAAAAGTATAATTGGACAACAAATTAGTGTAGCCGCTGCAAATTCAGTTTTTTTGAAGTTTAAAAAGGAGTGTGGAGGAAAAATAAATCCAAAAGTAGTAAATACAATTACTTCAAATAGACTAAAAAAATGTGGTTTAAGTAGACAAAAAGTAAGAGGTATAAAAGAGTTAGCAAAAAAATTTATTAATAAATCTTTTAATCCAAGAATTATTAAAACAATGAGTGATGAAGAAGCAATTCTTTATTTGTCAGAACTAAGACAAATAGGTAGATGGTCTGCAGAAATGATATTACTATTTACATATAACAGGTCTAATATTTGGCCAGTACAGGATATTGGTTTGTTAAGAGCAATTTCTAATAACTATAAAAAGAGCTATTTGCCTCCCATGGACTACGTAAATCGTTTAAAAAAGAGATTTTCGCCTTATTGTTCAGTTGCAACTTGGTATTTATGGCGCTCTATTGACGATGAACCCGTGCAATATTAACTACCTTCAACTATCTGATGGTGTCTTACAGCATGATCTCTAATAACGTCGAGTGCTTCCTGATATTCTGGGGAGTCGTAAAATTCTATTGCTGTTTTATAATTCGGAAATTCTAGAACAGTTGTTCTAGGAGAATCTATTCCTTCATTTGTTCTATTTTTTCCACCTCTAATTAAAAATTTACCTGAGTATTTTTCTGCAGCAAATGTAGCTTTTATCGCATATTCCTTTAGTTTTTCTTCACTATTGATTTTTTCCCACATGCATACAACGTAACCTTTCACAATTCTCCTTTTATATAATTATATATTTAAAATTTATTTTATCAAATATCTTCTTGGTTTACTCCTTCAACAATGAACATAGTTCTTTTAGTAGTATCTTCAGCATAAGACCAAGCTATTTTGTAATCATTTGACTCATGACAAGACAGAGCATTATCGTAACTAGGAAACTCCCAAATAACAGTTCGTACAATGTTTTCACCACTAAATGATTTTAACTTTCCGCCTCTTACAACTGGTTTTCCCCCATAGCTTTTTATTATAGGTATAGCTTTTTCACCATATTTTTTTAAGTTATCCATATTAGAGATTTCTAAGTATAGACTAATCCAATAAGTTTTCATATTTATCCTTTTTTAATTTTTTTATTTATGATACCAAATTTCTATGGCTGATAAATTAATAATAACGTATGAAGAATATAAATCTGCCGTTGAAAAACTTGCCCTAGAAATAGAAAAAAAATACAAGCCGACAGTTCTTGTTGGCATAATGAGAGGTGCTGCACCAATCATAGATATTTTGTCCAGAATTTTTAAATTACCAACTGCTTATGTTGTTATACAAAGTTATTCCGGCGATACGGTTCAAAATAAACAAGGAGAATTAATTTTTGCTAGAGATATCAGCGCGATTGCAACAAACGAAAATTTTAAAAAAGTTTTGTTAGTAGATGATCTATCTGATACGGGATTAACTTTGAATAAAAGTATAGATTGGCTGAAAGAGTATGATCCAATTAAAAATTATATAAATGAGATAAAGACTGCATGTCTATGGAAAAAAAAATCATCTTCATTTACACCTGACTTCTGTCCAATTTTATTAGAAAATGATCCTTGGATAGTTCAGCCATCAGAGTATTACGATGAAGTTGATATTGAGGCATTGAAAAAGAAACATTCTTAAAAAAAAGGCCAGACAAAGCTGGCCTTTAATTTAAATTTATAAAAAGAAATTACTGTGGAATATCTCCTTCAACTCCTTTAACATATACGTTCATACCTGCTAACATACCATCATCGGCAACAGATCCAGCCGCTACAAGTATGTTACCTTTCTGGTCATAAATAGGCCCTGTAAAAGAGTGAGCTTTCCCTGATGCTAGATCTTTTTGAAGTTTTTCAACTTCTTTAATAAGATCACTTCCCATAGCAGAGTTGTATGGAGCCATTGCAACCATTCCTTCTTTTAATCCATGCCAAGTATCTTGCTGCTTCCATGTTCCATCTCTTGCAGCAATAGATCTTTCGACGTAATAAGGCGCCCAATCATCTATTATTGATGTTAATATAGATTTGGGAGCAAATCTCTGCATATCACTAGCCTGACCGAATGACCAAACTCCAGCTTTTTCAGCTACCTGAACAGGCGCAGTACTATCAGTGTGTTGCATTATAACATCAGCTCCTTGATCAATTAAAGCTTGAGCTGCTTCTGACTCTTTTCCTGGATCATACCATGTGAAAACCCAAACAATTTTTGTTTTAATATCTGGATTTACTTTTTGTGCAGCCAATGTCATTGCATTTATTCCTCTTATAACCTCAGGAATTGGAAATGATGCTATATACCCAATAACATTTGTTTTTGTCATTTTTCCTGCCATGTGACCTAATAAAGTTCTTCCTTCATAAAATCTTGCAGAGTAAGTAGAAACATTTGAGTGTTCTCTTTTGTAACCAGTCGCATGCTCAAATTTTACGTTTGGAAAATCTTTAGCAACTTTGTTTGTAGGGTCCATATAACCAAAACTTGTCGTAAAAATAAGGTCATGTCCAGATTGTGCTAATTGTCTTATAACCCTTTCTGCATCTGCACCTTCAGGTACACTTTCAACATAAGTTGTTTTTATTCCAGCAGCCTCTACTGCTTTTCTTCCTTCATCATGCTGGTATGTCCATCCGTGGTCCCCTGTCGGGCCAACATAAACAAAACCAACTTTAAAATCTGCATTTGCTTGCCCACTTATACCAAGCAAAAATAATACAGAAATTACATATCTTAAAAAGTATTTGTACATTTGATTCCCCTTTAAATTTTAATTTTGTGATACTACAAACTAAACAAGATTCTAATAAAAAAAAATATTTATTTTGGAATAGCTAACATCACTTTTCCTTATAGAAGATTTGTCCAAGTGAAGTTGGGGTATTAAGTTTTATTTTTCTACTGTCACGAGAAATTACAACTAAAACTATTATTGTCATGATGTAGGGCAATGCACTTAATAATTGAACTGGAATTCTTAGACCTACAGCTTGCATGTGTAATTGTAAAATGGTTATGCCACCAAATATTAATGCACCTATTAAAACTTTAATCGGACTCCACGTAGCAAAAACAACAAGTGCTAATGCAATCCACCCTCTACCTCCAGTCATATTCTCAATCCATTGAGGAGTGTAAATTAACGATAGGTAAGCTCCAGCCAATCCGCACATAGCACCGCCGTATAAAATACAACTATATCTTACTAGTAAAACATTAATGCCTTGATTGGAGGCTGATGTAGGGGAGTCCCCTACAGCTCTGACTATTAATCCAATTTTTGTATTTTTCAAAAAATAATTTGTCAAAAAAGGCAATAAAAATGCAAAATATAATATAATTGAATGTCCAAAAAATATTGGTCCCAAAAAAGGAACACTTTCTTTAAGACTCACAAATAATAAAGGAAATTCTTTACCCGGTATACCAACAAAATTTTTTCCTATCATTGCTGACATTCCAATTCCAAAAATAGTTAATGCAAGTCCAGTGGCAACATGATTTGTAAGAAGTGATTGGGTGAGCAATGCAAAAATAATTGAAATAATTAAACCAGACAGCATAGAACCTATCACTGCTAAAAATAAGTTATCTGTTACTACCATTAATGCAAATCCAGAGATTGCCCCAATTATCATCATTCCTTCAACACCAAGATTTAAAACACCAGATCTCTCTGTTATTAATTCTCCACATGCAGCAAGTATTAGAGGAACGGAGGATGCCATGATTGCACCAATCAAAATACCTATAAAGTTAATATCAAAGCTCATTTTTTCTCAGTCCTAAAAATTTTATTTTAAAAAAAAGTAAGTAATCAGATCCAAGAAGAAAAAATAAAATCATTCCTTGAAAAACTTGACCTGTATATTTTGGTACTTGTAAAAAAATTTGCGCTGTTTCTGCACCTAAATATGTTAAAGCAACAACAAGTGATGCAAATATTATTCCAACTGGGTTTAATCTTCCTAAGAAAGCAACAATTATTGCTGTGAAACCATAGTCTGGAGAAATATTTCTATGTAATTGACCTATTGGTCCTGTTATCTCACCAACACCTGCAAGACCTGCACAAGCTCCACTGATTATAAAAACAATAATAATCATTGTCTTGCCTTTGTACCCAGCGTACTTGGCAGTTTTTAAACTTAGACCTGAAACTTTTATCTGAAATCCCAAATAAGTTTTGTATAAAATTAGCCAACTTAAGAAAACAGTTGCTAGAGTTATAAATATTCCTGCATGAATTCTTAACCCATCAAATAATATTGGCATTCTTGCCGACTCACTAAATTGTCTTGTTTCTGGAAAATTAAACCCTTCAGGATTACTCCATGGCCCAACTACTAAATAATCTAATAATAATTTAGCCACATAAACTAGCATCAAACTTACTAAAATTTCATTTGTATTAAAATAAGTTTTCAAAATAGCTGGGATCATCGCAAATATCATTCCACCAATCGCACCAGACAAAATTATTATTGGTAAAACATAAAATCCTTCATGACCATAAAATAATAAAGCCACTCCTCCTCCAACTATCCCACCAAAAATTAGCTGTCCCTCTGCACCAATATTCCAATTATTGCTTTTAAAACAAAAAGATAAGCCTATTGCTATTAGACAAAGGGGTGTAGCTTTAACTAAAAGTTCACTTAAGCCATATAAATCAGAAATAGGAGTAATAAAAAAAAATTTTAAAGCTTCTATAGGATTAAATCCCAATACATAAAAAATAATAGCGCCTCCAATTAAAGTAAGAAAAATTGCCAAAATTGGGGTTAAAAAATATATTGATGGAGATACATCGTTACGTTTTTCAACTTTAATCAATAGAGCCTCCACCCATTAGAACTCCTAATTTTTCAGGAGTAACTGAATTTGCATCCATAATTTTAGATAACTTACCTTTATAAATTACACAAATTCTGTCACTCAATCTTAAAAGTTCGTCGTTATCTGTTGAAATAACTATAGAAGATTTGCCTTGCTCATTTATATTTATAAGAGTTTCGTGAATATAATTGATTGCCCCGACGTCAAGTCCCCATGTTGGGTTAAAGCAAACTAAAAGCTCTGGAGAAGTAATAAGTTCTCTACCTATTATTAATTTTTGCAGATTTCCGCCAGACAAAAATTGACTTTTCAATTCAACATTATCCGTATTTACAGAAAAATTAGAAAGAATTTTCTTTGAGTGTTCTTTTATTTTTTTTTCATTTACTAATCCTTTTTCAAAAAAGTTTGAGGATTTAAAATTATTTAAAGCAACATTTTCGTAAATCTTTAATTCAGGAACTGCAGCTTGAGAAATACGGTCTTCAGGTGAAAAAGCCATTAGATATTCTCGTCTTTCTCTTGGATTGAGTTTACTAATTTCTTTTTGTCTGAACATTATTGAAGTGTTCTCAGTAATTATCTCTCCACTCAAAATTTGAAACAGCTCACTTTGACCATTTCCTGAAATTCCTGCTATCCCTAAACATTCACCTTTTTTTAAAGAAAAATTTAAATTTATTAAATTTGTTTCATATGGGTCATCACTTGTAAAATTTAAGTTCGAGATTTTTAAAATTTCTTCACTATTTTTAAAATTATTAATTTTTTTCTTTATAGTACTTAGATTTTCCCCAACCATTTTATTGGCC
>CACEMI010000013.1:0-27575 GCA_902560585.1 uncultured Pelagibacteraceae bacterium | reverse complement strand
GCAAAATAATGAAAAAACTGTTGCTAATATTAGCAATTTTTTTTCCAACAAATATTTTTGCAATTGAATTTAATGGTAAATTTATTCAAGGTCATTTTATTTTAGGAAAAACAGATCCTAATTCAAAAATAATAATTGATAAAAAAGATGTCAAAGTATCAGATGATGGTTATTTTGTTTTTGGAATTGATCGAGATAGGAAGTTTGATGTTTTGATAACAAAAATTACTAATGGAAAATCAGAAAAAATAATCAAAAAAGTTTTTAAACGCAAGTATAACATTCAAAGAATTGATGGATTGCCTGAAAATAAAGTAACACCACCTGAATCTGTTTATAAAAGAATTAAAAAAGAAAATGGAAAAATTGGAGAAGCTAGAGCAATTAACTCCAATTTAACTTTTTTTTCTGAAAAATTTATTATGCCGGTTGAAGGTATAATTAGTGGGGTTTATGGAAGTCAAAGAATTCTCAATGGGAAACCAAGATGGCCTCATTACGGTATTGATATAGCGGCAAAAAAAGGAACTGAGATTAAATCTTCTGGTACTGGGGTGGTCACGATGGCTGAAAATGACCTTTATTACACCGGAGGTACAATTATTATGGATCATGGTCATGGTATATCGACAATTTATTCTCATTTAGAAAATGTAATGGTTGAAGTTGGAGATTTGATTAAAAAAGGAGATATAATAGGAACTGTTGGTTCAACAGGCAGATCAACTGGTCCACATTTAGATTTTAGAATAAATTGGTTTCAAACAAGGCTTGATCCAATGACAGTTCTTCAATAGGCTATACGTATGAAAAATGATATGCAATCAGTGTCAAAAAAATTAGTTAAAGCTTATAATAGCAATAAACTTATCAATCCAATTCCTGAAAAATTCTGTAGGAATATAAAATTAGCACATAAACTAAGATTATTATGTGAAAGTAAAATTAAGGATACAAAAGTTGGTTTTAAAGCAGGGGGTACAATAATTGCTCTCTTAAAAAAATTAAAAGAAAAAGAACCATTTCATTCGACTGTATTTGGAAAAAATTTAATTAAATCTGGAGGAAAAGTAAAAATTAATAAATATGCTTTAGGTACTGAAGTGGAGGTTTACTATATAATTAAAAAAAAATTTTTTGACTTTAAAGGAAAATTAAATTCAAAGAATATAACAAAATTTATCACTCATATGGGGCCTTGCATTGAGGTTGTTGGATTTAGGCAGAGAAAAAAAGGTATTAAATATTTAGGTGATTTATGTAGTGACTTTGGTGTGAATATTAAATTTATTGTTGGAGCTAAGAAAAAATTTAAAAAAATAAATTTCAGCAATTTAAAAACAAATTTAAAAAATAAAAAAGGATTAAACGTAAACGGTAATACAAATACTGTTTATGTAAACCCATTAAATTCTTTAAAATTTGTTCTTAACAAAGTAAGAAAAGAAAAAGTTTCTTTAGATAAAGATTTTTATGTATTTACTGGCTCTACAGTTGGTGTTGTGCCAATTAAAAGCAAAGGTGAATATATAGGCAAAGTAGAGAAACTTGGTACTGTTAGAACAACTATCAATTAATGGGTCTTCATTTTTCTGTAGAAGAATTCAAAAGTAGAAAAGATAAAATAATTAAACTTTTAAAAGAGGAAAAATTGGATGCTCTCCTTATGTTTAGACAGGAGTCGATGTATTGGCTCACTGGATATGACACATTTGGTTATGTTTTTTTTCAAACATTAGTTTTGGATCAAAAAGGTAATATAATTTTATTAACAAGAGCTCCAGATTTAAGACAAGCACAAAACACATCTAATATTAGTGATATAAGAATATGGGTTGATAAAAATGGATCAAACCCAACTGAAGATCTTAAAGTTATTTTAGATGAATTAAATTTAAAGGGTAAAAAAATTGGAATTGAATATGAAGCGTACGGATTAACTGGTCGAAATGCTTTAAGGCTAAATAAAACTTTAGAAAATTACTGCTCAATAGAAGATACTTCTGAATTAGTTACTAAATTAAGAGTTATAAAATCCAATGAGGAAATTGATTATGTAAAAAAGGCAGCAAATTTAGCTGACAAAGCTTTAAGTAAGGTTTGGAAACATGCAAAAGCAGGTGTAAGTGAGTCAAAAATTTTAGCTGAAATGAATAAAGTCATATTTGAGGGAGGTGGTGATTATCCTGCAAATGAATTTATAATTGGATCTGGTAAAAATGCACTTCTTTGTCGATACCAAGCTGAAAAACAAATATTGAATTCACAAGATCAACTGACTATAGAATGGGCTGGAACATTCAGACATTATCACTCTGCAATGTTTCGGACTATTCCAATTGGAAAAGCTGATCCAAAACATTATAAAATGCATGAAGCTTGTATTGAGGCTTTAAATAATTGTGAAAATAAATTGAAACCAGGGAACAAAGTTGGTGAAGTATATGATATTCATGCAAAAACTTTTGATGATTTAGGTTATAAAAATTCTAGAATGAATGCATGTGGCTATTCTTTAGGGGCAACCTTTTCACCTAATTGGATGGATTGGCCAATGTTATACACTGGAAATCCATATGTAATTAAACCAGGAAATGTATTTTTTATGCATATGATATTAATGGATTCTGAAAATAATTTAGCAATGAACTTAGGTGAAACTTACCTAGTTACAGAAAGTGGTAACGAAAGACTTGGCAATCAGAAACTTGATTTAGTCGTTATTTGATCAAAAAAAGTTTTACATTCCCCATCTCATTGCCGCTGTATGAACTGGAGAGTCCCAATGCTTTAAGATTTCATCATCACATTTGAGAAGAGTAATTGAAGCACCTTGCATTTCAAGTGATGTACAATAATTTCCAACTAAACTTTTTGTTACTTGAATACCCTTTGATTGCAAAATTTGACATGCATCCTCGTAAACTAAATATAATTCTGTTAAAGGAGTGCCTCCCATTCCATTTACGAAAAGTAAATTCTTTTCATTTTTTTCTGGTTTTAAATTATCTAAAATAGCTTCAAGAATATTTCCCACAATCGTTTTTGAGGGTTGAATTTTTTCTCTTTTTCTTCCTGGCTCACCGTGGATCCCTACACCAAACTCCATTTCATCATCGCCTATATCGAAAGTAGGTTTTCCTGCAGCAGGAACAGTGCAGCTTGTAAATGCAACTCCCATCGTACCAGCGTTTTTATTTACTTTTTCTCCAAGCTTTTTACATTCTTCGAGTGATCCGCTATGTTCAGCTAAAGATCCAACTATTTTTTCTACTAATACAGTTGCTGCAACACCTCTTCTTCCAGTTGTAAATGTAGAGTCTTCAACAGCAACATCATCGTTAGTGACAATACTATCATTTTTGCCAGAGTAGATTTCAGCTCCCATTTGAAAGTTCATTATGTCTCCTGAATAATTTTTAACAATAAATAAAACCCCTGCACCACTATCAACATGTTCTGCTGCTGCTTGCATTTGATCAGGTGTTGGTGCTGAAAATACAAAACCTGGGCATGCAGCATCTAACATTCCATGACCAACAAATCCTCCATGCATTGGTTCATGACCACTTCCGCCACCTGAAATTAGAGAGACTTTTCCATCTTTGGTTTTATTTTTTCTTGAAACAAAACTTGGGTCTAGATTGACGTTTATAATGTCGCTATGTGCCTTACCAAAACCTGTAAGGCTCTCTTTTAAAAAATCATCGTTATTGTTAATAAATTTTTTCATTTTCCCTCCTAATTATTAATTACTGATTTACAAATTGTATCGATTATAAGCTGTGAAGAACGGGCTCCAGGATCTATATGTCCTTTTGCACGTTCACCTAAAAAAGAAGCTCTACCTTTTGTGGCTAACATATCTTTTGTGGATAACATTCTTTCTTCAGCAATTTTTATTACTTCATTTAAACCTGATTTAAATTCACTTTCATTTTTTAATTCGTTAAGTTTTTCTGAAACTGGTATTAAAACATCCATCATAGTCTTTTCTCCAACATCAGCTTTTCCTCTTTCTTTCATGGCTTTAATTCCACTAATAATCATTTCACATGCTTTATTAAAATCAACATCTTTATCTAGATCAGGAGATTTAGCCATGGCCATAAAAAAAGTTCCAAATAATGCGCCTGATGATCCACCGATACCTGACAGAACTTTCATTGCTATTATATTTAAAGCTTTAGCTAATGGTAAATCTTTAATTGAATCTTCAAGTTCAACAACTAACTTTAAACCTCTTTGAATATTAAAAATATGGTCTCCGTCTCCAATCTTTTGATCAAGAACCTCTATTTCAGCAGAATTTTCATCTATAACTTTTTGAACACTTTTTGCTTGAGAAATTAAAAAACTAACGCTCATAAATTCTGTTTCCTTCTTTATCAAATTTTAAAACTTTTTTATTGTTGATGTCAAAATTAATTGTCTCATTTATTGATGATTTATAATTACCTTGAATTGACACAAGTATTTCTTGGTCTTTAAAATTTAAAGCAACTACTGTTTCAGAGCCTAGATTTTCAATTGAGATAATTTTGGCTGAGTGGTCACCATTTCCTATTGTAATATTCTCAGGTCTTATACCAAAAGTAGGTACATCATTCATTCCAAGTAAGGTTCCAGGGAGAATATTGATTTTTGGCGAACCCAATCTTTGCGAAACATATATAGAATTTGGATTTTCATATATCTCCTCAGGAGTACCTATTTGCACTAAATGGCCTTCTTTTAAAACTCCAATTTTATCTGCTAAAGTAGTGGCTTCTGCTTGATCGTGTGTAACATAAAGTATTGTTGCATTTAGATTGGTTTGAATGTTTTTTAATTCAACTCTTAAACTCTCTCTTAATTTAGCATCTAGAGAAGATAACGGCTCATCCATCAAGTATAAATTTGGCTCACGAACTAGTGCACGTCCAATTGCAACTCTTTGCATCTCACCACCAGATAATTGTGTAGCTTTATTATTTAGCTTATTTGAAATCTTTAACATGCTTGCAATATTTTCAACCTTAGTTTTAATTTCTTCCTCAGGTAATTTTCTCATTGGAGATCTTAAAGGGAATGCTAAATTTTCATAAACACTATAGTGAGGATATAAAGAGTATTGTTGAAACACAAAACAAACGTCTCTTGATGCTGGTTGATCTTCGGTTACAGACTCATCGTTAAATAGAATACTTCCATTATCTATTTTCTCTAATCCAGCAATACATCTTAATGTAGTAGTTTTTCCAGCGCCAGAGGGGCCTAATAAAACAAAAAACTGACCATCCTCAATGGTAAAATTTATATCATGTAAGGCCTCAATTTTTTTATTATAGGTTTTAGATAAATTTTTTAATTCTATTTTTGCCATTAATTCATAAACTCACTTTTAAGAGATTTGTCTGTCTCACCATCAAAAATAATTATGTTATCATTTGAAGGTTTTACTTGAACGTTTTCATTGATTTTAACACTTGTTGAAATATCAGTTTTTACTTTGATTTCTCCAAAATTAGTTTTAACGGTTATAATTTTTCTTGAACCTAAATATTCAACTCCAAATACCGAACCTTTAAGACCACCCTCATTAGTAAGAGATAAATTTTCAGGACGAATACCAAATGAGTTTTTTTTGCCTTTTGATATCTCATACTGTTTAGGTATACTAAAATCTGTCCCTTCTATATTTAAAGTCGACTGTTCATTGGAAATACCTTGATCAATATTTATAAAATTCATTCCAGGGGAGCCAATAAATGACGCTACAAATTTAGTTGCAGGTTTATTATAGATTACTGAAGGTTCATCAGCTTGTAAAATTTCACCACCATCCATTACAGCAATACGATCAGCTAACGACATTGCCTCTAATTGATCGTGTGTTACATAAACAGTGGTAGCTCCAATATCGATATGTAATTTCTTAAGTTCTAAACACATTAATTCTCTAAATTCTGCGTCTAAAGTACCTAAAGGCTCATCCATTAAAAATGCTTTTGGTCTTCTTACTAAAGCTCTACCAAGGGCTACGCGTTGTCTATCTCCACCCGATAAAGAAGAAATGTTGGAGTTTAAAATATGATCAATTCTTAAAAGTTTTGCTGCCTCCTCAACTCTAGTTTTAATTTCATTTCTACTATAACCTTGCATTTTAAGTGGAAAAGATAGGTTATTTTTTACATTCATATGTGGATAGAGAGCAAACAATTGAAAAACGAAGGCAATATCTCTCTCAGATGCTCTTAACATTCCAACTTCTTCTTCTCCTAAGTAAATTTCTCCTGATGTTGGTAATTCTAATCCAGCAATCATTCTAAGAGTTGTTGTTTTTCCACATCCAGATGGGCCAAGCAAAACAAAAAACTCTTTATCATTAATTGTTAAATTAGAATTTTTAACTGCAGTGAAATCTCCAAATGATTTTTGTAAATTTACTATTTTAATTTTAGACATATTAATCCGGAAAGTGACTTGTGATTACGAAACCTATAGTTCCAACTAAAATTACAATAAATGAATAAGTATACATCCACATTGCAAATGGTTGTAACAACATGAAAACTCCTAGTAAAATTAATACTGTAGACAAATTTTCCCAGTAAACTCTTCTAAATATTTTTCTCATTAATGATTTTTCTTCTTGCATTATTTTCTCACCGCCCCAAATGTAATACCTCTCAAAAGGTGTTTTCTTAAAATAATTGTAAAAATCATCACTGGTAATAAAAATAAAGTTGTGCCAGCTCCAATAGCAGGCCAATCCAAACCTCCTTCTCCTATAATAGTCGGGATGAATGGTGGAGCAGTTTGTGCATTAAATTGAGTGAGGAGAACAGCAAATGCATATTCGTTCCATGAAAAAATCATGCAAAAGATTGCTGTTGCAGCAATACCGGTCATCGCTTGTGGAAGAACAACTTTAAAAAACGCTTGAAGTCTAGAATATCCATCAATCATAGCTGCTTCCTCATATTCTTTAGGAATTTCATCCATAAATCCTTTTAATAGCCATACTGCTAAACTTAAATTTACGACTGTGTATAATATGATCATTCCAAGGTGAGTATCCCCTAATCCTAATTTTCTATACATAATGAATATTGGAACAGCCACCGCAATTGGTGGAAACATCCTGGTTGAAAGAATAAAAAATAATAAATCATCTTTTAATGGAACTCTAAATCTCGAGAAAGCATAAGCCGCTAATGCACCCAAAAATACGGATGCAAAAGTTGACCCAAAGCCAATTATCATTGAATTTGAGTATCTGCCTAAAAATTTTGATGGCCCTGTTATGACCATTTCTCTACTTCTAACTAATTCTTCATACCAAGTTTCTGGAGCCGGCAAAGAGTCAAGATATTCCTGAGATTGCCTTGATCTATTAGTAAACAAGTTAACATATCCCTCTAAAGATGGTTCAAACAGTACTTCAGGTGGATAAGAAATTGCACTATTAACATTCTTAAAACTTGTCATTACCATCCAAGAAATAGGTATTAATGTTATTACTGTGTAAACAATAATAATTGTTGCGGCAAGTTTCTTTGAAAACGATGAAGGTTCTAAATATGATCTGGATGTATCCATCAGCGTTCCTTTATTTTATTCATTACTTTTACATAAACATTTCCAAAACCAAAAATAGTTACAAATAAAATGACAGCAAAAGCTGAACTGTAACCAGTTTTCCATTTTTCAAACGCTTCTCTTTTTAAATTGATTGAGGCGAGCTCTGTAGCTGATCCGGGGCCACCAGATGTAAGTTCAACAACCATGTCGAACATTTTGAAATTCTCAATCCCTCTAAATAACAAAGCCAATAATAAAAATGGTAATACAGATGGTAGTGTAATGTATATAAATTGTTGCCATTTACTAGCTCTGTCAACTTCAGCAGCCTCATATAAATAATTTGGAACTGATCTTAGACCAGCTAAACAAATCAACATTGTAAAAGGTGTCCACATCCAAGTATCAACTATAACTATCGACCAAGGTGCGAGTTCACTTGAACCAATCATATCAAAACTTCCAAAATCGTAAAAAAAGTTTACTACATAATTAAATAAGCCTACTTGAGGATTATAAAGATAAGTCCAAAAAACACCCACAACAGCAGGCGATAACATCATTGGTAATACTATTAATGTGGTTAATAATTCATTACCTTTAAATTTCCTGTTTAATAATAAAGCCAAACCTAATCCTATTACTGCCTGAAGTAACAAAGTCCAAAACATAAAGTTTGCAGTAACCTGCATTTTTTCCCATATGGCCTCTTTATTAAGAACTTTTATATAATTTTTTAAACCGACAAATTGTGGTTCTCTCCCAATTTTATTTGCATAAAAATTTGTAAAAGACATTCTGATTGCATAAATCAAAGGATAAATATTTATCGCCAATAAAAGAAAGACCGATGGTCCAATGAAAAGCCATGCTACAGCCTTATCAGAAAGTCCTTTAAATTTTTTTTTAACGCTCATATGATTTTTTTAAAAAAAAGGGGAGATATTACCCCCCCTTTTTTTTTATATTTTTAAATATTAATGTTAAAGTTTTCCGTCTGCTTCAAATACTTCAACCCACTCTTCGATAATTTTATCTAGAGCGCCTTTAGCAGTTCCTTTTCCATTAACAACGTAATCATGAATAGCTTCCTGCATAGGTAACATTAACTCAACAAATGTTGGTTCTTGCCAAAAATCTTTGACAATTCCCATTGAGTCTAAGAAACCTTGTGCATAAACTGTAGATGTAGGGAACGATGGTGAATTTAATACATCATTATGACATGAATATCCGCCTAAATCCCACCATTTTTGCTGTACATCTGGTCTTGCAAACCATTTAATATATTCTAATGCAAGATCTTGTTTATCTGAATATTTAACAACAGATATACCTTGTCCACCTAATGTTGCAGCAGCTACGTTTTGTTTTGGATTTGCAAAGAAACCACTAACTCTACCGTCGCTATCTTCTTTTGAAACACCTGGCCAAAAAGCATACCAGTTCATTTGGAATGCTACTTGTCCTGACTTATATGCATCTAAGTTTGCTACCATATAAGCATCTGAATGTCCTGGAGGAGCACAGTCCTCATATAATTTTCTGTAGAACTCTACAGCTTCTACTGCTTGCGGAGAATTGAAATAACCTTCCATATCATATGGTTTATTTGGATTTTCATACTCCATACCCCATGCGTACATAGCAGCTGTTACTCCCATTGTAATTCCTTCAGATCCACGCTCTGTATTTATAGCAGCACCGTATCTTTTTTGACCATCAATTTCTCTTCCTTGGAAAAAAGTACACATGTCATAAAGCTGATCCCAACTAGCAGGTACACCTAAATCATAACCATGTTTCTTTTTGAATTCAGATTTAAGCTCAGGTCTATCAAACCAGTCTTTTCTATAAGCCCATGCTAATGCATCTCCCATAGCTGGTAGTGCATAATAGTTTTCACTTCCTTTTGGCCATGTTGAATACGCATAAACTGTTGCAGGTGAGAAATCGTTCATTGAAATTCCTTCTTTATCAAAAAAGTCATTCAATTTTACGTAATGTCCATACACTGCACCAGCACCGATCCATTGTGAGTCACCAATTAACAAGTCAAAAGTTTTACCTTTGTTGTTAAGTTCGTTCAACATACGATCAGCAAAATTTGGCCAAGGTACGAATTCGAAGTTAACATCTATTCCTGTCTCTGCTGTAAACTCTTTAGTAAGTTCTTGTAATGCGTTAGCAGGGTCCCATGCGGCCCATCCTAATGTTATTGACTTAGCATTTGAATTTGCAGAAAAAGTAAATAGAGAAACAAACAATAAAATCATTATTTTTTTCATTTTATCTCCTATTAATTTAATTATTCTTAATAATAGTCTATCCAAGAAGACTTGTGCCTGCTAGTATTTTTTTTGTAAAAAATAGTTGGGTAAAAAATAAAGAGAAAGGGGAATTATGAACAAAATAAAAGGTCCTGCAATTTTCCTAGCACAATTTGTAGGCGAAGATGCACCGTTTAATTCTTTAGATAATATTTGTAAATGGGCATCATCTCTTGGTTACAAAGGTATACAAATTCCAAGTTGGGACGGTAGATTAATTGATTTAAAAAAAGCATCTGAAAGTAAAGATTATTGTGATGAGATTAAAGGAATTGTTAGATCACACAATTTAGAAATTACAGAATTATCAACTCACCTGCAAGGTCAACTTGTTGCAGTGCATCCTGCTTATGACACTGCTTTTGATGGTTTTGCTGCACCTGAAGTAAGAGGAAATCCCAAAGCAAGACAAGAATGGGCTGTAAATCAATTAATGATGGCTGGAAAAGCATCAAACAGTCTTGGAATAGATAAACATGTAACTTTTTCAGGAGCACTTGCTTGGCCTTATGTTTACCCTTGGCCACAAAGACCTGAAGGGTTAATTGAAAATGCATTTGATGAATTATCAAAAAGATGGAAGCCCATTCTTGATCATTTTGATAATAATGGAGTTGATTTATGTTATGAGATACATCCAGGTGAAGATCTTCATGATGGTGTAACTTTTGAAATGTTCTTAGAAAGAGTTGGTAATCACAAAAGATGTAATATGCTTTTTGATCCAAGTCATTATGTTCTGCAACATTTAGATTATTTAGCTCATATTGATATTTATCATGAGAAGATAAAAATGTTTCACGTTAAAGATGCTGAATTAAATCCATCTGGAAAACAAGGTGTGTATGGTGGATTTCAATCATGGGTAAATAGAGCTGGTAGATTTAGATCGCTTGGCGATGGACAAGTTGATTTTAAATCCATATTTTCAAAATTAACTTCATATGATTATGATGGTTGGGCAGTTCTTGAATGGGAATGCTGTCTTAAACATCCCGAAGATGGAGCAAGAGAGGGAGCAGAATTTATTAAAAATCATATAATTAATACAACTGAAAAAGCTTTTGATGATTTTGCAGGTAGCGGAGCTGACCATGAAGCAAACAAAAAAATGCTTGGTATTAATTAATGAATAGAAAAATACGCATCGGTATGGTCGGGGGTGGTAAAGGTGCTTTTATTGGAAGTGTGCATAGAATAGCTTTAAGACTTGATGGGTATTATGAATTAGTTGCAGGATCATTTTCGTCTGACTTTGAAAATTCAAAAGAAACTGGAAAAGATCTTGGTCTAGAAAATGATAGGATCTATAAAACCTATCAAGAGATGGCAGAAAAAGAGTCAACTAGACCTGATGGAATTGATGTAGTTTCAATAGTAACACCAAATCATTTACATGTGCCTATTGCAAAAATTTTTGCAGAAAAAGGGATACATATTATTTGTGATAAGCCGATTGGTATGTCTAGTGAGGAAGCAATAGATCTTAAAAAGGTAATTGAAAGCAAAAAATTAATATTTGCTTTGACGCACAATTACACTGGATATCCTATGGTTCGACATGCAAGATCTTTAGTCCAAAAAGGGGACTTGGGTTCTTTAAGAGTTATTCAAGCTGAATATCCACAAGATTGGTTAACAACAAAAGTAGAGGATAGTGGATTAAAGCAAGCTGAATGGAGAACTGATCCAAATAGATCCGGCGCTGGTGGTTGTATAGGAGATATTGGAACGCATGCTTACAATTTGATTAGGTTTATAACTGGATTGGAGGTAGATGAAATTTCAGCTGATATTCATACATTTGTTGAAGGGAGAAAAGTAGATGATAATGCACAAATAATGCTTAGATTCAAAGAGGGAGCAAAAGGGTCAATATGGTCAAGCCAAGTAGCGGTTGGAAATGAAAATAATCTCAAAATAAGAATATATGGAGAAAATGCTGGAATTGAGTGGAGACAAGAAGATCCAAATTACTTGAGTTATACTAAATTTGGCAGCCCTTCTGAAAACATTACAAGAGGAAGCAATATTACTAGTGATGAAGCTAAAAATGTAACAAGAATTCCTCAAGGTCATCCAGAAGGTTATTTGGAAGGTTTTGCTAATATTTATAGTGATGTTTGTAAAGAGCTATCAGCTAAAATAGATAGACAAGAATATGATAAGTCAAATAATTGTTACCCTACGATTGATGATGGAATTGATGGTATGAAGTTTATAGAAAACGTTATCAAATCAAGTAAGAACAATAGTAAATGGATTAAATTTAATTCTAATTAAATTTTGTTGATAAATATAATTAATAAAACCCATTTTGATCTTTTATTTTTTTTAATAATTTGAAATCAATTTTCTAAAATGGTAAATTACGTTTACCATATCTCATGGTAAAAAAGAGACCGATATCGCATCGGTTAAAAGCGAGTTTTGGAAAAACAAACAAGGAGAGTGTATGAAAAGAATGCACAGAGTGTTAAGTTCGTTTAGCCGAGGCTCAAAGAACGCTAGGCTAAATCAACTTATGTTTCGAAACTTGAAAACTGTGGAAACTAATGCAAATGGTACAAGTGGATACGTTATCAAATCTGGAAAAAATTCAGGAGAAACATTAGGTCACTTAAAGAAAGAGGCTAAAAAGTTTTAGCTTAAAGAATGAGATATGGGGCAATCATATTTATATGCCCCATATTTTTTCTTTACCTATTTTACTGGTGTCATAATTTTTTGACCTTCAACTCCCATCGCAACAACAATCGCTTTAACAGGAATATCTCCAATATTTTTTGATTCATGGACTACACCTACATCCTCTACAAATGCATCTCCGGCTTTATAGATATAACTTTTACCACCTTGTGTAAGTTCGATCTCTCCTTGCTGAATCATTATTAATACGGGAAAAGAGTGGGTGTGAGGAACAACTGGACCTCCAACGGGAACATTAAACTCAAAAGCAGTTATCTTTGCTTTACCTGAAGGATATACTATATCGTTACCCATTCCAGTTTGACTTGTAGATATAATTCTCTTTACATGTCCATCAGCTAAAACTGAATTATTTATAACAAATATTGAAAATAGAGTGATTATTATTTTTTTCATACATTACCTTTCTGATTAAGAGACGATAAAACACAGATATTGTTTTTATACGATATGACAAAAAGGTTTTTAGAAATTATTTATTCCAGGAGACTTTAAACATTACTTCATTTCTTCTCATCATAGGTAATGTAAAGGGACCATTATATGTCGCTCTTATTGCAGGTCCGTTAATATTTATATTATCTTTAAGAAGCTTTTGATTAAGAATATCTCTGTGTTTTAAAAAATTATTATTAGATGCTCTTCCGGAATATTGAATAACTGCAAAATGACCTTCTTTAATTGTTGAAATTTTTATATCTGGGTTATTTGGAAGAGGAGCATTATCTTTTGTAAATTTAGATGGTAAATAGAATTGCATATAATAACCTTCATCTTTTTCACCTTGAGTTACTGGAACTGTCATTTTAATTTCTTCAGATTTATTGTTTTGTCCTGAGATGTACCTAAAGAGTTTTCTAAAACTATTATCATCATTTTTATTAATAACTTCTACAACCAACCTATCTTTATAGTGTCTTATCTCATAAGTATCAGTTGAATGAACTACATTATATGAAGCTTCTTCGTATGCCATTGATGAAGAATATTGGAAATTAAAAGATAAACAAATTAAAAATAATATAATTATTTTTCTCATATTACTTACAAGTAATTTTTATTCATGAATAAGTTAATTCTTTTCATGCCCTCAACAATATCATCGGTACTTCTGGCGTAAGAAAATCGTATCGTAGAATTACCTCTTTTTTGATCAAAGTCTAATCCAGGAGTTATTGCAACTCCAGCTTTATCTAGCACTTCTTTACAAAAATTAAGGCTGTCATTAGAGTATTTAGAAATATCAACATAAATATAAAATGCACCATCAGGAGGAGAAAATTTTCCTAATCCGGCTTTAGGTAATTCTTCTAAAAGTATTTCTCTATTTTTTTTATAAACATTTACATTTTCATTTAGTTCAATATCAGCGTCCATTGCCGATAACGCTGTTAATTGGCTTACATGTGGTGGACATATAAATAAATTTTGTGATAATCTTTCTACTTGCCTTACATGATCTTCTGGAACAATCATCCAGCCTATTCGCCAACCTGTCATTGAAAAATATTTAGAAAAAGAATTTATAACATAACATTTGTCTGTTATTTCTAGAGCTGTTGTGGGATTATTTTCATATTGAATACCGTGGTATATTTCATCACTTATAAAGCTTACATTATTCTCGTGTGCAGCGTTTATTAAATTTTTTAGAGTTTCCTTATCAACCATCGACCCAGTAGGATTTGCAGGGGATGCAACTAGAATACCGTTTAAATTATTTTTTTTTATATCTTCAGGTGTTGGCTGAAATTTATTTTGGATTTCAGTTTGAATATCTACTGGAATTAAATCCTGAGCTTTTAAAATTTGACGGTAACTAGGATAACCAGGTGCAGCTATACCCACTCTATCACCAATATTAAACAAAGATGTAAAAGATAAAATAAACGCTCCAGATGACCCTACGGTTATTACAACTCTATTTGGATTTAAATCAATGTTGTACCAATCTCCATATAACTTAGAAATACGTTCTCTCAAAGCTGGAAGTCCAAGAGTAACCGTATAGCCTAAGTTATTATTAGATATTTCATTAGTGATAAATTTTTTTGCTAATTTTGGAGCTGGGGTACCCGGTTGCCCTACTTCCATATGTATAATATGTTTGCCATTTTTCTCAGCTATTCTAGCGGACTCCATTACATCCATTACAATAAACGGATCAACATTGCTTCTTTTTGAATTTTTCATTTTCTATTTGATTTAAAAAAAATTTATAAATTAATTTTAAAAGTTCTTGCAGATTTTTCTTCGGAAACTTTAAGAATTTTGAATTTAGACGTTTTCTCTAATTTTTGACCTTTGTTTGTCACAAATGATTTCATTTTTTTTACTTCTCCCTCAGGCATTTTTCTTGAGTACTTCAGTGTATGTTTTTTCGAGCCTATAACAAAGATCGTTTTCATAATTTCTATATATTATAAAGTATCGATTGATCCAATAATATTCAAGTTTTTATCTGTCACAACTATTTCACCAGAAGATGTTCCAATATTTAAAATTGCTCCAATAACTACGTAGTGCGTAACAAATACAATATTATTTTTACTATCAATGCTCTCTATAAATTCATAAAAATTTTTTATCTGTTTATCCTCATTGGCTGCAAATTTTATATCGTAGAATGAATTTAGAGCTTCAAATGTCTCAAAATCATCAAAAGCATATTTTGCAGTATCTTTACATCTGCACCACTCACTAGAATAAATATTATCAATTTTGATCTCATTTTTTTTAAAAATTAATCCAATTTTTTTTGATTGCTGAATTCCTATTTCATTTAAATTTCTTTGAGTAGAACAGTTTTGCAATTCAAAGTTTGCTGGATCACCATTACCTGGGGCAAGTGCATGTCTTATAAATATAAATTTGTCTCCCTCTTTTAAAGACTCAATAACTTTGTCATTAGCAAATGAATAATTCAATTGAAGCAATAAAACAGAAAAAATTAAAATTAATTTTTTCATTTTAAACAGACTGATCTTTAATTAGTTCCTTTATTTGAGGTATCATTATTTTTGGAGACCTCATTGATGGATAAATTTTTTTTACTCTTTCGTAGCTGCTTAAAGCTTTTTCATAATTTTTTAATTTCATTTGCACTAAGCCTTGACCTGACAAAGCTCCAAAATGCCTTTTTTCTAATTTTAAAACTTCATCAATATCGTCTTGTGACTTTTGATACTTACCCATCAAATAAAGAACTGTAGCTCGTTTATTCCACGCTTCAGCCCATTTTGGATCCAGTTCAATAACAGTCGTAAATATATCTTCAGCTTTTTGGTATTCTTGACTGTTCATAAATGATGTTCCTCTAGATAATAAACTGGTTAAGTTTTGATCTTTTGGATGAGTTGTCCAAATACCCCAAATTTTCATTTCAGTTTCCCTTGCTGAGATTTCGCCATCTTCTAAAAGTTTTTCAAAAAGTTTATCTAATTGATTATTATCTGCTGAAAAGACTGGATTAAAAAATAAAGTTAAAACTATTAAGCTTTTTAAAATAATTTTCATTAATTCTTATTTTCCCCCAACAATCATACCTTCAACATGCATTGTTGGTGAATTGGTAGAATAATTAAATTCTAGATCGTCAGCTAGAGTTATATTTTGAAAAATATTATTTAAATTTCCAGCGATTGTTATTTCACTTACCGGATATGAAAATTCACCATTTTCAATCATTATACCACTTGCACCTACGGAATAATCTCCATTAATAATATTTGTGCCGTGACCGATAGTTTCTTTTATGTAAAGAAGTTTTTTTTCTGATTTTATCAACTCACTAAAAGTTTTTGATCCGTTTTCAAAATACAGATTTGTTGTACCGCTTGCTCTGCCATTAGACTTTCTGTTTATTTTTTTTCCATTGTAAGTGTCAATCAAATAATCCTGAAGTATTCCATTTTTAATTAAATCTAAATTAATTATACCTATACCTTCACTGTCAAAATAACGTGATCCATTAGCTTTTTTGATATCACCACGGTCATTAATATTTATTTCAGTGTTAAATACCTTTTGGTTTAATTTGTCCTTTAAAAAAGTAGTGCCTTTTGCAATGGCACTTGATGAAATGGCGCTAGCAAAGATTGAAAGAAAGTTTTTTGATATTCTTTTGTCAAATATAAGGCTAATTTTTTCACTTTTAATTTTTTTTGGATTTAATTTTTTCACAGCATGATCCGCTGCGATAGATCCAAGCTCTTTTGGTTTTAAAATGTCATTATAAAATCTTTTACTAGTATATTCATAATCTCTTTCCATGCTTCCATTGCTTTTAGAAACAACTTCACAATAAGCTGTAAATTGAGAAGTTTTATATCCATCAGAAAATCCATTTGAATTAGCTAATAAAAAATTTGATTTATTTTCCCCAAATCCTGAACCATTGGTATTTACAATTTTATTATTTGAAAAAGCCTCATCTTCTGCTTCTTTTATATAATTAATTTTATCTTCATTACTCAAATGAGTTTCATCGTATAAATCTAAATCTTTCAAACCGCTAAAATGAAGATCTTTATCTGGCAGTGAATTATATTCATCTTCGGGCGTAATCTTCATTGTTTCAATACATCTATCAACTAATTCATTTAAGTTACTCTCTTTAAGGTTTGATGATGCAATTGAGGACTTTTTTTTTCCTAAATATGTAGTAAGGACAACTCCAAGATTTTCTGATCTTTCAGAACCATCTAATTTTTTATTCCTAACATTAATATTTTCAGATACAGAACTCTGTACCAAAATACTTGCATCAGTTGAGCCAAGTTTTTTTGATTTGCTAAGACAAATATCAGCAATTTTTTTTAGATAATCTTGATCTTTAATCATTGAGATTACAATTGAGTTCCACCCACTGTCATATTGTTTATCAACAAAGATGGTTGTCCAACACCAACCGGAACGCCTTGTCCTGCTTTTCCACAGGTACCAATTCCTGGGTCTAACATCATATCATTTCCAACCATTAAAATTTCTTTTAATGATGATGGTCCATCACCTATTAAAGTTGCGCCTTTAATCGGAGCACCTACTTTGCCATTAATTATTTCATATGCCTCTGTACAATTGAAAACAAATTTTCCTGATGTTATATCCACTTGACCACCACCAAAACTTACCGCAAATATTCCCTTATCGACTGATTTAATCATTTCCTCTTGAGTGTTTGTACCGCCTAACATGATTGTATTTCTCATCCTTGGCATTACGACATGTTTATAACTTTCTCTTCTTCCATTTCCTGTGGATTTTGTATTCATTAATCTGGCGTTTAATCTATCTTGCATAAAATTTTTTAGAATTCCGTCCTCTATTAAAACAGTTCTTTCGGTTGGAGTTCCTTCATCATCAATATTTAAACTACCTCTTCTATTATCTATTGTGCCATCATCTATTATTGTAACTCCTTTGCTTGCAACTTTTTTTCCTACCAAATCATGAAACGCAGAAGTTTTTTTTCTATTAAAGTCTCCCTCTAAACCATGGCCAACAGCTTCATGAATTAAAATAGCAGGCCAGCCTGGTCCGAGTACAACTTTCATCTCTCCAGCTGGTGAGGGTTTACTTTCTATGTTTGTGTTTGCAATCCTAAAAGCTTCATCGCAAACTTTTTTCCAGTTATCGTTCTTTAAATATTCATCATAATCTTGTCTTCCGCCAATTCCATAAACACCAGTTTCTTTTCTTCCATTTTTTTCAACCATCACTGACATGTTAATTCTTACCAATGGTCGATTATCTGATAATAGCTCTCCACCAGATCTAATAATTTCAATATTTTTCTTCTCAGCTAAAAGACTAGCTGTAACTTGCTTTACACTACTATCTTTAGATCTGGCATACTCATTCATATTATTTAGTAACTCTATTTTTGATTTCATTGATTTGCTTTCAATGGGATCAATGTCTTTGTAAAGTTTTTGATTAGTTTTTTTTATTTCTGAATTGTAAGTGCCACTATTGTTTTTTAAGGTTGATTTAAGATTATCACTTGAATTTTTTAACGATTTTTCTGAAATTTCATTTGAATGTGAGTAAGCCACGGTATCACCTGTGACCGCTCTAAAACCATAGCCTAAATCAGAGGTATAGTTTGAACTTTTGATTTTATTATCATCTAAAACAATGGTTTCTGATTTTGTATCTTCGACGTAAAGTTCACCATCATCACAACTATTTAAAGTCTCTGAAACAATTTTATCAGCTTTTTCTATAGATAATTCTGAATTTTTCAGTAAAGAGGTCATAGAACATATTTAAGGGCGAATTATTTATAATCAAGAATGATATGCGCGATCATTGATCACATCAAAACACATAAATTACCTAATTTTATCTAAAAAAAAATCGGTTAAATATTTTACAGTTGCTTTTGGGTTTTGTTCTGGAATGAAATGACCTGAATTTATTGCATGTCCTTCAATTTTTTTAGTTGTATATTTCTGCCAAATTTTTACTGGTTTGAACTGTCTACCAATTACACCCTTTTTTCCCCACAATACTTGAATAGGAATATTTAGTTTTTTCTTTCTGTCTTTTTTATCATGATCCAAGTCAATTGTTGCAGAAGCTCTATAATCTTCACATGATCCATGAATTCTTTTTGGTTGCTTAAAACATTTTAAATAACCTTCTTCAACTTTTCCAAATTTATGATTTCTAGACCATTTATCTAAGCAGTATTTCATCCATTTTCTTGGATCACTCATAATCATTCTTTCAGGTAGCCACTTAGGTTGAATTAAAAAAAACCAATGAAAGTATGCTTTAGCAAAGTCTTTAGTTGTTAATTCATACATATCTAGTGTGGGGCAAATATCTAAAACACTCAAAGCTAATATATTTTTTCTATGGTCCCTTGCTAATCTGTGAGCCACTCTTCCTCCTCTATCATGTCCAGCTACAAAGAATTTAGAATAACCTAATTTTTCCATTATTTGTTTCATGTCACTTGCCATTTCTCTTTTGGAATAATTAAAATGATTTTTATCTGAGGGTGGAGCTAAACTATTACCATATCCCCTTAGGTCTGCAGCAATAACCGTAAATTTTTTCGATAATTCTAGTGCAGTCTTGTGCCACATTAAATGTGTTTGTGGATAACCATGAAGTAAAAGTAACGGTGGACCCTTACCTCCTACTCTACAGAAAATTTTACCTTTTCTAACTTTTATGTATTTTGACTTAAATCCTTTAAACATGCTTAATAATATGAATTTTTGAAAGTATAACTAATGAAAGCTTAGTATCAATATTAATAATATTTAATTTGAATTTACTTTGTGCACCTGTATAAATTCGGATTTGTGAGAATTGAAGAAGAATTAAAACTAGATTATTCAGACGTCCTTTTTAGACCTAAAAGAAGTACGCTACAAAGTCGTAAAGATGTAAATCTTCTAAGAACATACAGATTTAAATATAGTAAAAATGAGTGGTCGGGTATTCCTATAATGGCTGCAAATATGGATGGGGTCGGAGAGCTTGGAGTAGCTGAGAAATTATCTGAATATGGCATGATTACATGTTTAACTAAACAACATGATATAAAAAAAATAAAACAATTTAAAAAAATTAAATCTATTTATAAAAATATAGCTATTAGCATTGGTACTAAAAAAGAAGATTTTGAAAATTTAAACAAAGTTTTAAGAGAATTTGGATTTATAAAGTTCATTTGTATTGATGTTGCTAATGGTTATTCTGAATACTTTAGTAAATTTCTTAAATCTGTAAGAGATAAATATCCTACAAAAACTATTATAGCTGGAAATGTAGTTACTGCAGACATGACACAAGAACTTATTTTATCTGGTGCAGATATTGTAAAAGTTGGGATTGGTCCAGGAAGTGTTTGTACAACAAGAATTCAAACAGGAGTTGGCTACCCTCAATTAAGTGCTGTAATTGAATGTGCTGATGCAGCACATGGTTTAGGTGCTCATATAATTGCAGATGGTGGATGTACATGTCCTGGAGATGTTGCAAAAGGTTTTGGGGGTGGTGCAGATTTTGTAATGTTAGGTGGAATGTTTGCAGGTCACGACGAAGGCAAGGGTAAAATAGTTAAATCAAACGGCTCAAAATATATTGAATTTTATGGTTCAAGCTCTGAAACAGCAAATAAAAAGCATTATGGAGGATTATCAAATTACAGAAGTAGTGAAGGAAGAACTGTAAGAATTAAATATAGAGGAAAAATAAAAGATACAATTCAAGATATTCTAGGTGGCGTTAGAAGTAGTTGCACTTATGTAGGTGCTCCTTCATTAAAACAATTAAGTAAATGTACTACTTTTGTAAGAGTTGCAAAACAATTTAACGATACTTTCACAAAATAAAAATGAAAGAGTATAAAATTGCATCCATTGCAGGAGATGGAATTGGTAAAGAAGTAGTTCCAGAAGCTCAAAAAATTTTAAAAGAGGTTGCCAATCAACATCAATTCAAATTACAAATTGATGAATTTGATTTTTCATCGTGTGATTATTATGAAAAACACGGAAAAATGTTGCCTGATGACTGGAAGGATAAAATTGGTAGCCATGATGCTATATTTTTTGGCGCTGTTGGAATGCCAGATCGATACCCAGATCATGTTACATTATGGGGATCACTACTTCAGTTTAGAAGAGAATTTGATCAATTTATAAATCTAAGACCAGTAAAATTATTTGAAGGTGTTAATGCCCCATTAGCTAATAAGAAACCTGGCGATATTGATATGATGATAGTTCGAGAAAATACAGAGGGAGAGTATTCTTCAGTTGGTGGAAAGATGTATCAAAATACTGAAAGAGAAATTGTAATTCAAGAAACTATTATGTCAAAACATGGGATAGACAGAGTGCAAAAGTTTGCATTTGAATTAGCAAAAAAACGTAAAAGAAAAAAATTAACCAATGCTACAAAATCTAATGGTATATCAATAACTATGCCTTACTGGGATGAAAGATTTAATGAAAATAAGAAAAGCTATCCTGAAATTGAAACTGATCAATTTCATATTGATATATTAACTGCTAGATTTGTTTTAACTCCTGAATGGTTTGATGTTGTCGTGGCTTCAAACTTATTTGGAGATATTTTATCAGATCTAGGTCCAGCATGTACTGGAACTATAGGCATTGCACCGTCTGGAAATATTAACCCTACAAACAAATATCCATCATTATTTGAACCGGTACATGGTTCAGCCCCAGATATAGCAGGAAAAGGTATTGCTAATCCCGTGGGACAAATATGGTCTGGTGCCATGATGTTAGATTACTTGGGAGAAAAAGAAGCTGCATCAAGAATAGTAAAATCAATCGAAAAGACTTTATTAGAAAAAAATAATAGAACAAAAGATTTAGATGGTGATAGCAATACCACAGAATGTGCTAGTAAAGTTCTAAGCAACTTGTAGATATTGAATTGCAAAAAAAATTGTGCCTATAGAGGCAAAAGTAGAAATAAATAGAGCTTTAATAATATTTTCAGGACTAACATTGTAAGCTGAACATAATACTACCGCAGTGTGTCCACAAGGTGCTACACTTACAAAAAATGCACCTGGTATTTTTTCAGGTAATCCAGCATCAAAAAAAATAAATGCTATAATTAATAAAATTAGAGGAGATATTACCAACTTTAAAATAGAGATGGTTGAAGTTAATTTATTAATAACTTTGTGAGTATAAAAAGAAAGAGTAATACCAATTGCAAACAAACCAACAGGAGAAACACAGGCCGCTAAAACAGATAGCACGTAATCAATCGGCGTATTATCAATTTTGTAGTTAAATATAAAAAGCAAAAGTCCAATTAAAATTGAAAATATCATTGGATTAAAAGTCACATTCCTTAGAAAAAACAGTAATTTAATATTTTTTTTTGTAGTTAATTCTAAGAAAAAAGTAATCACAGATAGTAATATAACTCCATCCATTAATATTATACTGGTAACTTGCGTTATAACTTCTGTTCCAAAATAAATTTTTGTAATTGGTAATAATAAAGTTACGTGGTTAGACAAGGAAACCATAAGTGACCATATAATTGACTCAGGTATGGGTCTTTTAAAAAGTTTACTTGTTACAAAAAAAGTAAGTAAACCTAGACTAGCTTGCATTAAAAAATATGAAATTATTTGCTTAATGTCTACCTGGGCAATTTCACTCTGTGCAACAAATTTTATAATTAGTGCAGGTACTGCAACGTAGAATAAAAATAAGTTTAAAACTTTTGCATGGCTTAGATCAAATATTTTCAGCCTTCCAAATATAAATCCAAGCAAAGTTATAAAAATAAAAGGTGTTAACCCAAGAAAGATCGAATACATTTGATTATAATATTGTTATTCTGTGAAGAATTCTATTTCCTTTAAAAGGAGTAGCTTGATGAAGCATTGCTCTGTTATCCCAAATAGCAAGCTGGTCTTTTTCCCATTCTAAAGCATATTGAAATTTTTTTTTAGTCTGGTGACTGAATAAAAAATTCTTTAATTTGTTTTTTTGTTTAGTCATATTTGTGTTAAATTTTATAAAGTGTCCAGGGCTACAGTATATAGTTTTTTTATTATTAATAGTTTTAATAATCTTGTGACTGGCAATTAATTCTTTAGAAATTTTTCCTTTTTCTTTCTCTCTTTCAACTGTAGTAATTGATATAGGTCCATGCGATGAGTAAATACCTTTTAATCTATTAAGTCTAATTTTATGATTTTTAGTCAGATTCTCATATGCTAAATACTGTGAGGAAAACTCAGTATTTGCAACACCTTTTTTAGGCACCAGTTTTGATAGCAACATAGTGTATCGTGGAGGTTTTTTTGTATATGAAGAGTCTGTATGAAATTGTTCACCAAAGCTTGGTCCCTTGTCTGAAGATTTTCTTTGTACAACAGTAATTTGTGGGTATTTTTTATTTAATCCTCTCAACCTTGGATAGTTCGCAGGTTTCCCAAATTTTTGTGCAAAATTTAGATAATTTCTAGAATTTAGCTTTTGTTTTGGAAAATAAATCATACCATATTTATCAAGTGTAGATTTTATTTGTTTCAATTCATTTTTATTAATTTTATTAAGATTGCAAATAATCTCTGCTGCCTTATTTTTTTTGGGGATAATTTTAAACATTAGGCATTTTTAATATTTTTTTGATTAAGTGGCTTTTGAATTAATGAAACAGGATATTTTTTCTTTTCTATTTCAATAGACAAATTTTTATCAAGTAAATTATCAATTGTATTTCCAGAATTTACATAACCAAAAGATATATTTTTTTCAAAATTGAATGAATAATTACCTGAAGTTGTTCTACCAATTATTTTATCATCTAAGTAAATCGGTTCTTCATGAAGCAGTAGAGGTTGTCCTGGTTTATTATCTTTAAGAACCATCATTGCCAACAATTTTTTTTGTTTTTGATCTTTAATTTTTAGTAAAGCTTCTTTTCCAATAAAATTAATATTTTTTTTATAACTGATAGCAAATTGAAGTCCTGCTTGGTATTGATTCTCCTCGGGGGATATATCATGCCCCCAATGTAAAAACCCACTTTCCATTCTCATTATATCCATTGCGTGCGCCCCACATAGAGATAAATTATGATTTTTACCTTCATTGACTATAGTTAAGAAAAGTTTTTTGCTATCATCTATTTTTACATATAATTCAAATCCAATTTCACCCACATATGACAATCTTTGAGCCCAAACATCAATTCCATCTATATTCACCTTTTTACCATGACTAAATTTTATTCCTTCATTTGAAAAATCATCATCACTTATATTTGATAATAGTTTTCTAGTATTTGGTCCATACAATCCTAAGCATGCAAAATCCTCTGTTACATCTTTAAAGTTTATTTTTTCTGAGAGGTATTTTTTTATATGAAATTTATCGTGTTCTCTTGTTGCAGCTGGACCTATTATTCTAAAATGATTTTTAGTCAGGCAAGTTATAGTTACATCAGTCTCTATACCACCATCTTCATTTAGCATCTGGGTGTAAGTTGATCTACCCTCAACATCTTTTATGTTCGCTGTACACAATTTTTGTAATTCATCATGGACATTTTCTCCAGCAACATCAAATTTAGAAAAAGGTGTTAATTCGAATAAACCGACATTTTTTCTTGTATTTTTGGTCTCATATTCAGCAGATGGATACCAATTTTGATAACCAAAACTGTATTCATATTCAGCTTTTGCACCATTCAAAGAATACCACATAGGTCTCTCAAAACCGCCTGAAGATCCAAAACAAGCACCTAATTTTTTTAGTTCTTCATGGTATGGTAAAGTAATTTGGTTTCTTGAAGTTTTATGTTGTTTATATGGCCAATGCATTCCATATAAATCACCAAGAGTCTCTGTAACTCTTTCCATAATAAATTTTTTTGAAGAATGGAATTGTTGAAATCTTTTTATATCTACAGAGAATAAATCCTCATTAATATGTCCATTGATCATCCATTCAGCAGTAACTCGACCTGCGCCACCTGAACTTGCTATACCAATGCTATTAAAACCACAACAGGTAAAAAAGTTTTTTATCTCTGGTGTCTCTCCTAATAAATATTGTGTATCAGGTGTAAAAGATTCTGGGCCAGAGAAAAATTTTCTAATTCCAGCATTTTCTAACATTGGCAATCTATGAAAAGATTTTTTTAAATAAGGTTCAAAATGATCAAAGTCATCTGGCAATTCTCCAAAAGAAAAATTTTCTGGTACAATACCAGTATCTTTAAAAGCAGGTTTGGCATTTGGTTCAAAAATTCCAACTAACATTTTCCCAGCATCTTCTTTTAGATAAAGACAATTATTATAATCTCTCAAAACTGGTAAATTTGTAGGTAGATCTTTCATCGGCTCCGTGATCACATAAAAATGTTCATTAGGATATAATGGAATACTCACATTAATTTTTTCACCAATTTGCCTAGACCACATACCGGTAGCTAGAACAACATATTCACAATCTATTTTTCCTTTTTCAGTCTCTACTCCAACTATAGATTTATTTTTGACTAAAATTTTTGTAACAGGTGTTTTTTCAAAAATTTTTGCACCTTCCATCCTAGCCGCTTTTGCTAAAACGTTAGTGACACCTACTGGATCAGCTTGTCCATCTTTAGGCATAAAAACACTTCCAATAATATCCTCGTTATTTACTACTGGGTATAAATCTTTTGTTTGTTTTTTATCTAAAACTTGCACTTCAACATCTGATAATTGAGCTGTCGTTGCTTGTCTTAGTAACTCTTGCATTCTATCATTTGTTGTTGCAACTGTAATTGCACCATTTTGTTTTAATCCAATTGATAAACCAGTCTTTTTTTCTAAATCTTGGTAAAGATCTAAAGTATATTTTCTAAGTTTTGTTATAGTTGATGATGCTCCTAATTGGCCCATAAGACCGGCAGCGTGCCAAGTTGTTCCTGATGTCAATTGATCTCTTTCTAATAAAACGACATCTTTCCAGCCAAATTTAGCAAGATGGTATGCGCATGATGTGCCTGCAACACCACCTCCAATTACTACAACTTTTGAGCTTTTTGGTAATTCTTTATCCATGGATTTATTAACGTACAATAATAATTAAAAACAGACAATGTGGTCAATATGAATTGGTCTTTTAATACCAAATTTTTCATCTATCTCATGTTGATGAATATGATGAGAATGTACGAATACAGGAATTTGTAAATTACTTTCAGTTTTAAGGGTGTAGATAAAATTTGTTCCTCTGAATTTTCGATCAACTACTTCCAACTTTAAATTACTTTTGTCATCATGCTCTAGATCTTCAGGTTGCAATAAAAGTTTAACATCAGATCCATTAGGGTAATGTTTTACAAAATTGCCTTGGATTGTTCCTAGATCTTTATTTTCTAAACTATTCTCACTTGTTACTTTTGCTGGAATTAAAATTCCTCTATTTAAAAAATTTACAACCTCAATTGAATTTGGAAAATGATAAACATTGTATGGGTCGTCAAATTGTTTAAGTTGTTTATTTAAAATAATTCCGCACTTGCTTCCCAAATAAAAAGCTTCATATGAGTCATGTGTTACAATAATAGTTGTTATTTTAGATTTGCTTAATAATTGTTTTAACTCAACTTGAATTTCTTCTTTAAAACTTTGATCAACATTTGAAAGTGGTTCATCTAGAAGAAGTAAATCTGGATTAGAAACTAATGATCTTGCAAGCGATGCTCTTTGAGCTTCTCCAGCACTTATTTCATGGGGATATTTATTTAATATTTTATTTAGGTTTAAAAAACTAATTATTTCTTTTGGATTTATTTTCTTTTTCTTTTTACTTTTTTTTTCAGTACCAATTAAAATATTTTTTTCTACGTTATAGTGAGGAAATAAACTATTTTCTTGAAAAGCAAGTGATATATTTCGGTCCTCTGGTTCAACATGTTTGTTTTTTGAGGACATTAACTTATTATTTATTGTTATTGATCCATTAACGATCTTCTCTAAGCCAGCAATAGTTCTTAAAATTGTTGTTTTTCCTATTCCAGATGGCCCTAATAGACAAATTATATCGCCTTCATTTTGAATTGAAAAAGAGACGTTTTTTACTTTGGTTTGACCACTAACTATAAAGTCAACATTTTTAATTTCTAAAAAATTTTTACTCATTATTATCTTTTAAAATATATTTAGAAGATATTGTAATAAAAAAAGCTGCAATTAAAATTAAAAATAATGATGGTACTGCTGCTGCCTCAAGCATGTCCTCGGATGCAGAAATATATGCTGTTGTTGCAAATGTTTCGAAATTAAAAGGTCTTAAAACTAAGGTAATTGGTAATTCTCTAATTATCTCTAGCGAAATTAGTATAATTACAAATAAAAGTGAATTTCTTAAATATGGAATGTGGATATTAAAAAAAGTCTTTCTTTTTGAATAACCAAGTAGATAGGCACTTTCATCAACTGAAAAATTTATT
>CACEMI010000012.1:0-37927 GCA_902560585.1 uncultured Pelagibacteraceae bacterium | reverse complement strand
AAAAGGAAGGATCAAAAGTTACCAGAGGTTCTGTGATTGCAATAATTGAAGGTAAAGTTAAAGATATATTAATTGGAGAAAGAGTGGCTCTAAATTTTCTCTCTCATATTTCAGGGATTGCAACTAAGACTAATAAATTCGTAAAAAAAGTAGGTAAGAAAACAAAAATTTGTTGCACTAGAAAAACAATTCCAAATTTAAGAGTTATTCAAAAGTATGCTGTAAAACTAGGAGGCGGAACTAACCATAGATTTAATTTAAGTGATGAGTTTTTAATAAAAGATAATCATTTAGCCTCATCAAAAAAATTTGAAGAGATAGTGAAAAAAGCAATTAGTACTAAAAACGGAAGAAAAATTACTGTTGAGGTTGACAATTTAAAACAATTTAAAAGAATTAATGGACTAAAATTTAATACAGTTCTATTTGACAATATGAGCCCAAAAAATCTAAAAGTAGCTGTTAAGCATGCAAAAGGAAAATATGAGACTGAAGCCTCTGGAGGAGTAACTTTAAAAAACATAAAAAATTTAGCCTCAACAAAAGTTGATAGAATATCAGTAGGTGAATTAACGCATAGTATCCAAGCTTTGGATTTAAAATTAGAGATTTAATTTTTTTTTATTTGAGCTTGAGCTGCTGCTAATCTTGCAACTGGAACTCTGTAAGGTGAACAAGACACGTAATCTAATCCAGTTTTTGCACAAAATTCTATACTTTTAGGATCTCCACCATGCTCACCGCAAATTCCAAGTTTTATTTTTTTGTTTTGTTTTCTGCCTTTATCAGTTGCAATTTTAATTAAATCTCCAACTCCATCATCAATTGATACAAAAGGATCAACATCAAAAATTTTGTTCTGTATATAATCATTAAGGAATTTACCACTATCATCTCTACTAATTCCAAATGTAGTTTGGGTTAAATCATTTGTTCCAAAACTAAAAAATTCAGCATGTTTAGCGATATCTTTTGCCTTTATTGCAGCTCTTGGCAATTCAATCATTGTTCCAACTAAAAATTCAATTTTAATTTTATTTTCATCTTGAACTTTTTTTGCTACCCTAATGACTAAATCTTTCATAATTTTTATTTCTGCTTCTGTTGAAACTAAAGGAATCATAATTTCAGGCATAATTGATTGAATTTTTTGTTTTTTACATTCCACTAAAGCCTCAAAAATTGCAGTACACTGCATCTCATAAATTTCGGGGAATGAAATTGCTAATCTACAACCTCTGTGACCTAGCATGGGATTTTGTTCATGAAGTTCGGAAATTCTAACTTCAAGTTCTTTAACAGGAATATTTAGTGAAACTGCAACATCATTAATTTCGTTATTACTTTTTGGTAAAAATTCATGAAGTGGTGGATCAAGCAACCTTACAGTTACTGGTAAACCTCTCATTATTTTAAATATTTCAATAAAATCTTTTTTTTGATGCGGCATTAGCTTTTTGAGTGCATTAGATCGATCTTCAATTGTTTTTGATAATATCATTTCTCTTACTGATAAAATTCTTTCTTCGTCAAAAAACATATGTTCAGTTCTACACAAACCAATACCTTCTGCGCCAAATTCTCTAGCAGTTTTACTATCTAATGGCGTCTCAGAATTAGTTCTAATTTTTAATTTTCTAAAATCATCAGACCAACTCATTATTTCAGAGAAATAACCAGATATTTCTGGTTTAACTGTTTTTACCTCTCCAATAATTATTCTGCCTGTTGAACCATCAATTGTAATTAGTTCTCCCTCTTTAATTACTTTATTTTTTGTTTTGAATAATTTGTTTTCGTAATCAATTTCTATTTCACTAGATCCAGAAACACATGGTCGTCCCATTCCTCTAGCAACTACTGCAGCATGACTTGTCATACCTCCTCTTGATGTCAGTATTCCTTTTGCTGCATGCATACCATGTATATCTTCTGGTGAGGTTTCTATACGAACTAATATTGTACTTTGCATCATACTATTTAGTCTTTCAGCCTCCTCAGACGTGAAAACAACTTTTCCACTTGCGGCTCCAGGTGATGCAGGCAAGCCTAACGCAATTACTTCTAAGTTTGCATTCTCATCTAAAGTTGGATGAAGCAAAGTGTCTAAAGAACTTGGTTCTATTCGCAATATTGCATCTTTTTTGGTAATCAACTTTTCTTTAACCATATCTACAGCTATTTTAACAGCAGACTTAGCAGTTCGTTTTCCAGAGCGCGTTTGAAGCATCCAAAGTTTTTTATTTTCAACAGTAAACTCCACGTCCTGCATATCTTTGTAATGTTTTTCTAACTTATTTAAAATATTTTTAAGTTGCTTGTATGCCTCTGGCATTGTCTCTTCCATTGACTTAAGAGTTTCTTTTGATTCTACTCTGGCTTTTTTTGTAATATGTTGGGGTGTTCTAGTTCCAGCAACTACATCCTCTCCTTGTGCATTTATTAAATATTCTCCATAAATATTTTTTGATCCATCTGATGGGTTTCTAGTAAATACTACACCAGTTGCACAATCATTTCCCATATTTCCAAAAACCATTGATTGTACATTAACTGCTGTACCCCAATGGGACGGTATTTGATTTAATTTTCTGTAGACTTTTGCTCTGTTACTTTCCCAAGATAAAAATACAGCACTTATAGCTCCCACGAGTTGTTCTTTGACATTTTGAGGGAAATCTTTTTTTGTTTTTTCTTTTACAGTATTTTTAAAATCTTTTATTAAAGCTTCCCAGTCATACTCGTCTAATTCTGTGTCTAGCAATACTCCTTTTGTTAACTTATAGTTCTCGATTATATCCTCAAAATGATAGGCTTCGACACCCAATACAACATTGGAATACATTTGAATAAAACGCCTATAACTGTCATTTGCAAACCTTAAATTTGAAGTTTTTTTTGCAAGTGCTATTACCGTATTATCATTTAGGCCTAGATTTAAAATTGTATCCATCATACCAGGCATAGAAACCCTAGCTCCAGATCTTACAGAAACTAGGAGAGGATTTTTTATATCTCCAAATTTTTTTCCTGTGTCTTTTTCAATAAATTTAAGTTCTTTATTTATTTCATTAAGTATTTTTTTATTTAATTTTTTTTTATTCTTGTAAAACAAATTACATACCTCAGTAGATATTGTAAAACCAGGGGGTACAGGTAGTCCCATTCTTCCCATTTCAGAAAGGTTTGCACCTTTGCCACCAAGAATATTTTTTGGGAGTTTAATTTTTTTTATTTCATTTGATTTAAAATTAAATATAATTTTTTTCATCCTAGGCTTCTATTTTTGAAAAATTAAAATAGTTATCAAAAGTTTTACACAACATATTTAATAATTCTAATCTATTTTTTTTAATTATTATATCTTCGTCGTTAACAATAACATTATCGAAAAAATCATTTACCTCGTTCTTAATGCTTGATAAAATTTTTAGACTTTCCTCGTAATTTTCATCTTTTCCAATACTCAAAAAATATTTTCTTATATCATTTATTTTTTTATATAATTTTTTCTCATAATCATTTTTAAATAAGCCTGGATCTGCAAAACCAAGAGTTTCAATAGATATCTTTTCTTCAGTATTTAATATATTTGAAGATCTTTTGTATACTGCAATAGTTTCAAAACCGATTTCTTTTTTAATATTTTTATTTAAACATAAAGATTTCTTATAAGCCTTTAATAAATCATCCAATCCAAGCAAAAACGTTGAGCTTTCAATTATATCTTGTCTTATTTTTTTTTCTTTTAAATAATTTTTTAATCTCTCAATTATGAAATCGCTTAATTCGTTTTGTATCTTTTTGGTGTCAAAATCATAGCCCTGATCTCTATATGCTGAACAAGTGTAAACAATTAAATCTCTCAATTTGATTTTTGTTTGATTTTCAACAATTAATCTGACAAGACTTATAGCCATTCTTCTAATGGCATATGGGTCTTTTGAACTAGTAGGTTTCAGATTTATTCCAAAAAAACCTACTAATGAATCAATTTTATCACTTAAAGATAAAGCAACACTGTACATTTTTTTTGGTAGTTTGCTTTCCATGCCGTTAGGCAAATATTGTTCAGATACAGCAAGACAAACTTCTTTATCAAACCCTTGAAACTTTGCAAAATGACCACCAACAATACCTTGGAGTTCTGGAAATTCTCCAACAAGATCAGACATTAAATCAACTTTACAAATTGATGAGGCTATTTCAATTTTATCTTTACTAATTAAAAAATCATCAGAAATTAATGATGATAACTTTCTCATTCGTTGAATTTTATCAAAGTAGGATCCTAAACCTTTAAAATAATTTATATTTTTCAATTTATCTACTTGTTTAACTAAATTTTGAGTTTTATTTTTTTCCCAAAAAAACTCAGCATCGCTTAATCTTGCCTCAATCACTCTCTCATTTCCTAATTTAACAAACCCTTTTATGTCTTTTATATCTGAAACTACAAAAAAATTATTTGTAAGATTATTTTTTTTATCAAAAGTTGGTAAATATTTTTGATGACTCTGCATGGTCGTAATCAATATTTCACTAGGCACATTCAAAAATTTTTTGTCAAAATCACAAATAATTACTGCTGGTTTTTCAACTATATTTACTATTTCATCTATAAGCCTTTCATTCTGTTCGATTTTTAAATTTTTTTTATTAATTATTTCATAAATCTTATTCTGTATTATTTTTTTTCTTAAATCTTGATCAATTAAAACACCTTTTTGTTTAAAAAATTTTATATACGAATTAAAGTCGTTAAAAATTTTTAAACCTTCTTCTAGTGATTTATCTGTATAAGTTTTGTTAGAACTATTTATGTGGTTAAAAACAAAATTAAGAGGTTTTTTATTAAATATTGCTAAAATGGATTTAAGAGGTCTTCCCCAGTAAAGATCATAATTTGCCCATTTCATAGATTTATTCCAAGTTATCTTTGTTAAGATTTCACTTAAATTTTTTTCTAATAAATCTGAAACTTTTATTTTTCTAGACTCTTTTTTAAAAAAGTAGAATTCACCTTTCTCAGTACTTTTTTTAAAAATTTTTTCTAATGTTGTATTGTTTGATCTAATAAATCCCTCTAAAGCTTTTTCGGGAGCATTAACATTTGGACCTCTTATTTCCTCTGAGTTGAGTTTAATTTCAGTAGGGATTTTATCAATATGGAGAACTAGTCTATTTGGTGTTGAATAAACATTGAAATTTTCATTAAATTTAATTTGGTTATTAATAAAAAAATTTTTAATATTTTTTTTTAACTCATTCCTTGCATTTATCTGAAGCTTTGCAGGAATTTCCTCACTAAATAGCTCTACAAATAATTCTGACATTAACTTTGGCTTTCAATCCAAACTTTCCCAATTGATTTAGTTAGTTCCCTTATTCTTGCAATATATTCAGCTCTTTGTGCTACACTAATCACCCCTCTAGCATCTAGAATATTAAACACATGGCTACATTTTAAACATTGATCGTATGCTGGAAGTGAAATTTTTTTTTCAACTAATAATTTTGTTTCCTCTTCAAGCATTTCAAATATTTTTAATAAATTGTCAGTGTTGGCATATTCAAAATTATACGCTGAAAATTCCTTCTCTGACTTATGAAAAATATCCTTGTAAGTTATTCCTTCATCATTCCAAATTAAGTCAAAAACACTTTTTTTGTTTTGAATAAACATACACAATCTTTCTAGTCCATACGTAATTTCGACAGATACAGGTTTACATTCAACTCCAGCCATTTGTTGGAAATAGGTAAACTGCGTTACTTCCATACCATCACACCAAACTTCCCATCCAAGGCCTGCTGCTCCAAGAGTAGGACTTTCCCAGTCATCTTCAACAAATCTTATATCGTGCTCCGCATAATTAATACCTATTGATGACAGGCTATTTAAATACATCTTTTTTATTTCTTTTGGCGAGGGTTTAATTAATACTTGGAACTGATAGTAATGTTGTAATCTATTGGGGTTGTCACCATATCTTCCGTCAGTCGGTCTACGTGATGGTTGAACATATGCAGTTTTCCATGGTTTTGGGCCAAGTGATCTTAGAGTGGTTGCTGGATGAAAAGTTCCAGCTCCTACCTCTAGATCATACGGTTGTAATATTACACAACCTTTTTTTGACCAGTACTTTTGTAAATTAAAGATTGTGTCTTGAAAAGATAAAGTTTTTTTTTTTGTTTTATAGACCATACCTTTGCCAGATTGATCTTTCTTCTAATAAACTGATTACTTTATCAGTATAATTTTCTGAGGATGATAGTTTTTTTGACAACCACCCTTTACTTTTTTCAAATTTCTTAATCTCAATTTGATCTCCATATTTTTCTCTTAATATTTGTTCTGCATTACCCAAACCATCTATTAAACCTAATTCTTTTGCTTTTTTTCCAGCCCAAAACTCACCTGAAAAAAGTTCAATACCAGAGTTTTTGTTTAGTTTTTCTTTTCTGCTCTCCTCAACGACATCAATAAAGTCCTGATGAATTTCTAATTGAATATTTTTTAACCGACTTATATCCTCTTCTTTTTCATCAAGAAAAGGGTCTAAAGTACTTTTATTCTTTCCTGCTGTATATACTCTTCTTTGAACTCCAATTTTTTCTATTAAGTTTTTAAATCCGAATGATGCAGAAATAACCCCAATTGATCCTATTATCGAACTTGAGTTTGCATATATCTCATCACCAGCACAAGCGATCAGGTATCCACCGGATGCAGCCACATCTTCAGCAAAGACAATCACTTTTTTTTTTGTTTTTTTTGATTGTTCCTTAATAAGTTTATATATCAGATGTGATTGAACTGGAGATCCTCCTGGTGAGTTTATTGTAATTGCGACTACTAATGCTTTTTTTAGTGAGAAAGCTTTTTTAATTATTTCTTCCTGGCTTGAATAATCTATTCCTTGTCTAAATTTTCCAGCATTTCCTATAACGCCAGATAGTTTAAGATGGCTAATAACTTTTTTTTTTTTTAAAAATGAAAACATTAAAATTTTTATAAGTTTTTTAAATATATTATAAACCCTAGTTATAATTAAAGAATAAGGTGCGTCAATTGATAAGTATATTAATAATTTGTATATAATAGTTTTAAAACATGGGAACTGTAATACAGCTTAAAAAACAAATTAATAATTCTTATACTGACTTAAAAAACTCAGTTGAAGATAAGTTGATTCTAGTTGAAGAAAAAATTAATTCCAGATTAGCAAGTAAAGTTGAGTTAGTTCAAAAGATGACAAAATATCATTTAAGCACTGGAGGTAAAAGACTTAGAGCTCTATTAACCTTGCAATGCTCAAAAATTTGTGGATACGAGAAAGGATTGAGAGATGTTAATCTGGCTGCATGTGTTGAATTAATCCATGCAGCAACTTTAATGCACGATGATGTAATTGATAACTCTAAAATTAGAAGAGGAAAAAAGACCTTAAATAAAATCTGGGGAAATCACTCATCAATTTTAGTGGGTGATTATCTCTTAAGCAAATGTTTTGAAATGATGGTTGAAGATGGAAATTTAGAATTACTTAAACTTTTGGCTAACACATCATCAGAAATTGCTCAAGGTGAAGTTCTGCAATTGCAACACAATAAAGAAATAGACATGTTAGAGGAGACATATCTTAATATTATTTCCTCAAAGACCGCATCATTATTTGCAGCAGCTACTAAAGTTGGTGCAATTATTTCAGAAAAAGATTTAAAATTTAAAAATGCTTTAGAATTTTATGGAAAAAACCTAGGTCTCACATTTCAAATTGCAGATGACACATTAGATTATAATTCTGAATTAAAATTATTTGGAAAAAACATTGGTAATGATTTTTATGAGGGAAAAGTAACTTTACCTATAATTCTTCTTTATCAAAAATTAGATGATGTTGAAAAAGAAAAATTAAAATCTTTATTTGAAAAACAAATTCGTGAAAAGAAAGATTTAGAATATGTTCTAAGTCTAATAAAAAAAAATAACATAATTAAAGAGTGTTATAAAAAAGCAGAGCATTATATAAATTTAGCTTCTAATTCTTTAAGTGTATTTGAGGAGTCTAATGAAAAAAATGTGCTTAAAAATTTAACATCTTTTAGTATAGAGAGAAATTTCTAAGGGCTTAGCAATACTTTTTTCCAACTTTGAGGTTTTTTAATATATTTCAATCTTTCATGAATTCGATTTTGACCATCAAGCCAGAATTCTATTTCTTTAGGTTTTATTCTCCATCCTGACCAGTACTCTGGTCGTGGTACTTTTTTTTGATTTGGAAATTTTTTTTTAAATTCTTTTATAGATTTATATAAATCATCTCTTTTTTTTAAAATGCTGCTCTGCTGTGAGGCCCAAGCGCCAATTCTACTTCCATATGCTCTTGATTTATAATAATCGTCAGCTTCTTTTTTTGAAACTTTAGATGCAATGCCAATTACCCTAATTTGTCTTTGTAGGCTTTTCCAATGAAAACACATGGAAATTTTTGAGGAGTTTTTAATGGCTTTACTTTTATCACTTTTTAAATTTGTATAAAAAACGAAACCATTTTTATCAAAATCTTTAAGAAGAACCATTCTGACTGTTGGAAATCCTTTTTTATTAACAGTGCCTACAGCAAACGCATTTGGGTCATTAATTTCAGTTTTTTTCGCTTTATTGAACCATTCTTCAAAAAGTTTTATTGGGTTATTATGATCTTTAAAGCAAAGATTTAATCCAAGTGAGTTTTTTTCGTTCATAATTTTAAAAAAATAATTTATACAGTAAGATAATGTCATTTAATACTTTTGGAAAGTTATTTAGATTTACTACTTGGGGAGAGTCTCATGGTCCTGCAATTGGGTGTGTTGTGGACGGATGCCCACCAAATGTTCCTATAAAGGAAAGTGATATCCAAAAAGAACTTAATAAAAGAAAACCAGGTCAATCTAAATTCACAACACAAAGAAAAGAGGATGACAAAATTAATATTTTATCTGGTGTTTTTGAGGGAAAAACTACTGGAACTCCGATATCTTTAATAATTTATAACAAAGACATGAGATCTAGAGATTATGAGACAATAAAGAACAAATTTCGACCAGGACATGCAGATTACACTTATTTTAAAAAGTATGGAATTCGGGATTATAGAGGAGGTGGAAGACAATCAGCCCGTGAGACTGCAGCAAGAGTTGCTGCAGGGGCAATTGCAAAAGTAGTTTTGAAAAATAAGATTGGTGCTAAATATCAAGCAATCGGTGCAGTTATACAATTAGGAATTTTAGGGTGTAATATAAACAAATGGAAAGACAAAACTATATCCACAAATCCATTTTTTTGTCCTGATAAATCTGTAATTAAGCTCTGGGAAAAATATTTACTAGGCATAAGAAAAGCTGGTTCATCTTGTGGAGCAATAATTGAGATAAGAGCAAGAGGAGTCCCTTTAGGACTTGGAGCGCCAATATATTCCAAATTAGATATGGATTTAGCAGCTGCGATGATGAGTATTAATGCTGTAAAAGGGGTAAATATTGGATCAGGAATGGATTCAGCTATGCTAACTGGGGAAGAAAACTCTGATGAGATTTTACAAAGAAAAGGTAAAACTAGTTTTAAATCAAACAATGCTGGTGGAATTTTGGGTGGAATTTCAACAGGTCAAGAAATAAAAATTTCATTTGCTGTTAAACCAACTTCATCGATTTTATCATCTAGAAAAACGATTGATAAGTTCGGCAAAAATACAACAATATCTGTTAAAGGAAGACATGACCCGTGTGTAGGAATTAGAGCAGTCCCAATAGGAGAAGCTATGATGCATTGTGTAATTCTTGACCACTATTTAATGAACACTGCTCAAAATAAAATTTAATTAGATTTTTTTATTAAAACCTTTGAATTTAATGTATCTAAAATCTTATTTTCTATTCCAATCGAATCAAGATTTGCAAATTTATACATTAACTCTGGTTTATCATGATCTATAAATCTATCAGGCAATATCATTGATCTAAATTTTAAATTGCTATCTAGAAGATTTTTTTCACTAAGAAATTGGCTTACATGAGATCCAAATCCACCAATAGATCCCTCCTCTATTGTGATTAAAACTTCGTGCTCTGTTGCAATTTGCCAAATTAAATTTTCATCTAAAGGTTTTGCAAATCTTGCGTCAATTATAGAAATATTAATTCCTTTTTTAGATAAATTTTCAGATGCTAAAATACACTCATGAAGTCTTGCACCAAAATTTAAAATTACAACTTTTTTTCCAGTTTTAATAATTTTTCCTTTACCCAACTCAATTTTTTCACTTATTTCTGGTAATTCAATCCCTAGACCATTTCCTCTTGGATATCTAAAAGCTGAAGGTCTATCATTAATATCTATTGAGGTATTAATCATTCTTACGAGTTCGGCTTCATCGCTAGGCGCCATTACTACAAAATTTGGTAGTGTTGACAAGTATGTTATATCAAACGAGCCTGCATGTGTTGGTCCATCAGCACCAACTAGTCCAGCTCTATCAATTGCAAATCTTACTGGCAAGGATTGAATTGCAACATCATGAACAACTTGATCGTAAGCTCTTTGAAGAAAAGTTGAGTATATTGCTGCATATGGTTTAAATCCCTCTGTAGCCATTCCAGCGGCAAAAGTTACTGCGTGCTGTTCTGCTATTCCAACATCAAACATTCTGTTAGTAAATTTTTTTCCAAATAAATCCATACCTGTTCCTGATGGCATCGCTGCTGTTATACCAACAACTTTACTATCCTTTTCAGCATGCTTGATTAAGGTGTTAGCAAATACTTTTGTATATGATGGTGCATTAGATGAAGACTTTATCTGTTCCCCTGTTTTTACATTAAATTTTGAAACTCCATGAAATTTATCCTCTGATTTTTCTGCGAATTTATATCCTTTTCCTTTTTCAGTTTTTACATGAACTAAAATTGGACCATCATAATTAATTTCTTTTGCATTTTTAAATACAGAAACCATAGTATCAATATCATGTCCATCTATTGGCCCAATGTAATAAAATCCCATGGAATTAAATAAAGTACCCCCAGTAACTGCAGATCTTAAAAAATCTTCTGCTTTTCCTGCTTTGTTTTTAAATCTTTTTGAGAAGGCAGATATGATTAATTTTAATGTCTCTCTAAAACTAAAATAAATCTTACCAGACAGAATTTTTGCAAGATACTTTCTCATAGCTCCAACAGGTTTTGCAATTGACATGTCATTATCGTTTAAAACGACTATCATTTTTGTCTTATTTTCTCCTGCGTTGTTCATTGCCTCATATGCCATACCAGCACTTATCGCTCCATCACCTATGACCGCAATTACATTATCAGATTTATTTGACAATTTATTAGCAACAGCCATTCCTAATGCCGAAGATATAGAAGTTGAACTGTGAGCAGCGCCGAAAGGATCATACTCACTTTCTGATCTTTTTGTAAAACCGGACAATCCCCTCCCTTTTCTTAGTGTTCTAATTTTATTTTTCCTACCAGTTAATATTTTATGAGGATAAGTTTGGTGCCCAACATCCCAAATTAATTTATCATGTGGAGTATTAAATATATAATGCAAAACCACAGTGAGCTCTACAACTCCAAGACCAGCGCCTAGGTGTCCACCAGTTTCTGAAACAACGTCAATTAATTCTTGCCTGACCTCGTCAGCCAAAACTTTTATCTCAGATTGAGATAATTTTCTGATATCACTTGGAAAATTGACATTGTTTAAAAATTTGTAACTGTTGCTCATTTTGTTCTACTTAAAATATAATTTATGGTTTCTTTTAGATCTCTACTTTTTTTTCCAAATTTATTTAAACTTTTGAATATATTTAATTTCAGATTATTTGCATATTTAATAGTATTTTTAGTACCTAGTAAACTTATTAAAGTAGCTTTTCCCATTTTTAAATCTTTTCTAGTTTTTTTTCCAACACTTGATGTTTTTCCCTTTAAATCTATTAAATCATCAGCAATTTGGAACAATAGACCTATATCATTACCAATTTTATTAAACATTCCTAAATATTTTATTTTACCTGACATAATAATTGGTGCCACGCAACAAAAACTAAAAAGCTTACCAGTTTTCTTAATTTGCATATCAATAATTTGTCTTTTATTTTTTTTTATTTTTTCATAACTTAAATCTAGATATTGACCTCCAGCTATACCAGAATGACCAGAACTCTCTGATAGTAAGTTTATTAATTTTATTTTCTTCTTTTCACTTAAATTTAATTTTTTCTGACTCAAAATTTGGAAAGCTATTGTAAGTAAAGAATTACCAGCGAGTATTGCTGTGGACTCACTAAATTTCTTATGGGTCGTCAACTTTCCTCTCCTTAAATTATCATTATCCATACAGGGTAAATCATCATGAATGAGTGAGTAAGCATGAATGCATTCTACTGCAGCAGCTACTTGCAAGATAGTTTTTTTATTTATTTTAAATATTGAACCAACATCAAATAATATTTTTGATCTTATTTTTTTTCCTCCAGGAAGAAGTCCATACAACATCGGCTTGATCAGATCTGTATTTTTTTCTTTAGAAAAATATCGATAAAGATAATCGTTAGTTTTTTTAACAATTCTATTAAGTTTTTTTTCCATCTTTGTTTGATTTTATCTCTTTGATTTTTGAATTTGATTTTTCTGATATTTCTTTAAAGTTTTTTTGAAATTTTTTTTCTATAAGTTTATTTATTTTAATCAAATTTGCATAGTCCTCTGATTTGTTTTCTAAATTTATTTCATTTTCCAAATTTTTAATAATTTTATCAGCTAAATCCGTAAGCTCATTTAAAGATTTTGATGCAATATCATCTAGCAAATTTTTTTCATTCATATATTAGTTGGTAATATTATATGAAAATTGACGATTCAAATATCAAAAAAACAATAAAATATTTGAATAATGATGAATGTGTAGCAATCCCAACCGAAACTGTTTATGGGTTGGCTGCAAATGCCTACTCAAAAAAGGCTGTATCAAAAATATTTAAATTAAAAAAAAGGCCTAGTAGCAATCCTTTAATCGTTCACTATCATAATCTCAATCAATTAAAAAAGGATTGTGAATTTAATAGTGTTTTCAGGAGGCTTTATAAAAAATTTTGCCCAGGAGCAATTTCGTTTGTTTTGAAACTTAAAAAGACGAGTAAAATTTCAAAAATAGTCACAAATAACTCAAATTTGGTAGCAGTAAGATTTCCAAGTCATTATTTAACTAGAAAAATATTAAAAGAAATTGATTATCCTCTCGCAGCTCCGAGTGCAAATATTTCATCAAGTATTAGTCCAGTTTCAAAACAAGACGTAATTGATGAATTTGGGAATAAAATTAAATTTGTTTTAGAAGGAGGCTCTTCAAAGGTAGGTTTGGAGTCTACTATAATAAATCTTGTCGGTAAGCCAAATATTCTAAGATTGGGGGGTATAGACAGTAAAACAATTTATAAATTTATCAAATCATCAAAAAATAATCAAAAAATAGAGGTAAATGTAAAAATGCCAGGGAGCAGTAAATTGCATTATTCTCCTGGAATCCCTGTGAGACTAAATGTCAAAAAAAATAATGATGATGAGGCTTTTATTTTGATAAAAAAAAGGAAAAGAAAAAATAAAAATTATTTTTATTTAAGTAAAACTAAAAATTTAAAAGAGGCAGCAAAAAATTTATACAAAACATTAAGAAAAATAAAAAAAAATAGATATAAAAAAATTGCAGTTGAGAAAATACCAAATGTTCAAATTGGTGAGGCAATTAACGATAGACTTTTGAGGGCATCAAAAAAATGAAAAATTTAATTGAAGTAAAAAATATAAAAAAAAGTTATGGAAAAAAGGAAGCTGTGAAAGGTATTTCTTTTAATGTTCAAGAAAATGAAATTCTAGGTTTGCTCGGACCAAATGGCTCAGGTAAAACTACAACTATCGGAATGTTACTTGGTTTGCTAAAACCTACGAGTGGACAAATATTTATTGATAATCTGAAACTTGAAAATCATAGAATTGAAATACTCGAAATGATTAATTTTATATCCCCCTATATAGAATTGCCAAAAAAGCTTACTGTAAAGCAAAATCTAAATGTTTATGCTAAACTTTACAAAGTCCAAAATATTGAGGAAAGAATTGAATATCTTTCAGAAAAATTGAGAATAGAAGAATTATTGGATAGTATTACTGGTGAATTATCCTCTGGTCAGAAAAATAGAGTAAGTTTAGCAAAAGCATTAATTAATGAACCAAGAGTACTTTTACTTGATGAACCAACAGCATCTTTAGACCCAGAAGTGGGTGATTTTGTTAGAACTTTTTTAGAGGAATATAAAAAAGAAAAAAAAATCTCAGTACTTTTAGCCTCTCATAATATGAGTGAAGTCACACGGTTATGCAAATCAGTGCTAATGATGAAAAATGGAGAGATCATAGACCAAGGTAAGCCTGAAGATTTGATTATTAAGCACGGAAGAACAAATCTAGAAGAAGTTTTCTTGAAACTTTCAAGGAGTAAAAATGAGTTTAACTAGAATTTACGGTCTATTTTTAAGACATTTTTATCTTATAACTAGATCATTTCCTAGAATCTTAGATTTAGTATACTGGCCAACTATTCAAATTACTCTTTGGGGATTTATATCAAATTTTTTTGCTACACACACAACTTATTACAACAATGCAGTTGGTGTGATTTTGACTTGTGCGATACTCTACGATTTTTTGTTCAGAACAAGTATTGGTTTTAATATGCTTTTTTTAGAGGAGATTTGGAGTAGAAATTTTACAAATCTTTTTATAGCGCCTATGAAAATTGGTGAAATTTTAACTTCACTTGTTATAACGGCCTTAATAAGATCTTTAATTGGTTTAGTTCCAGCTGTCTTACTAACTTCTCCATTATTTGGAATTTCAATCTTAGAGTTAGGAATATTTTTGTTTTTTCTATTTCTGAGTCTTTATATTTTTGGGATTACGCTAGGAATTTTAGTTTCTTCAGGATTACTTAGATTTGGCCCATCATTTGAGAATATAGCATGGTCGACGATGTTTTTACTTGCACCATTTGGATGTATTTATTACCCAATAGAAACTCTTCCAGAGGTATTTCAAAAAATAGCTTACATTTTACCATTAGTATATATATTTGAGGAAGCTAGAAACATCTTGATTAATCAAACTGTAGATATTGAAAATATTTATAATGCTTTCATTTGGAATGCTTTATATTTTACACTTTCAATAATTTTATTTTATTATTCATTTAATGCTGCAAAAAATAGGGGTACATTAATAAATATGGGAGAGTAATGGTGCGCTCGCAAGGAGTCGAACCCTGAACCTCCAGAGCCGAAATCTGGCGCTCTATCCAGTTGAGCTACAAGCGCATATTGTATAATTATTATAACATGAAAAGTAATATAAATATAAAAGTTAAAAATAAAGAAAATAATTTAAGAATAGATGTTTTATTATCAAATCAGAGTAATAAATTAAGTAGATCGAGAGTAAAAAGTTTAATTTTACAAAATAACTTAAAAATAAACAATATAATTGTTACCGACCCGTCCAGAAAAGTAAAAATAAATGATGAAATATTTTTTGAAATTGCAGAGTCAAAAAAAGAGTCACTTGCGCCATTTAAATATCCTCTTGAAATAATTCATGAGGACGAAGATTTAATTGTGATAAACAAATCTGATGGAATTTCAATGCATCCTGGCCCTGGAAATTATAATAATACAATTGTTAATGCGTTAATTAATTATAACGGTAATAATCTTTCGAGTATTGGGAATGAATTAAGACCAGGTATTGTTCACAGGATAGATAAAGATACATCTGGTTTAATTGTCATTGCTAAAAACAATTTATCTCACGAGAGTTTATCTAATCAATTTTCTAAGCATACTATTTCAAGAGTTTATCAAGCATTGGTTTGGGGCAAAATAAGACCACGAGCTGGAAAAATTGAAACATTTATCACAAGAAGCTCAAGAAACAGACAAATGATGGAGGTCTCATTAAAGAAAGGTAAAAATGCTATAACGAACTACAAAACTTTAGAAATATTTGAGAATGATAATGTGCCAACTTTAAGTCTTATAGAATGTAAATTAGAAACTGGTAGAACTCATCAGATAAGAGTTCACTTGGCTAGTAAAGGTAATAATATTCTAGGTGATAAAAAATATAAAAAAAAGTTTAAAAAAATTACTAATATAAATCCTGAACTCGAAAAGTACCTAAATAATCTTAATAGACAATTTTTGCACGCTAAAACACTTGGGTTTAATCATCCGAAAGATAATCGATGGCTAGAATTTTCGTCGAAATTACCTGACGATTTGGAAAAAATTTTAAAAAAACTAAGAAAAATCAAGCAATAAAAGCATTGTAAAATTTTATTTATTTATTAAATAAATACTTCGAATGAGCAACAATAACTATAATTTACCAGCACTTTCTAATGAAGGAGGATTAGCGGCATACCTTTCTCAGATAAAGAAATTTCCAATGCTTGCAGCAGAGGAAGAGTATATGTTAGCCAAAAATTGGCAGTCAACCGGAAATGTGAAATCAGCTGAAAAGTTAGTAACTAGCCACCTTAGATTGGTTGCAAAGATAGCTATGGGATATAAGGGCTATGGTTTGCCACTTAATGAAATGATTTCAGAGGGGAATGTAGGTTTGATGCAAGCAGTAAAGAAATTCGAACCAGAAAAAGGTTTTAGACTTGCTACCTATGCAATGTGGTGGATCAAAGCCTCAATACAAGAATATATATTAAGATCTTGGAGTTTAGTTAAAATAGGCACAACAACTGCCCAAAAGAAACTTTTTTTTAACTTAAAAAAAATTAAAAACCAGATATCACCACAATCCGAGGGAGATTTAAGAAAAGAGCATGTTGAAGATATTGCTAAAAGACTTTCTGTAAGTGAGGATGAGGTAGTTTCGATGAATAGAAGGCTTTCAGGCAAAGAACAATCTTTAAATGCTCCAATAGGTGAAGATGGAGATGAATGGCAAGACTGGGTTGTAGATAACGAAATGGATCATGAATTAAAAATTGCTCAAAGTGATGAAATGGAGCAAAGAAAAGATTTGCTACAAGATTCTATTAAAGTATTAAATGAAAGAGAAAAAAAGATTTTGTACTCGAGAAGATTGACTGATGAACCAGTTACTTTAGATGAATTAAGTAAAAAATATAAAATAAGCAGAGAAAGAGTTAGACAAATAGAAAATAAGGCGTTTGAAAAATTACAAAAACATATGTTAAATTCTGCAAAGTCTAAAAATTTATTGCCAGCTAATTAAATGGGTCTATTAAAAGGATAGTATCTTCTCTCTCAGGACTTGTTGAAATGCTTGATATTTTTGTTTCAATAAATTCCTCGATTGCTTTTATATAAATTTTTGCGTTGTTAGGTAAATTTTCAAATTTTTTAATTCCGTGTGTTTTAGATTTCCAACCCTCGAATTTTTTATAAACTGGCTTTACATTTAGTTGATCCTCAACAGCAGCAGGAAAATAATCAATTTCTTTTCCATTAAGATCGTAAGCTACACAAAGATTTATTTCATCAAGTTCATCCAAAACATCTAATTTCGTTAAAGCAATTCCATCAATGCCAGAAATTTTTATAGTTTGTCTTACTAAAACACCATCAAACCAACCGCATCTTCTTTTTCTACTAGTTACTGTTCCAAATTCGTGTCCCTTTTCTCCTAAATGATTACCAATATTGTCTTTAAGTTCGGTTGGAAAAGGTCCTTCACCTACTCTTGTTGTGTATGCTTTTGTTATACCTAAAACAAAATTTATAGAATTAGGTCCACATCCTGATCCTGTTGCTGCAGAAGCTGCAACTGTATTCGATGATGTTACATATGGATATGTGCCATGGTCAACATCTAGCAAAATTCCTTGAGCGCCTTCAAATAAAATTTTTTTATTTTCTGACTTAAATTGATCTATTTTTTTCCATACCGGTGCGGAATGTTTTAAAATATCTGGTGCTATTTTTAATAAATCTTTGACTAATTTGTTCTTTTCATACACAGGTTTACCTAACCCCAGGCGTATTGCATTATGATGTTCAAGAACTACAGCAAGTCTATTTTCAAGATTTTTTTTTGATGCAAGATCCATTACTCTTATAGATCTTCTTCCCACCTTGTCCTCATAAGCTGGACCAATTCCCCTTCTTGTAGTTCCAATCTTAGAATTTCCAGCAGCGTCTTCTCTAATTTCATCCATTTCTCTGTGAAATGGTAAAATTAATGTAGCAGCTTCAGATAGAATTAAGTTATTTGCATTTACCTCTATACCTTTTGATTTAGCCTCATTAATTTCATCAAGCAAAGCCCATGGATCAACAACAACTCCATTTCCTATAATAGAAATTTTATTTTTTCTAACAATGCCAGATGGTAACAATCTTAATTTGTAAGTGACACCATCTATAACCAGGGTGTGTCCCGCATTATGACCTCCTTGAAATCTGACAACTACATCAGCTTCACTAGATAACCAATCAACTATCTTTCCTTTTCCCTCATCTCCCCATTGTGATCCGACAACAACTACGTTTTTCATCTAAACTTCTTTTCTATAATAAAACTATTTAAATGGTTAATTGGTCCATTTCCTTTTCCAAAGTTTGGTCTTGTCCTTATAGCATTATTTACATACCTAATTCCTAACTCACAAGATTTCTTTAAAGTTTTTCCACATCCGTAATAGGTTGCAATAGCACTAGATAATGTACATCCAGTTCCATGTGTATTTTTTGTTTTTATTTTTTTGTTTGTAAATATTACAGTTTCTTTCCTATTTACAAAAATATCTTTCAAAGTTTCAGATCTTAAATGACCACCTTTTATTAAAACATTTTTAGAACCTAAATCTAACAATATTTTAGCTGCATCTTTCATATCAAAAATAGATTTAATCTTCATTTTAGTCAATATTTCTGCCTCAGGAATGTTTGGTGTGATTAAATCTACCTTTTTTATTAATTTTTTTTTCATAACTAAAACTGCTGAATCATCTATTAGCTTAGTGCCACCTTTGGCTACCATAACAGGATCCAATACAATCTTTTTTAAATTTAATTTTTTTATTGATTTTAATATTAAATTTATAACTTGCTTGGAATGTAGCATCCCAATCTTGACAGAATCTGATTTAATGTCTTTTGTGGTAAATTCTATCTGATTGTAAATTTCTTTAATTGGCATAGGTACTATTGATTTAACACCTTTGGTATTTTGAGCTGTAACTGCTGTTATTGCTGTCATTGCATAAGAACCAAGAGATGTAACAGATTTAATATCTGCTTGAATCCCAGCTCCACCAGAAGAATCTGATCCTGCGATTATTAATACTTTAGAATTTATTTTCAATTTACCGAATAGATTTTTTAATTATATTAATGCAAAATTTATTTAGATTTGAATCTTTCGACTCACACATAATTCTTATTTTTGGTTCAGTGCCAGACTTTCTAACTAATACTCTGCCTTTATTTTTAATTAGTTTGTTTACGTCAGAAATTGCTTTTATACATTTTGGGCTGTAAATAATTGACTTATTTTTTACTTCCACATTTTCTAAAATTTGAGGAGTGGGAATAAATTTATTAAAAAGTTCACTTGCTTTTTTCCCTTTTCTTAAAGAAAAAAGAATTTCTAAGGCAACTAATAACCCGTCTCCAGTTGTCGCAAACTTTCCAAGAATAATATGACCTGATTGTTCTCCCCCTAAATTAAATTTATTTTTTTTCATTTTTTCTTTAACATAACGATCTCCCACATCTGATCTAAAAAATTTTATGTCATTTTTTTTAAAAAACTCCTCTAAGCCATAGTTTGACATTAGCGTACCAATTACTCCACCTTTTAAAATTTTTTTTCTTTTCCATCTCTCACCTAACATTGCAAGAATTTTATCTCCATCAATAATTTGACCTTTTTCATCACAGACAATTATTCTATCAGCATCACCATCTAATGCGATACCTATATGCGCCTTTCTTTTTTTTGTCATTTGACAAATTTTATTTGGATAAGTAGAGCCACATTTAAAATTTATGTTCAATCCATTTGGAGATGTACCATATTCAAAAACTTTAGCTCCTAGCGATTTTAATAATTCAGGTCCAGCTTTATAACCTGCTCCATTTGCACAGTCTAAAACGATTTTAATGCCTTTTAAACTAAATGAAGTTGGAAAATTTTGTTTTAGGATCTTTATATAATTTTCATTTGCGTCCTCTAATCTTTTAACTCTTCCTAATTTAATTGGATCTGAGAGATTTGAAGCAATCTTTGAATCGATTAAATTTTCTATTTTTTTTTCAATTTTGTCTGATAACTTTAAGCCATCTGGTCCAAATAACTTTAAACCATTATCGTAATGTGAATTATGAGATGCTGTTATCATTATACCCATATTTGCCCTCATTTTTTTTGTTAACATTGCTAAACCATTGGTTGGGAGCGGTCCTAATGTATAAATATGCATACCAGCAGACGTCAATCCAGAGACTAAAGCTGGCTCAAGTGTATAACCCGATAACCTTGTATCTTTTGCAATAATTGCAGTTTGTTTACTTTTCTTTAAATTTTTAAAATATGTTCCTGCTGCCAATCCAAATTTAAAAAACATTTCACCATTTATTTTAGAACCGTTAACTCTTCCTCTAATACCATCGGTCCCAAAATATTTTTTAATCATTTTTAATTTTGCAACTTCTTGAAAACTTTAAACGCCTGACTGATTTCTTTAACATCATGTACTCTTAAAATTTGAACACCTTGCAAGTAAGATTGAATACAGGAGGATATTGTGCCTCCAAGTCTTTCTGTAGTGTCATTTTCTTTTGAAATATCCCTAATAAATCTTTTTCTTGATAAGCCTAACATTATAGGAAGACCTAATGAATGAAAAATGGAAATATTCTTTAGAAGAGTAATATTATGTTTCAAATTTTTTCCAAATCCAATGCCAGGATCTAATATAATATTATTATGTTTAATGCCATTTTTTCTTATATATTTTAATTTTGTTTCAAAGAAATCATATATATCAAGTAATACATTTTTATATGATGGTTTGATTTGCATATTTTTTGGTGTTCCTTTCATATGATGAATGATGAATGGTTTTCCTGATTTTTTTAAAAAATTAATAGTTTGAGGATCGTAATCTAATCCGGATACGTCATTAATAAGATCAACTTTTATTTTAGAGGCTTTCTTCATTACAAAACTTTTTCTAGTATCTAATGAAACAAAACACTTTCTATTTTTTAACATTTTTAAAACTGTTTTAATTCTTTCCCACTCTTTAGTAGAGCTAACATCACTTGCCCCAGGTCTTGTAGATTCTCCTCCAATATCGATTATTTTTGCACCACTTGACAATAAGTTTTTAATATGTTTTGAAGCTAAATTTTTATTATTATATTTACCACCATCTGAAAAACTATCTGGCGTTAAATTAACAATACCCATTAAAATTGGAATATCAGATAATGCAAGTTGTTTAAAAGTTTTATTCTTTTTTATTTTTTTTAAATCTTTATTAATTTTAATTTTTTGATTTCTTGGAAGTTTATCAATATCTTTGATATTAATTGTTTTACTATTTTTCCTGCTTATTATTTCTACGTGATCAAAAGAAATAAGGATGTTTCCATTTAAAGGGATAGATAGTTTTTTTTTTATATTTTTTTTGGAGGTTGAGCCGAAATAAAAATTACACGCTCTAGTGTAATATTTATTCATTAGTGCTTAGTGCACTATCTTTGGTTTTAAGCCCATTGAGCCAAGTGCTGAGCTTTGATCGTCATCTTCAACTTTTAAATCTTCTTTGTTCTTTGGGTATATATTTTTGTTTACTAAATCTTCAATCTCTGCACCTGTCAAAGTTTCATAAGTTAGTAAAGCTTTTGCTAATTTATGAAGATCATCAATTTTTTCAGTTAATACTTTTCTTGCCCTGTCATAACCCATATCAACAAATTTTCTAATTTCGCTATCTACTTTTCTTGCAGTTTCCTCTGACATATTTTGTTGTCTGGCCACTGATCTACCTAGAAATACCTCTTCCTCATTTTCACCATACGCAACTGGACCCATTTCCTTACTTAAGCCAGCTCTCATGACCATAGCTCTTGCCCTTTTCGTTGCCTGCTCAATATCACTGGCTGCTCCTGTAGTTACTTTATCGTCTCCAAAAATTAGTTCCTCTGCAACTCTACCTCCCATTGCAATAGCCATTTGGGCGTGAAGTTGCTCTCTCGTTTGTGAGACTTCATCTCTTTCTGGTAGTTGCATTACCATTCCTAATGCTCTACCTCTTGGTATAATGGTTGCTTTATGTATAGGGTATGCTGCTTTTTCATTTATTGTTACAATCGCATGCCCTGCTTCATGGTAAGCTGTTAGTTTTTTCTCTTCCTCTGACATCACCATTGATCTTCTCTCAGATCCCATCATCACTTTATCTTTAGCTTCTTCAAATTCTTGATAAGTTACAATCCTTTTATTTTTTCTAGCCGCCAGTAACGCTGCTTCATTCACAAGGTTAGCTAAATCAGCTCCAGAAAAACCAGGTGTTCCTCTAGCTACTGTTCTTAGATTGACGTCAGGAGCCATTGATATTTTTTTTGCATGCACTTTTAAAATCTTTTCTCTCCCAATTAAGTCTGGATTTGAGACTACAACTTGTCTATCAAATCTTCCTGGTCTTAAAAGTGCTGGATCTAATACATCTGGCCTATTAGTTGCAGCGATAATAATTACACCTTCATTGGTATCAAAACCGTCCATTTCGACTAATAACTGATTAAGTGTTTGTTCTCTTTCATCATTTCCACCACCAAGACCTGCCCCTCTACTTCTTCCAACAGCATCTATCTCGTCAATAAATATTATACATGGAGAATGTTTTTTTCCCTGTTCAAACATATCTCTTACTCTAGAAGCACCCACACCAACAAACATTTCTACAAAATCAGATCCAGATATAGTAAAAAATGGAACACCAGCTTCTCCAGCTATAGCTCTTGCCAATAAGGTTTTACCTGTTCCGGGTGGTCCAACTAAAAGGCATCCACGTGGTATTTTTCCGCCAAGTCGACTAAATTTTTTAGGATCTTTTAAAAACTCTACAACTTCTTCTACTTCTTCTTTAGCCTCTTCTACACCTGCAACATCATTAAAAGTTACTTTTCCTTTAATCTCATTCATCATTTTTGCTTTAGATTTACCAAAGCCCATCGCTCCACCCTTGCCTCCTTGCATCTGTCTCATAAAGAAAATCCATACTGCAATTAAAAGCAACATTGGAAACCAAGATAATAAAATACCAAACAATGAAGGCATTTTTTCTTCTATTGGGCTAGCTGAAATACTAACGCCTTTGTCACTTAATTTTTGAATTAAGTTTGGGTCATCAGGTGCATAAGTGTTAAACATTTCACCATTTGACATTACACCTTTTATGTTCTTTCCTTGAATTTCAACTTGAACAACCCTCCCATTGTCAACCTGTGATAAAAACTCAGAAAAAATTATATTATTTTTTTGGCTAACTGATCCTTGGGGGTTCTTAAACATGTTGTACAGACCTATAGTCAAAATGACTATAACTGCCCACATTGCTAGATTTTTGAAATTCATCATTATAAATTAAGAATTATTATGAGTTTAACAAGTGCCAATTTGTGCCAATTTGTAAATATTTTACGTAATTTCTGGGGAAATAATGACGGATTTCTCAAATTTTTGAATTATACATCCTGAAAGTGTTTTTTTTTTAACGTTTTTACTTGACCTTAAGTAGTTTATTAAATTTTCAACTTTGGAACCTCTAGAATAAAAATTTTTCTTTCCCACTCTTTGGATCACTTCAGAAAATGACCTAAAAACAATCTCACTAGGTTGTTTAAGAAAGTTTTCATTTAAAATCACACTTTTGTTTAATGGTAATATGCTTGAATTATCATTAATATTTTTTTTCACGAAGTATTCTAACGCAAAGTTACTTTTATTCAAATTGTTGAGAGTTTTTTGGAATTTTTCAAAAGATAAGCCATCATTTTCTAATTTTGAGACTAATTTTCTTACTTTAACTCTTAAAAAATTTTCATCATAATTAGATGGATCATCTATATTAAAGTTAAAAGTATTCTTTGATATATATTTTAGATCATTTTTAGATATATCAAGCAATGGTCTTGCAATAGAAATTTTATCATCAAATTTTATTTTCGATTTTATATTTCCAAATGAACTTAGACCTTTTAAGCCTGAACCTCTTAATAATCTTATAAAAAAATTTTCCAATAGATCATTTTTGTGATGAGCGGTTAAAATAGTCTCTATTTTTTTATTTAAGCTTTTATTGATAATTAGTTTATATCTATTTTCTCTCGCAAATGATTGCAAATTTGAGATTTGTTTCGTGCTTCTTATTGTAAGTATTTCAGATTTAATATCAAATATATTAAGTTTTTTCTTTACTAACTTTGCTTCAAGAGTCGAATTTTTTCTTAATTTATGATCTACAATAAAAAAATAAATTTTTTTTTTATTCTCTATAGAATAACATTTTGCAAAAAATGCTAGTGCCATACTGTCTGCTCCTCCGGAAACAGCTACGCAAAAACTATTTAAAATATATTTAGAAAGTTTCTTTTTAAAATTTAAATAAACTTTTTTAATTCTTGGGTTATTTAGTTTTTTTAAATAAAAATTATGAATTTTCTTTTTTGCACTCAAATTCTTTTTCTTCATAATACTTAGCCTTTTGAAGTACTGATTGAGTTGCATCTGGGTACTGTTTTTTAACTCCTGCAATCATCAAGCATCCTTGATCTTTTTCTCCCATCTGAACCAACGATACTCCGAGTTTTAATAAATTCTCTGGAGCAATTTTACTTGTTGGATATTTTTGATATCCCTCCAAATAAGCAGTTGCGGCATCAGTATACATTTGTCTTATTCTATAAGTTTCAGCATACCAATATTGCGCATTACCCGATAATTCATCATCGGGATTGGTTAAAACAAATTCTCTAAACGCTTTTTCTGCATTAACATAATCTCCAACTTTTAAAAAATTTCTTGCAAATTGATACTGTTCTTTAGGACTTGCATCTGGCAATAGTTTTTCTTCTGCATTGAAAACTTCAGAAATTATTGCTTCGGTTTGCTCCACAGTTTCTATTACCTGTGAACTATCAGTTGTAGTCATATCTTTGTAAGAAATTTCACCTAAAGATTGAGGTTCTGAAGATCCAGGTAATATATTTTTTTGTATTGTTTCTTGATTTGAAATATTTTGATCTGTTTTAGTTAATGAAGTGAGTGAATTATTATCAGTTTTTAAAATTGAATTCTGTTCGATTTGTTCGAACCTTAATTGATTATCTTGCTGAACTTTAGATAGTTCACTAGAAAGTTTGTCTAATTTAAAATTAATTTGTTCAAATTTGTTTGTTAATTCCTGAAATTGCATTTCAATGTCACTTAATTTTAACAAATGTTTAGTTAAAGCTTGCTCTGATTCTTTGGTTGAGGCTCTCTGGTTCGTATTTATATCAGTGCTTTCAGAAAAAGATTGAGAATAGACTGCCCTTTCTAAAGTTCTAAGATCTTTTTGAATATTTTCTAAAATTTCTCCAACATCTTGATCTTGTGAGAATGATAAATTGGTTGAAAAAAGTAGAAAAGAAAAAAAGTTAATCAAAATTAACTTAGTTAATAATTTCATAATTATATTACTAGTTATAATAATGGCAAAAAGAAGACCCTAACTTTATCATGCTAGGGTCTTAATAATATTTAACTTAATTTGCTTTAACTGTAACAGATCTTCTATTTTTTGACCAAGAAAGTGGATTTGACCCAGAGTCTACAGGTCTTTCTTTTCCATAACTTAAAACTTTAATTCGATCAGACGAAACACCGTAAGTCATTAAGTAGTCCTTTGCAGCATTTGCTCTTCTTTCACCTAAGGCTAAGTTATATTCTCTTGTGCCTCTTTCATCGGCATGACCTTCAACAACAACAGTTACATCAGAGTTTTGTCTTAGCCAAGCTGCTTGCTTTCTAAGAGTCTCTCTAGATGCTGTTGTCAATATTATTTCATTAGTCGCAAAGAATACTCTGTCTGGAACTCCACTTGCAAGCTCTCCAACAGTATCAGAGCCAACATATACATCTCCTTGCATCAACGCATCCAATTTTTCAATTGGATCAGCTTTTTGTGTCTCTGCTGCTGTAGTAGTAGTGCTTGTTGTTGAATCTGTTGTTTTAACAGATTTCTTTGTTGCACATGCAGTTACGATTAGACCAAACATAACAACAAGAAATGCATTTTTTAAAATTTTGTTTAGATTCATTTTTGCTCCTTAAATAGAATATTGTGAACTTAACCATGTAATTAGATGTTTTGTCTACAAAAATCAACCAAATTTAGTAAATACTTGATTTTTCTTCAATTTCCTAACAAAGAAGACCACGATGGGTCAGAGGCATCTGTCTCAGTTTTTACCAACCTCTCGTTGTATCCAGTTAAATCAATAGACCATAATTTTGCAGAGAATCCTTGACCATCATTATCAGATTTTGTTTCTCTATAAAAAATGATTATTCTCCCATTTGGAGACCATGACGGCGCTTCTTGATAGAAGTTCTCAGTAAGTAATCTTTCCCCAGTTCCATCCGTTCTCATCACTCCAATAAAAAATTTTCCTTTATGCAGCTTTGTAAAAGCTATTAAATCGCCTCTTGGTGACCAAACTGGTGTACCATAAATACCTTTACCAAATGATATTCTTTTTACTTTTGATCCATCACTTTTCATAACATATATTTGTTGATAGCCACTTCTGTCAGAGTTAAATGTAATAAATTTTCCATCAGGTGAATATGATGGTGAAGTATCTATTGATGGATGATCAGTTAATTTTTCCTGAATATTAGTTTCTAAATCTCTAACCCAAATTTCTGAGTTTCCATCTTTTGCTAAACTCATTATTAATTTTTTTCCATCAGGAGAGAATCTTGGTGCAAATGTCATTCCTCTAAAATCACCTACAACTTTTTGCTCGCCCGTTTGTAGATTTACAATATAAACTCTAGGCATATTCCTAAAGTAGGACATGTAAGTTATGATTTTATCATCAGCTGGATTAAATCTTGGAGTTAATACTAATTCGTTTCCTAATGTAATATACTTTGTATTAAAACCATCTTGATCCATCAATGCTAATTTTTTTACTCTTTGCGTTTTTGGCCCTTCTTCTGATACATATATTATTCTGGTATCAAAATAACCACTTTCACCAGTTAATCTTTCATATACCTTGTCTGAGACTTTATGGCCAACTCTTCTCCAAGAACGTGGAGTTGTTGTTAAAGAAAAACCATCAACCATCTTTGCACCTAACACATCCCAAAGTTTAAATTCTACGTTTATATAATCTTTGTCATTTATTATTTTTGATGTAACTTTTCCTGTTATTAAAACTTGAGATTTGATTAGAGTCCAATCTTCGAATCTTGGTTTTAAATGTGCAATATCAGGTTTTTGCAAAAATGCTTCTTTGTCAATTGCATCAAATAAACCGGTCTTCTCTAAATTATTTTCAATTACCTTTGATATTTCAAAACCTAAATTGTCAATCTCAAGAATACTTTTTATTTTAGTGTTAGAATCATCATCTGTAAAAAATGGTGATACAGCAATAGGCATTGGATCAAGATTTCCTCTAGTTATATCAATTTCTACAAGAGAAAAGCCAACACTTGGTTTTAAAATAGAATAAATAAGAAATATTAAAAATAAATTTTTTTTCATTCGCCAACCATCATCCCCTCAGGATTAAACCTTAATATCATAGTACTCCAATTTTCATAAGTTTTAGTTGGAAGATTTTTAATAGGATTACACTTTAATACTGCTCGATCAACTGCTTCTGCAAAGATTCTGTATTTCCCATCTATTCCCATTCTATTTCTTTCCAAAATTTCTCTACTTTTTACTCTTCCATTTTTTTCTAGTTCAAGTTTAACTGTAACTAAATAATCATTTTTTTTATATTCTGCTCCCATCGGAGGAGACCAGCAATCTTTATACTGCATCTGAATGGAGTACTCAGTAGTAACAGATAATTTAGTTAATCTCATTGACTTGTCTTCTGATTGAGTAATTCCTTGAGTTTTTTTTTTTACCTCCCCAATATTTTCATATTGCTTTGCAATTAACCCCTTAATTAAGTCTACGTCTAATTCTTTTTTTTCATATTCAGATGACTGAATTGCTTTATCCTCTTTAATTGGTTTTATTTTTTTAACAAATTCTTTAATTATCAAATCTTTTTCAATCTCCTTTTCAATTTTTTTTTTCTTTTCTTTCTCAACAACTGTTTTTGTAATTTCTTTAGACGGTTGTTGCTCAGTCTCTTGCTTTGTTTCAATTTTATCTATTTTTTTATCAGGTAGAGGAATTGCTTCTGATTTATCTACTTTAATTTGATCTTGCTTTTTTTCAGGTACAGGAACTTTTTTAGATTTTGATAGATCTACTTCGTCTTTTTGATTGTCAAACTTTACCTGCTTTTTTATTTCTTGTTTAACTTCTTTAGGAGGCGCTTGTTCCGAAAGTAACTTTTTATTATCTTTTTTTACTTTTTCAATAATTTTTGCTGCTTTAGGTGCATATGGAATATTCATTTGATCAGAAATTTGAATTAATTCGACTGAAATACTTGGAAGTAATTCTATAGGTTTCTTTGCTACAAAAGGAAGAGCAAAAATTGTTAATATAAATATCGATCCGTGAAAAATAATAGAAAACAACATGCCAAACGAAAAATTATTTAATTCATTTGGAACACCACTAAATGCAAACTTATTAAACAAATTTATCTCTCTTTGTACGGTTCAGAAATTAAGGCAACTTTAGTAAAGCCTGAACCTGAAAGTTTTCCCATTACTTCTAGCACTCTTCCATAATTTATTGTTTTATCTCCCCTTACATATATTCTTGTATCTGTTCTATTATTGGATACTGCCAAGATTTTTTTGATTAAATTATCAAATTCAATTTTTGTTTCTTGAATAAAAACTTCACCCTTTGAATTTATAGTTAATGTAAGTGGTTCACTTTCCTCTGGTAATGTATCGGCTGATGTTTCAGGTAAATCAACTTGCACACCAACAGTAAGAAGCGGTGCTGTAACCATAAAAATAATCAGAAGAACAAGCATGACATCCACAAAGGGAGTTACATTTATTTCACTCATTGGTTCTCTTTCTGAACGCTTTAAGTTAAATGCCATATTAAATTATTGAAATAAATCTTTTTGAAAAGTTTTCTAATTTTTGAGAATATTTTTTTGAATCGTTGCCAAATTTATTATATGCAATTACTGCTGGGATTGCCGCCAATAAACCTAATGCTGTAGCAAAAAGTGCTTCTGCAATACCTGGTGCAACTATGGCAAGACTTGTGTTTCTTGAAATTGCAATAGATTGAAATGAATTCATTATTCCCCACACTGTTCCGAACAATCCAATAAATGGAGCTGTGGAACCAACTGTTGCAAGAAAAGTAAATTTATTGTTAACAATATTCATCTGCTTTTCGATATTAACTTCTAAAATATTTTCGAGTCTTTGACTAATATTGGTTTTTGATCTTGATTTCATAACAGCTTGCATTGAATCTTTAAATAATTGTGCCATCGGATTATCTAATTTTGTAGGTAAGCTATTATAAAAGGTTTCTGCAGATTTTGACTTCCAAAATTTTTCCTCAAAATCTTCGGATTCTTTATTTATTTTTCTAAACATTAAAATTTTATCAAATATTATTGCCCAAGAATAAACTGAACTGGCGATTAAAATTATAATCACAGATTTAACTACAAAGTCTGCTCTTAAAAATAAACTTAACATTGAAAAGTCCGTGCTACTAGCAAGTCCAACTGCTTGAGAGGTTATATCTGCATCCATTTAAACCATTTCACACTAAAATGTGTCATGAATTTGACTAATAAAGCAAACTTTATTTATTTTTCTATTATATTTAGATGATAATTTGCGATTAATATTGCATCTGCTTTGTTAGAATCTTTTTTTTTAGATAGCATATGTGAAAATTTTGGAAACATTTCAATTGCTTTAACTCTACTCGAATCTTTTTGAGAATTTATTAAATCAAAATGTTTTTTCCATTTTGCAGGCCTTACAAAAAAAATTGGAAGTTGCATTGCTGCGCAAACGCCTTTTATAACCCCAAATGATTGGCCAAAATTAAACATACTTGTTACACCTTGTCCTGGCATCGCAGAGACTTGTTCAACTACAACATTTATATCCTCAGATTTATAATTTTTGACTCTCAAGGATATCTCGTTAAATATTTGGCTACCATTAATTTGTTTTTTATTTTTATTACCTGACGCCATAGTGGGCATGTCGATAACATCTATAATTTTTCCATCTTCAAAAAAACATATTGCACCTGTTATACCTGGATCTATTCCAATAATTAACATAAAATTTTATTATACTGCGTTTGTGAAGATATTTTGTACATCGTCATCTTCCTCCAAGATTTCTAAAAACTTAATTAATTTTTCTTTGTCCTCTTGATTTAATTTAATTTTATTAATCGGAACCCACTCAATTTCGGTTGATATAAAATTAGAAATTTTTTTTTCCATAATATTTTTTACATCATATATTTCATCTTTATTTGTATATATTTGATAATGATCATCATAAAAAATACAATCATTTGCTCCTGCATCAGTTGCTAGTTCGAAAATTTTTTCTTCATTCATTTCATTTCTATTTACTTTTATTATTCCTTGTTGAAGAAAATTATGAGATGCAGAGCCTTGAGTACCAAGACCTCCTCCGTGCTTTTGGAAAATTGTTCTTATATTAGAAGCTGTTCTATTCTTATTATCTGTTAATGTAATTACTACTACTGCAGTTTTTGCAGGTCCAAAACCCTCGTATCTAATACTTTCAAAATTTGAGTCTGCAGCTATTGAAGATTTGTCAATAGCCCTTTCAATGTTGTCTTTAGGCATATTCGCAGATCTTGCTGCTTGAATTGCTGATCTTAATCTAGAATTCATATCTGGATTTTTATCTCCTAATTTAGCAGCGACTGTTATTTCTCTAGATAATTTTGAGAAAATTGCAGCTCTTTGTTTATCTGCTTTACCTTTTTTATGTTTGATACCCGCCCAGTGAGAATGACCTGCCATTATTTAATTATCTCTTTGAAGTTGACCTCCAAATATAAACTGAGTGATGCTTAAAGCCAAACCATTTTTTGGATTAGCTTCTATGATTGCTCCACAAAGCGATGCCTCACCGTCTGAAGGAAAGTGTTTAACAGACTCTCTTTTAAAAAATCTGTTGATTGAATTTTCTGTATTCATTCCAATAACAGAATTATAATCTCCGCACATTCCCGCATCTGTCAGATAAGCAGTCCCTTTATTAAGAACTCTTCCATCGTTTGTGGGTACATGTGTATGGGTTCCTACAACGAAAGTAGCGTTACCGTCAAATAAATGGCCAATAGCCATTTTTTCACTTGTAATTTCTCCATGAAAATCAACAACTAGGAAATCAAAATTTTCTTTTAGTTTATTTTCCTCAATAAATTTTCTACATTTCACAAACACATCATCACATTTTTTCATAAAAACATTACCCATTAAGTTCAACACTCCAATTGTGTATCCTCCAGTGGTATTATAAATTCCAAATCCATCTCCAGGAACAACGCCGGATAAGTTTAATGGCCTTAATAGTCTTTTTTGTTTATTTATAAATTCAAATGTTTCTTTTTGATCCCACACATGATTGCCAGTTGTTATAACATCAACACCACAATTCAGTAGTTCATTTACAATATTTTCTGTTATTCCAACTCCATCTTTTGCTGCATTCTCACCATTCACAACTACAAAATTTATTTTTTTTGATTTTATGATATTTGGTAAGAATTTCTTCACAGCGAAACATCCACTATTTCCAACTATGTCACCTAAAAATAAAATTTTCATTAAATTATTCCTTTATCAGTTATTATAAAATCCAACTTTTGATCAAATTTATTTTTTGGTACAGTTTGTAGTTCTTGAAATGAAAAAGCAAAACCAATTGTTACAACTTTTTTAAATTTTAAAACTTTAAAAATATATCTATCATAAAATCCACCTCCATAACCTAGTCTAAATTTTTTTTTATCAAATCCAACAAGTGGGACTATCAAAACATCAGGAAAAACTTTTTTTAAAGTGAAAGGCTCGGGAATCCCTTGATTGCTAACTCTTAGTGATTTTTTAAAAGACCAATCATAAAAATCCATTATATTATTTTTTTTTATGACAGGTAAAGATATTTTGAATTTATTTCTTTCTAATTTTTTTAGTATCTCCAAAGATCCAACCTCAGAATTAATAGGATAATAACCACCAATATTTAGATTTTTTTTTAAATTTAGTTTATTTAAAATTTTTTTAAATTGGATAAAACTTATACCTTGATCTGAAAAATTAATTTTCCTAATGCTAATTAATTTTTTTCTTAAAATTTCCTTTGACACTTTAAATTATTGAGTCTGAGAGTCTGTATCAATTTTTTTAATGAAATTTTCTATCTCCAGAGTTGTCTTATCAACTAAAATTTCATAATCATTTCTATTAGTTTCAATTTCATGCTTCAAATTTTGCTGAATTGTGCTTAATTCAGAAATTTCTTTTTCTTTCAAATCTCTATAATTGTAAACTAAAGATTTAAGTTCTTTGAATTTATCAGTAATTTTTGCAATATCTTTTTTTTGGGTATCGATTTTTTTTTTTGTTTCATAATATTCATCTAAAACTGAAATAGATGTTATTAACAAAAGTTTGTTTTCACCTATATTTCCTAAAGAATTTTTTAAATCTGTAAATTTCTCATTCAAATATAATGCTAATTCTTCCAAGTGCTCTTCTTGGCCATCATCGCATGACAACAAAAATTCTTTTCCATTAAATTTAATGTTTACATTTGCCATTTATCAATTTCCTCCATCAAATTATCTGTTTCTTGATTTAATTCATCAATTTTTTTGGAAAATTGATCCTCTTTTTTTCTTTCCTCAATCTCTCTATTTTTAAAATCATCAAATTTTTCTTTAATAGCCTCATTTTCTCGTTTCAATAAATTGTATTTTTCCTCAATTTCTTTTTTTTCAATTTCTAATTGATTTTTTTGCTTTGCTAGATTTTCTAACTCTAAAATTTTATCTGGTTTTACTTTTTCAAGATTTTTAAGTTTATCTAAAACTTCAAATAATTTTTTTTCTTTTTCACTAATTGAATTCATATATATATCTATATTAATAAATTGATTCACCTAAGTCTACAAAGGATAATTTTTGAAAAAAATAAATAAAAACTTATCAAACACAATACGTGCTCTTTCAATGGATGCTGTACAAAAAGCTAATTCTGGTCACCCAGGTATGCCTATGGGAATGGCTGATGTTTCAACTATACTTTTTAAATATTTTCTAAAGTTTAATCCAAAAAATCCAAGTTGGTTAAATAGAGATAGATTCGTTTTGTCTGCAGGACATGGGTCAATGTTACTTTACTCTTTACTTTATTTAACTGGATATAAAAGTATTAATTTAAAAGACATAAAAAACTTTAGACAATTAAATTCTATTTGCGCTGGTCATCCTGAATATGTCAAAAACTCGGGTATCGAAACAACTACGGGGCCATTAGGACAAGGTATATCTAACGCGGTTGGATTTGCATTGGCAGAAGAAATTTTAAAAAAAAGATTAGGCAAAAAGATCATCAATCATAAAACTTATGTGATCGCTGGAGATGGATGTTTGATGGAAGGCATTAGTCATGAGGCGATGAGTTTAGCAGGGCACTTGAAGCTTAAAAACTTAATAATGTTATTTGATAATAATTCAATTTCTATTGACGGACCTACAAATTTAGCAGTTTCAGATAATTTTAAGAAAAGATTTGAAAGTTATGGTTGGGGTTTTATTGAAATTGATGGACATAAAGAAAATGAAATATTTAAAGCATTACAAAAAGTTCAAAAAGCAAAAAAACCAACTGTGATTTCTTGTAAAACTAAAATAGGTTATGGATCTCCAAATAAATCAGGGAAAGCTTCTTCCCACGGTAGTCCACTTGGTCTTGATGAGATTTCATTAGTCAGAAAAGAATTAGGTTGGAATTATAAGCCCTTTGAAATTCCAAAAAATATTTTAAAGGAATGGAGAAGCATTGGTAAAAAAGGAGAAAATATTGAAAATAGATGGCTTAAAACTTATAAAAAAAATAAAATTAAAATAAATAATTCTTTAAAAAATAATTTTAGAAAATCTATTTTAGAGGAAAAAAGAAACACTGTAAAAGAAAAGAAAAGTATTGCTTCTAGAAAATCTTCTGAAGCAATTATTAAATCTCTTTTTAATAAAAATAATACACTTATCGGTGGATCGGCAGATCTTGCTGGATCAAATAACACTAAAACAGCAAATCATAGGATCATAAAACCTGGAAATTTCGATGGAAATTATATTCATTATGGTGTGAGAGAACATGCGATGTGTGGAATTATGAATGGCCTAGCCTTACACAGTAAATTCATTCCATATGGAGGAACTTTTTTAATTTTCTCTGATTACTGCAAACCATCAATAAGATTAGCTGCTATGATGAGGCAACAAGTTATATATGTAATGACGCATGACTCAATTGGCCTGGGAGAAGATGGACCAACACATCAACCGATCGAGCAATTATCTGGATTAAGAGCAATTCCGAATCTAAATATTTTCAGACCTGCAGATAAATTGGAAACTATTGAATGTTGGGAGTTGGCATTAAAAAATTCTAAATCACCAAGCGTTCTATCCTTAACGAGACAGAACCTAGATCCTATAAGAAATAAATTTACAAAAGAAAATAAATGTTCATCAGGAGCATATGAAGTTTTAAGAACTAACAAAAAAATTAATTTAACTATTTTAGCTAGTGGATCTGAGGTAAATTTGGCTATAAAAACTAGCCATAAATTAGCCAAAGAAAAGATATATTCAAAAGTAATTTCGGTACCATCTATGGAGTTATTTGAAGAGCAATCAAGAAAATATAGAAATAGAATTCTAAATGAAACAAAATTTAAAATCTCCATTGAGGCAGGATCAAGTGATTGTTGGAGAAAATATGTTGGTGACTCTGGAATTTCTTTCGGTATCAATGAATTTGGAAAAAGCGCTCCTTTTAAAGAAATTTTTAATTATTTTGAATTAGTGGATAAAAAAATTGCGAAAAAATCAAAAAGGTTAATTGAAAAATAGATATGACAGTTAAAGTTGGAATAAATGGAATGGGTAGAATTGGAAGAATGGTAGTAAGGTCAATTTTTGAAAGTCAAAACAAAAACTTTAAAATAAATCATATTAACAATAGATCTAACGCTGAAATTACATGTCAATTAATAAAACATGACTCTATACATGGAAAATTTAATGCTGACGTAAAATTTGATAATAATCATCTTATAATAAACGGAGACAAAATTTCATTTACTCAAAACTCCTCAATTGAAGACATTGATTGGAAAAAATATGACGTTGATTATGTTTTTGAGTGCACTGGTAAATTTAATTCAAGAGAAAAACTTCAGGGTCACATTAAAAATGGAGCAAAAAAAGTAATTGTCTCAGCTCCTTGTAAAAATGCAGATAAAACAATAGTATTTGGAGTAAATCAAAATATTTTATCAAAAGATGATATTATAATATCTGCTGCATCCTGCACTACAAATTGTTTAGCACCTGTTGTTCACGTACTGAATAATAATTTTGAAATTGAAAGAGGTTTTATGACTACTATTCATGCTTTTACAAGTGATCAAAGAATTTTAGATAATTCTCATAAAGATATGAGAAGAGCAAGAGCCGCAAGTCAATCAATAGTACCTACATCAACAGGGGCTTCAAAATCCATAGGAGAAATAATTCCAAATCTTAAAGGTAAATTAGAGGGGATAGCTATGAGAGTTCCAACACCAAATGTATCTATAATCGAATTTATTTTTTGTACAAAACAAGCAATAAGTATTAAAAAAATAAATGATGCATTTGAAAAAGCTGCCAAAAATGATTTGATTAATATTTTAGAAGTTACACATGAAAAACTAGTTTCAATTGATTTTAATCATCATTCAGCATCAGCAATTGTTGATGCCTCTTTAACAAATATTGTTGGACCCAATATGGGTAAAATATCTGCTTGGTATGACAATGAATGGGGTTTTTCAAATAGAATGTGTGATTTAGCTGAAAACCTGCACAAAATCTCTTAATGAGAAGTATAAAAAACGAAAAAAATTTAATTAATAAATTCATTTTATTAAGATTAGACTTAAATGTTCCATTAGATAAGGGAAAAATAAATGATACAACAAGAATTGATAAGATTATACCTACCTTAAATTATTTAATTAGTCAAAAAACTAAAATTATAATTTTATCTCACATAGGTAGACCCAAAGGAAAGATTGTTAATGAATTGTCTTTAAAACCAATTAGAGAAGATTTGCAAAAAAAGCTTAATATAAATATTAAATTAATTAAAAATAATATTTTTGAAATAAAGAATAAAGACTTTTTTAATGATTTTGATGAACAAGTTTTAATTTTAGAAAATATAAGATTTTACGCCGAGGAAGAAAAAAATGATCCCAATTTCGCTAATCATATTGCAAGTCTAGGTGATATTTATGTGAATGATGCTTTCTCTTGTTCCCATCGTGAACATGCTTCAATTCATCAAATTTCAAAGTTTCTGCCTTCTTATTCGGGGTTGCAACTTGATTTAGAAGTTAATGCTCTAAATAAAATTATATCAGACATTACAAAACCAATTACTTGCATAATTGGGGGATCTAAAATTTCAACTAAAATAAATGTTATTAAAAATTTAATACCTAAGTTAAATAACATTATTATTGTAGGAGGTATGGCCAATAATTTTATTGAATATTTTGGAAATAATATAGGTAAGTCAATTAAAGAAAATAACTGTAATCAAACTGTTGCTGAAATTATTTCACTTTCAAAACTAAAGAATTGTAATTTAATTTACCCTGAAGACGTACTTGTTTCAAAAGAATTAAATGGATTATCTCAAAATAAAACATTAGATCAAATCAGCTCAGATGAAATGATTTTAGACATTGGTCCAAAAACAATTAATAAAGTGATAAATATTATTGATAAAAGTAAAACTATACTATGGAATGGTCCAGCTGGATATTTTGAAAATCCTAATTTTGCGAATGGAAGTATTAAAATAGCGAAAAAAATAATTGAAAATAATAAATTAAACAAAATTTTCTCAGTTGTGGGTGGTGGAGATACTGTTTCACTTTTAAACAATCTAAATGTTGTTGATGATTTTAACTTTGTTTCAACTGCAGGTGGAGCTTTTTTAGAATACCTTGAAGGTAAAGAGCTACCTGGTATAACCGCTTTAAATTGATATGTCAGAGTTAAATAAAATAGCAATTAAAATAATTTCCAATGGTAAGGGTATTCTGGCTGCGGATGAAAGCAATGGAACTATGACAAAAAGATTAGAGGCTGTAAATATAAATTCAACATCAGAAAACAGACTTTTATTCCGAGAGACACTATTTTCATCAGAAAGTATGAAGGAATGTATAGGTGGGGTCATACTTTATGATGAAACAATTAGACAGAAAACAAAATCTGGCAAATCGATTCCTGATTTTATTTCCTCGACAG
>CACEMI010000011.1:0-43348 GCA_902560585.1 uncultured Pelagibacteraceae bacterium | reverse complement strand
TTACAATCAACTAATGAGGCAGGCTCTATTGATAAAACAACAACAGATGTTTTAAATAATAATAAATTAACAGAATTTATAGACATAGCACCTAGCGAGATATTAAATGTAGAAACTCAAGTAATTGACAATAAATATTACTTGGAATTACCAATCGTAAAAGCACAAAACTCTGAGGAATTTGAGATCGTTCAAGAAGATGGTCAAAAACTTCCAGAGTGGATAAAAATTGATCCGTTTACTGGACAAATAATAGCGGAGCCACCAAGTGATGTTGAAAATATTAAATTAAAAATAATATCAGAAAATGAAGGTGGTGAAGTTGTAATTAAAGAAGTTCAATTAGACTTTAACAATCAAAACAATAATACTGAAAAATTAACTGATCCTGAAACTACGTTTGAGCCACTAAATACTCAGCTTGCAAAAGCACAAGTTAACTTTGATGATTATGGCGATAAGTTGCTAAGAAGTTTGTAGTATTGTAATCTAAAATTTGAAATATTTTAATATCCTATGAAGAAAGTTTTAATAACAATTATTATATTTTTGTCACCTATGTTTGCTTTAGCAGAGGATAGGATGGCAAGAGCTTTAGTATCAGCTACAGAAAAAGTTTCAATTTCAAGTGAAATAGCAGCAAGAGTTGAAAAGATAAATTTTTTATTAGGGGATGCTTTTAAAAAAGGAGATATCCTAATTAGCTTTGATTGTGAATTATATAAAGCTCAGAATGAAGTTATTAAAGCAAATTATGAAACTGCAAAAATTCAGCTAGAAAACGATAAACAATTATTAGAAATGAGATCAATTGGTAAACTTCAATATCAATTATCAGTATCAGCGATGAATAAAGCTAAAGCTGAATTAAAAATTTCTACGTTGAATGTGAAAAGATGCAAAGTAATCGCACCTTACGATGGAAAAGTGATGGATGTTTACACAAGTATTTTTTCTACAATTCAAGAAAGACAAGTTTTGATGGATATAGTTGGTGATGGCTTATTGGAAGCTGAAATAATAGTGCCAAGCACATGGCTAAAATGGTTAAAAACTGGTCACAACGTAGAAATTCAAATAGATGAAACTGGTGATAATTTAAAAGCCAAAATAATTAGTTTAGGAGCAGCAGTTGATGCTGTTAGCCAAACAATTAAACTAAAAGCTAGGTTTAATGAAAAATATGGTGGTTTAATACCTGGTATGAGTGGGATAGTTAAATTTTGAGCGAAGATAAAAATATTAAAATTGCAAAGCTAATTGGTTTAGAAAAAAAAACCCGTGAAGCAAAAACTGAAGATGAATTAAATTTTGTCATAGTTAATGAAACAAGACAATTAGTAGATTATATAAGTTCATTTCTTTTATTAAAATCATCAAGTAATAATTTCAGTGTAAAAGCAACTTCAGATTTAGCTACAGTTGATAGAACTTCCCCTTTGATAAGTTACTTAGAAAAAATCATAAATCACAAAGATCATAGGGACACCATAGATATACAAACCATCGATATTGAAAAAACATCAAAATCTTTAAAAATTAAAAAACCTAAGAACATTCCAGGTTTTATTTTACAAGTTCCATTATTTTCTGCCCAACAGGGATTTCAAGGTTTTTTAATTTTATCTAAAAATCAGACTTTCAATGAGAATGAAATTGATCTTTTAACTCATTTAGCCAATACTTTTGGACATGCTCAGAATACTTTTAAATCAGGCTCCTCTGTTAATCAATTTTTTAAAAAAAATTTAGGAAGTAAACTTTTTTGGTCTACCCTTATTCTGTTTATCATAATTTCAATTGTACCAATTAAAATGTCTAGTACTGCCCCAGTTGACGTGGTGCCTTCTAATCCAAAATTAGTTACAGCTCCATTTGATGGAGTTGTAAAAAATATAACTATTAATAATAATGACAAAGTAAGTGCAGGTGATTTAGTTGTTTTACTTGAAGATTTGGACTTAAATAATGAATATAATCTAGCGCAACAATCATTACAAATTGCAGAAAAAGAACTTTTGCGAAGTCGCCAATCATCTTTTTCTGATACAAAAGAAAAAGCAAGAATTGCTGAATTAGCTGCTCAGGTTGATTTAAAAAAAGCTGAATTAAATTCAGTAACAAAAAGATTAAAGAATTCAAAAATTTACTCAACACAAAATGGAATAGCTATTGTTGACAGAAAATCTGAGTGGCAGGGAAGACCAGTTTCTGTAGGTGAAAAAATAATAACTATTGCAAATCAAAATGAAATCGAATTTTTAATATGGTTGCCAGTTAAAGACTCTTTAGTGATCCAAAAAAATAGTTTGGTAAAAGTTTTTTTGGATATAAATCCAATGAAATCTTTGGAGGGAAAATTATTGAGAGCATCTTATCAACCCTCGTTGTCTCCTGAAGGAATATTATCATATAAATTGACAGCAAGTTATGAAGGAGATGCAAATAAATTACCTCGTATTGGTTTAAGAGGAACAGCTAAAGTGTATGGCTCAGAAGTATCTGTTTTTTATTATTTATTCAGAAAACCAATAACATTTATGAGGCAGTTAATTGGAATATGATAATCCCGCATTTAAGACAAGATTTAGAAATTTTACGTGGTAACAGCAGAGAAGATGGTTCACCCGCATGGCTTCTTTATGATGCTATTCGAAACAAATATTTTACCTTGGGGATCACTGCTTTTCGTTTGATTAAAAATTGGACTGGAGGAGTAGAATTAAAAGATTTTGAAAAGAAAATAAATTCTGAAGGCATAGAGACAAATATTGATGAGATAAAAAGCTTCGTAAATTTTCTACAATTAAATAATTTAATTGTTCAACCACTTGGTCAAGGAGTTAATTTACTTTCTCAACAAAAAAATAGTCTTAAAAAACATTGGTTGCTAAATTTAATTCATAGCTATTTATTCTTTAAGATACCATTATTTAAACCAGATGAATTTTTGAATAAATTCATTTCAAAAGTTAAGAATTTAGGATCAAAAAATTTTAGAAACCTAATTTATTTTTTTGGTTTCATTGGAATTTTTTTAGTTATTCAACAATATGAAAGTTTTGCAAAAACATTTATGTATTTTTTTACTTTCAATGGTTTGTTACTTTATCTTGTCACTTTAATTTTTGTAAAATGCTTACATGAGTTAGGACATGCATTTGTTGCAAAACACTTTGGCTGTCGAGTATCAGCTATTGGAATAGCGTTTTTAGTATTCTTTCCATTTTTATACACCGATACAACAGATGCTTGGCGACTAAGAAACCATAAGGAAAGGCTCCTCATCAATTTTGCAGGTATTTTAACAGAATTACATCTTGCTTTAATTGCAACTTTTGCTTGGGCAGTATTACCAGATGGTGGTCTTAAAAGTGTAGCCTTTTTTATAGCAACTACAAGCTGGATTTCCTCATTGGTGATTAACGTTAGTCCGTTTATGAGATTTGATGGATATTATGTTTTTGCTGATTGGTTAAAAGCTGAAAATTTACAACCAAGGTCATTTGCATTAGCAAGATGGCAAGTAAGAGAAACCTTATTTGGACTGAACCATAGTCCTCCAGAGGAATTAAACCCATCTAGAAGATGGCTATTTATAATCTACGCATGGTCAACTTGGATTTATCGATTTTTCTTATTTATTGGAATTGCTTTGTTGGTTTACCATTTTGCTTTTAAAGTTTTAGGTATTATTTTATTTGTGATTGAAATTTATTGGTTCATTATGGCACCAATAGTAAGAGAAATGAAACAATGGTTACTTCTTAAAAAAGATATCAAATTTAATATAAAAACTTTCAGATTACTTTTATTTTTAATTACTTTATCTTTGCTTTTATTTGCTCCATGGAAATCATCATTAAAAATACCGGCTGTTTTTATTTCTGAACAATATTCTAAAATATATGCTCCTTATCCTGCACAAATTAAAAACATAATGGTAAAAAATGATGATGAAGTTAAAGAAGGTCAATCTATTATAGAATTTTATTCTCCTAAATTAGAGGATCAAATTAATTCTACTAGAACTAAGTTAGAATTGATTAAAACAAAACTAAATCGATTAAGTGATAGTGCTGGAAATATGGATCAATACATAACTCTTCAACAAAGGCTTATTTCTGTAAATAGCGAATTGAGTGGTTTGCTAAAAATACAAGATAAGATGATATTAAAATCACCCATTGATGGATCGATCAAAGATCTAGATAATTTATCAAATGGTATATGGGTAAATAATAGAAATGAATTGTTTGGAATAGTCAAATACGGAACAGGACAGGTAAAAGGATTTATAAAAGAAAATCAAATTGACCGTTTTAAATTGAACAATGCAGCGGTATTTATTCCGAGTGATGGAACTCATGAAAAAATTAATTTAATTTCTAAATCATTAGATTATTCTGCAGTGAACGCTTTGCCTTACCTTTCGTTATCATCAACATATAACGGACCTATTGCAGTAAGAAATGATATAGAATCAGAATATGAAAATAGACCAGAGACAGCATATTATTCAGCTGACTTTAAAATAGTATCAAAGACTAATATTGAATTTGAGTTACCAGGATATGTCCATATTGATGGATACAGATATAGCCCATTCATTAAATTTTTTAGAAATATATTTTCACTACTTATTAGAGAGAGTGGTTTCTAATTTTTTTTTATACTTTGAAAAGCTTTTAAAGCTGCAGCTCTTGCTTCTTCATGAATAACAATTGGCTTTGGATAATCTTTTCCTATTATAGTTTTAATTCCCTCTTGATATTTTAAATCTAATTCCCAAGGTTTGTGAATAAATTTTGATGGTACTCTTTCTAGTTCAGGGACCCATTTTTTTACATACTCTCCTTGTTTATCAAATTTTTCACCCTGCAGAATAGGGTTGAAAATTCTGAAGTATGGAGCTGCATCAGCACCACATCCAGCTACCCATTGCCATTGAGCAACATTATTTGCTTCATTAAAATCTAAGAGACAATTTCTGAAATATTTTTCTCCCTCTTTCCAATTAATTCTTAAGTGTTTAACTAAAAAAGATCCAACAACCATTCTAATTCTGTTGTGCATCCAGCCTGTTTCATATAATTCTCTCATTCCAGCATCAACAATTGGATAGCCAGTCATTCCTTTCTTCCATGCATTTAAAAATTTAATGTTGTTTACCCATGGAAAATTATCAAATTCTTTTCTTAAGTTTCCTCTTAACATTTGAGGAAAATAATTTATTAGACTGTGCGAAAACTCTCTCCAACCAATTTCATTAGTATATTTTTTTACACTAACATTTTTTGATTTTAATCTTTTACATTTTTCCCAAATATCACCAACATTTATTTGTCCATTTCTTATGTATGGAGAAAGCTTTGATGTTCCATTAATAGACGGAAAGTCACGGTCTACACCATAATTTAATATGTTTTTATTAACAAAATTATCTAAGTATTCATGAGCTTTACTCTCTGAAGGCAGCCAATACTTCTCAAATTTCGTATACCATTTTGACTTAGGTAAAATATCTTCAGAGTTAATTTGTTTTTTAAAGATTGTTTCTATTTTTTTACATTTTTTGACTTTATTTATTTTATCTGGAAGTCTTTCTAAATAATATTGCTCTGCATTTCTCCAAAAAGGACTATAAACTTTAAAAGGCGTTCCATCATTTTTTGTAATTTTATTGTATTCATTTAACACATTTCCTTTAAAGAATTTAAAATCAATCTTTTTATCAGTTAAATCTTTTCCAATTTTTTTGTCTTTATCTAATTCAGCTGGTTCATAAACTTTATTCCAATAAACAGAAATTTTATTATTAGATTTTAATTTAGAAAAGAAATTAATTTCATCATCTTTAATTATTTCTAATCCAATATTTAATTTTTTTAAATCAGACCTAAAACTTTCAAGTGATTTGCTAAGCCACCATTTTTGTGCCTCTCTTTTATTATCAAAAGTATTATTATTAAAAATGAAAACTACAGTTACAAGATCATGATTATTTGAAGCATAAATTAATGCATCATTATTGTTTATACGAAAATCGTCTCTTACCCAAACAAGAGCCTTATTAGACATTAGATAACTTTTCTGATCCTTTAGAAAGAAGTTCGTTATATAATTTTATGTCTGTATCACCTTCACATCCAATTAATAAAACATTTGCATTCATATCTAATTCAAGATCTTTCTTAATTTGTTCGTTATTGCAACTTACGTTTAAACTTATTACAGCAGGCGCTGAACATTCACCTGCAATAATTTTATCATCTCCAAAGTATCCTTTAGCTAACATTGCAACTGATAACGGAATGTCATCATCAGGGATACTTAAACAATTATTTACTGAATTTTTAAGAATTTGCCATGGGACCAATGATACATCTCCACAAGACATTCCACCCATGATACTTTCTTTTTTAATTTCAACTTTTGTGAGTTTGCCAGCATCAATACTTTTTAACACACAATCTGCATTTTCTGGCTCAATAACAATAATTTTAGGAATTCTTTTAAAATATCTTGCAACACCTGCTATTACCCCAGATGCCATACCTCCAACCCCTGCTTGTAAAAAAATATGTGTAATATATTGATCAGTTTGTTTTGAAATTTCCTCAATCATTACGGAATATCCAGCCATCGTTAGTTTTGGAACTGTAAGGTAATTTTCCCAGGCAACATCTTGCACAATTTCCCAACCATTTTTTTTAGATTGTTTTATGCATTCATTTAAGGAGTTTTCATAGTTTCCTTTAACTTGAATTACATCAGCCCCAAGTTTTCGCATTTCATTTGCTCTTGTATCGCTAACAAATTCACTTATGAAGATTTTGCAAGGAATTCCTAATCTTTTTGCTCCCCACGCAACTGATTTGCCATGATTTCCTGCAGTTGCAGTCGCTACAACTACGTTTTTATTTCCAGCGGAGACTTGCTCTACGGCATAAGCACCACCTAGAGCCTTAAAAGATTTGAGGCCAAACCTTTTTGACTCATCTTTGTAAAAAATATTTTTAAGTCCTAGATTTTTTGAAAGTTTTTTTAAATTAAGAAGAGGGGTAGGGGTATAAGTTTCCCAATTAGATATTGTATTGTAAGCTTTATCAATCGCTTTTTTGTCTAATATATTTAATATTTTTTCTCTACTAAACGAGTAATTATTATTTTTGATAAATGATGAATATTTTTTAATATGTCTATAGTTAATAGACATTTTTTAACAATCTAAGGTATTAGATCTTTCCCATTTTGTGATAGGTTTTAGTTTGTCAAAATTTTCTTTTAATTTGAAACTTTCAATTTCAGATTTTTTTAATTTTATATAACTGTTCAAAACATTTTTACCAAAAGCACTTTTTAATACTGTATTAAAATTTAATATTTCTAATGACTCTTCTAAAGTATTAGGTAGTTTTTTTAGATTTGGATATTTTTTATAGTCGGTGTACATGTTACAGAATAATGGTTTACCTGGATTTATTTTTTTTCTGATCCCGTTTATACCTGCTGCTAGAATTCCAGCTTGTACCAAATATGGATTAGCTGATCCATCCATAAGTCTTAATTCAAATCTTCCAGGGTCAGGAACTCTTATCATGTGTGTTCGGTTATTTCCCGTATAAGAGATGCTACTTGGAGACCAAGTTGCTCCTGATTTAGTAGGGGGTGCATTTATCCTCCTATAACTATTTAAAGTAGGATTAAAAAATGCCGATAAAGCGCCTGCATTTTTAATTATACCACCTAAAAAATTGTAAGCTAGTTCACTAAGTCCAAGTTTATCGTTTTTATCCAAAAATTTATTTTTTCTTTTATCCCAAATAGAAATGTGCGTATGACATCCGTTACCAGTTAGATTTTCAAAAGGCTTGGGCATAAAAGTTGCTCTAAGTCCATGTTTTTCAGAAATGGTTTTAACCATAAATTTAAAAAAAGTATGCCTATCTGCTGTAGTTAGGCAGTCTGAGTAATCCCAATTCATTTCAAACTGACCATTAGCATCTTCATGGTCATTTTGATAAGGGTTCCATCCCATTTCGATCATGCAGTCGCATATCTCCTTAATTAATTCATATCTTCTCATTAGCGAAGATTGATCGTAACATGGTTTAGATTGAGTATCTTTTGTATCTGCAATTGTGCTACCGTCAGAGGAGATTAAAAAATACTCACATTCCACACCAGATTTCATAATTAAACCTTCATTTTGAAGTGATTTTATTTGTTTTTTTAGCATTATTCTCGGAGATGCATCTACTGGTTTGCCATCCATCCATAAATCAGACGCTAACCATCCTACTTCTTTATTCCAAGGTAGTTGAATTAAACTATTTGGATCTGGAATTGCAAACATATCAGAATCCGCTGGAGACATGTCAAGCCAAGCAGCAAAACCTGCAAACCCAGCCCCATTTGTTTGCATCTCTTTTATAGCTCTAGTCGGTACTAATTTTGATCTTAAAACTCCAAACAAATCAACAAAACTTATTAGAAAGTATTTTATTTTTTTTGCTTTTGCAATTTTATATAAGTTTTTTGACACCTAAAGTTCTTATCATATTTTTTATAAAAAGGATAAAAAGAAATCTTTGTAGTAAACAATATTGCCAAAAATAATTATCAAGATAGCTATAACAAGTCCATACTTTGCTTTTGGCCAAGCTAATCTTGCCATTTTACTCGGTGTTTTATTTATGTGATTTTTATTTTGCTCTTCCATGATTATTCGAGGGCGCATTTATTAAAATGCGCCCTCAATATTATATTTTTATCCGTCAGTCATATTGCTTTTCCATGCATTGGAACTGGGCTTCCTTCTTGCAAGCTCAGAAAGTTTATCACTTTCTTGTTTAGCGCTCACAACTGTCCAACCAATCCAAATAACAGCAAGTATAAGAACTAATATACCTTCTGATCCAACTCCTGGATAAACTGCGCCTGCAACTTCTTCTGCAGGTTTATTTAGATGATCTATCCAATTTGATACTGTAGCCATATTATCCTCCTTTAACTACTCGAAGAAGCAACAGCTTTTTCATCTTCTTTTGCTTCCTCCATTATTTGGTAGTCTAAACCAGCCAACTCAACTTCCCTAGGGATTCTGAGTTTGCCCATTCCATTTAACACTTTAGCAATTATGTAACCTGGTATCATTCCTAGAACAAAGAACATGATTATTGCACCAATAAACATTCCTAAAGGATTTATTGCGGCATAGTTGCTTCCATCCCACATTGCACCTACACTATATCCTGAAGAAGGGTATCCATTTAGTACAAACCCACATATTACTAGTCCAGCAAATCCAGCATAACCATGTACAGCTACTGCACCAACAGCATCATCAATTTTGAACCTTCGTTCAACCCAGTAATGCAATTTGTAAGCAATAACAACACCTATCATTCCAATTATCAATGATTGAATTGGGTGATACAAGTCATTTCCTGCAGATGCACATATAATCCCAGCTAGTCCACTTGAATAAGTCCAGAAAGGATCACCTTTAGATATTACATATCCTGCTAGTAATCCACCAGATAGTGACATTAAGAAATTCATTGTAATACCACTAAGTGTTGTAGGAGTTACATAGATGTTAGTTGCTGTAAAGTAAGTTACACCTTCCATGCCATATTCTGGTCCTAAGTCATAAATTGGAATATTACACGCCGCGTAAAAACCCCAGAAACCTGTATAAATTAAGAATAATCCAACAGTTACCAACCAAGGATTTCTTGGTCCGATATTTCTAGGTTCTCCACTCGATGAAAATTTTCCAATTCTTGGTCCCAAAACTGCCAAAACACCTAAAGCAAATCCACCTGCTACTGCGTGGATTACTCCTGATGCATAAGCATCATGATATCCAAGTAACTTTAACATCCATCCGTCAAAGTGCCATCCCCATGCAGCATCTATACTCCAAAATACAGATCCAATTGCAATTGCAAGAATTCCAAATGCAAAAGTTGTAATTCTTTCAATTACAGCACCTGATACTATTGAAGCAGCTGTCCAAGAGAATAACAAAAATGCAGCCCAAAATACTCCGCTTATGTGATCACCTAAATTAATAGCCATGAGTTCACTATTTGGTAAATACCATTTAGCACTAAAAGCTGAGTCATCGGTAATCAGTGCTGCGCTTTCATTCATTATTGATGGTGCAAGACCTGGTCCAGTTGGAAAAGCCCAATAAATCCACCAACCAAATAAAAACCAAGTAACTGTTACCAAAGGTATCAGCATTGTGTTTTTCATTAGAGTATGTTGATGATGTTTGTATCGGGAAGCTCCAACTTCATACATACAGAACCCTACATGGATCAGAAACATAAGTACCACTGTTATCCAATAGTAAAATTCTGTGAATATGGTTGTCAATGCACCTAGTTCGTCAGTCATTTAACCTCCAATTGTTTAAACAAATTAATAAATTATTAATTAATGGAATAGATTGATCAATCTTAAATAAAACAATAAAAACGTGGCTTATTTATTTAAAGACAACTTTAAGTATATATAAATTTTTAATGATTCTAAAATTTTCTGTATGCTTTTTTAAGATCTACTAACGGATGATTTGGAGACATTTGGAATTTTACTAATAATTCCCTTGCAATCATATCTCTATCTTGTTGATTATTTGGAAGTTTAATTTTTTTTGGAATTGTAACCCAGCCATTTGCATTTCTATCAAATACAGCAGGTCTATCTTCTTCATAACCCATATGAACATCTTCTAACCAATTTAAATCATCCCATCCCATTGCTTCAATGTATTTTTTTAAGAATGGTGTAATTCTTGAGTAGTCTGGAAGTAAGTTCACATCATAACGATAGCCAATTGTTTGACCTATCATTTTTTCTCTAGCAGTCTCTTTTTTCTTACCTAATTGACCTTTAGATATTTTTTTACTCGATTTTTTATTTTTTTTCTTTGCCATAATTATATTTTATGAAAATCGTCGACTCCAACTGTATGATTTGTTCCAGAAAGTGGGACCTTTGCTAAAGCAGAAGCTTCCATTGTTAAAGCTGCTAAGTCCTCAGGTTCTAATGAATGAATATTAGTTTTACCACATGCTCTAGCTAATAATTGAGCCTCTAAAGTCATTGTATGTAAGTAATTATAAACTCTTAGAGCTGCATCATCAGGATTTAATCTTTTTCTAAGTTTAGGATCTTGTGTTGCAACACCAACTGGACAACGTCCTGTGTGACAGTGATAACAGTGGCCTGCTGGAACACCCATTTCTTTTTCAAAATTTGACTCAGGAATTTCTTTATTACAATTTAAAGCTATCATTGCTCCAGTTCCTATCGCAATTGCATCCGCACCTAATGCTAATGCTTTAGCCATATCAGCACCATCTCTTACACCACCAGCATATATTAGAGTTACTTTTCCAGTTTTACCAACATCATCAATTGCTCTTCTTGCTTCTCTAATAGCTGCTATACCAGGAATTCCTGTGTTAGCTGCAGCTATGTGAGGGCCCGCACCTGTTGATCCCTCCATACCATCTAAGTAAATTGAGTCAGGATCACATTTTGCTGCCATACGAACATCATCATAAACTTTTGCTGCTCCAAGTTTTAATTGAATTGGAACTTTATTTTTTGTTAGTTCTCTTAGTTCTTGAACTTTTAATGCTAAATCGTCCGGACCTAACCAATCAGGGTGTCTAGCTGGAGATCTTTGATCAATACCTGCAGGTAATGATCTCATTTCTGCTACTTGGTCAGTAACTTTTTGACCCATTAAGTGACCACCCATTCCAACTTTTTGACCTTGTCCAATAAATACTTCTATTCCATCTGCTAGTTGGGCATGATGAGGATTAAAACCATATCTTGATTGAATACATTGGTAATACCATTTTTCAGAATATCTTCTTTCATCTGGAATCATTCCGCCTTCACCAGAACATGTTGCACTTCCTGCCATTGTAGCACCTCTAGCTAATGCAGTCTTAGCTTCATAAGATAAAGCTCCAAAACTCATACCCGTGATGTAAACTGGAATATCAAGTTCAACTGGATTTTCACATCTTGGTCCTATAACAGTTTTAGTTTCACATTTTTCTCTGTAACCCTCGATTACAAATCTTGTAAGTGTACCAGGTAAAAATACTAGATCATCAAATGTAGGAATTTTTTTCATTAGCGCCATTCCACGCATTCTGTATCTACCTAATTGCGCTTTTATATGTATGTCGTCAATTACCTCTGGAGTAAATATTGAATTATAACCTAATAAACTTTTATTTCTTTTTGAAAATTCACTTTGACCATTGCCATTAGAATGACCATTTGTTTTTCCATTTTTCTTTTTTGACATTATATAGCTCCTTTTTTCTCAGTTGGTTCTAAAGCGTCATAATTCCAAAGTTTTTTACCCGCAACGACCTTAGTCATCTTAGAAACATCAAAATCCTCGCCAATTTCAGCTACTTTAAGTTTTCTTTTCAACCAATCTATATCACTTTTTGTCATAGGTGACTCAATCGCATCACTTCCATATGATCCAATTTTCCCCCCAACATAGATTGTTCCATCATACATAGAGTCTCCAAGGTTTATACCTACATTACCTAAAACCACTATTCTTCCTCTTTGCATCATAAATCCAGTAAAAGCGCCAGCATCACCACCAATTATTATTGTGCCACCTTTTTGGTCAATACCTGTTCTTGCACCAACACTTCCTTTGCAAATTAAATCTCCACCTCTTACTGCTGCCCCAAAACACGATCCTGCATTTTTTTCTATTACAACTTTTCCAGCCATCATATTTTCTGCACACGACCATCCAACTCTTCCATTAACTCTTACCGTAGGACCATCTATAGAACCAACTCCAAAATAACCCAAACTTCCTTCAAAAATTAAGTTTAATTTATTTAAAATTCCAACACCTAGACTATGTTTTCCTTGAGGATTTTTTATTACAATTGTTCCATAACCCTGACTCATCAATTCATCAATTTTTTTATTTGCTTCTTTGCAATCCATATCATTTACATCAAGCTCAGTTCTTTTATTAAAATCTACATCGTATGTTCCCCAATAATAAAAGTTTTCTGCTTCATCTGGATTGAAAAACTTTTGTTGTGTTTTTCCTGTAAGAACTTCAGTATGAAGTCCCATTGATTGAGCTTTTGTTTTTTTTTCAGTTGTTTTTAAATTTGCCATACCTTAACCTCTCCATCAAATGGATCATAAGTATCTATTTCTTGAGGAAGAACAGATCTGATTGCTATTTCTTCTGATCCCATTGCAACTAAATCATCTGACTCATATAAAACTAATGGTTTTGCTGCCATAGTGTCTTTAGCCATCCCAAGTGAATTTTTTGTTGCAACAAAGTAAGTGAACACTCCGTCAAGTCCAGATAAACTATCTTTCATACCCTCTTCAAGTGTAGCTCCATTTCTCATTTTTTCTGCTAAGTATACTGCAATCAATTCAGAGTCACACTCCGACATAAATCTCATTCCTTTATTTTCTAAAATTCTTCTATTATTCCAATAGTTAGTTAATTGACCATTATGCACAACTGAAACATCGCTAAAAGGGTAGCCCCAAAATGGGTGAGCAGATTTAATGTCTACACCAGACTCTGTTGCCATTCTAGCATGCCCAATAGCGTGAGTGCCGACAAGATCCCCTAAATTGTATCTATCACAAACAGCTTTTGCGTTACCTAAATCTTTAATAACTTCTAGGGATTTTCCCATTGAAAGGATTTCAACTCCAGGAATACTTTCTATTTTCTGAGAAAATTCAAGCAAATCTCCTTTATCATAGTCAATTTCATATCTTAGTGAATAGGGCAGTATTCTTTCTTCCTTAACAATCTTTGCTCCCATTTGAGAAAGATAACTATCAACAATTTTTTTTCTTTCATCATAAACTGATACATCTTCCATTACTGATGAACTACCTTCACCAACATTTTCACCAACCTTAAATCGCATAATAAAGTTTTGACCATCTGTATCTCCATAAAGAGCATAACCAGTAGAATCTTCACCTCTATGCTTTAATGCTTGAAGCATTCCTTGAAGTTCTTGACCAACGTTTGAAGATTTTCCTCTATGAATTAGTCCAGCAATTCCGCACATTCTTTTCTCTCCTATAATTTTTCCTTATGGTAAGCAATCCAAATAAGTATCGAGATCCCATTGGGTTGTTGCGCCAAGAAATCTTTCCCACTCATCATTTTTATACCAATGAAATATTTTATACATTTCATCCGGCATCGCTGATTGAATAACTTTATCTTCAGCTAAACGATCCAATGCTTCACCAAGACTCAATGGTAATTTTTTAACATTTTTTCCAGCTTTTTGAGCTTCATAAATATTTCTAGACTCTGGTTTTCCAGGGTCAATATTATTTTTAATTCCATCATCAAATGCTTTTAATAAACCCGCTCCCATTAAGTATGGGTTATGCATTGAATCAACTGATCTATACTCAAATCTTCCTGGAGCTGAAACTCTTAAACCACAAGTTCTATTTTGATATCCCCAATCTGCATAAACTGGTGCCCAAAAGCCTTGGTCCCATAATCTTCTATAAGAATTTACAGTAGATGATCCAATAGCAGTAAGAGCTGGCAGGTGTTTCATTACACCACCAATTGATTTTAAACCAATTTTACCTGGCAGTTGAACATCTTTGGTATCAGGCATAAAAGTATTTGTTCCACCCTCAACATAAGTAAATACTTCATCCATACCTGGTAAAGATTTGTGACCTAGTTTATTTACTTTATCTTTTCCACCAGTCCATAAGGACATATTAGTATGACAACCACTTGCAGAAACTCCCATAAACGGTTTGGTCATAAAGCAAGCGATCAAATTAAATTCTCTCGCAACCTGAGCACAAATTTGTCTATAAGTAGATAATCTGTCTGCATTTCTTAAAACATCATCATATGTCCAGTTTAGTTCTAATTGTCCTGGCGCATCTTCGTGATCTCCTTGAATCATATCAAAACCCATAGCTCTCGCATATTCCATAACTCTCATAAATACAGGTCTTAAAGATTCAAATTGATCTATGTGATAACAATAAGGTTTAGAAAAACCTTTTCCTGTTGGAGTCCCATCCTCATTTCTAGTTAACCACATCATTTCTGGCTCAGTTCCAACTCTAAGTTGGTACCCATGTTTTTTCTTAAATTCTTTAGCGATTATTCTTAAATTTCCTCTGCAATCAGACGTAAGATGTCCACCAGGATTTTCTCTTTCTTCTCTGTTTCTAAAACAAGTAACAAATACACGAGCTACTTTTTTATCCCAAGGCAATTGACAAAAAGTCTCTGGATCTGGAATACCTACAAGTTCTTTTGCTTCAGGTCCATACCCAATATAGTTATTGTGACGATCTAAAAATAAATTTGCAGTTGCTCCATAGACTAATTGAAAACCTTTTTCACAAGTTCTTTCCCAATGATCAGCAGGGATTCCTTTTCCTACAACTCTACCTGTTACTGATATAAATTGAAAAAAAATATAATCAATTTTAAGTTCATTTATTTTAGCTCTTACTTGCTTAACCAATTTGGCTCTACCTGGTTGATTAACATGCTTTTCTAGATCAGTCATTTTCCCCCTTAAGAATTTTTAGACCAAAAAGTTAACTGAAAATAAAACATCTGTCTACTTAGATAAATTAACTCCAAGGAAACGGACTATTAGATGTTGGGTGCAATTCCCCTTTCTCGTAACGGTTGAATCTAAAAGGTTTTAATAAATCACTTTCTGTTCCAAGAATTTCTTTTGCAACTAGTTCACCAACCCCAATCATTTTGTAACCATGGTTGGAGTCTGCAATCATATAAACGTTTTCTAAAAATCTATCAAATATTGGAAATGAGTCTGGTGTCATACATCCTAAACCGCCCGAAGGTCCTTTTCTATATAAATCTGATTTTCCCTCAAACCTTTTTTGACAGTGAGCTAAAGCTGAACACCACATGTCATTAAAAGCTTCAGTTGTTTGGTATTCAGGCGACTCTATTCCATAAGGATCAACATTCACTTCGTCAAAATGTTTATCTACAATGTAAGGTGATGTTCCACCCTGTACACCAAGACCATCAATATCAGGTTTGTAATATATTCCCCAAATTTTATCTGTGATTAATTTTTTAGTTTTGTCTGAATATAAAGGAGCAGTTGAGTCAACATGAATTACTGGTGGCTGCTCACCGTTATTCATTTTTAAAAAATCAGCTTCGACACCAATTACACCTTCTTGAAGCATCCAATATTTCCACATGTCAGTTTCATGCATCTTTCCATCTTTACCTTTAATGTGAGCAGTTTTTGGAAGTTCTAGCATATTCCAAAAATCTCTTGCCCATGGACCTGCCCCTACAACTACTTGTTCGCATTCAATAGTTCCTCTGTCTGTTTCAACGCCAGTTACAGCTTTACTGTTACTTCCTCTTTTAAAACCGGTTACCTTAATACCTTTGATGACTTCAACACCATTCGATGTAGATTTATTTTCAAGTGCTTTAATTGAATCTTTATTAAATGCATATCCACCTTTTTTTTCATGAAGAACAGAAGTTATGCCTTTTGCCTGCCAATCATCAAACATACCCTTCATGTAGTTCATACAATCTTTTTCGCCTTCTATAAATTCTGAGTCATAACCAATTGCTTTTTGCTGTTCATAAATTGTAGCAACATCTGCGTGCATTACTTCTGGTGAAATCTGCAAATAACCTACTGCATTATATTTAAAAGCTTTAGGATCGCTCTCCCAAACTGAAACTGAATGAGCCATTAATTCTCTCATAGCAGGTTGAAAATAATTATTTCTTACAACTCCACAAGCAATACCACTCGCACCTGCTGCCGTATCTTTTTTTTCTAAAACAACAATATCACCAGGATTTTTATATGTTTCGGATAATTTCCAAGCGGTACTTAGTCCGTGAATTCCTCCACCAACTATTACTACTTTTGCTTTTGTCGGTAATGACATAATGAAACATTATTTTTTGGAAAAGGTTAAATATATAATTTTTTTTATATATAAAATTTAGAAATAAAAAATTATACAACCTCAAATTTACATACTATTAAAAACTTAAATTTTTAAGAGTGGATAAATAATCGTTAAATTCCTCAATAAATGAAGCACTTGGTTTAATATATTTTTTTCTTTGATCTTCTGAAGTTTTCTCTAAATAAAAAAACCCTTTTTCACATGCTTCATTAATAATTAAAGCAGATTTTGGTCGTGAAGTTTTAAATAATTTTGTTTTTAATTCTTCTACAGATAAATTTTGTTTTAATTTAAATGCAGACATTACAAGCAGCATCATATGGTAGTGAGATGGTGATTTTCTAAAAAAATAGTTGCTGGAAGTATGGGAAAGCTTCATTTGATCTTCCCAAAATTCTAAAAGATCTTTTGTTGATTTAGGCATTATGATCTAACTTTAGTTTTCTTAGGATCGTAATGAGGAAATCCAACAATTTTAGCTGGAATTCTTTTTTGATGACCATCTATTTTTCCAATTTCAACCTCATTTCCTATTTGTGAATGACCCGTATCTATTCTGCATAAAGCAATATTTTTATTTAATGTTGGTGAAATACATCCACTCGTAATTACTCCTACTTGAGATCTTCCAATATGTACACAATCCCCATGGTTTGCTTGTTCTTTGCCAATTAATTCTAACCCAACTAATTTTTTTTGAGGGTTTTCCTTTCTCTTAATAAGGTTTTCTCTTCCTATAAAATCTTCTGTTTTAGATTTTAAAGGTACAGAAAAACCAATCCCTGCTTCAAAGGGATCTTGTTGTCCATCAAATTCATTACCAAATAATATTAATCCAGCTTCAATTCTTAAAAGATCTAAAGCAGCAAAACCAGCAGGTATCAAACCTTCGTCTTTACCTGCTTCCATCACTTTATCCCAAACAATTGGTGCATCGCTTGGGTGACACCAAATTTCAAAACCAAGTTCACCTGTATAACCCGTTCGTGAAACAATTAATGGTATTCCATTTAATTCTTCTAATCTGCAAATACTAAATCTAAACCATTCCAATTCAGATATAGAGGGCTGTGTAGGAGGTGTAAAAATTATTTTTTCTAAAATTTTTCTACTTTTTGGTCCTTGTAAAGATAGGTTATTTATTTGGTCTGTAGAATTTTTTATATGAACTTTATAATTTTTCTTTTTTGCTTGTTCTTTAAGCCATTCCCCCCCATACTCATCTCCACAAACCCATCTAAAACCATGATCACTAAGTTTTAATAAAGTACCATCATCAAACATGGTCCCATTTTCATAGCACATTGCTGAATAAACAATTTGGCCCACTGAAAGTTTTTTAACATTTCGAGTTAAAGTGTAATTCATTAATTCTTCAGCATCAGGACCAAGAATTTCAAACTTTCTTAAAGAAGATAAATCAATTAAAACAGCTTTTTCTCTACAAGCATTATATTCGTTTATAACTCCATGTTTTGTATAATCATTTGGTAACCAAAAACCTCTAGCATCAACAAAGTTTCTAGTTAGTTTAGAAGTTCTTTCGTAAAAACCTGTGTTCCTTGTAAGTTTATTTTCTGAGTCAGTTTTCATTCTAAATCCATAAGATTTTGTAAATTCTTTACTTTTTTCATATGTTCTAACAAAAATATCAGTAGGGTTCCATCCATTACAGCTATCAATATCACTAGGACAAGCTGTTGTCCCACAGGTTAAATCTTTAAGTGCTTTAAAAATTACATAATCACCTGGTCTTGCATATGATTCGTCAGAAGTTACAGAATTGAGACCTCCAGCAGATGTATTAAAAAAAAGATTTATCGCTTGCCAACCTTTTTTTTTCTCTACTCCATATTTTTCCATAGATTCATTTAAATTATCAGAGCAATTAGCATGCCCAAAATATCCTGAGTCTTCATAGTATTTTGAAGTGCAGGCTAAGTTGAATGTATCGTGTATACCAACAGTATCTCTTATCACTTCTATTAAGGGTTCATGATCAGTGTCATAAAATTTTGAATATAGGCCTGGACCAGGAAAAGTATGACCCATAAAAGTTCTAGTTGTTTGCCAATCAAGACCTTTCTCCAAACCTTTTTCTAATTTAGCTGTATCATAAGCAACAAAGTCCGAACACTGTCTTCCTGTTGGTGTTATAATTTGAATGTAATCACCAGCTTTAACTTGATAGCCAGTTGCAGTTTTTCTATCAATATTTACTTCATGATCTGGATCATAAATTGGATCTGGTATTAATGAAAATTCTTTATCATTATTTTTAATTTTAGCTCTTTTTATTATTACTGTTAAATCTGATGGTGGATTTTGATCATGAACAAGCATATCATCTGCAGGTGCTGCAAATATGCAATAACATTTATCTTTAGATTTCAAATTTATTTTTTCACCGGCTTTAGTATTTTTATCAAATAATATTGCTGACTTAGCTTTTTGAATTTTTAAATTTCTTTTATTTAATTGAAGTAAAGCCTGCATAGAGCTTTCTTCTCTTTTAAAAAGTATTTTTTTTATTTCAGAAGAATTTTTATTTTCTTTTAAATTTAAAAGACCTAATTCTGAGTTTCCGTTTTTATCGAAAGAATTGATTTCGCAAATTTGATTTCCTTCATTATTAATTATTTGAATTTCGTCATCAGGAAAAATTTGAATTCCAGTAATTCCACCTGCATTGACAATATATCTTTCAACTCCAGGTGGTAGTACATTTAAACCAGGTTCTTTTATTGCTAAACTAGTTTGCATATATAATTTAAATATGCCCAAACTATATTAAAGTATCAACAAATTTATATATAAATTTTATATATACATTTGTATCTATTTTGCTTGTTGACTGTCTCTTTAATAGAGAAGATAATTTAGTTCTTAATATTAAGGAAAGGGGAAATAATGAGAAAAATAATATCTCTGCTATCAGCTTTAGTGATTTCTCTTGTAAGTTTTGCAGGAATTTCTAACGCAGCGGATAGTAAAAAACCGATTGTTATCCCAACTCATAACTGGTCAAGCCAAATTGTAATGGCATATGTTATTGGTGGAATATTTGAAAGCATGGGTAACAATGTAAAATATGTAAATGCTGACTCACAGGCAGTATACGAGTCAATTAGAATTGGAGACGTAACTATATCTCACGAAGTGTGGGAATCTGCTTTTGGTAAATCATTCACAACTGCTTTAGATAAAGGTGGTTTAATAGACATGGGTGATCACGAAGCAAGAACTCTTGAAGATATGGGTTATCCAAACTGGGTTGTAGAAAAAGGCTTATGCCCAGGTCTACCTGATTGGACTGCTTTAAAAAATCCAGATTGTGCAAAAAACTTTACAACACCTGACTCTCCAGATGGAAAAGGAAGAATGTTGGAAGGACCACAAACTTGGCATGGAGATTTAATACCTCAAAGAGTTGACGCTCTTGGTTTAGGAGATCTATGGTGGGTTAAATTTGCTGGTAGTGCAGATGCATTATGGGCAGAATTAGCAGCAGCTAAAAAAGAAGGAAGAGGAACTATCATATTTAACTGGACACCAAACTTTACAGACGGTGCTGGTTTTACTTTCATCGACTTTCCTCCATACACAGCTGGTTGTAGACCAGAAGATGGTGGAGATGGAAAATGTGGTTCTCCAGATGGTTATTTGAAAAAAGCAGCGCATGAAGATTTTCCAAAAACTCATCCTGCAGCAGCTAAGGCGTTTCAAAAACTTTCTTTCTCTACAAGTCAAATTGGTGCAATGGCAGCTTTAGTTGACGTTGACAAGATGACTCATGAGGATGCAGCTAAAAAATGGTTAGCTGATAACAAGAGTGTTTGGCAAGCTTTTACAAAATAAGCTTTAAAAACTAAAAAATTAAATCTCTCCCAACTATGTTGGGGGAGATTTTTTTTAATAAAAATTAATGTGTGATGATCAAATTATTTTATTCAATATTTTTTAGCTTTATTACTCTCAGTAATGTTTTTGCAAAAAATATTAATATAAATGAAGATCTTAATTTGGAATTTCATTGTAAATTAGAAAAAAAAATAATTAAAAACTCTGAATATAATTACAAAACGTTTTTAGCAGAAGAAGTTGATGAACAGAACTTAAATTCTTTAAAATTATATACCAATCAACCAAGTACTTTGATGGTAAATGGATTGTCCGATTTTTTCTCACAAAACTCAAATTTTGATGTGAAAATAGTAAATAAAGATGTGGTTTTATTTAAAGCATTCAATAAAGAAAAAAGTTATTCAGAATCTGCAATAATTACTAGAAAAACTGGAGAATTAATTCATGAAATAACTAAGAACATTAACAGCGAAAATTCAGAAAAATATATAACTATTTATTATTGTAAAAATAAAACAAAAAATGCCTAATTTTTTTTTGATAAATAATGTGTAAAATGAAAGCATGAAAAGACTCATATTTTGCATCCTTTTTTACCTTTTAGTAACGTCAATTGCCCAGGCAAGAAGCACAGGTTGCAAAGAAGGAAACTGTGAAAACGGGTATGGTAAATGGATTTACACGGACAAAACAACCTATGAAGGTGAGTGGGTTGCAACCAAAAAACATGGTCAAGGAGTAGAAACCTGGCCTAACGGATATATTTACAAAGGTGAATTTAAAAATAGCGAATGGAGCGGTGTTGGAACTTTATTTTTTCCCGATGGCTCAACTTACGAAGGTGAATGGGCCAAAGGATTTATGAATGGTAAAGGAACTTTTACTTGGTCTGATGGAAAACAAAAAACTGGTATTTGGAAAAATGGAAAACTACAAGAGTAATTTTAAGGAATTACCAGAACCAATCAAACAGTTTGGTGGACTAATAGGAATTATGATTATTATATTTATAACTTTTTTTATCCTAAATAAAATGTTTGGTGAAGGTGATGAGTTGGTTGCTAAAATGAAAATAGAAGAAGAAAGAATTGCTCAAGAGAGAAAACTTAATAAATTAATCTCAAGTCTTCCATCAGGAATTTTAGTTTCTTTTGATGGAACTGATCATTTTAAATTATCAGATGAATTATATGAGGCGGTTTGTAAAGCAACAAAACTTATTCCTCAACGTGCAATTATGGGAGCAAATTTTTTAAATTTCAGGGCACACGAAATTTATACTATTAATGGTAACAAGATTGATGAAACGTTTGTTAAATGGGATAAAGAAAAAAATAAGTGCTTTGCTGGTTTTGTAGTTAGTGGAAATAATGTTGGTGTAGATGAAACTATTTCTGTAAGTGGTGAAGCATTAAGTTTTCTAAGTACAGGGATTGATACAAGAGTTTATTTTATTAAAAATTTTTAGGAGGAAATTTAACAAATTAAAGAGATTTTAATTTATCTTAATTTCGTATAACTTTATTATATTTTATGTCTGAACCAGTAATTAAATGTGAATCTGTTTATAAGATATTTGGCGAAAATGCTGAAACTATGCTTAAGGAAGCGAATGGCAATGTAGATGCAAAAACTTTTCAAGAAAATGGATGTATAGTTGGTGTAAATAATGCTTCCTTTGAGGTATCAAAAGGAGAAATGTTGGTCGTAATGGGACTTTCAGGATCAGGTAAGTCTACATTGCTAAGATGTATCTCAAGATTAACAGATGCAACTGGTGGAAAGATATTTATTGAAGGTCAAGATCTATTAAATTTAAATAATAAAGAATTGATCGATCTTAGAAGAAATAAAATGGGAATGGTTTTTCAAAGCTTTGCGCTTCTTCCCCATAAAACAGTAGTTGAAAACATAGCTTTTCCTTTACAAATAAAAGGGATTAATACAGAGGATAGCATCAATAAAGCAATGGATATGGTCAAATTAGTTGGCTTGGATGGAAGAGAAAACTATTTCCCTCGAGAATTATCTGGAGGACAACAACAAAGAGTAGGTATTGCAAGGTCATTAGCAGTTGAGCCAGATATTTGGTTTTTAGATGAACCTTTTTCAGCGCTAGACCCCTTGATCCGAAAAGAGATGCAAGATGAATTCTTAAGACTCCAAGAAAAGTTACAAAAAACAATTATGTTCATTACTCATGATTTTGACGAAGCTCTAAAACTTGCTGATCGTATTGCAATTATGAAAGATGGAATTATTGAACAATTAGATACTCCTGCAAATATTGTCTTAAATCCAGCAACTGAATATGTAAGAAAATTTACTGAGGAAGTGCCAAGAGAAAAAGTTTTATTAATTGAGGATGTTATGGATTCTACAAACACAGAAGATATAGGAGATTTAAAAGTTTCAAAAGACGAGATAATTGAAAATGTGGCAGAAAAAATATTAACACAAGAAAAGACTGTAGCTGTAATAGACAACAATAATAATATTGTAGGTTCTATTAATCCAACAAAAATAATTAATACAGTTTTTGGAGGAAGAAAAACTAATAATTAATTTATGGAATTATTTAAAAAATACCCAAAATTATTTCAATGGATATTTTTATTAATAGTATTTTTTGCTTTATGTTTTGCAATAGATGTACCTGAAACTTATAAATTTATTAGAGGGCAAGCTGAATTTGTAAAAGATCCCAATCAAAGCACCTTTGTTTTTTTAGGAAAAGAGGTGAGGTATTACGCTTTTGACGTTTTTTGGAGACTGCCTCCTTTACTTGGTTGGTTACCAATTTGGATAAATGACTCATTATTCTTCTTAATGAATGATTGGATGCCAATGGAGTTTTGGAACGAAGATACTCAAGAATATAAAACTAGACCTTTAGTTTTACAAATTACTAGAAATTTAACTGCCTTTATGACTTTTTTAATAGAATTAATTAGAGAGATTTTACTTGGTGGACTTGAAACTATCGTAGCATTTACAAGTTGGGATTGGATTGATGCTAATCCTTGGGCAGAATTACCTGGCTTACCATGGACTATTGTTGCTGCAGGTTCTGCAATACTTGCTTATAAGTTAGGTGGTAGAGGGTTGGCCATTTTTGCAGGTTTAGCAATGACTTATATTTCTATTTTTGGTCAGTGGAAACCATCAATGCAGACATTATCTTTTATTTTAGTTGCAGCACCACTATCATTTATATTTGGATTAAGTCTTGGTATTGCTGCCTTTAAGAGTAAAAGAGTTGAAAAAGCGTTATATCCAATACTTTTAGTCATGCAGACAATGCCTCAGTACGCAGTGTTAGTTCCTGCTCTTGTACTTTTTGGAGTTGGGGATCATGCAGCAGTAATCATAACAATGATTGTAGCTGTGCCTCCTATGATATTATTGACCTTATTAGGATTAAGAGCTGTACCACCGGAAGTTATTGAAGCTGGTAGAATGAGTGGATGTAATAATTGGCAACTAATGTTCAAAGTTTTAATTCCAACAGCAAGAAGAGATATTTTGATCGGAGTTAATCAAGTTATAATGGTTTGTTTTTCTATGGCTGTTATCTCCGCTTTTATTGGAGCAAAAGGTCTAGGGTTTAATTTATTATTAGCATTAAACCAATTAAATATCGGATTAGCTTTAGAAGCAGGACTTTGTATTAGTTTGATTGCAATTCTATTGGATAAAATGTCCTTAGCTTGGGCAAATAAACAAGTTGATTATTTTGGGAATCTAAATTTTTTCCAAAGGAATAAAAACTCATTATTTTTTGGACTAATAATGATTGTAGGAATTGCGTTAGCGTATTTTGGATCTATTTATTTTAAAGATGGATATAATTATTTATTTGAAGTTCCACATAATAAAGGGATATCAACTGCTGATTTTTGGAATAAAGGAGTTGACTGGATATTTGATACATTTTTTGTTTACATAAAAGCATTTAATACGTGGTTGATTGTTGAAGTACTTCAGCCAATGAGAGCTTTATATTTAAGAATGCCAGCGATAGCTACAATAGTGTTGGTAGTTGGAGCGGGATATTTGATTGGTGGCGCAAGATCAGCTTTAGTAGTTTGTGGTTTGACTTTATTTATAGCATTAAGTCCTTGGTGGGATAGAGCTTTAGTCACAACTTATATGGCAACATTTGGTGTGATTGTGTCTTGTATTATTGGATTTACAGTTGGAACTTTATGTTTTCAAAATAAACACTCTACAAAATTTATGTTAAACGTATGCGATATTTTCCAAACCTTTCCATCATTTGTATACTTAATTCCTGTAATGATGCTGTTCGGTATAACTGATACATCTGTTCTAATTGCAGTAATAGTTTATGCAACTATACCTGCAACGAGATATACAATAGAAGGACTTAGAAGTGTCCCGTCCGGCTTACATGATGCTGCAACAATGTCAGGGGTAACAAAATTTCAAAGATTATTTAAGATAGAGTTTCCTTTAGCATTTCCACATATGATGTTGGGACTTAATCAAACTATAGTTTTTGCTCTATTTATGGTGATTATAGGGGCATTTATTGGTACGGAAGATTTAGGACAATATATTTTAAAAGCTTTGTCAGACAAAAAAGGTGCAGGAATTGGATTAACACTAGGAATATGTGTTGCATTCATAGGTTTAATTTTTGACAATTTAATAAGAACTTGGGTTGATAAAAGAAAAAAACATTTGGGTATAGATTAAACTTGTGAAAAAGTTTCTTGTCGCTATTGATCAAGGCACAACATCTTCAAGAGCAATTTTATTTGATTTACAAGGTAATATAAAATTAACATCTCAATTCGAGTTTACTCAATATTTTCCAAAAAATGGATGGGTTGAGCATAATCCAAATGAAATTTGGTCTTCAACTATTAAAGCTTTAAAAGAAGTAATTAAAAAAGCTTCAACTTTAAAAGGTAAAATATTAAGTATTGGAATTACAAATCAAAGAGAAACTACTATCCTTTGGAATAAAAAAACTGGCAAAGCAATTTATAATGCAATTGTTTGGCAAGATAGAAGGACACAAAAATATTGTGAAAAACTAAAGAAAAAAAAATATGAAACTACTTTTAGAAAAAAAACTGGATTATTTATAGATCCATATTTTTCAGCTACAAAAATTAAATGGATCTTAAAAAATGTTAAAATTTCAAAAAAACTTTTAAAATCTAACAATTTATTGTTTGGAACAGTAGATACATATTTAATTTGGAAACTAACTAACGGAAAACATCATTTAACAGATGCAACAAACGCAAGTAGGACAATGTTATTTAATATTAATAACAATACTTGGGACAATGAAATATTAAAAAAACTGAATGTCCCAAAAAGTATTCTACCAGATGTAAAAAATTCAGCAGATAATTTTGGAGTAACAAATAAAAAAATAGTTGGATATGAAATTCCTATATCTGCAGTTTTGGGCGATCAACAAGCTGCAGCTGTTGGCCAATCTTGTTTTGAAAAAGGCTCAATAAAAAGTACTTATGGAACTGGAGCTTTTGCAATAATGAATACAGGATCAAAAAAGATTTTTTCAAAAAATAAATTATTAACTACAATTTGTTACAGGTTAAATGGAAAAAACACCTTTGCTCTAGAAGGCTCTATTTTTATTGCTGGGGCAGGTGTTCAATGGTTAAGAGATAAGTTAAAGCTAATAAACAATGCTTATGATACTGAACAAATTGCTAAATCAAAAAAAAATAATGAAGGAGTCTATGTTGTGCCAGCTTTTAGTGGAATGGGAGCCCCATATTGGAGACCTGATACAAGAGGGGTTATAACAGGATTAACTAGAGACAGTGATTGGAAAACTTTAGTAAGAGCAGTAATAGAGTCTGTGGCATATCAAAGCTATGATCTTTTTAATGCAATGAAGAAAGATGGCTTGAAGCCTAATAAAATTAAAATTGATGGTGGAATGGTTAAAAATAATTGGTTTTCCCAATTTTTAGCAAATATTATCAATGTTAAAACAGAAAGGCCCAAAGTATTGGAGACCACAGCTCTTGGGGTTGCATTATTTGCTGGATACCAAATTGGTGTATTTAAATCATTAGATCAAATAAAGAGAACATGGAAAAAAGATAAAATTTTTAAACCTAAATTAAGCAATATTGTTAGAAACAAATTGTTGAATGGGTGGAAGTTATCCGTCAAAAAAACATTATTATAGAAAATTTATTATTTTAAAAATGTATCCATGGAATCATCCATCGCAGATGCCCAAGGGGTATGGTGAATTGGGGCAATGGATCCAGTTACAGGTGATGAAAAAGATTTATTTCTGTAAGTAGAAATATCATCCATTTTATGATGTTCCCAATCCTTAAAATGTTTTCTTATTAATTCAAAATCAATTTTTGGATAATCTGACATTTCGTGAAGTTCTTTAGTATATTCAGTTTGAAAATCTATCATTTGATCTGGGTTTTCTAATTTTTCTTCCATAGAAACCCATTTAGAAATATCTTTTTCTATTTCACTATCATTTGGAATTTTAATTTTATTCATTATCACATCTCTTGCAAACCATGCCTGGCAATCAAACATATTAAAAGTATGAAATTGATCCTGCATACCTAGGTACATTAGCTTATGATTATCTTGCCACACAACTCCTTTATATAATTTTGGTGGATATAATCTATTATGAGTTTTTAAACTTAGTTGTTCATCTAAAAAAGGAAAATGATGCAGATATCCTGTACATAATATAATTACGTCCGCTTCTTGTTCTGTTCCATCTTTGAAAATTGCTTTGCTACCCTCTAATCTATCTAGATAATAAACTTCTTTCATACCTGAAGGCCATTTAAAACCCATTGGATTGTGTCTATAACCAATTGTTACGCTTTTAGCTCCGTATTTATTACATTGTAGTGCAACATCTTCAGCTGAATAACTACTTCCAAGAACTATAACATTTTTACCTCTGAATTCTTCAGCATCTCTAAAATCATGAGAATGCATTATTCTTCCTGGAAAAGAACTCATGCCCTTGTATTCAGGTATAAATGGAACCGAAAAATGTCCTGTTGAAACAACAACATAATCAAACTTGTCGTGTAATATTTTATTGTTAGTTTTATCTTGATAGCTTACTTCAAAATTATCTGAATTATAATTTACACTCTTTACACTCGTGCTAAATTTTATTTTGCTTTTAATGTTTCCTTTGCTCACTCTCCCAATTATATAGTTGTATAATACTTCTCTTGGTGGAAATGACGGAATAGCTTTACCAAAATGTTCATCAAATGAATAATCTGCAAACTCTAAACATTCTTTTGGTCCATTTGACCATAAATATCTATACATACTATTGGGAACAGGGTCACCATATTGATCAGAACCAGTTCTCCAACTGTAGTTCCATAATCCTCCCCAATCATCCTGTTTTTCAAAACATACAATTTCTGGAACTTTTTCTCCTTTTTTCTCAGCATGTTCGAAAGCCCTTAACATTGACAGACCACACGGTCCCGCACCAATTATCGCTATTTTGTTCATATAAACTGTATAATTTTAAAAGTTATTTTATTAATAAAATCAAAAAAATAAAACTATTTTTTCTTTAAAATTACTTGTTAATAATAAATAGTTAAATTTAGTTAATTTATTTATGAAAAAAATTCTAATTATTGGAGGTGGAGCCATGGGCTCAGCCTTCTCTATTCCATGTATAGATAATAATCACAAAGTATTTATAACAGAACCATACAGTCAAAGATTTATTAAAAATTTATCATCAAAAAATAAATTTCATTCAGCTTTAAAAATTAATCTTCCGAAAAAACTTAAATTTAAAAAATATTCTAATAAATTATTTTATGAAAAATATGATCTTATAGTTATAGCATTAAGCCTAACAGGTATCAATTTTATTGCGAATGAATTAAAAAAATTTAAAGTAAAATCTCCAATTTTAGTACTTACAAAAGGTCTTAAATATGAAAAGCTAAATAAAAAGATTTTAACTATTTCACAAACCTTTTTAAAAAGTTCTCCTAAATTAAACTTATCAGTTTTGAAAGGACCATGTTTAGCTAAAGAATTAGCTAGAAAATGCAAAACTAGTGTGATCATCGCTAACAAAAATATTAAGATTGCAAAATTGTTAGGTAAAATGATTTCTACAAAATACTATTTGATCGAACATTCTAAAGATGTGATTGGTGTTGAAATATGTTCTGCAATAAAAAATATTTATTCTATGATAATAGGCTCTGGTTTAAGTTTAAATAAATCTTCAAGTTTGTTTCAAAAATCATTGTTAGAAATGAAATACATAACTAAACGTTTAAAAGGAAAAGAAGATACGGTTTTAAGTTTAGCAGGTATAGGAGACTTGTATGTAAGTGCTGCGGGTGGAAGAAATAGTAAAATGGGCAACTACTTGGGACAAGGTTTTACTTTTCAAAGAGCTAAAAAAAAGTTTATGGCAAATGATACTGTAGAAGGCGAACAACTTGTAAGAGAAATTGCACCTTTTATTTTAAAAAAATTTAATTCAAAAAAAATTCCTTTAATGTTTCAAATGATTAGATCAATTCTAAAAAATAAAAAATTCTTAACTTAAAAAATATTATATTTGTTGACTTTTTGAGTTATAAAGACACTTTATACCTATTGTCTTTCATTTGCCTCGCTGATACATTTCTTTTGTTAATCAACGAAAAGAGGGGAAATCAATGATTAAAAAAATAATAATAACTGTTTGCACTCTAATATTTTTTGTAACAAATATTAGTTTTGCAGACATCACTTTTTGGACTACAGAAGTTCAACCAGCTAGAATGGCAAAACAAGAAGCTATGGCCAAGGATTTTGAGGCTAAAACTGGCATTAAGGTTGAAGTTATTCCTGTAGAAGAAAAAGATTTAGGAACAAGAGCAACAGCTGCAGCTGCAGCTGGTGATCTTCCGGATGTGATATACCACACTTTACAATATGTTTTACCTTGGGCTGAAGCTGGAATATTAGATGTAGATGCTAATAATGCAGTTGTTAAAGAACTTGGCAAAAAAACTTTTGCACCAGGCGCATTAAACATGGCTAAAAGTGGATCTAAAATAGCAGCTGTACCAGTTGATGGTTGGACACAAATGGTTGTGTACAGAAAAGATTTATTTGAAAAAGCAGGTCTTGAACCACCAACAAGTTATGAAAATATAACTAAAGCAGTAGAAGCGCTTTCTGGCGATGGAATGTTTGGATTTGTTGCAGCTACTAAAACTGATGAAAATTTTATGAGCCAGGTTTTAGAGCATGTTCTTTTAGCAAATGGAGTTAACGTTGTTAAAAAAGGTGGAATAAAAAAACAAGGTAAAAAGTTAAAGGCAGCTTTAGAGTTTTACAAAGTTATTGCAAATGCAAGCCCTCCAGGAGAGTTATATTGGAAACAATCTAGAGAATTGTACTTTGCTGGAAAAACTCCAATGATAATCTGGTCACCATTTATAATGGATGAACTTGCAGGCTTAAGAGACTCAGCTCCTCCAACAATAAATGACGACCCAACTTCTAGCGAACTAGCTTCGAAAACAGGTTTTATTACTAAATTCAAAGGACCTAATAATAATAAAGGAGCTGCTTGGGCTGATATAAGATATTTTGGTATAACAGCTGATGCAGATACTGAAGAAGCAAGTGCATTCATTAAATATTCAATGGATGAGGGTTACACAAAAACTTTATCAATTGCACCAGAAGGTAAATTCCCTGTGAGAAGAGGAAATGCAAGTGATCCTGATGCATTTACAAAAGCATGGAGTAAATTACCTGTAGGAGTTGATAGAAAAGCACCTTTATCAGATTTATACTCCGAGGATGTTATTAATAACATTGTAGCTGGTTTAGACAAAGCTACTAGATGGGGTGTTAAAGAAGGTGAACTCGCTAGAGCTTCTAAAATTATAAATAATAAGTTTATAAATAGAATAACTAGATTATACGTTGACGGGCAGATTGATATTGATCAAGCAGTAGACATGATCAATCAAAAACTGGCTCAATTCTAGATTATAAAATAAATTTTAATAAAAGCGGATAATGTGTATTATCCGCTTTTATAATGAGCGATACACTTTCAAAAATAGAAAAAAGAACTGCTTATATTTTATTATTACCCGCAGTTTTTCTGGTTTTTTCAATTATATTGTTCCCTATATTTGCTAATGTCTGGATCAGTTTTAAGGAAGTAGGTTTAAAAGATATAAGAATACCTGAACCAAGAGCAAAAAAAATAGTTAAATCTGTAAAAGAAAGTCCTGATAAAATTAAAATAATTTATAAGTTAAGAAATAGCTCATTAATATTAGATATTAGGGATGTTATGTTTCAAGATAAGATCCCAAAAAATACAGAACCATTAAATTTGGATCAAAGATGTAAACTAAAATCATTAATAATAAATTGTAATTTTGGAGATTGGAAAGCTAAGTATAAAGAGAATTTTCAAATAATACTTGTCAACAAGTCAGGGACGAAAATTGATAAAAAGGAAATTAAATCAATCAAACCAAAATTATCAGGTAAATCAGATAATATTCTTTTAAATACAAATTTTACATTAAAAAATTTTAAAAAAGTTTTTTTTCAAAATGAATTTTTTGATTTACTGTCTACAACTTTTTATTATACTTTTTTTGGTACAGTAGGATCAATAGTATTTGGAATTTTAGCAGCTCAGCTCGTAAACCAAAAATTTTTTGGAAGAACATTTATGAGAAGTATTCTTCTTTTTCCATATGTAGGACCTGTAGTAGCATTAGCTTATACGTGGGAACTATTATTGGATCCTTACAGTGGAACATTAAACAATCTATTGTTAAATTTTCAAGTTATTCAGGAACCTCTAAATTTATTAGGTCAAAAATATTTAACTATTAATTTTTTTGGTTTTGATTTAAAGCTTAGACTTGCTTTAACAACTGTCATTATTTTTGAAATTTGGCGATATTTTCCATTAGCTTTTTTATTTATACTTGCTCGACTACAGGCTGTTCCAAAAGAATTGTATGAGGCAGCAGATGTCGATGGAGCTGGACCGCTTCAAAAATTTATTAGCATAACACTGCCTCAGATTATCGCAGTAATATCAATTTTGTTTATGATTAGATTTATTTGGAATTTTAATAAATTTGAAGATATTTTCTTACTTACTGGAGGAGCGTCAGGTACTAGAACATTGCCAATTAATGTTTATGAGCAAGGTTTCACAATATCTGATATTGGAATGGGATCTGCTGTATCAATAGTTATAGTTTTGCTTCTTTTAATATTTATGTTTATTTATTTTAGACTATTAGGAAGACGAGCTGATGAAAATTAAAAGTCTAATATTATATTGTTTAATATCATCTATTTTTTTATTTTCTCTAGTTTCTATTTGGAAAGTTTTATCAACATTACAAGGAATAGATCTGGAAAATTTTAATTTCGCAATTATCCTAACTCTAGGAATTGGAATATCTCTAATAAATCTGATTGTTGGAGACAAATTTAATAAAGCTATAAAGTCAATAATATTTGCAATTTTATTTACTTTTGTTGATGGATATTTAGTCCAATTAATGCCTATTTGGTACAATATTGGCATATTCGGGATTTTAATCTTTTACTCTTTTAAAATTGATAAATATAATCAAAAAAATTTAGACCTCGATCATTCATCTCAAACAGTTGTATTTGAATTTTTAACTCTTTTTGGAATTGTATTATTTTCTTTTGTAATTTTATTTCCATTTTACATGATGATAGTTACTAGCTTTAAAACACAAGCTGCACTGCTTATAAATCCTTTGGATTTTAGTATTAATTTTGCACAGGATATTAAAGAACTATTTAAATCTTACTTTGTCATATTTGATACTTACAAATTTGGGAGATATATACTTATCAGTACATTTGTATCAGTTGGAACAGTTATAGTTACTTTAATTTTTGCTATTCCAGCAGCATATGCTGTTGCAAGACTAAATTTTTTTGGAAAAAACTTTTTGTCTACTTCAATATTAATTATTTATATGTTTCCTGCTATAGTTTTAGTAATTCCTTTGTATACCGTATTTAGTCAGCTAGGGTTAAGAAATAATGTAGGTGGGCTTTTAATAGTATATACAGCAACTACTTTGCCAGTTGCGATATATATGCTTCAAGGATATTTCAAAAGTATCCCTAAGGAATTAGAAGAAGCTGCTATTATGGATAAATTAAACTGGTTTGGAATTATTATAAAAATTATTTTACCACTAAGTATTCCTGCCATTTCTTCAGTTGCTCTTTATGTATTTATGATTGCATGGAATGAATTCTTGTTTTCTTTAATGTTTCTAGATAATCCAAATTCATTTACTTTATCAAGAGCGATACAATACTTGAGTGGTGATGCAGAAACCCCTAGACAATATTTAATGGCAGGATCAGTTGTAGTCACTATTCCAGTTTTATTTATTTTTGTTTATTTTGAAAAATATCTAGTAAGTGGATTAACTGCTGGAAGTGTAAAGGGTTAATGAAAAAATTTATTAATTCAGCTAAAAAAGTGTTATTAGGTAATAAAAAAAAGGGATACACTTTACCAACCAATAATAAATTATACCCTGCTCAATGGAATTGGGACTCTGGATTTATAGCTTTAGGTTATTCACATTTTAAAATTAAATATGCTTTAGATGAATTAAATACACTTATTAGAGGTCAATGGAAAGATGGAATGATACCACATATTTTGTTTCATGATTTAAATACTAATTATTATCCAAACCATTCTGTTTGGGCCTGTGGAAATAAAATTCATTCATCTGGAATTACCCAACCTCCTATTTTGGCAATAATAATAAAGTTAATTTTAGATAAAAATAAAATTAAAAAAGAAAAAGCTGAATTTAAAAAAATTATTAAAGGTGTTTTAAAATATCACAAATGGTTCATTAAATTTAGAGACCCAAATAACTCAGGATTAGTCTCAATTTTACATCCATGGGAGAGTGGGTATGACAATTCACCTCTATGGGATGATCCGATGAGTAAAGTAAAAATTCCAAAGAATTTAAAATACAAAAGGGGCGACAACAAAGTGGTTAACCCTGAATACAGACCCTTAGACATAGATTATGATAGATATGTAACAATTAAAAATCACTTAAGAAAAAATAATTATAATCCAAACAAACTTTTCAAAGCTTCGTTATTTAATGTTGTTGATGTCGGATTTAATTCGATATTTTTGAGGGCAAATAAAGATCTTGTTAAACTATTAAAAATGTTTGATTTGAAAAGTAATGAAATAGAATCGTATATTTCAAGGTCTGAGAAAAAAATTGTTAAACTGTATAATAAAAAGAATAATAGTTTTTTTAATCTTGATTTAAAAAATAAAAGAAAAATAACAATCCCATCTATCACACATTATTTTATTTTATTTGCTGATTTAAGAGATAAAAAATTAAACAATAAAATTATCAAAAATTTAAAAAAACATAGCAATAAAGAAAAATATTTTTTTTCAAGTATAAAATCAAATCATCGAAAATTTGAAGAAAAAAGATATTGGCGAGGACCAGTGTGGATAAACTGTAATTGGATTATCTATCAAGGATTAAAAAATAAAGATAATAGATTTGCAAACCAAATCAAAAAGAAAACAATCGATCTTGTAAAACAAAAAGGTTTTAATGAATATTTTAGTTGCAAAACCGGAAAAGGATTTGGCGCAACCAACTTTTCATGGACTGCATCCTTATTTTTAGATTTAATTTTAGAGAATAAATATGAGTAATTATAATTGGAATTATCCTACTACTATCTGGGTTGGCAAAGATAGAATAAAAGATCTTTATTTGGCCTGTTCAAATTTAAAAATTCAAAATCCTTTATTTGTGACCGATAAGGATTTGATAAACTTACCAATGGTTAAAGAAGTAATTTCAAAAATTAAAAATAAAATTGATAATATAGTAGTGTTCTCTGATTTTTCAGGAAATCCTTTTGGTGAGAATGTTGAAGAAGGTGTTAAAGAATTTAAGAAAAATAATTGCGATGGGGTAATTGCTTTTGGAGGCGGAAGCGGACTTGATGTGGGAAAAGCAATTGCATTTATGTCTGCACAAACAAGACCTATATGGGACTTTGAGGATATTGGAGATTATTGGAAAAGAGCAAATAATGAAAATATACCCCCTATAATTGCTATCCCAACCACAGCAGGAACTGGTTCAGAAACAGGGAGAGCTTCTGCGATAATAAATAAAGAAACTGGAGTTAAAAAAATAATTTTCCATCCAAAATTTTTACCATCAATAGTTATTTTAGACCCAATTTTAACAAAAGATCTTTCTCCACGATTAACAGGAGCAACAGGCATGGATGCATTAGCACATAATTTAGAGGCGTTTTGTGCGCCAGGCTTTCATCCTATGGCTGATGGAATTGCAATTGAAGGAATAAAACTAATAAAGAAATCTTTATTAAATGCAGTACATAATGGTAATGACCTTGATGCAAGATCTGATTTGTTAGCTGCTGCCAGTATGGGTTCAACCGCTTTTCAGAAAGGTCTTGGTGCCATTCATTCATTAAGTCATCCATTAAATGCTAAGTTCAATATTCATCATGGATTATCTAACGCAATATTCATGCCATATGTATTAACTTTCAATAGAGAAGCTATAGAAGAGAGAATTATTTCTATTTGTGATTATCTTAATTTATCGAAAAGTTTTAATTCTTTCTTAGAATGGATACTAGATTTAAGAAAAGAATTAGAAATACCTCATAAATTATCAGATGTGATTGATATAAATAAGCTCGATATAGATGAACTCTCTGAAATGGCTTTGAATGACCCGTCAACTGCATCAAACCCCAAAACATTGACAATTTCTGATATGAAAATAATTTACAAAAATAGCATCTCTGGAGAATTGTTTAAATGAAAAAGATATTAATAGTTGAAGGTAATCTTAAAGAGGAAAATCAAAGTTTTACTGAAGGTGGAATAAAAACTCACACTGAAAGTCTAAAAGATAGTATTAGTTATTTCACAAATGATTTAGAAATTGATGTAGTTAATCCTTCATCTGATAAAAATATTTCAGAAGTTGCAAAAGGTTTAGAAAAATTTGATGGAATGATCTGGGGAGGAAGTAGTTTAAATATATATAATGATACAATAGAAATAAGAAGACAAATAGAATTTATGAGATCATGTCAAAATAAAATAAAAAAAATACTAGCAATTTGTTGGGGTCTTCAGGTAGCCGCTACAGTTGCTGGAGGACAAGTAAAAAGATGCATGACTGGATCTCATAGAGGAATAGCTCATGATATTGAGATCAATAGTAATGGATTGCAACATCCAATTTATAAAAAGAAAAATGAAACTTTTAACACTCCAGCATTCAATTTTGATGAAGTTGTAAAATTACCTAAAAATTCAATCTTGTTGGCTTCAAATCCTATAAATAAAGTTATGGGGGTCAATTTCAAATCTGGAGTAAGTGATATTTGGGGAATTCAATACCACCCAGAAATTACTTATGATAAAATGATAAGTCTTATTCATTTTAGAAAAGATCGTCTGTTAAATAATAAAGCTTTTGTTGATGAGGAGGAGATAAACAATCATGTAGCTATGATTGCAGAGGAAAATAAAAAATCAAATAAAGATCTTAGAATGCGAGAACTTGAAAATTGGTTAAATTATCTTTTAAAATAAACCTTCTGTTTCACCTTTATCATTAATTTTTATTTTATCTGCAGCTGGCACTTTTGGTAACCCAGGCATAGTCATTATTGCACCGCAAACAACTACGATAAATTCTGCTCCTGATGATAACCTTACTTCTCTTATTGGTAGCACATGTCCGGATGGTGCACCTTTTAAATTAGGGTCTGTAGAAAAACTATATTGTGTCTTTGCAATACAAATTGGCAAGGATTGGTAACCTGTCTCTTCAAAATTTTTTAATTGTTCTCTTATTTTGGTGTCCGCTACAACTTCACTTGCTCTATATAATTCCTTAGCAATCGTCTCAATTTTTTTAAACAATGATATTTTATCATCGTATAAAAATTTGAAGTCACTTTCTTTTTCACATATTTCAGCAACATTGTTTGCTAAATCTACTGCTCCTTCTCCACCTTTTTCCCAATGTTTTGATATTGATGCTGTTACACCTTTTTGTTGACAAAATTTTATAACTTCATCGACCTCTTTGTCTGTATCCAAAACAAAGTGATTAATAGCTACAGTAACAGGCAAGCCAAATTTTTGAATATTTTCAATATGTCTATCTAAATTCACCAATCCTTTTTTTACAGCATCTATATTTTCATTTTTGAGCTCATCTTTGTTAACACCACCGTGCATTTTTAATGCTCTAATAGTTGCTACAATCACCACACAACTTGGTTTTAATCCTGATTTTCTACATTTTATATCTAAGAATTTTTCAGCACCTAGATCGGCACCAAATCCTGCTTCAGTAACAACATAGTCTGATAGTTTTAATGCAGTTTTAGTTGCTAATACAGAATTACAACCATGCGCAATATTAGCGAAGGGACCTCCATGGATTATTGCGGGATTATTTTCCAAAGTTTGAGTTACATTTGGTCTAATTGCGTCTTTTAACAAAACAGTCATTGGACCATGTGCATTTAAATCTTTTGCATAAATTGGTTTTTTATCTCTTGTGTAAGCAACAGTTATATTTCCAATTCTATTTTCAAGATCATGTAGATCATTAGATAAACAAAAGATCGCCATGATTTCGGATGCAACTGTGATATCAAAACCATCTTCTCTTGGGAAACCATTTGCAACCCCACCAAGATTAATATTGATTGATCTTAATGCTCGATCATTCATATCAAGCACTCTTTTCCAAACTATTCTTCTCACATCTATATTTAATTTATTACCCCAATAAATATGGTTATCTATTAAAGCAGATAATAGATTGTGAGCAGAAGTGATTGCGTGAAAGTCACCTGTGAAATGAAGATTTATTTGTTCCATAGGAACAACTTGTGCATAACCACCACCAGCTGCGCCACCCTTCATTCCAAATGAAGGACCTAAGCTCGGCTCTCTTAAACAAACAATAGATTTTTTACCTATTTTATTTAATCCATCAGACAATCCCACTGAAGTGGTTGTTTTTCCTTCTCCAGCTGGAGTAGGAGTAATTGCTGTAACTAATATTAATTTCCCGTCTTTTTTATTTTTAAATTTTTCAAGATATTCCAGTTTAATCTTAGCTATGTATCTACTTATTGGACTATATGCCTCAGCATTATCTGGAACACCAACCCCATCCAAAATCTCTTGAATTGGTTTCATATTTGCTTCTCTTGCAATTTGGATATCTGTTTTTGACATTTGGTTTAAAACCTATAATAAATTAATGTGCAAAATTTCTATACTTTTTTAATAGGATTTTAAACATCTAAAAAATATATATATAAAAAATAAGAAAAAATTTAAGTTTATTTAGATAAAATTATAAAATGCAAAAATACTCAGTTTTTAGTCTAATAAAAAATGCATTCTCAGATCATCAAAATTGGGAAGTTGCATGGAAAGATCCAACTCCTAAAAAAGAATACGATGTAATTATCATTGGCGGGGGAGGCCATGGATTAGCAACCGCATATTACTTAGCAAAAGAACACAACATTACAAATGTTGCTATCATTGAAAAAGGTTGGATAGGTGGAGGAAACGTTGGAAGGAATACTACAATTATTAGGTCTAATTACATGCATGATGAGAATGGTTTGTTTAGTGAATTTGGTATGGATCTTTGGAGAAAGATGAGCCAAGATTTAAATTACAATGTAATGTTTTCCCCAAGAGGAATAATTAATCTTGCCCACTCAGATGCACAAATGAATGCCTATTCAAGAAGGGGAAATTCAATGCGTTTGAACGGCATTGATGCGGTTTTGTTAAATAGAGAAGAAGTTCAAAAGTTAATTCCAATGGCAGACTTTTCTGACAATGTAAGGTTTCCAATTTTTGGAGGCTTGATGCAACCAAGCGCTGGAACAGCAAGACACGATGCTGTTGCCTGGGGTTATGCGAGACAAGCAGACTCCATGGGTGTTGACATAATTCAAAATTGTGAAGTTACGGGATTTGATGTCTCAAATGGAAAAATTCTTGGAGTAAGAACTTCTAAAGGAGATATTAAAGCAAAGAAAGTTGGTTTATGTGTTGCAGGAAGTACAAATATTTTGGCAGAAATGTTAAATATGACTTTACCAATTGAAACTCATTTGCTTCAAGCATGTGTATCAGAGCCTATTAAACCTTTGCTTGATCATGTTGTTACATTTGGTGCAGGACATTTTTACTGTAGCCAATCAGATAAAGGGGAAATGGTTATGGGTGGAGACTTAGATGGATATAATAGTTATTCTCAAAGAGGAAACCTACCAACTCTTCAACATGTTTTAACAGAAGGGATTGCGATGTTTCCATTTCTTAGCAAATTAAAAATGTTAAGAACTTGGGGTGGAATAATGGATATGTCCATGGATGGTTCACCAATTATAGATAAAACACATATTAGCGGATTATATTTAAATTGTGGTTGGTGCTATGGTGGATTTAAGGCAACCCCAGCTTCCGGGTGGACTTTTGCACATACAATTGCTCAAGATAGAGTTCATGATTTAAATGCTGGTTATAGCCTAAACAGATTTAGCACTGGAAATTTAATTGATGAAAAAGGCCTAGGAACTAAAACCTGGATATCATAAATGTTATATATCAACTGTCCACATTGTGGACTTAGATCTCAGAATGAATTTGCTTATGGCGGAGATGCAACAGTAAAGCGTCCTGAACTAAATAAAGAAATAAGCGATCAAGAATGGGATAATTTTGTATACTTAAGAAAAAGTCCAAGAGGAAAACATTTAGAATTATGGCATCATATTTCTGGATGTAGACAATGGATTAAAGTTGAGAGAGATACATCAACTCACGAAATTTTTAAAACTTATAAAGCAAACGAAGCAATAGAATAATGTCCCAGGATTTTAGATTAGATAATGTTGGAATGGTCAATAGAGAAAAAAAAATCTCGTTTAAGTTTAATGGCAAAAAATATTTTGGTTTCGAGGGAGATACTATCGCATCTGCCTTAATAGCGAATGGAGTTCATTTAGTAGGTAGAAGTTTTAAATATCACAGACCTAGGGGTTTTTTTGGAGTTGGTGTTGATGAGCCCTATGCAATTCTGCAGTTAGACAGAAATAACGAGAGAGATCCAAATATAAGAGCAACAGAACAAGAAATTTTTGAAGGACTAGAGGTTAAGAGTGTTAATTGTTGGCCTAGTGTAAATTTTGATATTGGAGCGATAAATAATTTTTTAAAAATGTTTTTTCCAGCTGGTTTTTATTACAAAACATTTATGTGGCCTCCTAGCTTTTGGTATAAAATATATGAACCTTTTATTCGAATGGCGGCTGGATTTGGACAAGCCTCTATCAAACATGATAAAGAGAGATATGAGCATAAATATGAGTATTGTGATTTATTAATAACAGGATCTGGACCTTCAGGTTTAGCAAGTGCTTATGCCGCTGCAAAGAATGGAGCTCGAGTAATATTGGCTGAGGATAAACCAAGATTTGGAGGTAGCTTATTAACAAGTGATGTAAATATAGGAAACCAAACAGGTGTCGAGTGGACAGAAAAAATTATAGCAGAACTAAAGTCCATGCCTAATGTTACAGTAAAAAATAGATCGCAAGTTTTTGGTTACTATGATCACAATATGTTAGTAATGTCAGAGCGTATTAGCGATCACTTGCCAAAAACTCAAAAATATCTCCCTAAACAACGTTTGTGGTACATAAGAGCAAATGAAGTATTGATTTCGTCAGGTTCAATTGAAAGACCTTTAGTTTTTGGAAACAATGATACTCCTGGCGTTATGTTATCCTCAGCTGCCAAAGAGTATATGAAAGTTTATGGGGTATTAGTTGGAAAAAAACCTTTAATTTTCACAAACAATGATAGTGGTTATGAAACTGCAATTGAATTTAAAAAAAACGGAGTAAATCCAATCATATTAGATACAAGAAGTAATCCTTCTTCAGATATTATAACTGAGGCAAAAAATTTAAATATTGAAATTAAGTTCTCCTATGTAGTTGTTGCTGCAAAAGGCTATAAAAAAGTTAAATCAGCAGATATTGCTAAAATATCTGACGATAAAAAAGAATTATTTAACATAGAAAATATTGAATGTGATTGTATCTGTGTATCAGGTTTTTGGACACCATCTATTCATTTAGCATCACAGTCAGGAAACAAATCTAAATTTAACGAAAAAATTGATGCATTTGTACCAGATAAATCTAAACAAAAAGAAAATACAATCGGGTCAGCAAATGGAATATTTACATTAGAGGAAACAATTAAAGATGCTTTTGACAAAGGTTTTGACGTTTCAAATAAAATAACTGAAAAAAATAATAAAGTTTCAGTACCGACAGTAGTAGAAAAAAAATCAACGGATCATGACAAATTTTGGTGTGTTCCTTTACCAAAAGGTAAATCTTATAAAAGGTTTTTAGATTTTCAAAATGACGTAGCGGTTTCTGATATTGAGCTAGCGCTAAGAGAAGGTTTCAGGTCTATCGAGCATGTAAAAAGATATACAACACTTGGTATGGCTACCGACCAAGGAAAAACGAGTAATTTAAATGGATTACAATTAGTTTCTGATATTGAGAATAAAGTTGTTCCACAAGTAGGACATACGACTTTTAGACCTCCTTATACTCCAGTTTCAATTGGAGCAATTGTAGGAAGAGAAGTTGGCAAACATTCTAAACCAACAAGAAAATCACCTATGCATTCATGGCATGAAAAAAATAATGCAGTATTTGTTGATGCTGGGGTTTGGTTAAGACCAAGATATTACAAGCAAGGAAATGAAGGGTTATTTGAAGCATCAAAAAGAGAGGCAAAGAATGTAAGACAAAATGTAGGTGTATGTGATGTTACAACATTAGGTAAAATAGATGTTAAAGGACCAGATGCAGCAGAGTTTTTGAATAGAGTTTATACTAATGCTTGGCTTAAACTTCCAGTGGGTAAAGCAAGATACGGTGTAATGTTAAGAGAAGATGGAATTGTAATGGATGATGGAACAACAACAAGGATTTCCGAAAATCATTATCACATGACAACTACAACAGCTCAAGCAGCAAATGTTCTATCTCATTTAGAATATTATTTACAACTAGTGTGGCCAGAATTAAATGTAAACGTTGTATCAACCACAGAGCAATGGGCAGGCGCAGCAATCGCAGGACCTAATTCTAGAAAATTATTAATGAAATTATTCCCTAATTTAGATGTTTCAAACGAAGGTTTGCCATTTATGGGTTATAAAGAGGCTGATTTATTTGGAGTTCCTGCAAAAATTTACAGAATTTCGTTTTCTGGTGAGTTAGCATATGAGATTAACGTTGAATCTGATAACGGATATTTCATGTGGGAAAAAATCATGGAAGTTGGAAAAGAATTTCAAATACAACCATATGGAACTGAAGCTTTATCAACTTTAAGAATAGAAATGGGCCATGTAGCAGGATCTGAATTAGATGGAAGAACAATCCCTTACGATGCATCTTTAGAAGGGCTAGTTAGTAAGAAAAAAGATTTTATAGGCAAAAGATCTTTAAACAGATCTGCCTTTACATCTACGGATAGAGAAAAATTAGTTGGCGTAGTTCCAATTGATAAAACTACAAGTATACCTGAGGGATCTTACATAGTAAAAGATCCAAAAGCAAAATTACCTAACCCAAAATTAGGTCATGTTTCGGCATCATGTTGGAGTGTTGAACATGATAACCCATTTTCTTTAGCAATAATTAAAGATGGTAAAAATATGATAGGACAAAAACTCTTTGCTATGTCACCTTTAAAAAACAAAACAATACCTGTAGAGATTGTCTCTTCTCATTATGTAGATCCTGAAGGAAAGAGAGTTAGATCATGACGATGATATCACCTTTGCAAAACATTCATTCAGAGGGCTCTTATGGAAATTTTGAAAATAAAACTGAAAATGAATTATTGAAAATTTCTGAGTTAAAAAATTTATTAATTGTTCAAATAGTTCAGTACAAAAATTCCTCAATTAAAATAAATGATATAAAACTTAATAATTTGCAATTTGTTAATGAAGCACAAAAAGTTGTCGCAAATGAAAATTTAAGAATATTGTGGAATTCACCAAACAATTGGCTTGTTGTTTCCAAAAAAAAAGAACTTTTTAGTGAAATTTTGAAAAATTTTAATGATAGCGACTTTGCTGTTACAGATCTCTCACATTCTAAGGCGATTATAGAAATAGAAGGACCT
>CACEMI010000010.1:0-45560 GCA_902560585.1 uncultured Pelagibacteraceae bacterium | reverse complement strand
TCATAGCTGGATCATACTGTTCATTTATATATCCCATAACGGATTGAGCAATATTTGTTCCTTTTTCAACTTTATCTTTCAGATTAGCTAATTCAAATTTCTTATTTGTAAAATAATTAAATACCCACTGCGGTCTCATTGCGAAACTCATTAGACTATCTAATGTAAATTTTGGGGGTGTTGTAAAACCTGTTCTATGGTCCCTTTCTCTATTTCCAGCAACAATTGTATCAACAGTGATACACATACCATTGAAGTTTGCTCTTTTACATCTATCAATTAAGTCGTCGGTTATAGATTGATCTTTATGGATATATAATTGAAAAATTTTCGGTCCACTTGAAAGATTTGCAATTTCTTCGATCGAGAAAGATGCCATTGTAGACATGCTATAAATTGTACCAAATTTTTCTGCTGCACGAGCAGATGCTTTATCTCCATCTGGATGATATAAACTTTGCATTGCAGTAGGGGACAAAAAAATTGGCATGTCCATTTTTGTTCCAAAAACCTCAGTTTTTAAATCTGGCTCACCAACACTATTTAAAATATTTGGGACTAGATCGCAGTCATTAAATGAATCTGTGTTTCTATTCATTGTGACTTCATCGTCAGCTCCACCATCAATGTAATGAAAAATCGGGGCAGGTAATTTTTTTTTTGCTAGCTTTCTAAAGTCTTCGAAATTGTAGCAATTCTTTAGAATCATTATCTTCTGAATCTTAAATTACTTCTATTTAGATCACTTATTTTTGTGCAACCCATTAGTTTCATGTCACGTTGCAGCTCTGTTTTATATTGGTTTAAAGCTCTTTCAACACCGGCTTGGCCTGCAGCAGCTAGGGCGTATAAATAAAGCCTACCACCTGAACATGCTTTAGCACCAAGTGATAACGCTTTAAGCATATGAGTTCCTCTATGAATTCCTCCTTCACAAATAACGTCAAGTTTATCTCCAACAGCATCAACTATTTCAGCTAATTGATCAAATGGAGATCTAGATCCATCAAGTTGTCTTCCTCCATGATTAGAAACCATTATACCGGTACATCCAATGTCTACAGCTCTTTTTGCATCTTCAACACTCATAATACCTTTAAGAGCAAAATGACCTCCCCATTTAGAACAAAGATTTTCAGCATCTTTCCAATTCATTGATTGATCTAACATCGTAGAAAAATAACTTCCAATTGAGGAATTGGTACTGGTACCCTCTTTAACAAAATCTTGAAGATGTGGTAATTCAAACTTACCTTTTGTTAAATAGTTTATTCCCCACATAGGCTTTGTAGCAAAACTAAATAAACTTGATAACGTTAATTTTGGAGGTGATGTAAAACCAGTTCTTAAATCTCTCTCCCTATTTCCACCAGTTATAGTATCAACGGTTAAAGCCATTACATCAAATTTTGCTGCTTTAGCTCTTTCTAGACAAGAGTCATTAAGACCTCTGTCTTTATGAAAATAAAATTGAAACATTTTAGGTGTATCAATCATTGATGAGATTTCTTCAACACTCACAGTTGCTAAAGCTGAAACACCAAACATTGTATTAAATTTTTTAGCTGCTTTTCCCACTGCCCTTTCTCCATCATAATGAAAAAGTCGTTGTAAGGCTGTTGGTGCTAGGTAAAAAGGTAAATCCAATTTTTTTCCAAATATTGTTGTTGAGAGGTCAACATTTTCTACTCCTCTTAGAACATTCGGAACCAAATCAACATCGTCAAAAGCGCTAGTGTTTCTCGCATAAGTTATTTCATCATCTGCTGCACCATCTATATAATGGAATATTGGAGAAGGTAATTTTTTCTGAGCTAATTTTCTAAAATCACTAAAATTGTGACAATCTTTTAAATTCATATCCTTAAATTAAAATTTTTTTATATAATTAAACATATAACTATTTGCCCCAGGATTCTTATCTCCAAGACTCGCATTAGATATATGGTTATATGATACTGCTATTTCGCTATTTTTTGAAAATTCATAAGATATTTGAATTTCAGTTTTGAACTCAATCACATGCCCTAAATCTTTACCATCGCCCTCGGAGTACAATCCAGGTGTGAAACTTGGGGTAAATTTTAATGGCCCTTCATTGTAAATTTGAAAGCCTGTATATACGTATGCTGCATTATCTGCTGTTATCATTAAACCTGTCACAGGTTGTAGTATCCCTAAGAAACTCTCCTTATTTTTTCCAGTATTAATGTGTTGGATACCAAATAAAGTTGACTTTTTTCCCTCGTCACTAAAATCAAAAGTTCCAGTGTAAAAACTCCAACTTTCATTAGATTTATGTCCATCTGCATTTGCTAAATTAAATAATAGTAAAAAGTATATTAAAAATATTTTTAAAAAGGTTTGCATAAAAGTTTTTATCTACTTTATAGATACTTTTCTAAGAATTAAAATACCGCCAAAAACGAATAAAATCAAAGGTAATACCCAAAGCAAAAGGGTATTTTTGTTTATTTCTGGATCATAAACTATCCACTCACCGTACTTATTTTTAAGAAAATCATAAATCTGCTCATCATTTTTACCTTCATCGATTTTATTCTGTATTAGAATTTTCATGCTTAATGCAAAATCTGATTGGGAATCGTAAACTGATTGACCTTGACAAATTAGACATCTTAAGTTCTTTGAAATTTTGTCAACTTGTTGTGAAGTTTCAGCTGAAGAAAAATTTTGAAAGAACAAAAAAATAATAATTAGCTTTGAAAGAATTTTCATCTTATTCATTGAATTATTTTAGTGAGTTGTATAAATGATTTATCATCTAAAGGACCTATAAATTTTTTAATAATTAATTTAGATTTATTTTCTATTAAATAAGTTTCAGGTACACCAAATGCTCCCAGTTCAATTGAGTTTATACCATTTGGATCAGTAATTATATTGGTATAAGGATTTCCAAGTTCGCTAAGAAATTGTTTAGCATTATTTTCATTATCTTTGTAATTAATTCCAATAATATTTAAGTTATTTAAAGATTTTAATTTTAATAAATATGCATGCTCATCTTTACAAGGCAAACACCAAGAGGCCCATATATTAATTAAAGTCATACCTTCGTTTTTTAATAAATCGTTTAAAAAAACTTCTTTTTCAGAAAAAAGATATTTTGCTTTAAAATTGAAATCAATTTTACTTTTATCAATACTGGGAGAATAAGTGTTAGATTTATCTAATCCTTTTAAAAGTATAAAAAAAGAAAAAAATGCAAATAAAACTATACTAATTAATTTTATATTTTTAGACATTTTTTTTCTTTAAGCTTAATATTCCACCTAATGAAATCAGTAAGACTGAAATCCAAATCCAAATCATAAATGGTTTTATTTGATACCTCACATTATAAAAACCATCGTCTTTGATTATATTAAATACTAAAAAATTATCTGCAAAAATTGTAGACGAAATATCAGCTTCACTGGTAATGGTTTGGGGTTGGTCATAAATTCTAATTTCAGGTTTTAAACTTAATGAATTATTTTCATCAACAATATTAAATTTGCCAATTAATGTTTGATAATTTTGTTTTTTAATTACTTCAATATTTTGAAATTGAATCATTTTATCTAAAAATTTTATTTCATCTCCAACTCTCATGTTTGAAGAATGTTCTTTAGCCAAAACGCCATTTAATAAAATACTTAAAATAAAGAGACTGAAACCAAAATGTGAGATTTTTTGAGATATGTTGATATTTTTTCCAAAAAAATCTTTAATTGTCACAAAAAATAAAAATAAACTGAAAATAAATAAAGGAAGAGATAGGAGATAAGAAATGCCAAATTTATTTACAAAAATATAAGAAATTACTATTGATATTATAAAAATAAAGATATCTTTTAAATTAATTTTTCTCATCTTATCTTTTACCCATTTAATATTTGGTCCGATTGCCATAAAAAATAAAAATGGGATTAAGAATGGGATAATTAATTTATGGTAAAAAGGTGGTCCAATCGAAATTTTTTCATCGTTAATTACCTCTAAAAAAATTGGATAAACTGTACCAATCAAAACTACTGATAAAAAAAACATCATGAATAAATTATTGATTAAAACTGCAGTTTCTTTACTCACTAAAAAAGTTTTTGTTGATTCAACTGTGATAGTTTTTTGATAAAAAAAATAAATAAATATTGAGATAAAAATTAATACAAATAAAAAACACAATATAAACACTCCACGTGATGGATCATTTGCAAAAGTATGAATTGAGTTTAAAATTCCAGACCTAACTAAAAAAGTTCCACTCATACTTAATGAGAAAGTTGTAATTGATAAAATTATTGCCCATGATTGAAATGTTCCTCGTTTTTCTAAAGTAAAAACTGTGTGTAATAATGCTGTTAGGCAAAGCCAAGGCATTAGTGATACGTTTTCAACAGGGTCCCAAAACCAAAAACCTCCCCATCCTAACTCGTAATATGCCCATATAGATCCTAAGAGAATACCAATAGATAAAAATACCCACGAAATTAAAACCCATCTTTTAATGTGACTTGCCCAAGATTTATTAATGGAGCCAGAGATAATTGCACCTAAAGCGGATGAGAATATAATAGAGGTTCCAACATAACCCAAATATAAAATAGGTGGATGAATTGCTAATGCAGGATCTTGGAGTATTGGATTTAATCCTGTTCCTTCAGATGGAATTGGAAATATATTTGCAAAGGGATTGGATGTGAAAAGTATAAATAGAAGAAAACCAAAAATTATAATTTCCTGAAAGAACAATGTAAAAGTTCTGTATCTTTGAGGAAGATTTTTAGAGTCGATTACAAATAAAAATAAAAAAATTGTTAATACCAATAACCATAAAAGTAAACTTCCTTCATGATTTCCCCATGTCCCAGAAATTTTATAGAATAAAGGTTTTGCAGTATGAGAGTTGTTGTAAACAGTCTCGTTACTAAAGTCTGATGTAACAAAAGCATAAATTAAAGTTAGAAAACTAATTATAACCATTAAAGATTGTACGGATATTAACGAAAAAATATTGCCACTCAAAACATTAGAGGAATTCCTAAACGATAATGAGGTTTTTATAATTATAAAAATCGAAATTAATAAAGCTATATATAAAGAATAATTGCCTAGTTGATTGACCATTCTAATTTTCTTTCAAAGACTCTGCTACCTCTGGGGGCATATAGTTTTCATCATGCTTCGCCAAAATTTTCACCGCCTTAAAATAATTTCTATCTTGAAGAAATCCCTCAGCGACAACTCCTTTTTCTTCCTCAAACAAATTTGGTATTGAGCCTTTATAATTTACTATAAGCTCGTTTTTAAAATCAGTTATCACAAAATTTACCTCAGATTGATTAATATTAATTGAATTTTTTTTTACCATTCCACCAACTCTAATTTTTTTCTTTGTAACTTTAGGAAGTACCTTAATTTCTGTTGGTGATTTAAAATAAACTACATTTTCTTCCAGCGATTTTATAATTAAAAAAGATACTAAAATTAAAGAAACAAATATTGATAATATAAAAACAGCTCTTAATTTTACTTTTTTACCATACATGAAAATAAGTAATTAAATCTTAGAAACTGAAGAAGTAGCTAAAATTTCTTTGAAAGTTTCTTGTTTTTTTGCTTTTTCAACTTTCTCTATATCTAAACTTTCAAATTTTGCTTCAAATTTTTTATGCTCTTTAATTAACTGAAGTTTAATAACTGAATATAAAATCCAAAAACAAGATAAAGTAAACACAAAAGAAGACCATACGTATAAGCCGTACCCATTCATGTATAAAACGTCTTGAATCATAATCTATCTAATCCTTTATTCTTAATTTTTATCAGTTCTGTATTATATTTCATCAAAAATATCAAAAGCGAAAAAAGTGCAAATGCCGCAGTCATTATTCCCAAAGGAAGCAGCATTGACGAATGAATTGAAGTTTCTTTTAGAAGATTTATTGAAGCTGGTTGATGAAGAGTAGACCACCAATCGACAGAAAATTTGATAATTGGAACATTAATAACTCCAAATATAGCAATATATGAACTTAATTTTACAGCTTTATCCTCTGTTCCTGCAATTCTCCAAGACAAAATAAACATCAAATAAAATATTGCTAATAATAACATGGATGTAATTCTTGCGTCCCATGCCCACCACGTTCCCCAAGTAGGTTTTCCCCAAATTGATCCGGTTACTAGAGCGATTATATTAAAGACAAATCCTGATGGAGCTAAACTTTTAGTGATTAGTGAAAAATTCTTATTTTTAAAAATAATAATACCAAAAGATAAAACTGATATTAAAGAAAAAATTCCTAATGAGATCCAAGCAGCAGGAACATGTACATACATAATTCTAACAGAGTCACTTTGTTTATAATCCTCAGGTGAAAGAATTAATGCTTCAACAAGTCCAAGAATTAAGATTAAAATAAATATAATAAAGACAAATTTTTGAGATCTATTGATAATCTGAATTAGGTTTTTTGGTTTAAAATAATTTAACATTTTTTTAGCTATCTATATCAAATTGAAAAATTTTGAAAATTTTTATGGTGAGTTATTCTGACCAAGAACACAGAGGGAGATAAATAAATGGATAAATTATGCATCCTTGGCCAAAATATCTAATTACCTTAGCCTTCATGTATGTCTAAGATTTGCACGAAATGTGTTTAAATAATGTAATTGTGTCTAGTTAGAGGGTTTGAAATAACTAGAGCCTCTTTTTCCTGAAAATATTTCATTTATTAATGGATGTTTAATGGGCTCATCAGAGTCGTCCACTAATAGATTTTGCTCAGAAACATATGCCTCGTATGTTATTTCATCATTTTCAGCTAACAAATGATAGAATGGTTGGTCTTTTCTAGGTCTTACGTTTTTTGGTATGGATTGATACCATTCCTCTGAATTATTAAATTCAAAATCAACATCATAAATCACACCTCTAAAGTCGAAGTGCTTATGTTTTACAACGTCTCCAATTGAGAACTTTCCTTTTTGAATAGTCACTCAATAAATATGGATATTTAAAAATAAAAATCAATAAAAAAAATATGATTGTTTTATTATTCTGCTATTATGTAGCAGTGAATAAATCTGTTTTAAAATTTGTTACTGATTTAGGGCCTTTGGTAATATTTTTTTATTTTTATTACAATAATGATAAAAACTTAATCGTTGCAATACCTCCACTTATAGTTGCAACTATCATAGCAGTTTTAATTATGTGGATTGTTGAAAAGACAATTCCAAAAGTGCCACTTATAAGTGGAATATTGATTACACTATTTGGTGGTTTAACGATTTATTTTGATGATCCTATATTTATTTACATGAAACCAACAATAATAAATATTTTGTTTGGTCTAGCATTAATGTTTGGAAAATACTTTACAAACGAACCAGTTTTAAAAAAATTACTTGGTAAATCTATGCCTTTAAGTGATGAGGGATGGGAAATTTTAAATAAAAGATGGACATATTTCTTTTTTGGACTAGCCATATTAAATGAAATAATTTGGAGAACTCAATCAGAAGAATTCTGGGTAAACTTTAAAGTTTGGGGAATGTTGCCTATAACCTTTATTTTTACCGCTTTTCAAATTGGTTTAATAAATAAATACAAATTAAATGAATAGAAACTTAAAACTAGTAGTAAATAATGTAAATAAAGATGAAAACAAAAAACTTTTTTTTGAAAGAGCTGAGTTAAAAATTATATTAGATCTTTATGCAAAAATGGTTTCCTCAGGAAATTGGAAAGACTATGGTCTTTCTATTTCGGGAAAACAGGTAAGTTTTAGCGTTTTTAAAAATGCAGCTGAAAAAGCAATTTACAAAATTTGTAAAAATTTTAAACCATCAAACAAAAATCTTAAATATTTAATTACAGATACTAATGGTAAAATTTTAAAAAATTCTTACGATTTAAAAATACTCTTAAATAAAGTTGATTGGAAAAAAATTTAGGCCTTATCTTCTTTGACCGAACAATCTTAAAAGCATTATAAAAAGATTAATAAAGTCTAGGTATAAAGTTAGGGCACCCATTACCGCTTTTTTACCCATTAACTCACCGCTGTCAGATGCTGCATACATATTTTTGATCTTTTGCGTATCGTATGCAGTTAAACCAACAAATACCAAAACACCAATTATTGATATTGCGAAATACATCATTGATGATTTCAAGAATATATTGACTATTGATGCAATTATGATCCCAATTAAACCCATCATTAAAAAAGATCCCATCTTGGTTAAGTCTCTTTTTGTTGTGTAACCATAAATACTCATAGCACCAAAAGTTGCTGAAGAAATAAAGAATACTCTTGTTACACTTAAACCTGTGTAAACTAGTAAAATTGATGAAAGTGATAATCCCATTAAAGCTGCAAATACCCAAAAAGTAGTTTGAGCTCTAGATGCGCTCATTTTATTTATTCCAAAACTCATGTAGAATACAATCCCTAGAGGAGCCAGCATTACAATCCATTTTAATCCAGATAAATAAATTGCACTTCCAAATTCAGTTAGACCAACAATCGCACCATTTGGGTCTGTTACAACTGACATTTTAAACGATAAAAGTGCAATTATACCAGTTAGCAATACACCGGTTGCCATATAATTATAGACTTTTAACATGTAGGCTCTTAGGCCTTCATCCATAACAACTGTTTGTTTGGTGGTAGTTGCTTTTCTTAGAATATTTTCTTTATTGAATTCCATATTATTTATATAAGTTTTTTTTTTGAGATTTTCAAGTCGTCAAAATAAATGTAACAAACATTACTTATAACTGAGCATGAATTATAAAAAACTAGGAAATACTGACATAAATGTAAGCACAATCTGTCTTGGAACAATGACTTGGGGTGAACAAAATACCCAAAGTGAAGCTTTTGAACAAATGAATTACTCATTAGAAAATGGGGTTAATTTTTGGGATACAGCTGAACTCTATGCAGTTCCACCAAAAGCTGAAACATACGGCCATACAGAAACTATTATTGGAAATTGGTTTGAGGAAACAAAAAAAAGAAAAGATGTAATATTAGCATCCAAAGTGGGTGGCCCTAGCAGAAAATACATGAGAAATGGAGAAAATAGTTTTACTGGAAAAAACTTAGAGGATGCTCTTCACGGAAGTTTAAAAAGATTAAAAACTGATTATATCGATCTTTATCAATTACATTGGCCTGAAAGAAACGTAAATAACTTTGGAAAATTAGGATACGAACACAAAGAAAACGACTGGAATAAATTTGAAGATATTTTGGAAAACTTAAAAAAATTTATTGAACAAGGCAAAATTAGATATGTTGGTTTATCAAATGAAACTCCATGGGGAGTGATGAATTATCTTCAACTTGCAAAAGATAAAGCACTTCCAAGAATGATGGCAATTCAAAATCCATACAGTCTGCTAAATAGATCTTATGAAGTAGGGTTAGCTGAAGTATCAATAAGGGAGAATATTGGATGTTTGGCTTATTCACCACTTGCAAGTGGTTACCTAAGTGGAAAATACAGAAATAAACAGTTTCCTAAAGGCTCAAGAATGGAGAGAGATTTTGATTTTTGGACAAGATATAGAAAGCCAAATATGGAAAATGCAGTTGAAGATTATTACAGAATTAGTCAGAAATTTGAACTAAACATGAGTCAAATGTCTATAAAATTCTGTGAGGTACAAGACTTTATGACTAGTGTGATAATTGGAGCTACAACTATGGAGCAGTTGAAAACTAACGTAGAAAGTGTAAAAGTGAATCTTGATAGTGAGGTAATTAAAGAAATAAATAATGTACAAAAGAAATATCCTAATCCATGTCCATAATTAAAAAATTATTTTTAAAAACACTTATATTGACAGTATTTCTAATGACATCTGTCCAGTCAGAGGACTTAAAAAAATTAGGAACTTTTAAAGATTGGAATGCTGTTGCAGTTTTTAATGAAACTGGAAAAATCTGTTTTGCTTATTCTATACCAGTAAGTCAGTCTCCTAAAGCAAGCAACAGAGAAGCAAGATTATTTGTATCCTTTAGACCTGAAGATAAAATTTCTGATGAGGTGAGCATAACTTCTGGTTATGACTTTAATTCACAAAATGCAATATTAGCTACATCTGGAAAATCAAAATTTGAGTTTGACTTACCACAAAATAAATTTGCATGGATTTCAAATGGAAAAACAGAGCAAAAAATTATTAAAAGAATGAAAAAGGCCTCAAGGCTGATGATAACAGCCTACAAACAAAGTGGCACAAGAACTACAGATGACTATTCATTGATGGGTTTTACCAAAGCTTATAACGCTGCAAAAAAAAGCTGCACTTAAATGAAAAAACAAAAGAAGATTGTACTCGCCTATTCAGGTGGTTTGGATACGTCTATCATTCTTAAATGGCTTCAAGAAAATTATGATGCTGAAGTTATAGCATACACTGCTGATGTAGGGCAGGAAATGGATAGAAATAAAATAATAAAGAATGCAAAAAAATTGGGTGTTAAAAAAATCATAATTCAAGATCTAAAAAATATTTTTGTTAAGGATTATGTTTACCCAATGATAAGAGGTCATGCTCTTTATGAGGGTGTTTATTTATTAGGTACATCCATAGCAAGACCACTGATTGCAAAAGATCAGATTAGAGTAGCTAAAAAATTTAATGCTTATGCTGTCTCACATGGTTCGACAGGGAAGGGAAATGATCAAGTTAGATTTGAATTGGGATATCATTACTTTGCTCCTAAAATTAAAATAATTGCGCCATGGAGAATTTGGAAATTAAAATCAAGAACAGATCTAATTAATTATGCGAAAAAACATGGAATACCCATTCCAAAAGATAAAAAAGGTGCACCACCTTTCTCAGTTGATGATAATTTATTTCATACTTCAACAGAGGGAAAAGTTTTAGAAAATCCTAAAAATTCTGCACCTGAATTTATTTTTCAAAGAACAAATTCTCCTGAAAAGGCTCCAAATAAACCAACCTTTATTACTATTAATTACAAAAATAGTGACCCTATTGGTTTAAATGGAAAAAAATTATCTCCAGAAAAAGTTTTGAATAAACTAAATCAATTAGCTGGAAAAAATGGAATAGGAAGAGTGGATTTAGTCGAGAATAGATTTATTGGAATAAAATCAAGAGGAGTTTACGAAACTCCCGGAGGAACATTATTACTAATTGCACATAGAGCAATTGAATCTGTAACTCTAGATAAAGATACAATGCACAAAAAAGATGAGGTTATGCCAAGATATGCAGAGCTTGTTTATAATGGTTATTGGTATTCAAAGGAAAGATTTAAACTACAAAAGATTGTTGATTTGAAGAAAAATAAAGTAAATGGATCAGTAAAACTTAAACTTTATAAAGGAAATGTTACAATTCAATCAAGACAAACTTCAAGTAATGCTTATTCAATGAAAAAAGTTTCTTTCGAGGAAAATAAAACTTTTAATAAATCAAATGTAGAAAGATTTATTAACTTTCATAAAAAAAAATTAAGATAAAAAAAATGGAATTTAAAACTACAAGAGCTTCGGCTATTGAGAACTTAGATAATTTTATTAAAAATAATCTTGGAGAATATTCAAAATTAAGAAATTTTGATTTTGGTCCTGATAAACGATCTAACACATCTTGCTTATCACCATATATTACACATGGGGTGATTAATGAAAAAGAAGTGATTAGTAAAGCGCTGGAAAGATTTTCCTTTTCAAAAAATGAAAAATTTATCCAAGAAGTTTTGTGGCGAACATATTGGAAAGGTTGGTTAGAACTAAGATCAGGAGTTTGGGATGATTATTTATTAGATTTAAAAAGAATAAAAAAGGAATTTAAAGATAATAAAATTTACTTAAATGCCATTGAGGGTAACACAGAAATTGAATGCTTCAATGAATGGGTAAATGAACTAAAGACTTATAATTATTTGCATAATCATACCAGAATGTGGTTTGCTAGCATTTGGGTATTTACATTAGACTTACCTTGGCAACTTGGTTCTGAATTTTTTATGCAACACTTATACGATGGTGATACTGCATCTAATACCTTAGGATGGCGTTGGGTTGCAGGTATTCAAACTCAAGGGAAACATTATCTTGCAAGTGAATGGAATATTAAAAAATTTACGAATAATAGATTTCAAAATATAAAACTTAACGAAAATGCACCCCCACTAATAAGTGATAAAAATTATACTATTCTGCATAAAACTTTTGAAAATCCGATAAATATTGAAGAGAAAAACTTACTAGTTTTTGAAAATAACTTAGCATTTGAAATCACTGACTTTACAATTCAAAGATTCAAAAAAATTCTTCTTATTAATAACAAAAATGAAAATAGAAATATTAAATTCAGTGAAAATGTATTGAATTTTAAGACTAATTTAATTGAGGAACAAAAGAAAAGGTTAGAGGAAAAATCAATTAATTGTGAGATTATTGATATAAACGAAATTAAAAACTTGGAAAGTTGTTACTGCCTTTATCCCACTGTTGGAGAAAATTTAGATTACATAAATCAAAACTCTCTAAAAAATATTGAGTTTCTATATAGAAAATTAGATCAAAATTCATGGAAGTTTTGTAACAAAGGTTTTTTTAACTTTAAAAAATATATTCCTAAAATAGTTGAAAACCTTGAATAAATTATAATTGAAATTTTTTTAATTTATGAGATAAAAATAATATGCAAAACCCACAAATATTAGAATTAATTGAAAATTTAAAGGGAAGAAGAAACTACGAAGAAAAAAAAGCTTCTAAGCTAGGCTTTAACTCTCTTTACGCATATTTTGAAAACAAACTATTACAAGAAAAAACTGCTTTAGAAGAAAGTGTAAGGGAGCTAGAAATAACAAAAACTGAAGAAAAATTATTAAAGGAAGAAAAAAGTAAGCAAAAGAAAACTTGCGGATGTTGTTAAATTCCTAAATTTTTTAAAGACTGAAATTCACCAATTTTAAAAATAATTGCATCTTCTTTTTTAAAACCATATTTTTCTGCACTATCTTTAAATCTAACTGGTGGCTCCATTATTGGCTCTAAAGATAAAACAAAAGTACCCCAGTGCATACCTAAAACTTTTTTGCTTTTAAGGTCTCTTGCAATACTTAAAGCCTCTTCGGGGTTGGTATGATAAGAGGATTTATCTTTATTAGGTGATAATGGATAAAAATTATAAGCCCCAATGTTAATAAATGTTAGATCAATAGGTCCATATTTTTCACCTAACTCTTTATAAATATTTCCAACTCCAGTGTCACAAGCAAAGAGTATTTTTTTATTCTTGTACTCAATTAAAAAGTTTCCCCATAAAGTTTTATTTGTATCTGTTAAGCTTCTTTTTGACCAGTGAACTGCTGGTAATAATGTTACTTTGAGGTCTTCACTAACTTTAATTTCATCGTACCAGTCCATTTCCTTCACATCTTTATAACTATTTCGCGTGAAATACTTTCCAAGCTTTAAAGGAAGTAAAACTTTTGCATCCTTAAAAGGAAATCTTCTAATTGTAGTCATATCTTGATGATCGTAATGATTATGAGTTAGAAGAAATAAGTGTGTCTTGGGAATTTCATTTAAATTTAGTGCCGTTTTAACATATCTTTTTGGACCAAAAATTAGTGGACCTGCGTTTTTTGAAAAGACAGGATCAGTTATAATTGTTGTATTTCCAAGCTTAATTAAGAAAGTTGCATGTCCAATCCAACCAACATAATCACCATTTTTTAAATTTTCTAAATTTGAAATAACTCTTTGTTTATCAATGACATGATCCTCAGGAACAGACATATTAAGTTTTTTCTTTTCTTTGTTGAATACTTTAAAGGACCATTTGAAATTAGAATTTCTCTCAGGTGAGCCTTCGGGATTTCGAAAACTGCCGTCTGGTAAGTGATGATAAGGTGTTTTTTCCATAGTTAATGATAAAGAATTATAGATAAAAAAAATAAGAATTAAAATTGCTAACTTTGGCAATTATCTTAAATTAATTAACGATCTTTTGAAACACTCAATTGTATTTTTTAAAAGACATGCAATTGTCATAGGTCCAACACCACCTGGAACTGGCGTTAAAGCTTTTGCAACTTTTGAAACTTCTTCAAAATGTACATCACCCACTATACCATTTTCAGTTTTATTTATCCCAACATCAATAACTATTGCATCTTTTTTTACCCAATTTCCCTTTATAAGTTCAGGAATTCCAACTGCTGCAACAATCACATCTGCCTCTAAGCACTCATGCTGAAGATCTTTAGTTTTTGAATGAGTAATCGTTACTGTACAATCTTCTTGAAGTAAAAGCTGCGCCATAGCTTTTCCATTTAGATTTGATCTACCAATCATGACGGCTTTTTTACCCGTTAAGTTGGGTTCAATTCTTTTTAATAAGTAATAACATCCAAGTGGCGTACAAGGAATTGATCCTTGATATCCAGACGATAGATTGCCCACATTCATTGGATGTAAACCATCTACATCCTTATGTGGTGAGATAGTTTCAATGACATGTTGCTTGTTGATATGTTTGGGCAATGGTAATTGAACTAAAATTCCTGAAACTGTTTCATCATTATTAAGTTCCTCAATTTTATTTAAAACAGTCTTTTCATCTACTGTATCTGGATATTTTATAACTTCTGATTTCAAACCAACTTGTTTTGCTGATTTTTCTTTATTTCTTACATAAATTTGGCTTGGGGCTAAGTCCCCAACTAAAATTACTGTTAGGCCTGGAACTTTATTGTGTTTCTGTTTTAAACCCTCAACTTCTTGTTTTAGTTCTTCTCTAAGTTCAGCTGATTGTTTTTTTCCGTCAATTAAAATCATGATATTAAAAAATTAGTGGTGCTATGTAGAGCTTCATACACATTTCTATAAACCATATCAACAAAAGAAGAATAATTGGCGATATATCAAAAGCACCAAGGCTAGGTAAAAAACCCCTGATTTTATTGAGAATTGGATCGGTTAGCTTATAGGTAAATTCTAAAATTGAATAAACAAATCTGTTCGATGTATTTAAAACATTAAAAGCTATTAACCAGCTAATAACAACATTGGCTATCACAACATATGAATATAATTTCAAAAGTTGGAGAACTAAATAAAATATAGCTATCATTTTTTTTCTACATAAATAGAAGTGCTTGGGAAAGCAAAAGAGGCTTTGTTACCCTCTACAATTTCTTTAATTTTAATTGCAAGTCTTTCCTTTACTAATAACATTTCGCTCCAACTATTTGTTTTTGTGTAACATCTCACATACATATCTATTGAGCTGTCAGAGAATTTATCAACTCTTACTGATACTCCAACAGCTGTATCATAATCTTCTGAATGATTAATAAAATTCTCTATTTCATTTCTAATAGTTTTTAATTGTTCTACCGTCGAATCGTATTGAAGAGTTATCGTCCAACTAATTCTCCAATTAGTTATTTGACTTTTATTTATAACAGCATTTTCTGCAAACTGAAAATTGGGGATAATAGCTAAAGATTTATCAAATTTTCTTATTACGGTTGATCTAAAACCTATTTTTTCTACTACACCCTCAATTATTCCCTCAACTTCAATCCAATCACCCATCTTAAATCTTTTCTCTACAAGAACTAAAATTCCTGAAATCAAATTTTTAAATAAATCTTGCGCTCCTAATGCAACAGCAACACCAAATAAACCTAGTCCGGCTATTATTGGTCCAATTTTTATTCCCCATAATTCTAAAACTGCTGCAGCACCTAAAATTAAAATTAAAATTTTAAGTGATTTAATGATCCAGCCGATTAGTTCTCTAGTTAAAATTTTATCAAAACCACTAAGGATATAAGAGATTGGCTCAATTATTTGATGAATAATCCAAAAAAGTAGAATTGTAATTAAAGTTCTATTTACATTATCTAAAAATAATCTGGTGTCTTCTGAAAAAGACATATAATAACTTGCAAAAAATACCCCTAAAACAATTGGCAGAAATCTTGCTGGTCCCTCCATTGCCTTAACAAAAGTATCATCAAGTTTATTGGTAGTTCTTTTTGAAATTAGTTCTAATTTTCTTATTACTAATTTACTGATCAACCCTCTAAAAACTAGAAATATTAAGAATATGCCAAGACCTATTAAGATCTCTACAAAGTTAACACCCAATATTCCTTTTTCCCAAACTGATAAAAATAGACCTGTAAAATTATCAAAAACACCCATGGCTAAATTTTATATAGCAAAAACTCTTCTTCACCAGGGTTAAATAGAAAAATTTTTTTCCACTTAATCTCATTTAAAATTGATGATGATTTTTCACCCATACACATCAAATTAGTATCCATCCAATTATCTAAAAGGTCATATTTTTTAAGTAAATTTAATAAACTCTTAGCACTATTTTCTGAGTAAACATAAATTATGTCAGGAATTGACTTTTTTAGTTCTGCTCTGAATTCCTCTTTTATTTCTAAAGTTGGAGAAACTCTATAGTTTGTCAATCTTTTTAAAGAATAACCCTCCGAAATAAGATCTTTATCTAACCTACTGGAAACTACTTCTCCACTTACATAAAGAAGTGATCCATTTTTTGAATCAAAGTTTTGTAATATTAGTTCTTTTAAATTATTTACGTTTCCTTCTGCAGAGATAATATTTTGAAAACCATTTAACTTTGCAACTTTTTCTGTTGCAGAACCAACACAATAACATTCAATTTTTTTATCAACTTTAGTTAAATCTAAATTCTTTATCGCGTTGGAACTGGTAAATATTACTCCCTTAAATTGGTTATAGTCAGGCTCATCGTATTTAATTGTTTCAATTTTTATTACAGGTAAATGAGAAACATTATGTCCCAGAGAACTTAATCTTAGGATTAATTCTTTACTATCCTCAAGTGGTCTTGTTAATAAAATATGCATTCTACCTTTTGTATGATCCTTTTGACTCTGATTTTAATTTTTCTCCAATCTTAATACTTAGATGATTAATCATTTTTTCATTTTCACTTTCATCAACATAAAATCTCTGTTTGCCATCAACTGAAAAAAGTTCTGCCTTAATATTTACAATATCTTTAATAATTTTTGCATAGACACCAACTGCTGTATCACAATCGCCCTCAAGAATTTTCAAAACATTCCTTTCTGCATTTGCAACTATTCTCGACTGATTATCGTTAATTTTTTCCAATATATTTATTATTTCTTGATCATTTTTTCTGCATTGTATTGCAATAATTCCTTGTCCAGCACATGGTATAAGTTCCTCAGTATTAAATTCCTGAGTAATCTTATTATCTAATCCTAAAGCCTCAATACCAGCTTTAGAGAGTAAAATTGCATCGTAATCTCCATTCTCTAACTTTTTGATCCTAGTATCCACGTTACCTCTTATTAATTTATAATTTAGATCTGATCTAATACTTTGGAGTTGATATTCTCTTCTATATGAAGAAGTCCCAATAATTGAATTTGGTTTAAGATCCTGGAACTTGATATTATTATTGCTAATAAATATTTCATTAGGTGAATTTCTTTTTAAATAAAAATTTGTTATCAAACCCTCAGTTTCAATTGTTGGCATATCTTTTAAAGCATGAACTGCTATATCTATTTTATGATTAATTAGCTCTGTTTCAATTTTTTTTGAAAATAAACCTTTCCCACCAATATTTGACAACCTATCATTTTGGTTTTCATCTCCACTTGTTACTATTTGTTTTATTTCGATGTGAGTTGATGAAACTTTTTTAAGAAACTTAGTCACTTTTTCAGTATAAATAAGAGCTAACTTACTTCCGCGAGTTCCAATAATAAATTTATCTCTTTTCATAATTCTTATTTTTATTACATTCTTATAGATTAATTGTATTAATTATAAATATTTATGAATGAAAAAAACATAATCCTTGGAATTGAGACAAGTTGCGATGAAACCGCTGTGTCAATCATAGAAGAAGATAAAAATGGTATGATAAAAATATTATCTAACGTAGTTTCAAGTCAATTTGATATTCATAAAGAATTCGGAGGTGTGGTTCCTGAGCTTGCAGCACGATCTCATGTTGAAAAAATTGATTTAATTGCAAAAAAAGCAATTACTGAAAGTGGTGTGGATTTAAAAGATGTATCTGCAATTGCTGCAACATCTGGCCCAGGTTTAATTGTTTGTCTAACTATTGGTTTAAATTTTGGTAAAGCTTTATCTGCAAGCTTAAATATACCTTTTATTGGTGTAAACCATCTTGAAGGACATGCTTTAAGTCCAAGACTTAACACAAAGTTAAATTTTCCATATTTATTATTGTTAATTTCGGGTGGACACACTCAATATCTAAGTGTGAATGGGCTTGGAAAATATAAAAGATTAGGAACAACAATTGATGATGCTTTAGGAGAGGCATTTGATAAGACCGCAAAACTTTTAGGAATTGATTTTCCAGGAGGACCAAAGTTAGAAGGGTTTGCTATGCAGGGAGATGCAAATAAATTTAAACTTCCAAAACCAATTATTAGTAAAGGAGGATGCAATTTATCTTTTGCGGGTCTTAAAACAGCAATTTTAAGGATATCAAGCACTTTAAAATCTAAACAAGAGAAGTATGATCTTGCAGCATCTTTTCAAAAAACAATTGAAGAAATTTTAGAAGTTAAAACGCAAGTAGCATTTGATGAATTCAAAAAAAGCAGCAAAAAGAAAGATAGAGCTTTTGTAATCGCTGGAGGTGTTGCAGCTAATATAGGAATAAGAAAAAAATTAATAAAAGTATGTAAGAAAAGTAATTTTAGACCAATTTTCCCTGAACCAAAATTATGTGGTGATAATGCAGCTATGATTGCACTTGTTGGTCTTGAAAAGTATAAAGTCAAAAAATTTGATAAATTAGATCTAGCAGCAAGTCCAAGACTTCCGCTTGATGAAAAAGCAAAATTTTTAAAAGGAGCAGGAGTTAGATTATAAATGTCAAAAAGATATAGTGGTAAATCATTTAAGGATGCAAGTGTAATGAAAAAAGCTAAGCTATCTTTAAAGGAAAAAAGAAAACTTAAAAAAGAAAAGAAGAATAAAAAAGATTAGATGCAATATTGGTTAATGAAATCTGAACCAGACGTTTGGTCGATAGACCAACAAATAAAAGCTGGAGAAAAAGGTGCTGATTGGGATGGTGTTAGAAATTATCAAGCAGCAAATAATTTAAAAAAAATGCAAAAGGGAGATCTTTGTTTTTTTTATCATTCTAATATAGGAAAAGAGATTGTTGGCATTGTTGAAGTAATAAAAACTGCGTTCATCGATCCAACAGATAAAAAAAGAAGGTTTGTTGCAGTTAAGGTTAAATTTAAAAAAAAACTTCAAAATCCTGTAACACTTGAAAATATCAAAAAAACAAAGGCTTTAGAGAAGTTATCACTTATTAAACAAAGTAGACTCTCAGTTATGCCAATTGATACTAAAAGCTGGAAAATGATTTTGAACATGGGTAGAATTCAATAAAAAAAAATTCATGCCTAAGAAAAAAAAGACAAAAAAAAAGGTTAAGAAAAACATAGCTTCCAAAAAAACTAGAGAGACTATTTATAAAACGCAAAAAGATTGGATAAGTAAAGCAATTGTTAATAAGTCTCAATATTTAAAGAAATATAATGAGTCAATAAAAGATAATGATGGCTTTTGGAAAAAAGAGGGAAAAAGAATTAATTGGATAAAACCTTATAAAAAAATTAAAGATGTGAAATATAGTAAAGATGATGTTCATATAAAATGGTTTTATGATGGTACATTAAACGCATCAGCAAATTGTATTGATAGACATTTAAAAAAGAATGCTAATAAAACTGCAATTATATGGGTTGGTGATGACCCAAAAGTTCAAAAGAAAATTAGCTACAAAGAGTTACATAAAGAAGTTTCCAAAGCTGCAAATGGTTTAAAAAATTTAGGAGTTCAAAAAGGAGATAGAGTTACAATCTATCTAACTATGATACCTGAACTTGCTTACACAATGCTAGCATGTGCTAGGATAGGTGCAGTTCACTCGATAATATTTGGTGGTTTTTCTCCAGATAGTATTTCAGGTAGAATAAATGATTGTGAATCAGATTATGTAATAACTGCAGACGAGGGTGTTAGAGGTGGTAAAACAATTCCATTAAAATCAATTACAGATGAAGCCCTGCAGAGCTGCCCAAATGTTAAAAAATGTATTGTGGTAAAAAGAACCGGTACTAAGAAAATAGATTGGTTTAATGATAGAGATGTCTGGTATCATCAAATGACTAAAAAAGTTTCATCCAAATGTGAACCTGAGGAAATGGGTGCTGAAGATCCTCTGTTCATTCTTTATACATCTGGCTCAACAGGAAAACCAAAAGGAGTTCTTCATACGACAGGTGGATATATGGTTTATGCGTCAATGACTCACCAATATATTTTTAACTACAAACCAAAAGATATTTATTGGTGTACTGCTGATATTGGATGGGTTACTGGACACAGCTATATTATTTATGGTCCACTAGCCAACGGCGCCACAACAATAATGTTTGAAGGAATACCAACATACCCTGATACATCTAGATGGTGGCAAATAGTTGATAAATATAAAGTCAACATATTCTATACTGCTCCTACAGCAATAAGAGCTTTAATGAGAGAAGGAGATAAACCTGTTAAAAAAACTTCCAGAAAAACTTTAAAACTTTTAGGTACAGTTGGAGAACCAATAAATCCTGAAGCTTGGGAATGGTATTTTAAAACAGTTGGAGATAGTAGATGTCCAATTGTTGATACCTGGTGGCAAACTGAGACAGGTGGCATATTAATTAGTCCTCAGACTGGTGCGATAGATTTAAAACCAGGCTCTGCAACAAAACCATTTTATGGAATTAAGCCAGAAATACTTGATAAGGATGGTAAAGTTTTAAAAGGAGAAGCTCAAGGAAGATTGTGTATAGCACAATCTTGGCCAGGACAAATGAGAACGGTGTATGGAGACCACCAGAGATTTATTGACACATACTTTTCACAATTTGATGGAAAATATTTTACAGGAGATGGATGTAGAAGAGATAAAGATGGTTATTATTGGATCACTGGTAGGGTGGATGATGTCATAATAGTATCCGGACATAACTTAGGTACTGCAGAAATAGAAAGTGCATTTGTAGCTCATCCTAAAGTTGCTGAAGCAGCAGTGGTCGGATATCCACACGATATTAAAGGGAATGGACTTTATTGTTATGTAACTTTAAATGCGGGAGAAAAAAGTACTCTTGATTTAGAAAGAGATTTAAAACTTTGGGTTAGAAAGCAAATTGGTCCAATTGCTACACCTGACTTAATACAGTTTGCTCCAGGACTTCCAAAAACTAGATCTGGAAAAATAATGCGAAGAATTTTGAGAAAAATAGCTGCAAATGAACATGGTCAATTAGGAGATACAACGACCTTAGCAGATCCTTCGGTTGTTGACAGTTTGGTAGACAATAGAAAAAATATTTAGATCTTTATTAATTTCGAAAACTCCTCTTTAATATTATCCCATTTTAAAATCATTGAATTCAGTACAATTTTCCTATCTAAAGTTTTTAATTCATTTGCTACAGGAGCCCAATTATATAAAGCCAAAGCACTTTCATTAAATGGCCAAGATTTATAATATTCCTCCCACTTAATTTGATCTAATCTTTTTTTAAAACTTATTTTTGCCTCATCAACAATCTCTGTGGGCATACCATTTTCTAGCTCTTTATCTAGAATATTATTATAAATTTCAGATGCTTTGTCTGTTTCTTTATAATTATAAAAAACATTTAAATATGAAATTGTATAAAATGACAAATCTTGAAGAGATATTGCATAAATATTCCACTTTGCAGTGTTTATTGAAGTTAAAAACTTTTCGTCATCAAAATGCAGAACCCACTTAGTTCCCATTCTTGTTTTTAAATAGTTATATAAAGTAACTTGAGACACCCAAGCAGATTTTTGCTGAATGAATTGCTTAAGATCATCAATGTTCTTAATTTTTTTCTTAGGTAAAATGCCCTTAAACATCGCAACTAAATAAACTTTAAAGTCTTCAAGTTTTATATCTTTAAGATTGAATCTATATTTGAGGGCCATTTATCTACCTAATATGTTGATGTATAATGTAAAAATGCCACAATATCGAGTGTTTTTAAGGGTTTAAATAAATTTGATTATCAGTAAGGTTATTTCTTTAACCTATAGGGAGAGAAAAAAATGTCAAAACAAGAACAACACTGGGAAAAAACCAGAAACTTGCTTTTTATTACATTAGCAATTTGGTTTGTTTTCTCAATTGGCATCTTTCTCTTCGGAGCCGAAATGCAAGAATCTAGCATTAAACCATTTGGATATCCTTTAACGTATTGGTTTACATGTCAAGGATCACTTGCGATCTTCGTCATTTTAATTTTCTGGTTTGCAGGTCGACAAGAGAAAATAGATGATGAGTTCGGGTTTTCTGAAAGAGAGGGTGACAAATGATAAAAGGTAAATTTATAGATAATTTACCAAAGGTCTACGGAATATATACCGGAGGATTTCTTGTATTTATTATTCTGATGGCAATAGCTGAACAAGCTGGAATGTCTGCAAAATTGATTGGTATCTTTTTTGTAGCTTTTACAGTTTTGATTTATGCTTTAATTGGTTGGTTATCTAGAACACTACAAGTTGATGCTTATTATGTAGCTGGAAGACAAGTTCCAACTGTCTTCAATGGTATGGCAACTGCTGCTGACTGGATGTCAGGTGCATCTTTCGTTGCTATGGCAGGTGGAATTTATTTCAAAGGCTATGGATATATGGCTCTACTTGTTGGGTGGACTGGTGGATATGTACTAGTTGCTTCGTTATTAGCACCGTATCTTAGAAAATTTGGATGTTATACTGTTCCAGATTTTATAGGAACACGTTATGGTGGTAACTTAGCTAGATTTAGTGCAGTCATAGTTTTAACAGTAGCCTCATTCACTTATGTAACAGCACAAATTAATGCAACAGGTACAATTGCATCTGTAGCATTAGATATTCCATTTGGAATAGCTGTTTATGTTGGTTTAGCAAGTATTTTGATGTGCTCAATGCTTGGTGGAATGAGAGCTGTAACTTGGACGCAAGTAGCTCAATACATTGTATTAATTATAGCTTACTTACTTCCAGTATTTTGGATTAGCAGTAAGTTGGGAGCAGGTTTCTTCCCACACTTTATGTTAGCTGATGAAGTTGCAAGAATTGCAGAACTAGAAGGTCAATTTGGTTTTGTTAAAAACTCTGCTGCTGATTTAGCAACAGTTCCAAAAGGTTTAGCTGGAATAACTAAAGCGCATTCTTCGGTAAATGCAACTCCTTGGGCATTTATTTCATTAGCAGTGTGTATGATGGCAGGAACTGCATCATTACCTCACGTTATGATGAGATACTTTACTACTCCAAGTGTAAGAACTGCAAGAAGATCAGTAGGTTGGTCACTATTCTTTATTTTCCTACTATATTCTTCTGCACCGATGTTAGCTACATTATCTAAACTATCTTTAATAGACCCAACACTACCAACTGGAATTATTGGTAAAACAATTGCGGAAGTTCAAGCTATTGATTGGTATCAAAACTGGAACCAAGCAAACTTAATGTTTATCAGTGACTTCAATGGTAATGGAACTCTTGAGCTTAACGAGTTCTTTATGGGTGGTAAAGCTGTTGTATTAGCAACACCAGAGATTGCAGGATTACCTTATGTAATTTCAGGTCTAGTTGCTGCTGGAGGTATGGCAGCTGCTATGTCAACTGCAGATGGATTAGTGTTAGCAATATCAAATGCGTTATCTCATGATATTTACTACAAAATAATTAATCCAAAAGCTGAGACAGCGAAAAGACTAATTGTTGCAAGGGTACTACTCGTATTAATTGGTTTTGCAGGAGCAACAATAGCCGCGTTAGAGATACAAGGTATCTTAGGTTCGGTAATTTGGGCTTTTGACTTTGCTATGTCAGGACTATTCTTCCCACTTGTACTTGGTGTATGGTGGAAGAGAGCTAATGCACCAGGCGCTGTTGCAGGAATGCTACTAGGACTTATATCTGGAACTGCTTACCTAATATGGGTAAGAAGTGGAGGATCTGGTTTCTTAGGCATAACTCAACTTACGTTTGGAATAGTTGGAGCAGCTGTAAGTTTAGTTTCTATGATTGTTGTCAGTTTAATAACTGCAGCACCAGATGCAGCTACTCAGAAAATGGTTGATGATGTACGTGTACCAAGTGGTAAGACGGTACTAGCACAGAAATAAACAATATAAAAAACTTAGGGGCGATTAAATTCGCCCCTTTTTTCTAAGAATTATGTCTGCTAATTTTCATCCTCTAGTTTATATAATTGATTATATTTTAGGTGTCATTATGTGGACATTGATTGGCAGAGTAGCAATGAATATTTTTCAAAGAGAGGATTCTCAATTCTTCTTTATGAAAGTTTTCGTAAAACTTACAAATCCACTTATAAATATGTTTAGACCAATTACCCCTAGCTTTTTGGTAGGGCCTTTAGTTCCACTATATGTAGCTTGGTTCTTTTACATGGCACGTTTCTATTTAATGCCTTATTTACTTGGTTATTCGGTAATGGGCATGCTTTCTTTTCCTTTAGAAAGTGAGATAGCTCAAGAATTATACAGAATATTTAGCAAAAATTAATTCAAATAAAACAAAAAATTGATACTAATATTTTTAGTATCAAATGAAAAAAATACAAATTTCTCCATCAATATTATCTGCTGATTTCAGTCGATTAGGAGAGGAGATTAAAAAGTTAGAGGAAGGTGGAGCAGATTTAATTCATGTTGATGTTATGGATGGTCACTTTGTTCCTAATTTAACTATAGGACCCCCAGTAATAAAGAACCTTAGGAAATACACTAAGCTTCCGTTTGATGTACATTTAATGATCTCACCAGTACATAAGTATATAGAAAATTATGCAGAGGCCGGTGCTGACATAATAACCATTCATCCAGAGGCTACTGAAAATTTAAAAAACTCAATTAATTTAATAAAGAAGTTTGGTAAAAAAGTTGGAGTCTCTTTGAATCCTAAAACAGCAATTAGTGCTTTAATAGAAGAAATTAAAAATATTGATTTAATATTAGTTATGAGTGTAAATCCTGGTTTTGGTGGTCAAAAATTTATGCCTGAAGTATTAGATAAAATAAAAGAGTTGAAAATGATTAAAGATAAAAATCATTATCACTATGATATTGAAGTTGATGGTGGGATAAATTTTAGTAATTCAAAAATAGTTCTAGAGGCTGGGGCTAATATTTTAGTATCAGGAACTACAATATTTAAAGAAAACAATGGAAATATAAGAAGTAATATTGAAAAATTAAAATCAATATAGAATGTTTTTTAGAAGTTATTTTAATTATATCAATGAGTTTTATTTTATACTTAAAAATCAAATAAGAAAAATTTACTTAAGTTCATCCATTTACAACAAAAAGATATCAAAAATTGATGAAAATATTTTAGTTTATCAGCCAAGCTTAAAGATACTTAGTTCATTAATAAAATACGAAAAACAAAAGAAAAAAATTGAAGATTTTAATATTCAATCCATATGGGAAAATAAAAATTTAAATTATAAAGATTTCAAAAAACTACACAGTTTTTACTGGTTATTTTCGATTGATCTAAAGTCATCAAATAAAGTTACTCAGTCAATAATTAAAAATTGGATTTCAAAAAATGAAAATTATGAATCGAGAAGTTGGGAAATAGATATTCTTTCAAAAAGAATTATAGCTTGGATTTCAAATTCAAAAATAACTTATAATGACTCCAATGATAGCTATAAAAATAGTTTTAACATAATAGTCAGTAAACAAGTTAATCATCTAATTAATGAGATAGATAGATCTTTAGATATAAACGATAAAATGATTGGATGTTCGGCAATAGTAATTTCGGGAATTTCATATAAAAACAGCAGATTTTTAGACTATGGATTAAATTTACTTAAAAAAATTATAAATAATTCTTTTGATAATAACTATTTTCCAAAATCTAGAAACATAAGGCAAATGGTTTTCTATTTGAAGTATTTTATTCTTTTAAGAGAACTTCTAAAAGACTCATTAAATGAAGTTCCAGAATACTTGGATGAAATAATTTTTTATTTAGGAAAATCTTATGATTTTTTTTGGGGATCTCTAAAAAAAGATTTATTATTTAATGGCAATAATAACTCTAATAATTACGAATTTGACAAATATTTAAAACTATTTAGGTATAATTTTAAATCTGATAAATTGGATACATCTGGTTATACAATTTTAAAGAATAAAGATGCAGCTTTAATAATGGATACTGGGAGCAATCCAATAAAAAATTTCTCTGAGAATTATCAAAGTGGACCATTGTCATTTGAATTTTTTTTTAAAGATAAAAAACTCATAACAAATTCAGGATATTTTCAGAATCACAATCATCAACTAAATGATATTTCAAAATCAACTGCAACACATTCTACTTTAACTTTAGACAATTCATCTGCCTGTAATTTTAAAAAAAATGGTAGAGGACCGAGCACTGTTTCGAAAGGATTTAAAACTTTTGACAATCAGGTAACTTATGAAAAAAACTTTTGGAGCATAAAATGTTCTCACGATGGATATTTGTCAAAATATGGAGTAATTCATAAGAGGATACTAGAATTTGATGCTAACAAATATATTATTTTTGGAAAAGAGAAATTAATCAAAAAAAAGAATTTTAAAAGCACAAATTTTGAAATTAGGTTCCATCTTTTACCAAATTTAAAAATTACAAAAATACAAGACAATAAATCAGTATTAATCGAATTAGAAAATTCTGGTTGGAGATTTTTTTCAAAAGATGGATTGATCGGAGTCGAAACTGGTCTATATTTTGGTAATAAAAATAATTACATTGAAAATCAAAATATTTTTATCTCGGGTATTACTCAGAGTGATGAACAAGTAATTGAATGGCAGATTAGTAAAATATGAAAAATAAAATTAAAAAAGCAATAATATCACTTTCAGACAAGTCAGAACTTAAATCAGTTTTAAAGACACTAAAAAAATACAATATAAAAATTATAAGCTCAGGTGGAACTTCTAAAGAAATAAAAAGATTAGGTTATACTTGCACCGAAGTATCAAAATTTACAAACTTTAATGAGATCCTAGATGGAAGAGTTAAAACTCTGCATCCAAAGATACATGCTGGAATATTAAGTAAAAGAGATAGTACAAAACACAAAAAAGATCTCAAAAAAAATAATTATGATGAAATAGACTTAGTTATAGTTAACTTTTATCCTTTTGAAGAGGCATTAAAAATTACAAAAAATCACGAAAAACTCATTGAAAATATTGATATCGGTGGTCCAACTCTTGTAAGGGCAACAGCTAAAAACTATAAGTATGCAACTATTGTAAGCTCTCCACAACAATATAAAGAATTTATAGAAGATTTAGACAAAAATAAGGGCTCTACAAGTTTGATGTTAAGAAAAAAATTATCTCAAGAAGCATTTAATCTTACTGCTTACTACGATTCTGTGATTTCAGAATATTTAAGTATTAATAATAAAAATTATTTTCCTAAAAAGAAGACAACTTATGGAAATCTAATTGAAGTATTGCGTTATGGTGAAAATCCTCATCAACAATCGGCAATATATGGAAAAAATAATAATTTAGATATAATTCAATTATCAGGGAAAAAATTGAGTTACAATAATTATAATGATATTTACGCAAGTTTAAATATTTCAAAAACTCTTCCAAAAAACGTTGGTACCGTAGTTGTAAAACATGCTAATCCATGTGGTGTTTCGATTAATAAGGATAAAATATTAAGTGTGAAAGAAGCTATTGCATGTGATCCCATAAGCGCATTTGGTGGTATCGTTTCATGTAATTTTAAAGTTACAAAAAAAGCTGCAATTGAATTAAATAAATTATTTTTAGAAGTAATTATCGGTACTGGTTTTGATAGAGATTCTCTAAAGATTTTAAAAAAAAAGAAAAATTTAAGGTTAATTGATGCATCTAAATTACATAATCGGAGCTTGTATGATGTTACAAGTAATTTCAACTCTTTTTTATATCAAAGCATAGATAACAAAATTTTTTCAAAAGATAATTTTAAAGTTGTTTCTAAGGTTAAACCAACAAAAAAAATGTATAATAATTTATTATTTGCTTTTAATGTCTGTAGAAATGTAAAGTCTAATGCAATAGTTTTAACAAAAAATAGCTCGACTGTTGGAATTGGATCGGGTCAACCTAGTAGGTTAGATAGTTGTAAAATAGCAATTGATAAAATGAAAAAATTTCAGAAAATAGATCAAAGTGACATTATTGTAGGTGCATCTGACGCTTTTTTCCCTTTTGTAGACGGAATTGAAATATTAGTTCAAAATGGTGTTAGCGCAATCATTCAACCATCTGGATCAATCCGTGATAAAGAAATAATTAAATTTGCAGACAAGCTGGGTGTAATATTAGTTTTTTCAAAAACAAGGCACTTTAAACACTAAAATTTAATTTATTTTATCAATCTTTGCAGCCAAAACAAAATCGCTTTCATGTAATCCATTAATGGCATGTGTTTGTATTTTAATTCTAGCATATCCCCAGCCAAACCATATGTCTGGGTGATGTCCCTCTTGTTCCGCAATTTCACCAACTTTATTTACAAATTTTTGACTTTCTATAAAATTCTCAAATTTAAAGTCTTTAATAATATAATAGTCTTTTTGATCTGTAGACTCTACATCCCATCCATCAACCTTTTTGAGATACTTGTGAATTTCATCTAAATTAAAACTTGGAATACCACCTTCACAAGGAATACATTTTTTATCTGCCAAATCAGTCATCTGAGTTATATCCTAAATCATTTAACTCTTTTTTAAAAGTATTATTTAATTTTATTAAAATATTTTTTGGTAAAATTTTTTGCCATCTATTATTAAAGCCCAAATTAAAAAACCTCTTTCTCTCTCCTAAGTTTGAATACACGCTTTCTTCAAATCCTTCATTTTCCTCTTTATTTCTTAAATTTGAAAAATTTGTGGAATTAATAGAATTTGAAAATTTTTTTTCATCAATTGGTGATTTATCTTTTTTTAAATTATTTATAAAATTAATTATTAGTTTAAATGTATCCAATTTATTATTTTCTAAATCTTCATACTTAATAAATAATGTTTTAAAATTTTTTGTATTTTTCCAAGACTTATAATGACTTGACCAAGATCCTAGATAAGTAAAATTGCTATAATCACCATCTGTAGATTTTTCTAACAAGGTTTGTTTTTCATTAATTAACTTTGAATAAGCTTGTTCATAATTTAGTGAATAATGATGCATCATTGATGTTATCAAGTTTCTAGGATCTCTTACAATATATATGGCTCCTAATGACAAATTTTTATTAGTAAAACTGTATCCATTGTAATCATTGAGTGAACTGTGAGTTTTTATAAAATGCACTTTGTCTCCAGAAAAGAATTGTTGTTGATTGTATATCCAATTTTGACTTGCTTCTAACTCTGAACTTATTTTTTTTTTTGTAAATTTTATAGATGGAAACTGTAAAATATTTAAAAGTAAATCGAAACTAAATTTCCCCTTTTTTGAAAAATAATAGGAAGAAATAAAAGAACGTAAATACGTATTTCCACTTTTGGGATAGGAAGCGATCCAAATAATCATACTATTGGAGCGGGCAATGGGACTCGAACCCACGACCTTCTCGTTGGCAACGAGACGCTCTACCACTGAGCTATGCCCGCTTGTTATAAGTGTTGAAATTATTAGTATTTGTTTAATTTAGCAAGTAGTAAATTATCAATTTGAAATGATTATTTAAAACTAAAATCTAATTTTTTTTTTGATAATATAATATTTCCACAAGTATCATGATCATCATCTAATTTATAAATTTCATTTTCCAGATCTTTACTGCTCATTTCGATGCCATATATGTTGTAAAGTTTAAAACCTTTTTCTAAAAAATAATCAATATCTTTAATTGTATAATCTTTTTGCTTCATGATCATTTTTGAAAATTCAAATATAACTACACAATCATGCTTTAGGATTGTATTTTTTGCTCCGTTTATGGCTTTAAAATCGTAACCCTCTAAGTCAATTTTTATAAAAATGCTCGTATCAAAGTCAAAATTGTAATCTTTAAAATAATTATCCAATGTAACCATTTTTACTTTATAATTATTCTGTGTTTCTGGAGTTTTTTTTGTTATAAATCCTCCACCACTTGAATTATTAATTTTTCCATCTCTAGTATCATTAAATATTACTTCCTCTTCATGATCACCGACTGCATATTCTAAAATTTCTATATTTTTTATTTGATTCAAATCAATATTATTTTTTAAAAAAAATCTCTCTTTTTTTGAAGGTTCATAAGCATATACAATTACATTGTCTACCTTGGAAGCTATGTCTAAACTGTAAAATCCAGCATTAGCACCACAGTCAATAAATATATTTTTTTTATTTTTTAAATTTTGAGTGATAATATTTCTTTCTCTTGGATCTGGTACACTTGCTCTAGTTAACATAAATCTAGTATAATCACCTTTAGCTGGATAAGAATAAATTTTAAAATTACCAAAATTCATTACAAACGGTCCTTTTAAAAAAAATTTAAAAATTGAAAAAAATATGTAAAAAATTTTTTTTTTAACTTTACTATCTAATGTATATGCAGGAAAAAAATTACAAATCCTTTGAAAAAAAGCATCCATGTATTAAAAATTTATACCATTAATTTTCAAGATTTCTTGCATTGAATTTAAATAATTTTTGTATTTTTTCCATTCATCAGAAGTATTTTTTTTTATTTTTCCTCTTACTTGTAAAAGAGAAGCAGTTTGAACTGGTCTAACATTTTTATCATAATTTATGAGTTTCTCTTCCCATTTTATTCCAAGTTTCTTTATTAAACTAAATGTTTCATCTTCAAAATTATTAACAAAATTTTCATATTTAATATGAATTATTTTGCTACTTAAGTTTGAGGACCAAAATTCCATTAAATCATGATATATTGTATAATATTGAGCTGTATCTTTTTGAGTGAGAGAAAAATCCATACCTGGATCAGGAAAATTTATTTTATAATTAGACCAACAAACAGCCATCGGATTTCTTTGCAAATGAATTATTTTAGCCTCTGGGAAAGCTTTAACAATAAAACCAATCCATCTAAAATTCATTGGCAATTTATCGATAACAAACTTTTTATTTGTTAATTTGGAAACCTGGTTATGATATTCAACTCTTAAGGTTTTAACAAAACTTTGAAATTCTTTAGATTGGTTTATTTTAAATTTATTTATAATTTTTGGCAAAAAATTTAGTTCTCCAGCTCCGTGAATATTTGAGTGGGATGATAAAACTTGTTCCAGAAGTGTTGTGCCCGATCTAGGCATTCCAAGAATAAAAATAGGTGTTAAATTTAGTTTGTCATTATGTATAGTGGGCTCATTAAGTTTATTTACAAACAGTTTTTTTAGATTTTCAAACAGTTTTTTTTCTGATTCAATACTAAAGTTTGACTTAGATTTTTTTAAATTGTTTGACTGTTCTAGATATTTTAAAGCTTTATCATTATTATTTAAATCGAAATTACACTTACTGAGAGTTGTATAAGCAAATATTTTATCTTCATCGTTGAGATTTGATAAATCAATTTTATCTAATTTTTTTAAAAATTGATTTTCAGTATTTGCCCTGGTTATTAAAAAATAATTCTTGAACGCTCTCACATGTTTATCATCAATATTAATAACTTTTTCAAACAACTTTCTTGCTTCTACTTCATTTCCAAGTATTAAATTTAAGTAACCAAGATCATTTAAAGCTGTTGTATTATTTTCATCGAGTTTTAAAACGTCCTGAAGAACTTTTTTTAAATCAACAAAATTTTTTTCCTCACTATATAAATGTGCTAAGTTAAAATATGCTTGCAGATTATTTTTATTTGAATTTATTGATTTTTTATAGTTTTCAATTGCTTCATCAACGAGTCCCAATTTTAATTTAGTATTTCCCAAATTATTATATGCCTCAGAATAGTCTGGTTTAAGATCCACAGCTTTTAAAAAATATTTAGAAGCTTCACTATAATTTTTTAATTTTTTTTGGATATTTCCATAAATATAATAGTTTTCAGCAGTAGGTTTAAATGAAATTATTCTTTTAAAGAATTTTTCTGCCTCATCATATTTTCTTAAAGTTAAATAACTTACACTTAATGCATACAATAATTGAAAATCATTATTTTTTTTTAATACTTTTGTTGCTAACTTAATTACTTTTTCATATTTACCTTTATTAAAACTTTCTAGAATATTTTTTTTTTTAACTAAAAAATCATTCGTATTCATATCTTAAAATAAAATTATAATTTTGAGTTTGTATTTAAGATGCAAAATCGAACCAACCTGTGATTATATACTTAGTTCCACTCTTTATCACTGACCCTGTATGTGCGTGAGTCCATTCTGCAGGCCATATTAAAGTTTTATTTTTTTCAGGCTTAATTTTTAATCCATAATGATCAAAATCTGTTGTACCACCATCATCAACATCATTTAAATAAGTCATAAAAGCGAAAATTCGATGTAATGTAGATAACCCTGTTCTTTCTGAATGCAATGCTGAAAAGTGATCTCCTGGAAAATATTTTTGTATGTTAAAAGGACCAACATTAACTTTTGTCAAAAATTGTTTTATAAAAGGCCATTGCTCTCTATAGTCCACAAAACATTTTTGAAGCTCAGAAAAATATTCTTCAAAGATTTTATATTTTGGATCTGACAACTTATTTGGGCTAATTGTAATATCTGTTGATTTTTTTCTATTTTCCTCAACTCCTTTAGCTGTTGATCCCTTTTTTTGAAGTGATTGATTATTTTCAAAAAAATCAATAATACCTTTACTTATATTTTTTTCCTCAAGAAACCAACATCCAATAAAATTTGGAGCCTTTTCGTTATTAATATCAATTCTTTTTATCAAAGTAACCTCACACCATTTTCATCTATTTCTAAAAAACCAGCTCCATTTTTAATATAAGATAAACCCTCTTTATGAGAATTTAAAGCAAGTAATGATTGTCCTAATAAATTATTTAAAACTCTATTTTTAGGGAATTTTGAAATTATCTTTAATATAAAATCTTTTACCTCAGTTTTCTTATTTATTTTAAACAAGCATATTGCATATCTTTCACAAATTTCCTCTTGTCTTGCCTTAAGATTAATTATGTTTTTAAAATAATTTGATGCTTGAATATAATTTTCTAATAAATAGAAAAGACTTGCTAGATTATAATATGCCTGGACATTGCTAGCTTTCAGATCAATAGCTTTTTTATAACTAAGTATTGCTTCTTCAAATTTATTTAAAGATTTTTGTGTACTGCCTAAGTTGTTATACGCCTCAGAAAAGTTTGGGTTAGCTTTTATAGCTTCTTTAAATGATTCTATAGCATCTTCAAATTTTTTTTGTTTTTTTTGAATATTCCCTAAAGTGTAAAAATTTTCAGCAGTTTTATTTAATAAAGTTAGCTTTTTAAAAAATTTCTCAGCATTATTAAAATTCTGAAGATTTATTGAAGACAAACCTAGTATATAAATTAATTGTGCATCATTTTGTCTCTGCTCTAAAAGATTAACCCCGTCGCATATTACTTCTTCAAATCTGTTTTCCTTAAAACTAATTAACAACTTTTTTTTTTGTATTTCAAAATTATTTGAATTCATTTGTCAGATGTTATAATTTAATATATATGAAAAAAGAAGACCTGCCAAAAATTTTACCTGTTTTTCCTTTATCAAACTTTATTATTTTTCCAAGAACTACAGTCCCATTAAATATTTTTGAACCTAGATATATTCAAATGATTGACAAAAGCATGAAAAGTGATCGCATAATTGGGATGATACAGCCCAAGAAAACCGGTGAATTAAAAAAACCTGATTTACACCGCATTGGTTGTGCTGGCAAAATAACTAGTTTTAATGAGACAGATGATGGGAGGTATTTAATAATTCTTAATGGAATATGTAGGTTTAAAATTGTAGATGAAATTAATAATGACAATCTATTCAGGGAGTGTGAAGTAAAATATGAAGATTTTTCAAATGATTTAATTGAAAAAACTAATGAAATAAAATTTTCTGACTTAAAATTAATATTCCAAAATTTAAAAGGTCTTTTTAAAAAACAGGGTTATGAAATTAATTGGAAAGAAATTGAAAAACAGAGTTTAGATCAAACTATTAATACTCTTTCCATGGCATCACCTTTTTCTTTAGAGGAAAAACAAGTATTACTTGAAAGTAAAGACTTAAACATAAGGAAAAAAAAATTAGAAGAAATCTTAAATACATATGTTTTGGATAATTTTAACAATAAGACGTTACAATGAAATATTTAATAAAATTTAATTGGATAAGAAAGTCGCAAAATTGTTTAGAAGTTTATTACCCTTTAATATTTTAAATATTGGATTAGATAAATTATGTTTAAATTTACTATCAATTTGAAAAAAGGAGTTAATTGTATCTATTCCTAATCCATATATAAAATTTAAGTGTTTATTTTTTTCTTGAAATGTTTGTGCAATAGTTTCACCATCGTTGATACCTAATTTTAAATTTTCTTCTAAAATTTCAGTTAAAGATTTTATATCTCTGATTGTCATATTGAAACCTTGACCTGCCAAAGGATGAACTTTATGTATTAAATCTCCAAATGATAAAATATTTTTATAGATATAATTTCTAAGTACTAAGAATTTAATACTAAAAGACTCTACTTCGCTAATTTTATTAATTTTGTACTTACTATTATAATTTTCAATGGTTTGCAAAAGACTTGTCTTATCAATAACTTTTGTTGAATTATTTGAGAAAACAATTGAAGTCTGCTGATTAGACAGAGGAAGAAATGCCAATGGACCATTTTTTGTAAATATTTGTGTGGCGATTTTATTCTCTATTTTTTGATGAGTGATAAGTGCAGTATGAGCTAAAGATTTATAATTTTTTACTATTTTTTTATGAAAATATTTTTTTGTAATAAAATTATTTTGATCAGAATTAATAATTAAATTATAGTTTCTATTTTTGAAACTTTCTAAATTATATTTTTTTAATTTAATAAATTTTAAAAACTTATTTTTTTTTAACAGATTGTATAGCTCAATATATTTTAATAAGTAAAAATTATTTTGTTTTTTATTTTTAAACTCGAATAGTTCTGGTGAATTTATATTATCGGAATAAATTTTTATACTTTTTGCTGGCCATCCTAAAGTGCTGACTTCTTTAATATTTTTAATTAAAAAATTATAATTTTTATCTGAAATGGCGATAGTCCTAACCGTTTTTTTCGATAATTGTCGATTAGTTTGTGAAATAATATCAACACTAATCTTCTTCTTGATTAAAATGTTTGCTAAAACAAGGTTTGTTAGATTGTTTCCTAGAAGGCAGATATTCATAATATTATTTAATTTTATCAACAAAAATTAAATGATACAAAGTGACAAATCATTAATAACAAAATGAAAATTAAAAATTTTGTAGATAAAACAAGCAATTTTCTAATAAAAAGACTGTCTGAACTGGTGGGCATAATACTGCTTGTATCTTCAACATTGTTATTAATATCATTGGTCAGTTATTCACCAGAAGACCCTAACTTTATTTTTCCAGAAAATGCTAAAATAAATAATTTATTAGGTGCAAAAGGAAGTTATGCATCTGATATTTTCTATCAATCAATAGGATTAATCTCATTACTTGTCCCAATTTCATTTATTTTCATATCATTATCGGTAATAATTGAAAAAAAAATTATACATATTATAGAAAGTTTGTTTTTTATAATTTTATATTCAATAACAGGAGCATTGTTTTTTACAGTTTTCCATACTGAAACTTATTGGCTCACAATCAATGGTAATAGCGGATTTTTGGGAAACTTATTTGATGAGACTTTTTTTGTAAAATTAGTAAATTTAAACCACCAAATTAGTTACATTACTTTAATAATTTTAATATCCTTATTTTTTCTTTTAAGTGTAAATTTTAAAATTAATCATGTTAAGTTAGTTATAAAAATTTTCAGTAAATCTAAAAAAGAAATACCTAAGAGTATTGTTGAAAATTATAATGAAAATTCATTAAGTGAAACAAACTATGTTAACAACGAAACCAGAATTCAAGAGAATTTTACTTTTGAAAGAGATAATGACTCACCTGGAAGAAAAATGGTTAAATACAAATTACCATCCCTAGAGTTTTTAAAAATTCCTACCAAAAAAGACAAAAATTTATCGGAAAACAAAATTGATGAAAAAACTTTGGAAAAAATTTTACTAGATTTTGGAGTTGAAGGAGAAGTAAAAAAAGTAAGTCAAGGGCCTGTTGTTACTTTGTATGAATTTGAACCTGCGCCTGGAGTTAAAGTCTCCAAAATAATTAATCTTTCTGAAGATATTGCAAGAAATACAAGTTCAGAATCGGCAAGGATTGCAACCATACCTGGAAGCAATACTATAGGTATTGAATTGCCTAAACCCCAAAGAGAGAATGTTTTTCTGAGTGAAATAATTTCTGATAGTAATTTTAAGAAAAAAGATACTAAACTTCCAATAGCTCTTGGCAAAAGTATTTCTGGAATGCCAATAACAGGAGATTTAAGTTCAATGCCGCATTTACTTATAGCTGGAACAACAGGATCAGGAAAATCAGTTTGTATTAATACAATTATTTTATCACTTTTATACAAGCACTCCCCGGAAAAATGTAAATTTATATTGATTGATCCAAAAATGTTAGAGTTGTCTACGTACGAAGGAATCCCTCACTTATTGTGCCCAGTTATAACTGAAGCAAAAAAAGCTGCCTCTGTTTTGGGTTGGGTAGTAAAAGAAATGGAAAATCGATACAAACTTATGACTAAAGTAGGGGTGAGAAATATAGACGGATATAATGAAAAGCATAAGATATCTATGCCTTATATCGTTGTCATTGTTGATGAAATGTCAGATTTAATGCTCGTTGCAGGCAAAGATATTGAAAATTATATTCAAAAACTATCTCAAATGGCAAGAGCTGCTGGAATACATATTATAATGGCTACACAAAGACCGAGTGTCGATGTTATCACCGGAACTATAAAGGCTAACTTTCCTACTAGAATATCTTTCCAAGTTACATCCAAAATAGACAGCAGAACAATTCTTGGTGAACAAGGTGCTGAACAACTATTAGGTAAAGGAGACATGCTTTATATGACTTCTGCAAATAGAATGACTAGAATTCATGCTCCATTTGTAGCAGAAGGAGAAATTGAAAAAATTAATAACTTTCTAAGAAACCAAGCAGAGCCAGATTATGTAGATGAAATTCTTAATTTTACTGATGAAAAAGAGAAAGATAATGACTCTAATAATAACGAAAATCTTGACGAACTATACAATACAGCATTAGAAATAGTAAGATCTGAGAGAAAAGCATCAACATCGTTTTTACAAAGAAAACTACAGATTGGATACAATAGAGCAGCTAGAATAGTGGATCAAATGGAAGCAAATGGTGTAGTAAGTCCAGCTAATCATGTAGGTAAAAGAGAAGTTCTTAAATGAAAAAATATTTAATCATCTTATTTATTTTTTTTTTTACTTTAAATTCTAAGAGCTTCTCAAATCAAAAAATAATTGATCAATTAAAAAGTATTAATTCTTTGGAGTTTAAATTCATACAAAAAATAGATAATAATAATATAGAGACGGGAGAATGTATAATATTATACCCTAAGAAAATTCTGTGTAAATATAACGACTTATATAACAAAGTATTAGTTTCAAATGGCAAATCACTAATTATAAATTCTGATAAAATAAAAAATTATTACAGATACCCTTTAGATAAGACACCTTTAAGTATTATTCTAGATAAAGAATTCTTAATTTCTAAAATGGATAACTTAATAGAAGATGAAACATATCCCTTTTACCATGTATATAACTTCGATCATGATAATATTTTAATAAAAGTTTTTTTTGATAAGAAAAGATTTGAATTAATTGGCTGGGAAACAAGAGATATATATCAAAATCTAGTTCAAACTTTTATAAGTGATATCAAAACTAATATTAAAGTTGAAGAAAAAATTTTTTCAATACAAAGATATATTAATTAATATCAATATTAATTTTTTCAGATTTAAATATTTTCATACCTCTTGCTAAATAGTTTTTAATTGCATTTTCGTGATCTAATGAACATGTATGAAGCCACACTCTTGACATTCCATCTTTAAACAAATTGTTAATAGCCTCTGAGAGCAAATAACCTCCGCATTTTTTGCCAAAATATTCTTCCAAAATTCCAAAATAAGCTATCTCAGAATGATCATTATCCTTATCTGTTATGGTCTCATAATATCCAACCAAGTTACTGTTATCCTTTAAAACATAGGTTTTTACCCTTGGATTTTCAACGTATTCAACCCATTTTTTATCTTCCCAAACCAATCTATCTATCCATCTGTGTTTCTTTCCAATCTGTTTATAAAAAAACTTATTCAGTTGAAAATCAGGCGGATCAACCTTACTTATTTTAAAGTTAGGCCCAGGACACTTTGATCGATTTAGATTTTTTATTGAATTTATTTCTAGAAAACTTCTGTCTACGTTTATAATCACGAGACCATTTTACCAATTTTCTCTCCGCCAAACAAATGAAAATGTAAATGTGGAACCTCTTGTCCTCCATTCTCACTTATGTTTGCTAGTGCTCTATATCCTTTACCAGTATCAACAGATATATTTAATTTTTTTGCAACAGTATTAATACCTTTAAGTAATCCAACCATTTCTTCTGGTGACGCATTTTGACTAAAATCATCTAAGTCAATATATTTACCTTTAGGAATTACTAGTACGTGAATTTTTTTTTGTGGATTTATATCGTGGAAAGATAAAACAAATTCATCCTCATAAATTTTATTACAAGGTATTTCGTTTCTTAATATTTTAGCAAATATATTATTATCATCGTAACTCATAATTATATTTTTTCTAAGACTGCTTTTACTGTATCTCCCATAACAGATGGATTTTTAGAAATTGTAATTCCACATTCTTTTAAAATTTCAACTTTTTCAATTGCACTTTCCCCATATGCCGAAACTATTGCTCCAGCGTGACCCATCACTCTTCCTTTTGGAGCAGTCAAACCAGCTATATAGGCTATGACTGGTTTTTTCATATTTTCTTTTGCAAATTCACCAGCAGCTACTTCTTGAGGACCACCAATTTCACCTATCATTAAAATTGCGTCTGTTTCATCATCTGTTTCAAACTTCTCTATAATATCTCTAAATGAACTACCATTTATTGGATCTCCTCCAATACCCACACTTGTTGAAACTCCAATGTTTAAATTTTTGAGTTGTTGAGCTGCTTCATATCCTAATGTTCCTGATCTACTTATAATCCCAATTCTTCCCTCTTTGTAAATATGTCCTGGCATTATTCCTAACATTGATTTACCAGGACTAATAATCCCTGCACAATTGGGTCCTACCAAAGTCATTTTAGAACTTTTCGTATATCTTCTCATATATCTTTTTATTCTGATCATGTCGTGAGAAGGTATTCCATCTACAATTGCAACACATGTTTTAATTCCAGCATCAGCAGCCTCCATTGCTGAGTCTGCTGCAAAAGCTGGAGGCACAAATAAAATTGATGCATCTGCACCAGTTTCGCTAACTGCATCCTTAACTGTATTGAATACTGGTAAATTTAGATGTTTTGAACCACCTTTTCCTGGGGTTACTCCACCAACAACATTTGAACCATACTCGATCATCTCCTCTGCATGAAAAGATCCCATTTTACCAGTAAAACCCTGAATAATTATCTTGCTTTTTTTATCTATTAATACTGTCATGATCTAACCCTTTAGAGCCGCAACCGCTTTGTTAGCTGCATCTTCAAGCGTGTTTGCTTCTATATAGTTAATCTTACTTTCCTTTAAAATTTTGTTTCCTTTTTCTACATTTGTACCTGCTAATCTAATTACCAATGGAACGTTAACCTCAATTTTTTTAAGGGCTTCTACTATTCCTTCCGCAACCCAATCACATCTATTTATACCAGCAAAAATATTTACAAGAATTACTTTAACTTTTTCATCCATTGTAACTAATTTAAATGCTTTAACTATTTTTTCTGGCGTAGCACCGCCTCCAACATCTAAAAAGTTAGCAGGACTTCCTCCAGCTAATTTAATCATATCCATCGATGCCATTGCTAGACCTGCACCATTTATTATATTACCAATATTCCCATCTAAACTTACATAGTTCAAACCTCTATCTGATGCAAAAACTTCTTTTGAATCTTCTTGAGTTTTATCTCTTAGCTCTGAAACTTGGTTTCTTCTAAACATTGCATTGTTATCAAAACTCATTTTACAGTCTAAAGCTAAAATTTGTTTTTGTTTAGAAATTACTAACGGATTAACTTCAACCATAGTTGCATCTAATTCACTAAAGGCTTTATAACATCCAATAATAGTTTCAGATGCCCTTCTAATTAAATCAGGATCAATACCCAAACCAAATGCTAGTTCTCTAGCCTGAAAACTTTGCATTCCAACAGCAACTTCAATTTTCGATCTAATTATAGTTTCTGGTTTTTCTTTTGAGATTTCCTCCACACTCATGCCACCCTCTGTTGATGCAACAACCATAATACTTTCAGAACTTCTATCAAATACTAAGCCAAGGTAGAGCTCTCGCTCAATATCCGTTGCTTCTTCGATATAAATTCTATTTACAATTTTTCCTTCGGGCCCTGTCTGATTTGTAACTAACTTTTTTCCTAACAATTTATCCGTAGCCTGGGCAACTTCTAAAGGAGTATTGCAAACAATTATTCCTCCAGCTTTTCCTCTGGCACCTGAATGAATTTGTGCTTTTACAACCCATTTTGATCCACCAATTTCTCTAGCCTTATTCTCTGCATTCTCTGGACTATATACTATTCCACCTCTTGGAATTGTAACTCCAAAATCTGAAAGTATTTTTTTAGCTTGGTATTCGTGAATATCCATAATTTTATTTATTTATTATGGATTAACTTATCTATATTTACAATATTTTCAGCCATCCTAGCTGATGCAGCATCAATCATCCTGCCATCAAGTTGAGCAGCTCCCTTACCTTCTTTTGCGGCTTTTGCTAGTTCTTCCAAGATCCTTTTAGCCTTAGTTACTTCAGCCTCAGGGGGAGAAAATACTTTATTTGCAAGCTCAATTTGACTAGGATGTATGGCCCACTTTCCCTCTATACCAATTGCAGCTCCTCTTTTTGCAGCATCTGTATATGAGTCAGGATCATTAAAATCTCCAAATGGACCATCAATTGCTCTAAGTCCATATGCTCTACAAGTCATTACTAATTCTGATAACCCATGATGCCATTGGTCACCTGGATAATTAGGATTTAGTCCACCTATAACTGTTGTCCTAGCCCTTAAGCTTGCAGCATAATCTGCAACGCCAAAATGTAAAGCTTCAAGTCTTTCACTTGAATTTGCAATTTCTTTGATATTAGACATGCCTAAAGCTGTCTCTATTAAACACTCAATTCCAATTTTATTTTTTAATTTTTTGTTTGTTTCAATTTGAGTTAATAAACAATCAACCATATAAACATCACTAGCTGTACCAGCTTTTGGAACTAAAATTGTGTCTACATTTTCACCAGCTTGCTCAACTATTTCTATTAAATCAGCATACATATAATGAGTGTCTAAACTATTTATTCTTACAGAAATAGTTTTTCCATTTCCTCTCCAGTCCATTTCATTCAAAGCTTTAATGACATTTGCTCTTGCAATTATTTTATCATTGGGAGAAACTGCATCTTCTAAATCAAGAAAGACATAATCAGCAGGTGAACTCATGGCTTTATCAAACATTTTAGGAGATGATCCTGGAACAGCTAATTCACTTCTTTGTAATCTTGATCTCGCAGGTTTATAAAATTTATGACTCATTTTTTTCTATTATCTAATTCGCTCATAACATCTTCAATTTTAATATTATTTGCCTCAAGATACATTATTAGATGATAAAAAACATCAGCAGCTTCATGAATTTTATTTGAATCTTCCTCTACTGCATCTATCAGTTCGTTTATTTCCTCTAGTACTTTTGATTTACTCAAAGATTTATCAGCTAACAATTTGTTAGTATAAGAACCAGATATTGGATTATTTTTTCTTTCTCTCGCAAGCAGAAATAAATCTTCTAAAATTTTTAACATAAATGGCAAATTATAAACATATACAATTGATTATAAAAGTATAATGTTATAAATACGTAAAATGCGAGAATCTCTATATAACATAGCTCCTTTATTTAACATTGATCATATAAAAAAATTAAACAAGGTCATAAATGAAAATTTGGTCGAGGGTAATGATAAACCAAACACAAAAGCAATTAAAACATCTCAGGTCAAATTTGTAAATTTAGGAACCATTCAAGGTTTGATAATTCCTTTTTTAGATTTTATACTTTCATCAAATACTTTTCATTATGGATTTGATCTATTTCAATTAACTGGAAGTAAAAAACTAAATTATAATACTTATCAGGAAAATGAAGAGTATACTTGGCATATTGATGCTACCCCACGCTCTCCAGTTAAGGATATAAAACTTACATGTCTTCTAAATTGCTCTGAAGAACCTTATGAAGGAGGTGATCTTTGTTTATTTAGAGATAAAGAGATTAAAATAGAAAATTTCAATCCAGGGACAGCTATAGTTTTTCCATCATTTATCAATCATAAAGTGGAAAAAATAACTTCTGGATCTAGAGCCAGTTTAGCAATTTGGATGAACGGACCTAAATTTAGATAGAATATTTAAATTCTTATTGGTACGTCTTTAGAAATCAAATATTCTTTTGCTTCTTTAATAGAGTATTTTCCATAATGAAAAATTGATGCTGCTAATACAGCACTCGCTTTACCTAATTTAATTCCTTCAACTAAGTGATCTAGGTTTCCTACTCCACCTGATGCTATTGTAGGTATATTTACCGTAGATGAAATTTTTGACATAAGTTCAATATCATATCCAACCTGAGTTCCATCTCTATCCATTGAAGTGACTAATAACTCACCTGCACCACTATCTTCCATTTTTTTTGCAAATTTTATTGCATCAATTCCAGTGTTATTTCTTCCTCCATGAGTAAAAACTTCCCATTTATCTGTGTTTTTTTTTGCATCTATTGCAACGACAATACATTGAGAGCCAAATTTCTTTGAGCTTTGAACTACAACATCTGCATTTTGAACAGCAGCTGTATTTATTGAAACTTTATCAGCACCACAATTTAATAGTTTACTGATATCATCCACACTTCTTACTCCTCCACCGACTGTTAAAGGTACAAAACATTTTTTAGAAGTGTCTTTTACTACTTCATAAATTATATCTCTATTTTCATTAGAAGCAGTTATATCCAAAAAACAAATTTCATCAGCACCACCATCACTATAAATTTTTGCTTGCTCTACTGGGTCACCTGCATCTTTTAAATCTATAAAATTTATACCTTTAACAACTCTTCCATTTTTAACATCTAAGCAAGGTATAATTCTGTTTTTAAGCATCTATTTCTTTTGCAAGCTCCTCTAATTTTATATCACCATCATATATTGCTTTGCCAACTATAATTCCCTCGATATTTTTGTTACCCAATTCCTTAGCTTTTTTAATATCATCTATTGAAGAAACTCCTCCAGAAATAATAACAGGGCAATTTGAATTGTTGGCAACATTTTCTGTTTCAACAAAATTTGGACTTAACTTCATTCCATCTCTATTAATATCTGTATAAATTAATCTACTAGCTCCATGATCATTTACATCTTTTAAAAATTCTAAAGTTTTTAGCTTAGAGTTCTCTTTCCAACCAGATACCGACAAATATCCATCTTTTGCATCCAGACCTAAAGCGATCTTGCTTGGAAATTTGAGGCACGCTTCTTTTAAAAAGTTTTTATCTTTTATTGCAGCACTTCCCAAAATTACTTTTTCAACACCGGCATCGGTATATTTTTTAATACTTTCAAAGTTTCTTATACCTCCACCTATTTCAATTTTAAGGTCAAATTTATTAACAATTTCCTCAATAACATCTATATTTACGGTTTCTCCTGTTAAAGCTCCATCTAAATCAACTATGTGCAAATTTTTAAATCCCTTGTCTTTATACTTTTCAGCCTGCTCGACTGGTGACATCTCGTACTCAGTTTTATGATCAAAGTCTCCTTTGATTAATCTAACACATTTTTTATCTTTAATATCTATAGCAGGAAATATTTTCATAAATTAAGTTTGAAATAATTATTGTTATAAAAAATTTCATCTTGTCCAATTCTATCAAAAAAAGAAAAGTTTTTTGATTTAAAGAAAGAATAATAATTAAATTTATCTGGAAGATTATTCTCTACAGAAATTACTTTGATATTATATTTATTAAAATCTACCGATTTTAATAAATCTAACTCTTCACCTTCAATATCTATGGATAAATAGTCAATTTCAAAATCACCTTTGATTTCTTCATCAAATGTAGATGTAGTAATCTTTGATATTTTTGTTTTACTTTGTTCATTTTTTTTTATTAATTCATTAGCAGTATAATTTTCATTATTAATTCCACTCATCTGAGTAAGTCCTTCAACAACTTCTATAAACTCAACATCCTTAATCTCATTACTTATTGCTTTATTTATAGTTTTACAATTTCGATTTTTTATAAGTTTTTCATACTGTAATTTTGATGGTTCAATAGCGATTCCTTTCCAATTCATAAATTTTTCAAAATGATAACAATTACTTCCTTCAATACCGTCATACGCACCAATTTCGACAAAAAATCCATCTTTTTTATTTTGAAAAAAGTAATTTTTAATTATTTTATCTTGTCCTGATTGTGAAAAAAATTTCTCGTTCCAGAAAAAAGATTTTTCACAGTTCCATAGTTTCGCTCTCAAAATTCCCCTTAAAACATAAAATTTCTTTTCTGAATATTCATTAGGTACTTGATCAATCAAATGACTATAAATTTTGTGTGCATGAATTTTACCTTCTAAATTTTTTGCAAAGAGTTCGTCTGCTTCCTTAAAGGCAACTGAAACATCTTTGCCAACTAAATGGCTCAAATCAAAATTTTTCATTAATTTAATATTCTTTTCTTTGCTTTTTCGAAATCTTTTTTTACTAGCCTTACGCACTTTTTATCTTTTATGTCTATTGCAGGAAATATTTTCATTTTTGAATTATTTGATTAACTAAATATTTTAAATTTAATTAATTTTTAATAA
>CACEMI010000009.1:0-59635 GCA_902560585.1 uncultured Pelagibacteraceae bacterium | reverse complement strand
ATCGGCATTAGCTGCATTAAAAGTGAATATAATTGATGCGAGTAAAATTAAAGTTTTTAAAAATAATTTCATTAATTTATAATAACAAACTTCCAAGGACGATTCAATTTATAAACCTAAAAAATTATCAATAATTTTCAGTCCAATTTTATCACTTTTTTCAGGGTGAAATTGGGTGCCAAAGATATTATTTTTTTCAGCAGCACAAACTACATTTGATGAGTAATCAGTTGTTGCTGAAATTACAGATTTATCCTCAGGTATAAACTCGTAACTATGAACAAAATACATGTGAGAGTTATTTTCTATACCTTTAAAAATCTTACTGTCTTTCATTATATTAATTTCATTCCAACCAATGTGTGGAAGCTTAAATTTTCCGCCTTGGTTATCAATTTTAGAGACTTTTCCAGAAATCCATCCTAAGCCTTTAGTCTCTGTTTCTTCATAACCAATATCTGCAAACATTTGAAGCCCGACACAAATTCCAAGAAGTGGTTTTTTACTTTCTAATGCAAATTCATTAAGAGTATCTGTCAAACCATTAATACTATTAAGTCCATCAATACAGCTTTTGAAAGATCCTTGTCCTGGTAATACAACTTTATCGCTACTTTTTATGGTTTCAAGATTTGATGTTACTTCAATGTTTACTTTATTTTTTGCAACTTCTTTGAACGAATTTATTACAGAACTTATATTTCCTGAATTATAGTCAACAATCGTGACATTCATTAAATTTATAAAGAACCTTTTGTAGAAGGTATTGTAGTTTTATTTCTTGGATCCATTTCTAGAGCAGCACGTAAAGATCTTGCCAATCCTTTAAAGCAAGACTCAATGATGTGATGACTATTATCGCCATAAATATTTTCAATGTGTAAAGTAATTCCTGCAGCTTGTGAAAAAGCTTGAAACCATTCCTTAAATAGTTCAGTGTCCATCTCACCTAATTTTTCTACTTTCAATTTTACTTTCCAAATTAAATAAGGTCTGTTTGAGACATCAATTGCAACTCTAGTCAATGTTTCATCCATCGGAATCATCGCATGAGCATATCTTTTTATACCAACAAATTTTTTTGATGCTTTTTTCAAACATTCACCAATTGCAATTCCAGTGTCTTCAGTTGTGTGGTGAAGATCAATATGAGTATCACCTTTAGCTTTAATATTCATATCCATCGAAGAGTGTTTTGATAATTGCTCAAGCATGTGATTTAAAAATCCTATACCTGTGTCAACTTTGTACTTACCCTTACCATCAATATTCAAATCAACACTGATGTTGGTCTCTTTTGTTTTTCTACTTATTTTGGCTTTACGTTTCATAATCTGAAAAAGGTATATATCTATTATTCAATTATGGCAATAATTCTAGCTTTGGTCTTGAACTATCGAATTTAGTATCCATCTATATCCCATGACAACAATAGTATTAATAAGAAAAAACAATGAAGTAGTAGTTGCTGGAGACGGCCAAGTTAGTATGGGGAATACGGTAATTAAGAAAACTGCGAACAAAGTTCGTAAGATTGAGAAAAGAAATGTGATCGCAGGATTTGCTGGATCTACGGCTGATGCATTAACATTATTTGAAAGATTAGAGTCAAAATTAGAAAAACATGCTGGGAATTTGGCAAGAGCAGCTGTTGAATTAGCTAAAGATTGGCGAACTGATAAATATTTAAGACGGCTAGAGGCATTAATGGCAGTTGGTGATAAAGAAAATAGTTTTATTATATCTGGAACTGGAGATGTTTTAGAGCCAGAAGGAGATGTTATTGGAATAGGGTCAGGTGGAAACTATGCATTAGCATCCGCAAAAGTTTTAATGGATACAGATTTATCTGCTGAAGAAATTGCTAAAAAAGCAATTAAAGTTGCATCTGATATATGTGTTTTTACAAATGATAATTTAAATATTGAAAAAATTTAATATGGAAAAATCAAACGTTACAACTCTACCAAACGCCAAAGTAAAAAAGGAAAATAGTAACATTCAAAATTCATTATCTCCAAGAGAAATAGTTTCTGAATTGGATAGATTTGTTGTTGGTCAAAACAATGCAAAAAGAGCAGTTGCAATTGCTTTAAGAAATAGATGGAGAAGACAAGCTTTGGAAGGAGATATGAAAGATGAAGTTCTTCCAAAAAATATTTTAATGATGGGACCAACAGGTGTTGGTAAAACAGAAATTTCTAGAAGATTATCAAAACTAGCCGAAGCACCATTTGTAAAAGTAGAGGCTACAAGATTTACTGAAGTGGGTTACGTTGGAAGAGATGTTGAACAGATAATTAGAGACCTTCTTGAAATAGCTATTGCAATGGAAAAAGTAAAGAAAAGAAAAGAAGTTCACGCAAAAGCACAAAAATTAGCAGAGGATAGGGTTCTTGATGCAATTGTTGGAAGTAAAGCAAGTGTTGCAACAAGAGAAAGTTTTAGAAAAAGATTAAGAGATGGCGATCTCGATGATAATGAAATAGAGATTGCTGTTACAGAAAGTGGCGGAGGTATGCCATCATTTGAAATTCCTGGAATGCCTGGAGCGAATGTTGGAATGATTAATATTTCAGATATGCTCGGTAAATCTATGGGACAGAAGGCTAAAAAGAAAAAAATGTCAGTGAAAGAGTCTCATGAAATATTACTCAATGAAGAGGCTGATAAATTAATAGAACAAGACAAAATTATTAAATCAGCAAAAAATACAACTGAGAACAATGGTATAGTATTTTTAGATGAAATAGACAAAATTTCAGCAAGAACCGATAGAGTTGGTGGAGATGTATCAAGAGAAGGTGTTCAAAGAGACTTGCTTCCGTTAATAGAAGGGACAACTGTAAGTACCAAGTACGGTCCGATTAAAACTGACCACATATTGTTTATAGCCTCTGGAGCGTTTCAATTAGCAAAACCATCAGATCTTTTGCCAGAACTTCAAGGAAGATTGCCAATCAGAGTTGAGCTAGATGCATTAAATAGTGAGGATTTTAAACGTATTTTAAAAGAGCCAGATAATAGTTTGATTAAACAGTACAAAGCTTTACTTAAAACAGAAAATGTTGATTTAGAGTTCACTGAAGATGGAATTGATACAATCGCAACAATTGCAAGTGAGGTTAACACAACTGTTGAAAACATAGGTGCAAGAAGACTACATACTATTATAGAAAGAGTCCTAGATGAAATAAGTTTTACAGCAACTGACCGAGCTGGAGAAAAAATCAGCATAGACTCCGAATATATTAAGAAAAATATTGGCGAATTAGTTAAAGACGCAGATCTTTCAAAATTTATTTTGTAAAATTTTATTTTTTTTTTTTTAAAAAAATATCAAAATTTCCTGTTGAAGGATCTTCGACAGCTTCAAAATCAATACTAATAATTCTACTCATTAATTGATCATTATTTTTAATAAAACTGGGTACTGAGTGTTTTAAAATACTCAAATTACTAGATTGGTATGGATCATTTAAATTTTTAGATCTCAACCCTTTTCCTGTAATAACATTAATTTTATTTATTCCTTTTGAATAACATTCTTCTATGTAAGAAGTCATCTTTTTGTTAGCTTCTTCTAAGGTATAACCATGCAAATCAATAGTTTTTTCAATAAATCTTTTAGATGAAGAATATATTTTTTGATCTTTATTTTCTAATTTATCAGAACTATTTATGAATTTTTGCCAATCTTGTTTATCTTTATCTGAGATTTTTTTAATCAACTAAGCTTGTGTATCAACTATTAACCAATTAGGATTTTTTGAAGTACCATCTTTAGTAAATTTCCATGTATCGAGTACTTTTTTAACTTTTTGTGAATCACCAGATACAATTTTATTATCTTTATCTTTAATGCATGAAATAATTTCACTAACAAACTCAACACTTACTTCAAGCATATTTTTGTTTTGAGAATGCTCTTTTATTTCTGCAGAATTAATACCAATAAACGTAGTCTCAGAAGTAACATTTCTCGCCTTTTTGTCTTTAATAGCTTCATCAAATTGATCATAAACGCTTTTGTCCAAAAGATTTTTAATAGATTTTAGATCACCTTTAGAAAAACTAGTTATTACAGTTTCATAAGCTATCTTTGCACCATTCAAGAAATCTTTTTTTGCAGCATCATCAAAAGTTTCAGCGTTTAAAATAGGAGAAGACTTCTTTTCTGGAACTTCCTCATGAGGAAATGTGGAATTTATATTCTCCTCAAAACCTGTTTTTTTTCCTAAAATACCCCTTAATCTTAGGAAAATAAATCCAGCTATCATTGCCAATAGTATGATATCGATGTATTCAAAACTGTAACTCATAGAATGATAATATTTACTATGTTGATTAATTTCAACCTGCAATTTACACTATAGACAAATGAACACAGCAATAATTCTAATTTTAGGAATACCTCTTATTGAAATCTACTTATTCATAAAAGTTGGGTCTCAAATTGGTGCTTTAAACACAATTTTATTGATACTTGTCACTGCTGTGCTTGGTATTTGGTATGCAAGATATGAGGGTTTTAACACTTTAAGATCAGGAATGTCTCAATTAATCAAAAATGAACTACCTCTTTACGAGATAATTTCTGGAGCTGCAATTGCATTTGCAGCATTATTATTAATATTACCTGGGTTTGCAACTGATGTTATAGGTATTCTTTTAGTTTTTCCAATAACAAGAAAATTAATTTTAAGAAAGTATTCAGAAAAATATTCAAAAAAAAATAAAAGTAGACCTGGTGAAAAAAATTTCATAGAGGGTGAATACGAGGATATAGAAGATAAAGATGGAAAGTAAATACAAAATAATAATAAGTTATATACAAGATTTATCGATAGAAATACCAAGTCCTGAAAGTTTAATAACAATTAGAAATACCACGCCAGAATATAGAATGAGTGTTGATATAAGCACTAAACCTGCAAAAAGAAAAATGGTAGAAGTATTAACAACTTTGACTTATGCAAATCCGAACAAAAAAAAAGCTCAAGGTTACTTTCAAATAAAATACGCAACTGTTATTGATATTTTAGATTTAAAAATTGAAAAAAAAGAATTAGAAAAAATGATTTTGTGCGATCTACAAACTGAAATATATCCTGATTTAGAAAAAAAGTTTTTGACTATTCTTAAAAATTCAGGTCTTCCTGATCTAAAGTTTGGAAAAAAAATAGATTTTGAAGAACTATATAAATCAAGATTAAATTAAAAATAATTTTTTTTTAAATTTTTTTTTAAAAATTCAGAGTGATCTAATAATTCCTTCTCAGTTGGTAAAATAATTTTTTTGTAATAATCACTTTTGTCGTCCAATGTGATCTTCGACTCATTTTTGTCAGCTAAATCAAAGGTAGGCTCTTTTTGATCGATGAGATTAATATAAACTTTAGCAAGTAAGTCACAGTCAATTAAGGCAGTATGCTTTTCCCTTTTAGAATTATCAATCCTAAATCTTTTACATAATGCATCTAGGCTTATCCCAGAACCTGGGAATTTGTTTCTGGCAAGTTCTAAAGTATCAATTATACTTGAATTACTTATTTTGGCCTTTCCAATTATGCTTAATTCATTATTTAAATGACCAATATCAAACTCAGCATTGTGAATTATAATTTTCTTATCTTGAATAAAAGACAAAAAATCATCAGCAACTTCTACAAATTTTTGTTTAGTGGATAAAAATTCATCAGTATATCCATGAACTTCAAAAGCTTTCTCTGAGACTTTTCTCTCTGGATTTAAATAAACATGAAATATATTTTTTGTTGGGACTAGATTATCTAACTCAATACATCCAATTTCAACAATTCGATGCCCATCTCTTACTGATAATCCTGTAGTTTCTGTATCAAGTACTATTTCTTTCATCTAAAATTTTTCTTTTAATTATTTTAATATTTTTTTTTAAGCTTAGTAGTTTAAAATTATTTTTAATAACAAAATTAGATATTTTCTTTTTATAAGTCAGAGATTTTTGCGATTTTCTAAGGTAATCAATAATTTTTTTATTATAAAAAGGCCTTTTTTTAAGTCTTTTATTTATTTCATTTTTACTAGATTGAACAAAGATAAGATAAAATTTTTTATCATATAATTTATTTTCAACTAATAAGGGTATGTCTAACACAACCATTTTTTTTTTTTGGTTTTTTTTAAAGAAATTATACATTCTCTTCCTAACAATAGGATGAACGATATCTGATATTTTTTTTAAATTTTTTTTGTTTGATTTTAAAACACTTCCAAGCTCATCTTTTCTTAAAAATTTTGACGTTATAAATTTTGGAAATTTCTTTTTAATTTTTTTAAAGCAAGATTTATCATTTTTATATATATCACTAACTTCTTTATCAGCATTAAAAACTGGGTAACCAAATTGTTTTGCAACAAAGCTTTTGCCTGAACCTATGTCACCTAAAATACCAATTTTAATCAATTTAGAAGCTCCATGACTTTGTCATCTACTTTGGGCTCTAAATTGTTCCATATTTTAAAGGAGGCTTGAGCTTGATAAATAAACATTTTTTTTCCATTTTCAATTTTGTTTCCATTTTTTTTTGCGTATCCTAAGAAATTAGTTTCTGAAGGATTATATATGACATCATAAAAAAATTTTTCAGGGCTAATTTTAGAATAATCTAAAATAATATTTTCATCATTTTTCAAGCCTAAGCTAGTTGCATTAATAATCATATCAAAATCTGGTATTATTCCCCATTTAATAATTTCAATTTCATTAAAGGATTTTTTTAAATTTTCAGCTTTGCTAAGTGTTCTATTGCTTATAAATATTTTTTTGGCACTCATATTGTTCAAAGCCACTATAATTGATGGCGAAACACCTCCTGCACCTAATATTAATACATTTTTCCCAACAACATCATAATTTGTATGTTTAATGGCTAGCTCAAATCCCTCTATATCTGTATTATGACCTATTACCATTTCATTTCTCAAGTAAATAGTATTTACTGATTGTGTTTTTTGAGCCTCATTTGATAATTTATCTAAAAAAGGAATTACAGAATTTTTAAAAGGAACAGTAACATTTACTCCATTAATTTTTTTTTCTCTTACTTCTTTAATTAAATTATCTAATTCTGATATATCTAATTTTTTTTTATCGTAAACAGCTTTTAAATTATTGGATTTTATCCAGTAATTATGCAACCTTGGAGATAAAGAATGTTCAATTGGGTTTCCTATCACAAGAAATTTTTTCATTTTTGTAGTTCCAAATATTCCTTAATTTTTTTAATTGGTAAGCCCATTATCGTATCTTCATCGCCATCAATTTTTGAAAATAAAGCTCTTCCTTCTCCTTCAATTTGATAGACATTATATGCATACAAAGCTTCATCGCTTATTTTATTTAAATAAGTGATTAATTCATTTTCAGAAAAATGCTTCATGGTTAAGTAAGCTTTATCAGTATAGTTCCAAACCATGGATCCATTTTTAGATATACAAACCGAACTTATCAAAGAGTGTTTTTTTCCATTTAATTTCTTCAAAATATTTAAAGCCTCCTCTCTACTTTCTGGTTTTGATATTAACTCACCAGTTAGATCGATGACGCTATCTGCTCCTAAAACTAGAGTATTATTAACTTTTTGACTTACTTTATTTGCTTTCAATTCCGCAAGATTTTTAGAAATAATTTCTGGTGAAGCACCTTCTTTTAATAGACTCTCTTTAACAGGATCTTCATCTACATTTGAGGCTTCAACATTGCATATAATATTGTTGTTATCTAAAATTTCTTTTCTTACCTTACTTTTTGAAGCTAGAATAATCTCAGGCATTTTTCTTATTTTTTATTTCATAAATTTTAATTACAGATGCTGCTGTCTCTTCAACTGATTTTCTTGTTACATCAATTGTAGGCCAATTATTTTCTTTGAACAGTTTCTTAGAGCTGTTTAGTTCATCCCTGATTTTATCGATATTTACGTATTCACTATTTTGATCCTCCTTAAGAGAGTTCAACCTATTCTTTCTTAAGTCATATAATCTTTCAGCTTCTGTCACTAAACCAACAACACATGGAGAAAAGTTTCTTTCCATAACCTTTGATGGGATAGAATTTTTATTTACTAGAGGTATATTTGAGGTTTTAAAACCTCTATTAGCTAAATATATTGCTGTTGGAGTTTTACTTGTTCTGCTTACCCCTAAAAGAATGATATCAGATTTCTCTATATCATCTGTTTGATTACCATCATCATGATTCATAGTAAATTGAATAGCTTCAATTCTATCGTAGTACTCTTCATTTAAAATATGTTGACCGCTTGGTTGGTGAGAAGCTTTTTGATTAAGAACTTTTGAAAAATTTAAAATTAAGTCTCCAAGAACTCCAAAACATGGTATTTCTCTCTCATAAGCCTTTTCTGTAAGATATTTCGCAAGTTTACTATTCACTATTGTATATAAGATAATTGAATTTTTTTCTTTCTTAGCTTGTTTTAAAATGCTTAAAGTTTGGCTTTCAGTACGGGTAAAGGAAAAATGGTTAGTTTCATATTCAAAATTAGGAAATTGGGCCTTTAAAGCCAAAAAAATCCTATCTAATGTCTCCCCGGTAGAATCTGATATTAAATAAATTTGGTATAAGTTTCTCATGTATAAGATGTTTATAAACTATTAGTAAAATAAGAAAAACGCAGATTTACTCTTTGAAGACATGGAACTTATTTTTTTTCCCATAAAATTAACTAAATTATAAAGTTAGATAATAATTATTCAAATTGTATATAAAATGTGAGAATTATTAAATTAACCTCTAATTATCTTATTTATTTAAGACAAAATTTGTTAATAATCGGTTAATTAAGTGTGGAAATTGACTAATTTACGTTATTCACAATACATAATACTAATAAAGTAAATAATATATATCTAATTATATGAGTCCCATTACTAACTGTATCAAAAATCAAGACACTAAATCTAATCCTTTATGGTTAATGAGACAAGCAGGTAGATACCTACCTGAGTTTAGAGAAATCAGAAAAGAAAACCAAGATTTTATAAAACTTTGCCTAAATAGTGATTTAGCATCTGAAATTACTTTACAACCAATTAAAAGGTTTGGATTTGATGGGGCTGTAATATTTTCAGATATTTTAATGTTGCCTTATGGCCTTGGTCAAAAAGTAGAATTCGAAAAAAATTTTGGACCTAAATTAGGAGATATAGATTTAGAAAAAATAAAAAATGTCGATGAAATAAGTTTTACTGAAAAAATTTATAAAGTTTATAAAGCAATCGAGAAGACGTCCAAAGACCCTCTAATGAAAAATAGAGATATGATTGGATTTGTTGGAGCTCCTTGGACAATACTAGTTTACATGATTAATAAATCTTCTCCCAAAAAAGGTTTATCGGGTGAATTCTTTAAAGATGATTTTTTAATTAATAGACTATTAGGAATAATAGAGAAATTCTTAAAACTTCATATAAAAAATCAAATTGAAGCAGGAGCTCAAGTTATTCAAATTTTTGACAGTTGGGCTGGACTATTAGAAAATAAAATTCCAGAATATATTTATATTCCTACCCTTAATATTGTGGATTATGTAAAAAAACTAGGAGTTCCTGTTATTTGCTTTCCTAGAGGTATAAAAGATTACAAAAATTTTTGTGAAATTGTAAAACCAGATGCTGTTAACATAGATTACGATGTTGACCCAAAGAAAATAGTAAATGAAATTAAAATACCAATACAAGGAGGTCTTGATCCAAAAATATTACTAACTGATCAAAAAATCCTTAAAGTAGAAGTTGAAAAATATCTTGATGTTTTTAAAGACCACCCATACATTTTTAATTTAGGTCACGGAATACTCCCTGAGACTAAAATTGAAATGGTTGAGGAACTAATCAAGATTGTAAGAAATTTTAAATGACACCAGACCATCCAAAAATTAATTATGGCAAAACAGGTATTTTAATTGTTAATCTTGGTACACCTGATTCAACGAGCTGGCTAGATATCAGGAAATATTTAAAAGAATTCTTGTCAGACAGACGAGTAATTGAAGTTAATCCCTTAATTTGGCAAGTAATACTTAACTTATTTATACTTACCTTTAGACCTTCTAAAACAGCTAAAGCTTATAAAGAAATATGGATGGAAGATAAAAATATGTCTCCTTTGAGATATTTTACAGAAAGACAAGCAGAAAAACTATCTGATCAAATTAGCAACGAAGATTTAATTGTTGATTTTGCTATGAGATACGGAAATCCAAGTATTAAAAGTAAAATTCATGGTCTTCAAAAAAAGGGTTGTGAAAATTTAATTATACTCCCGCTTTATCCTCAGTATGCTGCAGCAACAACCGCAACAGTTTGTGATGAAGTTTATAGAACTTTAATGAGAATGAGGTGGCAACCAAATCTTAAAATAATTCCTCATTATGAGTCTGAACCATTGTACATTGAGGCGATTAAAAATAGTATTTTAAAAAAGATAAGTGAAATTGATTGGAAGCCTGATTTAATAATTGCATCATATCATGGAATTCCAAAAAAATATTTTGATAAAGGTGATCCTTATCATTGTTATTGTCATAAAACTACCAGATTGATTTCAGAGCAGTATTCAGATATTGAAATAAAGACTACCTTTCAATCTAGATTTGGTCCACAAGAGTGGTTGCAACCTTACACAGATAAAACTTTTGAAACTCTCCCCAAAGAAGGTAAAAAAAATATTTTGGTTATTTGCCCTGGATTTTCATCTGATTGTGTAGAAACCCTAGAAGAAATATCGATCCAAGGAAAAGAAAGTTTTATCAAATCAGGAGGTAAAAATTTTGAAATGGTACCATGTTTGAATGATAGTGAAGATCATATTTCATTGTTAAAACATCTAGTTACAAGAAACTTATAACTTATGAGTGGATATCTTTTATTTAAATCTCTTCACTTAATTGCAGTTATTTCTTGGATGGCTGGACTGTTATATTTACCAAGAATATTTGTTTATCATGTAGAAAACTTTGAAAAAGAACAAGCTACAGAAATCTTCGAGACAATGGAAAGAAAACTTTACAATTACATAATGAGACCAGCTATGATTTTATCTTGGCTATTTGGAATTATTTTAATTTGGATCAACGGTATCGAGAGTTTTGCTTTTTTATGGGTTCAGATTAAAATAATTTTGGTTATATTTTTGACTATTTATCATGAGTACCTTGGTAAATGTATGCGATTACTTAAATTAAAAGAAAACAAAAAATCCTCAAAATTTTATAGAATTATCAATGAAATTCCTACAGTTTTGCTTATTTTTATTGTCTTTATTGTAGTTTTTAAGCCTATCTAGGGTTGAAATTTTTAAATCAGTATATATATTTATTAAATCCTAAACAAAACTTCCACACATGAATATACAAGAATTAAAAGAAAAGAGCTCTGAAAAGCTCATAACTGAAGCTGAAAAGCTTGGTATAGAAAATGCTAGCACATTAAGACGTCAAGAAATTTATTTTGCTATTTTAAAAAAACTTGCTGAAAAAGGTGAAGAGATTACCGGAGGAGGTGTTTTGCAATTACTCCAAGACGGTTTTGGTTTTCTGAGAGCAATGGAATCAAACTATTTACCAGGCGCAGATGATATATATGTTAGTCCAAGTCAAATCAGAAGATTTGGTTTAAGAACTGGAGACACAGTAGAGGGCCCTATCAGGTCTCCAAAAGAAGGTGAAAGATATTTTGCACTTCTTCAAGTAAGTAAAATCAACTTTGAGGAACCAGATAAATTTAAACACAAAATTGCTTTTGATAACTTAACCCCATTGTATCCTAATAAGCAACTAGGGATGGAAGTTGAGTCAAATAAAGTTGAGAAAAAACCTGACTTAACTCCAAGACTGATTGATCTTGTTAGTCCTATTGGTAAGGGACAAAGATCTTTAATAATTTCACCACCGAAGGCCGGGAAGACAATGATCTTGCAAAGTATTGCTAATTCTATTACTGCCAACCATCCAGAATGTTATTTAATGGTTCTATTAATAGATGAAAGACCTGAGGAAGTTACAGACATGCAAAGAACAGTTAAAGGTGAAGTTATTAGCTCTACGTTTGATGAACCAGCGCAACGTCACGTAGCTGTAGCAGAAATGGTGATCGAAAAAGCTAAAAGGTTAACCGAACATAAAAAAGATGTTGTAATTTTACTAGATTCCATAACTAGGTTAGGAAGAGCTTATAATGCAGTTGTACCAAGTTCCGGTAAAGTTTTGACAGGTGGAGTGGATGCGAATGCCCTTCAAAGACCAAAGAGATTTTTTGGAGCAGCTAGAAATATAGAAGAAGGTGGATCTTTAACTATTATTGCAACAGCTTTGATTGATACAGGTAGCAGAATGGATGAAGTGATTTTTGAGGAATTTAAAGGAACAGGAAATAGTGAAACTATTTTAGATAGAAAAATTTCAGAGAAAAGAATTTACCCTGCAATTGATATTACTAAATCAGGAACAAGACGAGAAGAACTGATATTTGATAAAAATGATCTTCAAAAAATGAATGTTTTAAGGAGAATTATTGCCCCAATGGGGTCAATGGATGCTATTGATTTTATTAATTCGAAATTAAAAACAACAAAAAACAATGCTGAGTTTTTTAACTCAATGAATAAACCAGCATAAATCTTCCATAGAATATATTTTATTTTTTAGTAGACTAATACCTGATGCTTAGTCCAGAAATTATTAAAGAAGTTGAAAAAGTTAAATCTTTTGAGAGATTAGGAGAATATGTAAAAGCATTTAAGGTAAGTCAGTCATTAGTAGAAAATAATGAAAATAATTTTTTTTTACAAAACTTAAATGGTTACATTTTATTTAAATTAAACAATTTTAAATCGAGTAAAAAACATTTATCTAAATCTATTGAACTAAACAATAATTTTGCAACTTCGTACTACTTGTTAGGTCTAGTTAATAGGCAACATAATGAGTTTGAAGATGCCCTAGAAAACTTTATAAAAGCTATTTCTTTGGATATAAATTTAAAGGACGCACATCACAATATCATAAAAATTTTATCTTCTTTTAAACCAAAAAAAAATTTAAATAATCCATATGTTTTGACTAACTCATTATTAGAAAAAATAAATTTTGATTACAGAGAAAATTTATACATCAATGATTCTGAAGTGGTTAGTTTTATTAAAAACTCAATAGAAGTTTTAAAAAAAAATTTAACATACACAGATTTTCCATATATGCAAATCTACAGACATAATTCAGTTAATTTGAATTGTGATAGGCATTTCAAAGTATTTAATAGTCAAGCCATTATTCCAGAGTTCTGCTTTGAATGTTTTAAGATAGTCATAGAGGTAAACAATATTTTAGACTTAATAAAATTGTATTTTGTATTTGATAACCTTTATGTTGGATTAAGAAATAATAGAAAAGTTATGGTTGAACAAAGACCTAATGTATCTGGACAATATAAAGGTTTTGTTTACTCACAAAATTTACAAGAATTAGACGAGATTGCTAATAATCTTCAAAAGATAATAAAAAAAAATATTGGAGACAATTTTACAATTACTAAGAAAAGAGGTTGCACAGAATTTAGTCAGAAATACCCAAACTATAAAGAAATCAAAAAAGATAAAATGATGAGTTTTAAAACTGAATGGAAAGATAAGGAAAAGTATATAGATGGAAAAATTTATAACAAAAACTCAGAAAAAGCCCTTATTAATAAGTATTTAAGTGGTAATAAATTAAATGACATTTTAATAATTAGGAATTGGCTTAAATTTGCAAAAGCGAATGGTGATAAATCTATAGATTTATAAATCAAATATATTTTAACTCTTTCATTTCTTTTTCAAATATTTTCTCTATTTCGCTAGATATACTTTTATCTAAAATTTTCCTCCAATCATTCTTAGGTCCTAGGAAAAAAAATTTATTTCTATTACCATCTTTGTCGATAGTGCTCTCAGTAAATCCATTGTCTTTTTCCATTTTTTCTAATTTATCAAATGAGCTTAAACTGATGGCGTTATCAATTTGATCTTCGGTAAATTTTAACTTTAATAAATTCCCAACAAAATCAGCTATCTTTGTAAATTCGTTTTTTGGACTTTCTACTAAGTCCTCGTACCTTACTAAAAGATAATTTTTCTTCATATTTTTCCATGATAAATAATGAGTTTTCCAAGAACCTACAAATTGCGTGAGAGGAAATTTTTTGCTCTTTAAGTATAAATCTTTTTGTCTATCAGACAGAGACAAAACTTGGTTTTCATTAAAAATGAATTTTGTAGCCTCCTCATAATTTGATAGTGAATAATGGTTCTTAACAGATGTTACAACATTTCTTGGATCCCTAACAATATAAATTGAGCCTAGAGTATTTTCAGAATTTGTAAAAAGATTACCCCTAAATTTACCAAGCATGTTATGTGTTTTAAAAAATCTTAAATTTTTATTTGAATTAATTTTATTTTGTGAGGTTATCCAATTTTTTGCTATCTCATCAAAATCAAATAAATCAGAAACTAAATCTTCAAACTGGGTTGAATGAGGATAATTCATAATTGCTCTTAAGTGATTTAAATTTAAATTAGTTTGTTTACCCATCAAAAGAGAAATAATATAAAATCTTAACCATGTGTTCCCACTTTTAGGATATGAAGCAAGCCAGATAATCATGTTTAAATATATCCTAGCTCACGCATCTCAGTTCCAAATTCTTTTTCTATGCTATCTATTAGTCTATCATCTAATAATTTCTTCCAGTCGTTCTCAGGACCCAGATTAAAGAATTGCTTTACTTTTCCAGTTTCTTTATCCTTTATAGCCTCTCCAAAACCACCTTCGGTTTCTAGCTTTTTAAGATTTTCAAAAGAATTTGATTTTACTGCATGATTAATTTTTTCATTTTCGAATTTTACATTTAAAAGTCTAGATACATACGTTGAGAGCCTATGAAATTCTTCAAGTGGATTTAAAAGTAAGTCTTCATATTTAATTAATAAATAATTTTTTTTAAATTCTTTCCATGAAAGATAATGATTTTTCCATGATGAAAGTACTGTAAAAATATTTCTGTTTACTTCTGGATCGTTAGGATCAAACTTTTTTCCAATAGCTTTTCTTTCATCAAATAAAAATTCTTTTGCCTCCTCGTAATTTTTCTTTGAATAATGATAAAGTATTGATGATATTACATTTCGAGGATCTCTTACTATATGTACTACACCTAGCGATACTTCGCCATTTGTGAAAAAAGAATTCCCAAATTTGCAAAGTGCATGGTGTGTTTTAAAAAATTTTATTTTATTGTCCTGATTAACAATTTTTTGTGACAAAATCCAATTTGATGAAAGTTCACTTAAGTTATCAATTTCGCTTACTAGATTAGTGAAATGGGATCTTAAAGGGTACTGTTGAATATGAATTAGGTCTTTCAAGTCTGCCTCGTTTTTTTTATTATATAATAATGAAGTTAAAAATGATCGTACCCATGTATTTCCGCTTTTAGGATATGAAGCAAGCCAAATAATCATTAAGATAAATATATAATTTAGATGAATATAAAACTATAATAATAAATTATGACAATCTATGCTCTCTCTTCAGGTCCTGGTTTATCAGGGATTGCAGTCATCAGAATATCTGGATCTCAAGTGAAAGAGATTATCAAATTAACAACCAATGGTAATCTTCCAAAGCCAAGACAAGCAACTCTAAAGAAATTCACTAAAATCAACAAATCTGAGCTTATAGACGAAGGTATATTAATATGGTTTCCAGGTCCTGAGAGCTACACAGGTGAAGATATGGCAGAAATACATGTACATGGAAGCATTGCCGTAGTCAGAGCAATTTTAGACGAATTATCAAAAATTAATAATTGTCGATTAGCAGAGCCTGGCGAATTTACAAAAATTGCTTTTCAAAATGGAAAAATTAATCTTCTTAAAGCTGAGAGTATTTCTGATTTAATTTCTGCAGAAACAGAAATTCAAAGACAACAAGCAATTAATATAATGAGCGGAAGAAGCTCTGATAAATTTAATTCTCTTCGAGAAAAGCTCTTAAAAATTCTATCAAATGTTGAGGCAAAAATAGATTTTCCTGAAGATGATCTTCCAGAAGATGTAATCAAAAATATTAAAACAGACTCTCAAAAAATAAGAAAAGAAATTGAAGCAATTTTAAATGATCAAAAAGTTGGAGAAAGAATAAGAGAAGGTTTTAAAATTGCAATTGTAGGTCCAGCTAATGCAGGAAAATCCTCTTTGCTAAATTATCTTTCCAATCGGGATGTAGCTATCGTTTCAGAAATTGCAGGGACAACAAGAGATGTCATCGAAGCCCATTTGAATGTCGATGGTTATCCTGTTGTGATCTCTGATACGGCCGGAATTAGAAAATCTAAAGATGAAATTGAAAAAAAAGGAATTAAACTAGCCCTTAAAAGAGCTGAAGATGCTGATCTCAATATTATAGTTATTGAGTCAAAAAGTGTTGATTTTACTGGATTTTTGAACGATTTGGTTAGTGAAAAATCAATTATTGTAATTAATAAAATAGATCTTGGTTATAAAAATATTAATCAACAAATCGAAAAGTTTAATCCGATTTTTTTATCAATTAAAAATGAAACAAACTTAGATGAGTTAATAAATAGAATTAAAGTTAAACTAAAAAATAAATTTATAAGCTCAAACGAAACTTTAATTACAAGAGAAAGACATAGACAAAGCTTAGAGGCTTGCGTTCAAAATTTACAAAATTTTGAGAAAAAAAATTCGCAAGAAGATTTTGATAAAGCTGCAGAGGATTTAAGGTTGGCAACTAGACATCTAGGTATGATTGTCGGAAAAGTAGATGTTGAAGAAATACTAGGTTCCATTTTCAATGATTTCTGTATAGGTAAATAACTGTTGTTTTTACTTACTTTTTTCAAAGTTTAACTGTTTTCTTGTAAATTTTAAGATCAAGAATAAATTACAACTATGAAAAATGAGATGTCATTTGATGTTGTTGTAATTGGTGGAGGTCATGCTGGTTGTGAAGCTGCAGCAGCTTCTGCCAGACTAGGCGTAAGTACTGCTTTATTTACACATAAATTTGATACAATTGGTGAAATGTCATGCAACCCAGCAATTGGAGGATTAGGCAAAGGTCACCTTGTTAGAGAGATAGATGCACTAGATGGTATAATGGGTGAAGTTGCAGATAAATCAGGGATACAATTTAGATTATTAAATAGAAGTAGAGGTCCTGCTGTACGTGGACCCAGAACACAAAGTGATAGATCACTTTATAAGAAATATATGCAAGAAAAACTTGTAAACTATTGTAATTTAAGCATTTTTTCTGATCCTGTAATAGAGTTTATTTTTGAAAAAAACAATATAATTGGTTTTATTACACAAGAAGGTAAAAAAGTACTATCATCAAAAGTAATCCTAACAACCGGAACTTTTTTAAATGGTTTAATTCATATTGGTGAAGAAAAAACACCGGCAGGAAGATTTAATGAAAAACCTTCAACAGGTTTAAGTGAACAATTAGAAAAATATAATTTTAAAATTGGAAGATTAAAAACTGGGACACCACCAAGATTGGATGCAACTACCATAAATTTCGAAAAACTCGAAGAGCAGCAAGCAGATGAAGATCCATATTTTTTTTCTTTCCTTACTAAAAAAATTATCAATAAACAAATTTCATGCAGGATGACTTACACTAATCGAGCTGTTCATGAAATCATATCTAAAAACATAAAAAGCAGTGCTATGTACTCAGGAAGTATCCAAGGTGTTGGTCCCAGATATTGTCCTTCAATAGAAGATAAAATTGTAAAGTTTGCTGATAAGCAAAAACATCAAATATTTTTAGAACCCGAAGGTCTAAATGATAAAACAATCTACCCTAATGGGATTTCAACTTCTCTACCTGCTGAAATACAGCAAGAAATATGCAATAATATCAATGGTTTAGAGAATGTTACAATTTTAAGGCCTGGATACGCAATTGAATATGACTTTGTGGATCCACGGGAGCTATTTCTAACTTTAGAGACAAAAAAAATTAAAAATCTTTACCTCGCAGGACAAATAAATGGAACAACAGGATATGAAGAAGCTGCGGCACAAGGATTGATAGCTGGAATAAATGCTGCTCTCTCTATAAAAAGTAAAGAACCATTTATACTTGATAGATCTGAAGCATATATAGGCGTTATGATAGATGATTTAGTTACGAAAGGAGTTGCAGAGCCTTATAGAATGTTCACCTCAAGGGCAGAATATAGGTTATCTTTGAGATCTGATAATGCAGATATAAGACTTACCCAAAAAGGAATTGATATTGGTTTAATATTAGATGAGAGGAAAATTATATATAAAGAAAAAGCTTCTAAATTGGAAAAAAGTCTTAAAAAAATGGAAAATTCTTTAATTTCACCCTCAAAAGCATCTAAATTTGGAATAAATATCGCTAAAGATGGGGTTAAAAGAAATGCATTAGAAATATTGAGCCAAAAGTCAGTTAATATGAGTAAAATTAGGGAAATTTGGCCTGAAATTAAATATGTTTCACGTGAAATCGACGAGCAAATTGAGATAAAAGCTCACTATAAAGGATATTTAAAGAAGCAAGACGCCGATATTTTAGCATTTAAAAGAGATGAAAATCTTAAAATACCAGAAAATCTAGATTATGATCAATTTTCAGGATTATCAAATGAAGTTAAGTCAAAATTTAAGAAAATAAAGCCAAAAACACTTGGTCAAGCGCTTAGAATTGATGGAATTACTCCAGCTGCAGTATATATTTTGTTGTCTCATGTAAAAAGAAAGTCTATTAAGCATATAGCTTGATTGATTCGAAAATAATAAAAAAAGAAAAAATTTCTCTTCCAAATGTTTCACGTGAAACATTAATGGAGCTTGAGGACTATTCGCAGTCAATTCTAAATACTAATAGGAAAATTAATTTGATAAGTTCAAGCACAGAAAAGTCAATAAATTCAAGACATATTTATGATAGTGCACAAACCATTGAATTTATTGATAAAAAAGATATAAAAGTATGCACTGACTTGGGGTCAGGAGCTGGGCTTCCTAGTATAGTTTTGGGTATTTTGATGAAACCAAAAAAGCAAGGTTTTAAGCTAATTTTTTATGAAAAGAGTTATCATAAAAGCAATTTCTTAAAAGAGATGGCAAAAAAGTTCAAATTAGAAGCTAAAATCTGTCAAAAAAATATTTTTGAGGAGAAAAATTTAGTTACTGATGTAATAATTTGTCGAGCATTTAAACCTTTGCCGGTGATTTTTGATATAGCAACAAAGAATTTTAAAAATTTTAAATATATAATCATGTATTTAGGCAAGAGTGGAAAAAAAATTTTGGATGATGTTTCTAAAAAATGGAAATTTGATATAGAGGAAATGAAAAGTCTTACAAGCGAGGAGTCATCAGTAGTAAAAATCTCAAATTTAAAAAAAAAATATGAATAGAAAAATTATTTCAGTGATAAACCAAAAAGGAGGAGTGGGTAAGACCACCACAGTCATTAATCTTGCTGCTGGTTTAACTATGAAAGGAAAAAAAATTCTTGTAATTGATCTTGATCCACAAGGAAATGCTACAACAGGTCTAGGATTATCGAATACAACTAGTTCTGATCTAACAATTTATAATGTTTTGAATGGTAACAAAAAAATTTCAGAGGTGATTCAGTCTACAACCTTTCAAAATTTAGATATAATATCATCAAATGTTGATTTGTCCGGACTTGAGGTTGAAACTGCAGGTGACAATAGAAGAGCCTTTAAATTAAAAGATGAATTAAGCTTGATTTTAAACAATTCTGGACCATCTTATGATTATATCATAATTGACTGCCCTCCATCTCTAAGTCTTCTTACAATTATGGCATTGGTTGCCTCTGATGCTCTTGTGGTACCACTTCAAACAGAATTCTTTGCTTTAGAGGGACTAACACAGCTCATGAAAACTATTGAACGGATAAAGTCGAACCTAAATCCGTCTTTAGACATAAGAGGAATACTTCTGACAATGTATGATAAGCGAAATAAATTATCAGGCGAGGTAGAAACAGAGGCAAGGAACTATTTTAAGGATAAAGTTTACAGCACAGCGGTACCAAGAAATGTTAGACTATCAGAAGCGCCTTCGCACGGTGTTCCTGTTCTAATTTATGATAAAGCTTGTCCAGGAAGTAGAGCTTATTTTAGTTTTACAGAAGAATTTCTAGACCAAGATAAACCAGTGGAGAGTGCAGCATGATTAATCCATTTAAATCAAAAAAAGGGCTTGGAAGAGGATTGTCTTCCCTGATAGGTGACAGTGAAAAAATTGACAATAAAAAAAATGTATCAATAAGTTCACTTGTTAGAAATAAGTATCAACCTAGAAAAAAGTTTGACGAAGAAAGTTTAGAAGAATTAACTAACTCTATAAAAGAGAGAGGTATAATCCAACCAATTATAGTTAGACCATCTTCTGAAGAAGAAGGCAAATTTGAGATAATAGCTGGTGAAAGAAGGTGGCAGGCAGCTCAACATGCAGGTCTTCACGAAGTTCCAATAATAGTAATTAACATAGATAACCTGAAATCATTAGAATTTGCTATTGTTGAAAATGTTCAAAGAAAAGATTTAAATCCAATAGAGGAAGCGGAAGGTTATAAAAGACTAATAGATGAATTTAGTTATGATCAGGATAAAGTTTCAAAATTTATTGGTAAAAGTAGAGCACATATATCTAATTGCCTGCGACTTCTATCTCTTCCACAAGAAATAATAGAGTTGATAGTTGAAGAGAAATTATCTCAAGGACATGCAAAAATTTTAGTTGGATTAGATAATGGTATTCTTTTAGCAAAAAAAATTATTTCAAAAAAATTATCAGTGAGGCAAGCTGAAAATTTAGTACGTATCTTAAAATCTGGTTCCAATAGTAATCACAAAAAAAAAGATCCAAATATTTTAAGTCTTGAAAATGAGTTAGCTAGCAAAATTGGAATGCGTGTTTACGTTAATAATAAAAAGAATAACTCAGGAACAATTACTTTAGAGTATAAAGGAACTGATCAACTTGATAGGTTGGTTGAGATTATAAAAGAAAATTATTAGTAATTACTTACAAAATTTGAGACGAAAAGCATTGAATTTGCTGTATTTTTCTTAACAATTGCTTCTAAATCATTGATTTTATATATGATTTCTTTTACCTCATTAGTCGACCAAGATTGAGCTTGTTTTTTTACAATATCTTTTTCTTTCCAAAATATTGGTGGTTTAAAGCCTGAAATAACCTGATCAATATTTTCATTTTTATCAAGCTCATATCGAATTTTTAAAAGTCTTTTAGATTTATTTAGAATTGTTCTGATAATCAATATGCAGTCTTCATCTGAATAATTATTTTCATTAAGAATATTTGATACTTTTTTTAAATTTTTAGCTAAATAATTGTCTGACAACTCGAATACACTGTAATTTTCAGCAAGATTTGAAAGTTTAAGCACATCCTCAGTACTTAATTTTTTCTTACTAATTGACAAATTTTTTAATTTTAATAATTCATTTTTTAAATTAATTCTATCACCTTGAGATCTTTCTATAAGTATATTTCTAATTTCCTGAGAAAGACTAAATCTATTTTCTTTTAAAAAATTATTTATAATATAATTTAATGAACGGCTATCATCATCGTAGACAGGTGTACAAACCATATCTTTTGCTTTTTCAAACAAATTTCTCAACTTAGATTTTTTCTCTAAGTTTTGGCATTTAATTATAATTTGTGTATCTATAATTCCTTTTTCTAAAATTTCGGTAACTAAATCTATTAATTTATCAGAACCTCTTGAAATGATGATTAATTTAGAGTCTACAAATAGAGATTTTGTCAACAAGCTTGACAAAAATTTATCTACTTCACTTAAAATTTCTTTTTCTTCGTATTTGAGAACCTCACCATCAAAATTTTTTAGATACACATCTTTTATGATGTCTTCTTTAATTCCCTCATTATTGCCAAATATTAAATGTAAATTAGATTTGTGTGATTTTAATTTTTCTAGCTCAAAACTCTTAATTATCATTTAAGTTAATAATTGATGATATTAAACTATCGCTAATACTTCCAGTTAATTTTTCTAATATAATATCTTCTGTCTGTTCAAGTTCAAATTTATCTGAGTCATTGTTATACACATTGTTTTTTTCAATTCTATTACTTAATATTAAATTTCCTTTTTTCGATAATTTATATTCAATTGATATTACCATTTTAAATTTCAAAGGATCTCCTTTCGAGTCCTTTGAAACAATTTCTCTATTTTTTTTTGATTGTATAACCAAAGTATATTTTTCTTTTTTTATCTTCCCATCACTTTTAATTGATTTTAATTTACTATTAATAATTCTGTTTATATCTTTTTCACCATTTAAAATTATTTTTTCAATTTCAAATCCATAGTTTTGCTCAGAGAAAATCGGTTTATAAGAACAGGCTGATAGGCCAATTATAAAAAAAAATGTTATTGTTTTTATAAAAATATTATTCATTTATTAATAGATTTATTAATCTGTTTTTTACAAATATTATCTTATTTATAGATTTATCTTTTAAATACTTTTCTGACAATTTATTTGATTTTATTTTTTCCATTAAGCTATCCTGATCTATATCTCTACTTTCATTTAAAATAGCTCTTTTTTTTCCATTTATCTGAATTACATAATCTATTTTGTCTTCCTCAAGAAGATTTACATTAGCTTTTGGCCATACAACCTCATCAACTATTCCTAAGTCTTCCATACATTCAGATGTGAAATGAGGTATAGCAGGAGAAAATAAAGTTAAAATTTTTTTATAACAGTCCTTCATTATCTCACTGTTAATTTTTTTATCTATTTCTTTATTAAGGAAATTATAAGACTCATAAATATTAGCTATTATTACATTATAATTAAAAGCATCTAGGTTATTAGTAATTTTATTTATCATTTGATTAGTAAATTTTTGTAAGCTTTTATTATCATCAATAATTTTATCGCTATTTATTATCTTATGTTTAATTTTTTTATGTAATGTCCATAATTTCTGTAAAAATTTATAAGAGGCAATCATCCCTTGTTCAGACCATTGCACATCTTTTTCAGGAGGACTATCAGACAATATAAATAGTCGTACAGCATCAGCTCCATAACTACTAATTATATTTTCAGGGTCAATAACATTTTTTTTTGATTTTGACATTGACTCTGATGGACCAACTTTGACTTTGTTTTTAGGTTCACCTTTTTTATAAAGCTGATTTTCTACTAATTCAACTTCATCTGGACTAAGCCAATTATTATTTTGATCTTTGTAAGTTTCATGGCAAACCATGCCTTGAGTAAATAGACCTTTAAAAGGTTCTTTAAATTTAAAATTATCATTTTTATAAGCTAACGCTTTTGTAAAAAACCTAGAATAAAGCAAGTGAAGTATTGCGTGTTCAACTCCACCTATGTATTGATCAACAGGCATCCAATAATTAATTTCTTCTTGTTTGTAACCATAGTCTGTATCTTTAGGTGAGCAAAATCTAAGATAATACCAAGAAGAGCACACAAATGTATCTAAGGTATCGGTCTCACGAGTATAATTCTTTCCATCAATAATTATATTCTTCCAATCTTTCTCTGAGTCTAGTGGATTGCCTTTTGAATTTAAATTAACGTTTTCAGGGAGTCTTACTGGTAGTTGTTTCTTTGGAATTTTTATGACATTTCCATTCTCATCATAAGCCATTGGTATTGGGCATCCCCAATATCTTTGTCTTGAAACACCCCAGTCTTTCAATCTAAAATTAATCTGCTTTTTTCCAATTTCTCTATCCTCTAAAATATCAATGGTTTTTATAATTGATTCCTCTGGAACTTTTAGTCTATTAAGAAATTCTGAGTTAATTAAAACTCCAGGACCTGAATATGCTTCATCTTTAACTTCAAAGTCATCATCTTCATCATCTGGTCTTACTACTGTTTTAATATCAAGATTATATTTTTTAGCAAAGTCGAAATCTCTTTGATCGTGAGCGGGACAGCCAAAAACTGCTCCAAATCCATAATCCATTAAAACGAAGTTAGCAAAGAAAACAGGTACTTTTTGACTTGGATTTAAGGGATTTATTGCTTTTAGATTTGTTTTAAAACCTATTTTTTCACCAATTGCAATAGCCTCTTCGGTTGTTCCCGTTTTTGAGCATTCTATTTTGAATTTTTGAAACTCTTTATCTTTTAAATAATAATTTGAAATTTCGTGATCAACTGAAAGAGCTAGAAATGAAAATCCAAATAGAGTGTCTGGTCTAGTTGTAAAACATTTTATCTCTTTTACTGGCAGATCCCCCTCTGTTTTAAATGCAATCTCACAACCAAAAGATTTTCCAATCCAATTTTTTTGCATTATTTTTACTTTATTTGGCCATTGCTTTAACTCATCTAAACCTTCAAGTAATTCTTGTGAGAACTTTGAAATATTAAAAAACCATTGATTTAGTTTTTTACGCTCAACAACTGCTCCGGATCTCCATCCTTTGCCGTCAATCACCTGTTCATTTGCAAGTACAGTTTGGTCGACAGGATCCCAGTTCACATAATTTTCCTTTCTGTAAACCAATCCTTTTTCATATAGCTCTAAAAAAAATAATTGTTGATGCTTGTAGTAATCTTCAGAACATGTTGAAATTTCCCTATCCCAATCAATTGAGAGACCAAGTTTTTTTAATTGCTCCTTCATTGTATATATATTTTTATTGGTCCAATCTTTTGGGTCTAAATTATTTTCTCGGGCAGCATTTTCTGCTGGCATACCAAATGCATCCCAACCCATTGGATGCATTACGTTAAAGCCTTGTAAAGATTTGTATCGTGATAAAACATCACCTATTGTATAGTTTCTAACATGTCCCATATGTATTTTACCTGAGGGGTAAGGAAACATTTCAAGACAATAGAACTTTTCTTTTGTATGATCTACTTTAGACCTAAAAGATCCCAACTTTAGCCATTTTTCCTGCCACTTTTCTTCGATTATTTTAAAATTATATCTCTCCATAGAAAATTTAAAAAATTACAAATTTACTTTGTTGTGTCGACTGTTCCACCTTTATAGGGCTTGAAGTTCTTTTTTATATTTTGTTTTTTGTAAATTGTTGCTTTTGACAAGATTTGTCTTTTAAGTTCAGCTGATAGCGAACCTGTTTTTTGAGATATTTTACAACTTGCTACTTGATTACATTTTTTATAAAAAACTTTTACATCTAATGCATCAGCCCTAACTTCATTAGTTAAAAATCGAATAGAAATTTTTACAGACTCATCAAGATTATCACCTTCTGAATACCAGTCAGTTATAATAACTCCTCCACTATAATTTACTGATGAAAGAGGCATGAAATCTAATACATCTAGTGATGCTCTCCAAAGTTCATTGGCGCTGGCAAACATGAAATCACCACCTTTTCCACTTTTGCCTAAGTTGTCTAATCTAAAACCTCTTCCTTCCTCAAGATTTTTCTTAACCCTTTCTCTTGGGTCTGGTGAAATTTCTCTAGCATTTCCTCCTGGTAAATTTTCAATTGTCTTACAAGAAGTGAGAGCAAATATTGCTATTAGAAAAAAATGTTGGATTCGTAAGTTTAAAAAATTTGGCATAAAAGTTCTAAAAAAGTAAGTATTAGATGAAAAATCACTATAAATGAAAGAAATTTTTTAGAAATGACAAAAATGTTAAATAATTCAACATTTTTAGTGATGTAAAAATACAACACTTTTGTAAAAAGTTTCCATAAAAATCAGAATAAATCAGTAAAATTAATGAAAATTGATAGATATATCCTGTTTAATATTAAACTAATAACGAAAGGTAATAATATGAACAATCTAAAGAAAATAGGATTGACAGCATTAGGTACTGCAATGGTAGCAAGTTCAGCGCAAGCTGCTTCACTATCTGTATCTGGTGGTACTTCAATCTTTTTTGGTGGAGAAGATAATAGTAACAGCCCTAATGGTTGGTCTATGACTGACCAAATCGATTTCAACGCTAGCGGTGAAATGGATAACGGTATGACATTATCTTTATACTTACAATTAGATGGTAGCACAGCTCCATTTGATGACAGAAAAGTAACAATCGATACTGGTGATATGGGAGTACTTACTTTCTCAGGTCACGGATCTTCAGGTCCAGTTGGATCTTGGGATGATATCACTCCAAGTGCAAACGAAGAGTCTTGGGGAACATCTATCGGTGGAACAGTTGATGGTCCAACTAATGCAGCTGCTTACGACAATGGTTTCATTTACGACTATACTGTATCTGATGGTCTTGCAATTAAAGCATCATATGACCCATCAAAAGGTACTGACTTACAAAGCTCAACAGAAGTAGGTGTTGCATACACAGGTATGGAAGGCTTAACTGTTAAAGCTGCAATGGGTGAAAACAATGAAGCTGCTGACCAAATTGACTTAACTGTTATGGGTATTACTTATGCAATGGGTCCAGTTACAGTTGGATATCAGTCAAACGAGTCTGACAGAGGTACTGGTGTTGACGAAGACTTCACAGCATACGGTATTTCTTACGCAGTAAGTGATGATGTTTCTATATCTTACGGTGCTTCTTCTCTTGATTATGGAGACACACAGGAAGATCAAGAGTCATCTGCAGTAAGTATTTCATTTACAGCAGGTGGAGTTGCAATGTCAGCTTCACACCAAACAACAGATAATGTTGCTGGAACTGATGCAAGTGATAACACATCATACGAAATAAACTTCTCTTTTGCATTCTAATTAAGGAAGTAATTATTTAATTAAAAGGGCCCCTTTTTAGGGGCCTTTTTTTTTACTTAAAAAAAGAAATACCTGCAAAACCGGCTGATTTCGTAAGACTAATCAATTTTTTATTTTTTTTTGAAATACCACCTAAAGCAATTACTTCTTTATTTGTGAGCTTTGATATTAAATTAAATTTATTTATTCCAAGATAGTTTCCATTTTTTTTAAAGATCGAAGACAAAAAAATTTTATCAACCTTTTGTTTTTCTTTTATTCTAATCTCTTGCAAGTTGTGTGCGGATCCGATCAGACAAAAATTTTTTTTGAAATGATAAGCTAAATGATCAAAATTTTTGTTGAAAGATGGCAAATATGCTCCGTCTAAATTTAATTGTATTGATAATTTAACGTTGTTTGAAATAAGAAATTTAATATCTTTTTTTTTGCAGTAGTTTTTTATGAAAATTATTTCACTTATTTCATAATTTTTTTTGTAATTTCTGTAAATTATAGTTGTCTTAGTGTCCTGTTTATCAATGTTACTTTTTTCAAATTTATCTATAAAGTAATATTTATTAAAAAAATTATTATGCATAAGACAGTTCAAAATTTAATATCAATTCAAGGTTTGATCAAATCAAAATTATTAGACTTAAAAGAAAAAAAGAGAATACCCACAATTATTGCAGTTTCAAAAACTTTCAAGATAGATCATATTTTGCCTTTAGTTGAATATGGCCATCGTGATTTTGGAGAAAATAAAGTTCAGGAAGCCTTGGAAAAGTGGACAGAAGTAAAAAGTAAAACGAATATAAATTTACATTTAATTGGCAAATTACAAACAAATAAGGTTAGATTTGCAGTCAAAATTTTTGACTTTATTCACTCCTTAGATAATGAAAAGTTAGCGAAAAAAATATCCGATGAACAAAAAAAACAAAACAAAAAACCAAAAATATTTATTCAAGTTAATTTGGGAGATGAAGATCAGAAATCAGGTATAAATAAAGACAAATTAAAAGAATTTTATAAATTTTCAATAAATCTAGATTTGGATATTATCGGTTTGATGTGTATTCCACCATTTAATGAAAATCCTTCTAAATTTTTTTCAAAAATGGAAGAATTAAATCAACTAATTAATTTAGATGAATTAAGTATGGGAATGTCTTCTGACTATCTTAATGCTTTAGATTATAATGCTACTTATTTGCGTATTGGTTCAAATATTTTTGGTCAAAGAAGCTAAGTTATTTTTATTTTAGTATTTTTATCTATTAATTTTAACAATATTAAGAATTCTTTTTTTTTTAACGCTATGCATCCCTCTGTAGGTTTAAAATCCTTGGTCAAATGAAGGAATATTGCACTTCCTTTGCCTAACCTTGTTTGTTTTGTGTTATAATTAATTGGAATTAAAAAATCATATTTACTGTCTTTGCGAAATAATTTTTCATGTTTAATTTTTTTACTCACTTTTATTAATTTATTATAATATTTTTTACTTTTAGGATCATCACACCATCCCATGTTTTTATTAATGGGAATACATTTTAATTTAGTTATTGGTTTTGAATTACGATCTTTTCTAAAATATAAACTTCCTAATGAAAATATACCTTTCGGAGTTTTCTTATCTCCCTCAAACTTAGCTTTTGTTAAGCCATTCTTTCCAATACAACATTTTAAAAAAAAATCGTCATATTTAAGAGTTTCTTTATTTTTGAGAATAATTGTCATATCTTGAATATATATGAATAATCAAACTTTAGTAATTTATGATTTTGATATTATGTACGATATATTAAAGGAAATAGAGGGTCACTTTACTTTCAATCTGATCAACATATCTAAAAATAATTTTAAAGATTTTAACTTAAACAATAATAAGAAGTACTTAATTATTTCTCAAAAAAAAATAAAAGATCAAAGTAACCAGATAATTATTGATAAGTTACCAATCGAAATAACAAAGTTAATAGAAAGCATAAATATAAATTTTTTAAAAACAATATACAATCAGCAGTCAGATATAAATTTAGGAAATTACAAACTTAATTTAAATTCTAGAAAGATTATTCAGAATGGAAATTCTTTAAGCTTAACTGAAAGGGAAACAGATATAATAATTTTTCTAAGTAAAGCAACAAACCCTGTTAAAATTTCCAAATTACAAGCAGAAGTATGGGGTCACAACTCAAAACTAGAAACGCATACTGTAGAAACACATATATATAGATTAAGAACAAAAATTAGTAAGAATTTTAATGATGATAATTTTATATTGAGCTCTAAACAAGGTTACACGATTTCAAAATAATGAAATCTAAAAAAAATTTTATTGCCAAAGACTTATTTACAAAAAAATATAAACCAAGAACTGTAAAACCTAAAAAAGGCAAGGGTTCTTTTAAAAGAAAAAAAAAATAATTTCTTTTTAATTTTATAGTCTTGCACCTATTTGTTGAATAACTTTTGACGACATTTCTGTACCTTTATCTAAACTATCTTTCAAAGATAAGTTATTAACGTGTCCATGTAAAAAGCCTGCTGCAAAAAGATCCCCAGCACCTGTTAAATCAACTATTTTGAGGCCCTCTTTTACCCCACATTCGACAACTTCATTTCCATTAATTGCAACTGCTCCTTTTTCACCTCTAGTTAAAACAATAATTTTTCCTAAAGATTTTGAAAATTCTATAACCTCATCAAAAGATTTTGCATCGATCAAAGATATGATCTCTTGTTCATTTGCAAAAGTTATATCTAATTTATTTTTAACTAATTCTAAAAAATGTGGCTTATGTCGATCAACACAAAACTGATCAGATAAAGACATGGCTACTTTATTTGCACTTTGAATAGCCTTTTCAAATGCTTTTTTGGGTTCACCCTCATCCCAAAGGTATCCCTCTAAAAGTATAATTTCACTTTGTTTAATAGCATCCGAACTGACATCATTTTCATTTATCTTTCCTGCAGTTCCCAAAAATGTACACATTGTTCTCTCAGAGTCTGGTGTAACTAAAATCAAGCATGTTCCAGTGGGTAGTTCTTCTTTTTTTTTTGAATAAAAATATTTAACATTTTCTTGTTTCAGGCCATCTTCATATTTACTACCAAGTTCATCATCATTAACTTTACCTATAAAACCAACTTCATTCCCAAGTTGAGATAAGCCGACGATTGAATTTGCAACTGATCCTCCTGATACTGTTTTTTCTATTTTAAGATTTGATAATAGTTCCTTGAACTCTTTATCATCAAAAATTAATTTCATTGTACTTTTTGTTAAATTATTTTTAGTAATAAAATCATCCTCTACTTTGCAAATTACATCTACAATTGCATTTCCAATTCCTAATATTTTCATTGATTATGCTTTCTTTGTTATAAGTGGTTTTTTTCTCTTAGGATAACAACTAGTACAGATTTTACAAGATAAACCATAGCACTCTCTTGCCTTACAGTATTCTCTTCCATAATAAATTATTTGAAGATGTAACTTATTCCAATACTTTTTTGGAAAAAGCCTTTTTAAATCTTTCTCAGTTTGGATAACATTTTTTCCATTTGTTAAACCCCACCTTTGAGCAAGTCTATGTATATGTGTATCTATGGGGAAAGCAGGATACCCAAATCCTTGGGACATCACCACACTAGCTGTTTTGTGTCCAACGCCTGGTAACTCCTCAAGTTGCTCAAATGTTTTAGGAACTTTTCCATTGTATTTTTCCACTAAAGTTTTTGATAAACTATAAATGCTCTTAGCCTTAATTCTAAAAATACCAATACTTCTTATTAGCTTTTCAATTTTTTTTCTTCCAAGTTTAACAAAATGTTCTGGTTTATTATATTTTGGATATATATTTTTCGTTACATTATTAACATTTACGTCCGTACATTGTGCAGATAAAAGAACAGAAACCAATAAAGTAAACATATTTCTGTGTTTGAGAGGTATTGGTGTTTTTGGATATATTTTATTTAATATTTTAAGAACAGTTTTTGCTCTTTGTTCTTCGTTCATTTAAAATTTAAAACATCACGCATAGAATATAAACCAGGTTTCTTATTCATTAACCATTTTCCAGCTGTTAAAGCTCCTTCGCTATATAAAGCTCTATCAAATGCCTCATGATTTAGTGTAATAATTTCTTTACCACTAGAAAACTTTACCTCGTGTTCACCTACCGTTTTACCTTTACGTATTGAGTTAAAATTAATTTTTTTTCCATAAGGAAAACTTTTTTTGTTTAGATACTTTTTTCCAATTAAATTGTAAAAATCCCTATTTTTACCTACAGCTATACCTTTACCCAGCATCAACGCTGTTCCAGATGGATGGTCTATTTTATATTTATGATGTACCTCATACACTTTACTTAAAAAATTATTACCTAATGATTTAGAGGCAATTTCAGTTAAATACATCAATAGATTTATGCCTAAACTCATATTGCCAGCTTTTAAAATAGGAATTTTTTTTGAAAATTTTTTAATTTGTAGTTCTTCCATTTTAGAGAAACCGGTTGTACCAATAACCACTCTTTTTTTTAGCTTTGATGCTATTTTAAGAATTTCAAAAGTACATTTAGGAATTGTAAAATCGATTATTAAATCAACATTTTTAAAAGAATTTTCGTGATTCAAACTAGGTTTTATCCCAGCAATTTTTTTTTCTATTAATCTGTTTTCTGTAAGTGTGGTTAATTTAAAATTTTTATCAGTTTTAGAAGATTTCACTAGTTGCTGGCCCATTCGTCCCATGCAACCAGATATCGCTAATTTTACTTTGCTCATTAATTTATTTTAATATATTTTTTAATTAATATACAACAATTATGGTTATTAAATACCTATTAAAATTTTTTCTGGTTTTATTTTTTTTTGTGTCTCACAATCATTCTAAAGCAGACTTTTTTAAAGATATTACATCTCAAATTGAAGATAATGACTTTAGACTTAGTTATGGTATTTCCGTTACAGATGTAAACCAAGACAGCAAATATGAATTTGTGGTTACTGGATTTGGATTTTCGAATTTAGCTCTGACTTATCAAAACGGGAAAATAGTAAATATTAATAAAAATGAAATATTTGATGATGCTAAAAGAAAAACAATTGGTGTAGCTGCATGTGATATAGATCAAGATGGTTTTGAAGAAATTTATTTCTTAAACACGGACACTTATAGTGGAGAAAAAAAATATTCAGATAGATTAATTGATAATAATAGCGATAGCTTTGTAGATTTGTTTGAAAAAGATATCAATAAAAAGAACCTGAATTTAACCGCCGGAAGATCAGTTGTTTGTGTTGATAGAAATGGTGATGGAAAATATGGCATATATGTTGCGAATTATGGAGGACCTACTAGATTTTATGAACTCCGTTCTGGACAAATTCTAGATTTAGCAGAACAGCTTAAAATCAACAAAATAACTGGAGGAAGAGCAGTGGTTGCAGGAAACATTTTGTCAGGAAAAATGGATATATTTGCGGCAAATGAGAGAGGTAAAAACTTTTTATATTACAACTCTGATGGATATTTTCAGGACATTGCCGAAGATTATAAAGTTGACGATCAATACGAAAATGGAAGAGGCACAACTTTAACTGATATATTTTATAGAGGAAGACTAGATATAGTTACATCTAATTGGAATGGTTATCATAGGGCCTTCGTTTTAGAAGACAACAAATTTAGAGATATTGCTACTCCAACCTACAATATTCCAACTAGAATTAGAACTGTAATATCAGCAGATTTTGATAATGATGGTTATGATGAGATATTCATGAATAACATTGGTGAGCCAAATAAACTATTCAAAATAAAAGAAAATGGGTTTTTTGAAGAAATCAATATTAAAAATGCTTATGAAGCAAATGGTCTTGGAACAGGTGCAGCTGTAGCAGATATAGATGATGATGGAATTTTAGAATTGTTAATTGCTCATGGTGAGTCTGGAATGCAACCATTAACAATGTATAAAGCTGATATTAAAAAAGATTTCAATTATTTAAGGATAAAGCCATTAAATAAATTTGGAGCTCCTGCTAGAGGAGCTACTGTTATATTAAAATCAAATTTGAGAAATCATGCTAAAACAATTGATGCTGGATCTGGTTATTTATGTCAAATGGAACCAGTGGCACATTATGGAATTAGAGATGGTGAAAAAAATATTTCTATTAAAGTTATTTGGACGAATGGTTTTACTGAGACTTTAAATATTAAAGAATTAAATAAAACAATAGAAGTTAACCAAAAATAATAGGACAATAAAACCCAATTAATTTTTTAGAAATAAAAGTATACTTGAATAAATAATATGAGTTTATTAAAAAAAATTAAAAACTTTATACTATTTAGTCTTTTAATGAGTTTTAGTATGTCTCAACCTACCCAAGCAACCCAATTTAATTATTATGCTGATCTAGCTGGTGATTGGTCAGAAATCTTTCCTGATCAAAATAGAAATGCAGCAGGTCCTAAATTTTTTAAACATATTTTAGGTAAAAAAATTACTTACCAAGACTTTCTGGAATATAACAAACTATATTGCGCGGTGTCTGGTTCATTGATAGATCCGAATAACAAGCCTGAATTTGTTTATCTTAATAGCGTTGAAAATGAAGAGAAAATATGTGGTTTTTATCATAGATGCTGTGTCCCATGTTCATGTGATTTGATGAAATATTCAAAAGTTAAAAAAATGAATTACACTTTTACAGATGGTGAAAAAGAATTTTTTGTTTTAACAATAAGTAATCCCTGTGGAAAAAATGACTTTCCAATGGAAGTTAATAAGAATTATTTTTGTAACGGTAAAAAACTTGATGACAAACAAGTATATGTTTTAGATGATAGGTTAGTTATTGGTTTGTTTCACAATGCATCAAAATGTAATGAACAAAGCATAGCAGCAATCGATAAACACGAGATAACTGGTCAATATTGTGCTTTTAGAAATACTGCACCTCTTGAGGAAGTAAAAGGGGGCATGGGAGATATCTTTATTAGGCTAGCAAAAGATAATTAAATTATTCCAATTCCTTCTTTATAGAAATAGGCCCCTAATATTAAAATTGCTAAAATATAAACAACACCAAAAATAATATATTTAATTTTTTTTTTCATTTAATTTTTCCAGAAATTTTTAGCTTTTTGAAAAAATCTTTTTATACTTGGATTTGATCTATCATTTTCAATTTTTCTAAATTTTTCAAGTAATTCTTTTTGTTCTTTATTTAAGGATACTGGTACTTCAGTGTTAACTTGGACATATAAATCTCCATAGTCTCCTCTTCTCATAAATGGCATTCCTTTGCCTTTCAATCTAAATTGTTTTCCACTTTGAGTTCCGTCTGGAATTTTTATTTTTGCTTTACCTCCATCTATTGTAGGTATTTCGATTGTTGTTCCTAATGCTGCATCTGTAAAAGAAATAGGAAATTCAAAAAATAAATTTACTTCTGATCTTTTAAAAAGTTCGTGTGACTCAACATTAATAAATAAATAAAGATCACCATTACTTGCTCCTCTTGATCCAGCTTCTCCTTTCCCAGATAATCTAATCCTTGTTCCATCATCTACACCTTTAGGAATAGTCACAGAAAGTCTTTTATTAGCTTGTTTTTTGCCTTGCCCTCCACAACTTGCACATGGATCAGTAATCTGTTCACCAGAACCAGCACATTGAGGGCATGTTTGCTGAACTGTAAAAAAACCCTGACTTGATCGTACTTGCCCATGGCCACCACACATTGAACAAGAACTTGCGCTATGACCTGGTTTTGATCCTGAACCGCTGCATGTACCACATCTTTCGGAGGTTGAAAATTTAATATCCTGTTTTTTTCCAGTATAAGCTTCCTCCAAGGTTATTGAGAGATCATATCTTAAATCAGATCCTCTGTTATTAGATCTTCTAGATCTTCTTCCACCTCCACCAAATCCTTCTCCAAAAAAATCCTCAAAAATATCTGAAAAGGAGCCTGAAAAGTCAAAGTTTCCAAAACCTCCTCTACCACCTCCGCCATTTTCAAAAGCTGCGTGTCCGAAATTATCGTAATTCTGTTTTCTCTCTGAGTTTGATAAAACGTGATATGCTTCTGAGGCTTCTTTAAATTTTTCCTCAGCTCCTTTATCACCTTTATTTTTGTCAGGATGATATTTTACTGCTTGTTTTCTATATGCTGCTTTTATTTGGTCGGGACTAGCACTTTTCTCAACACCTAATACATCATAGTAATCTCTTTTTGCCATAACTAGTTATAGACAAATGGTTGATAGTTTAGGCGCTCTTTTCTTTATCGTCTTTTACTTCTTCAAAGTCTGCATCAACAACATTATCGTCTTTTTTTCCTTCATCTTTTGCATCTTTAGGTGCTTCACCAGGTTTAGTACTTTGTTGTGATTTGTAAATAGCTTCTCCTAGTTTCATAGAAGCTTGTACCAAATCTTGAGTCTTCTTTTTAATCTCCTCTACGTCAGTCCCTTTTAATGCGTTTCTTACATTTGCTGATGCATCCTCGATAGCTTTTTTATCTGCATCAGAAACTTTACTACCATGTTCTTTTAAATTTTTTTCTGTAGAATGAAGCAAAGTATCAGCTTGGTTTCTAGCATCAACCGCTTCTCTTTTCTTTTTATCAGCCTCTTTATTTGTTTCAGCATCCTTAACCATTTGATTTATTTCATCTTCACTTAAACCTCCTGATGCCTGGATTTGAATTTTTTGCTCTTTACCAGTTCCCTTATCTTTTGCAGACACATTCACAATACCATTTGCGTCAATATCAAATGTAACTTCAATTTGAGGAACACCTCTAGGTGCTGGTGCAATACCTACTAGTTCGAAATTACCTAGAACCTTATTATCTGAAGCCATATCTCTTTCACCCTGTAAAACTCTTATAGATACTGCAGGTTGATTGTCTTCTGCTGTAGAGAAAACTTGGCTTTTTTTAGTTGGTATTGTTGTGTTTTTTTCTATTAGTTTAGTTGAAACTCCACCTAATGTTTCAATTCCAAGAGAAAGCGGTGTAACATCAAGTAAAAGGACATCTTTAACATCACCCTGTAAAACTCCTGCTTGAATGGCAGCTCCCATTGCAACAACTTCATCAGGATTCACTGATTTATTTGGTTCCTTTCCGAAGAAGTTCTTAACTTCATCTATTACCTTAGGCATCCTTGTCATTCCACCAACTAAAATCACTTCATCAATTTCACTTGCATTCAAACCAGCATCTTTAAGAGCCGTTTCACATGGTGGAATTGTTCTAGAGATAAGATCCTCTACAAGAGCCTCAAGTTTTGCTCTTGTCATCTTCATATTTATATGTTTTGGACCAGTTTTATCCGCAGTTATAAATGGTAAATTTATCTCTGTTTGTGCTGCTGAAGATAGTTCTATTTTTGCTTTTTCAGCAGACTCTTTAAGTCTTTGTAAAGCTAATTTGTCAGATTTTAGATCAATACCATTTTCTTTTTTAAATTCAGACAATAAATATTCAACAATAGTATTATCAAAATCTTCACCACCTAAAAAAGTGTCACCGTTTGTTGATTTTACTTCAAACACGCCATCACCAAGTTCAAGTATAGAGACATCAAAAGTACCTCCACCTAAGTCATAAACAGCAATTTTTTTATTTGTCTTTTTGTCTAGTCCATAAGCAAGTGAAGCAGCTGTTGGTTCGTTAATAATTCTTAACACTTCTAATCCTGCAATTTTTCCGGCATCTTTAGTAGCTTGTCTTTGTGCATCATTAAAGTAAGCTGGTACGGTAATTACAGCTTGTGAAACTTCTTGCCCTAAATATTTCTCTGCTGTTTCTTTCATTTTTTGAAGTGTGAATGCAGAAATCTGGGATGGAGAATACTTATTTCCTTTAGCTTCAATCCATGCATCTCCCTTGTCAGAATTAACAATTTTAAATGGAGCAGTCTCAACATCTTTTTTAACAGATGGATCATCAAAATTTCTTCCAATTAATCTTTTTACTGCAAAAATTGTATTTTCAGGATTTGTAACTGCTTGTCTTTTTGCAGGCTGACCTATTAATTTTTCATCATTATCTGAAAATGCTACAACTGAAGGAGTTGTTCTAGCACCTTCAGCATTTTCTAATACCTTAGCTTGTGTACCTTCCATTACAGCGACACAAGAATTTGTAGTTCCAAGATCTATTCCTATTACTTTGCTCATAAATTTAATTCCTTTCGGTCATATAAGTGCTAATTTTTAGACTACAACCATCTTTAAAATTTAAATTTTGGTTGTTTTTACTTGTTTTTTTCATCTTTTTGACTTTCTTCCTTACTTTTCTCTGTTTTTTTCTTCGAAACACCAACTAATGATGGCCTTAATAATCTATCTTTCATCATAAAGCCTTTTTGAATTTCTTGAACAATTGTGCCGGGTTCTTTTGTATCATCTTCCACTTCCATCATTGCTTGATGAAGATTTGGATCAAGTTTTTCATTAATTGATTTGATTGGCTCAATATTATTTTTCTTAAATATTGAAAGCATATCGTTATTAATAATATTCAAGTGTTCTATAATTTTATTAAGTGCATCTGTTTTTTTTAACTTTTCGTCGTTTTCTAAAGCAACTTTTGATCTCTCAAGATTATCTAATAGGTTCAGAGCTTCTTTAGCAAATGAATATCCTCCATATTCATACGCATCATCTTTTTCTTTTTCAAATCTTCTTCTTTGATTTTCCATTTCTGCAAAAGTTCTTGCAAGCTTATCTCTAAGTACTTCCAATTCATCTTCTGGTGTAAGTTTTTCTTCTCTTTCTTTTTCTACACCATCGTTACTAACTTTTTGATCTTCGACAACTTTTTCTGGTGACTGGTCATCATTCTCAGTTTCTAGAGCTGAAGTATTATCTTTGTTTTCTTCCTTGTCCATATCTGTTTATATGGTAAGAAAATGCATAATTTCCAGATGTCCAAAAAAAAAATTAAAGAAATATTTATCGGCTCAAATAACAAAGGAAAACTGAAGGAAATTGCAGATCTACTACCTAAAAGTTTAAAATTATATTCTAATTTAGACTACAAAATTCCTAGTCCTATAGAAACAGGTACCTCATTTTATGAAAATTCACTACTCAAGGCAAAATATTTTTCAAAAAAAACCAAAAAAATTTGTATGTCTGATGACTCTGGAATTGAGATTGATATTTTAAATAAAAAACCAGGAGTATACTCAGCGGACTGGGCTGGAAAAAAAAGAAATTTTGATTTAGCCATTAAAAAAGTATACCGAGAAATTAGTAATAAAGACAAAAATTGGAAAAAGAAAAAAATTACAGCTAGATTTATCTGTGTCCTAACAATATTTTGGCCGAATGGAAAATTTGTGAGTAAAGTTGGTAAGATTGAAGGTCGTATCTCTAACATAAAAAAAGGAAAAAATGGTTTTGGTTATGATCCAATTTTCATACCAAAAGGGAAAAAATTAACTTTTGGTGAGCTAGAACCTCAAATTAAATATAAAATAGATCATCGTTTTAATGCATTTAAAAAAATTAAAAAATTTTTTTAAATTGGTTATCTTCAACACTATAGAAATTTAATTGATGCGTAATTACATTTTTATTTATTTCAAAAATTCCTATTTTTCCTTTAAATTTATTTTTTTTATAAAATATATTTTTCGAAATCTTAAACTCATTTTCCAAAATTAAAAAATAGACTAAGCCAACTAAATCATAACTTAAAAAAGATAGTTGGTCACCATCCTGACCATAATTACTCTTAAAATCATTCAAAAACTTTTCATAATTATTTTTATTTATGGATGGAAAATATATTGGATGAAGAGATGTCTCTTTCAATAGAGAATTATCAAACCATTGGTTTAAGGTAATGTATTTAATTCTCTTTGAAGAAACATCCGTATATAGCAATGATGTAGCTACGCTTTTCAAATTTTCATCAAAATCAGCTATTACTACCGAGTCAAAGCCAATATTTCCTAGCGTGTCTCTTTTCTTTAAATTTTGAATTTTTTTATCTTTATCTTTAAATGACAAACTTTCTATCCTTTTTATTTCATCTTGCAGGTTATTTTTTCTTATTCGGTATCTTGTCAGATCTTCAATTTGTTTTGTAAGTTTAGTTGGTTCTCTATCGAAATAAAAAATGTCTTTATGTTCTATTTTCGTTTTTTTAACTGCAATTTCTATTTCTTTTTTAAATTCTGACTTCGGAACTAAAAAAATACTTTTAGACAAATTATTCTTTTGATTAAACTTTTTTATAGTTTGTATTTGTGAAATTGCGTTAACTCCTGCGCTTATAACATTTTTAGGATTACCAATTAATTTATTAGTAAATGAGATAAAAATAATATCCTTCAAGTCATCCAAATATTTGTTACTTTCGTTAAAAACTGGTCCTATGACAATTCTCACACCCTCTTGATATAATTCTTTAGAAACTTTTAACGCATTAATGGGATTTGATTTTGTATCCCTTGGGAGAATCTCTATTTTTTCGTCATCAATCTTATTTACTGCCATTCTAATCGATTTGATGATTTTTTCACCAATTGCAGAATTCTCTCCACTTAGAGGAACGATTAACCCAATTTTAATTTTTTCTTTTGAGTAAGCACTTTTGTTTAAAGCGAGAATTATTATAGCTCCACACAAAAGTAATTTAATAAAAGTTTTCATTTTAGCTTTAATAATATAATTAAATAAATAATTTAAATGAATTTAAATAATAATAAATTTAAACCTGGGCTATATTGTGTTGCTACACCAATAGGAAATATGGGTGATATTTCTTTTAGAGCAATTGAAACCTTAAGAAAATCGGATTTAATTTTATGTGAGGATACAAGAGTCTCGAAAAATATTCTAAAAAAATTTGAAATAAAGAAAAAAGTAATTTCTAATCATAAATTTAACGAAATTAAAAATTTAAAATTAGTATTAGAATTTCTTAAAAATAATAAAATAGTATCATTAGTTTCTGATGCCGGAACACCAGCTCTTTCAGATCCTGGAAGAATACTCGTAAAAGAATGTGCAAAAAATGGAATTGATGTTTTTCCAATTCCTGGTCCATCTGCAGTAAGTGCAGCAATATCAATAAGTGGATTTTCTGATAATTTTTATTTTTGTGGATTTCTTCCTGAAAAACAAAATCAAATTAGGAAATTATTTAAGGATTTATCAAGTCTTGAATGCTCAATTGCATTTTTTATATCACCTAATAAACTCAGCAGGAGAATTAATGATATTAAAGAATTCTTTTCAGATAGAGAAATACTGATTTGTAGGGAAATTAGTAAATATCATGAGGAATATATTAGAATATCGGTAAATGAATTATCAAAAATTAATTTTTCGAGAAAAGGTGAAATAACCGTTGTTATTTCTGAGATGAAAAAAGAAAGATTAAGTTTTAAAGAACTTGAAGAATCAGATAAAAAAAAAATAAAAAAATTAATTAAAAATATGTCTATTAAAGATATCGTAAAAAAAATTTCAGAAGATAGAAAAATTTCTAAAAAAGTTATTTATAAATATTGTATAGAAATTAAAAATGAAAATTAGAAAAATTCTATTTTTGATAAGTTTTGTAATTCTCACTAGTTGTGTTGGTTATTCTTCAACAGGGGTTTTAGGCACTGGTGTTTCAATTGCTTTAGACCCAAGGAGTTTAGGAACCCAGATAGACGACTCAATAATGCAGCAAAATTTGAGAGCAAAATTATTGTCAGCAGACAAAAGTTATATTATTTCAGTGAAAACAAAAATTCTTGATGGAAGGATTTTTCTTACAGGAAAAGTAAGTTCAGTTGAGGACAAATTAAAAATTACAAAATTAGCTTGGGAAATAAAAGGTGCAAGATCAGTTAAAAATGATTTAAGAATAAAAGAAGAGTTTAATTTTAAAAGATCTGCTAAAGACTTACTTTTAACATCACAACTTAGAGCAGCTTTAATAGCAAATAAAAAAGTAAAATCAGTAAACTACAACATAGACTCTTATAAAAAGAAAATTTATATTTATGGAATAGCTCAAAATGATACTGAAAGAGACGAGGTGACTAGGGAAGCAAAACAAATATTAGATGTAGAAGATGTAATCACCAGTATTTTTTTAGTTGATGATTTGAGAGTTGTAAAAAATTAGCTTTTATTCAATTTTTTTATAATCAATAACTCCTGCTGAATATGCAGCTACCGAAGCTAAGTTCAAAATCTCAGATGTAGACGATCTCAAAGGAGCTATTTCTATTGGTTGAGCAAGACCTATTAACAATGGACCAATTACTTTTGCATCTCCTAATGTCTTCATAATTTTATAGGAAATTGCAGCACTATGTTGACCAGGCATGATTAGAATGTTTGCTTTACCTACTATTTCTGAAAATGGATATAAATCAGAATATTCATCATCAAGTGCCACATCTGGTTGCATATCCCCATCAAATTTAAAATCTACTTTTCTATCTTTTAATATTTCCACAGCTTCTCTAATATGTTTTGTTCTGCTAGTTATTGGTTGACCAAATGTTGAATGAGATAAAAAAGCAACTTTAGGATCAATTCCAAACAATCTTACAACCCTTGCAGATGAAATTGCTATGTTAGCTAATTCCTCAGATGAAGGATATTCGTTAACTGATGTATCCCCTATAAATACTGTTTTTCCTTTTCTCACTACCATGTTTAAGCCAAACATAATTTCTCCTTTACGAGCAGGTATAACTTTTTTTATCCTTTCAAGTGACTGCGAATATCTTCTAGTATTTCCTGTTACCATTGCATCTGCATCTCCACATTCAACCATGCATGACGCCCAAATAACTCTGTCATTTCTAATCATCCTATCACAATCTCTCTCAAGTAAACCTTGATCTCTATGCATTTTTTTAAAGAGAAATTTTGTGTATTTGTCTCTCATCTTTCTATCGGTTGAGTTAACAATTTTAATATTCAAATTTTCTCCATAACCAATTTCTTTTAACCTTTGCTTAACTATGTTCTCTTTTGCAACAATTATAGGAGTTCCTAAACCACTATTTTTAAATGCAATTGCAGCTTTTAAAGTATTTTCATCCTCACCATCTGCAAAAACAACTGTTTTCTGATTTTTCTTAATTTTAGAATTAATTCCTTGAAGTATAGTTACTGAGGGATCTAACCTTTGTTTTAATTGATCAGAGTATATGCTAAAATTTTCAATTTTTTTTCTCGCTACATGAGTTTTCATCGCAGCTTTTGCTACGGCTACTGGAATTACGCTTATTAGTCTTGGATCAAATGTAGAGGGTATAATATAATCTTTTCCATATTTTGGTCGATCTCCTCCCATTGCTGCTGCAACTTCATCAGGAACTCTCTCTCTAGCTAATTTTGCAATTGCATTAGCAGCGGCCATTTTCATTTCCTCATTTATTGTTTTTGCTCTTACATCAAGAGCACCTCTGAATATATATGGAAAACCAATTAAATTATTTACTTGATTGGGATAATCCGATCTACCGGTTGCTATGATTGCATCTTTTCTTACTTTATAGACATTCTCAGGTAATATTTCTGGATCTGGATTAGCACAGGCAAATATAATTGGATTTTTTGCCATTCGTTTAACCATTTCTTTTTTCAGTATGCCAGCTGAAGACAGACCTAAAAAAACATCTGCATTTTTTAACGAATCATTCAAATTTTTGTTTTTTGTTTTTTTTGCATATTTTAATTTCCACTTATTCAACCCTTTTCTATTAGAGCTAATCACACCCTTACTATCTATCATGGTTAAATTTTCTTTTTTTACGCCTAATTTAATAAATAAATCTGAGCACGCCATCGCTGAGGCTCCTGCACCATTTACAACAACTTTAATATTGGAAATTTTTTTTTTCGTAATTTGAATTGAATTAATTAATGCAGCAGATGTAATAATTGCTGTTCCGTGTTGATCATCATGAAATACTGGAATATCAAGTATTTTTTTTAGTTCTTCCTCAATTATAAAACATTCTGGAGCAGCGATATCTTCAAGATTAATACCCCCAAAACTAACAGCAAAGTTTTTTATACTGTTAACAATTTCTTTAGGATCTTTATTGTCAATCTCTAAATCAATAGCATCTATATCTGCAAATCTTTTAAACAAAACAGCCTTACCTTCCATCACAGGTTTTGAGGCTATAGCTCCTAAATTACCTAGTCCTAAAATAGCGGATCCATTACTTATAACTGCAACTAAATTTCCTTTAGTTGTATAATCGTAAGCTAGTTCAGAATTCTTATAGATTTCTTTGACTGGTGCTGCCACTCCGGGTGAATAAGCTAAAGCTAAATCTCTTTTTGAAGTCATTGGTTTTGATGAATTTATCTCAATCTTTCCAGATTTGTTAAAATTATGAAACTCAAGGGCTTCTTTATCTGAGTAGTGCTCAATTTTATTTTTTTTCATTTCTCAAATTATTTATACTAATAAGCTAAATTTAAGACTAATATGATTTATGAATCTTATTAAGTCAACAAGCACATTTAGCATATTTGTTTTATTAAGTAGAGTTCTTGGTTACGTAAGAGATTTTTTCATAGCAATATATCTTGGATCAGGTCCACTTGCAGATGCTTTCTTTGTAGCCTTTAGAATTCCAAATACATTTAGAAGACTATTTTCTGAAGGAACTTTTAATGCAGCTTTTGTCCCTTCATATTCTTCAGAATTAGTTAAGGGAAAAAAAAATGCAAACTCGTTTGCTAACACAATTTTTAACTTATTATTTTTAGTTTTATTCTTCACAATTCTTATAATTGAAATTTTTATGCCATCATTTATTAAAATAATTGCCCCAGGGTTTTCAAATGATACTGAAAAATTAAACATTGCCATAAATTTAACCAGAATTACTTTTCCGTTTTTATTTTTTATTAGTCTGGCTTCTTTTTTTTCAGCAATACTAAATTCTCACAATAAATTTGCAGCAGCAGCAGCAGCTCCAATAATTCTTAATATATTATTGATAATTTGTTTGTTGTTTGCTGATGATTTAAATAACAATTTAGTCTATTATTTATCCTATACAGTCTCTATTGCTGGTCTAATTCAATTTATCTTCTTATTAATATTTGTAAAAAAATATTTCAAAATAGATATTAGCTTTAAATTTAAAATTAACGAAAAAGTTAAAATTTTTTTTAGTAAACTTTTACCTAGTATTTTTTCATCTGGTGTAACCCAAATAAATATTCTAGTTGGAACAATTATTGCATCATTTCAGGCAAGTGCGGTTTCTTATTTATACTATGCAGATAGAATTTATCAGATAAATTTAGCAATAGCAGGGATTGCGATAGGAACTGTAATACTTCCAAATTTAAGTCGACATATTAAAAAAAATGATCAATTTAAAACTATCAAACTGCAGAATAAAGCTCTAGAGCTAAGTTTATTTCTTAGCTTGCCAGCAACATTAGCTCTCATAGTTGGTTCAGAACAAATAACGTCTTCGTTATTTGGATATGGCTCATTTAATCAACAGAGTGTATTTAACTCTTCAAAAGCCCTGTTTTATTTCTCTTTTGGACTTCCTGCATTCTCACTGATTAAAATATTTTCAACTTTTTTATTTGCAAGAAATGATACCAAAACTCCATTTAAGTATTCTCTTATTTCAGTAATCTTAAACATATTAATAAGTTTAATATTTTTTTCAAAGATTGGTTTTATAATAATACCAATAGCAACAACAATCTCCTCATGGTTTAATGGGATTATTTTATTGATTTTTGTAATTAATAAAAACTACTTCAAATTTAGTCCAAATTTTCTTAAACAAATGTTAAAAATTATTTTTTCAAATATTGTTGCAATATCTATTTTCTATTTTTTGTTAAATTTTCTATCATCTTACTTTGAGTATGGAAATAGTTTAAAATTTTTATATATTATTTTGATTGTGTTATTTACCTTCGTTTCATACGTCGGTGTCTCAATTATTATAAAAGCCTTTAAAATTTCAGATATTAATTTAAAGTATTAACTGATGTCTAAAATAATATTTTCTGGTGTTCAACCTACAGGGAACCTTCATTTAGGTAACTATCTTGGAGCTATTAAAAATTTTGTTGAATTAAATGATGATAAAGAAAATCACTGTATATTCTGTGTGGTAGATTTACATGCAATTACTATTAAGCAAGACAAAGATGAATTAAAGAATAACATTCGTGAAACAGCTGCAACTTTTATTGCAAGTGGAATTGACACGAGCAAAAGTATTATTTTTAATCAATCTGAAGTTCATGCACATGCCGAAGGATCCTGGATTTTAAGTTGTATGGCTCCAATGGGTTGGTTGAATAGAATGACACAGTTTAAAGAAAAAGCTGGAAAAGATAAGGAAAAAGCATCTGTTGGTCTTTACATTTATCCTATTTTGATGGCTAGTGACATATTACTTTATGATGCTACCCATGTTCCTGTTGGGGAAGATCAGAAACAACATTTAGAACTAACAAGAGATATAGCACAAAAATTTAATAAAGATTTTAATTGTGAAAATTTTTTAAAAATTCCAGAACCATTAATTAAAAAAAAATTTTCAAGAATAATGAGTTTAAAAGATGGTTTAAAAAAAATGAGTAAATCAGACCCATCAGATCTTAGTAGAATTAATTTGACAGACACCAAAGACGAAATTGTTAACAAAATTAAAAAAGCAAAAACCGATTCTTATCCTATCCCAAACGAAGAAATTAAATTAAAAGATAGACCTGAAGCCCAAAATCTTCTTGGAATTTATTCTAGTATTTTAAATCAAAATTTGGATGAAACTTTAAATGAATTTGGAGGTAAAAATTTTTCAGATTTAAAGGTTCGATTAGCTGAAATTTTATCAAATAAAATTTCTCCTATAACAAAGGAAATCAAAAAATTGACTAATGATAAAAAATATTTGGATAAGATTTTATTGGAGGGAGCAAGTAAAGCAGAGGAGATTGCGGGACAAAAGATAAAAGAAATGAAGAAAATAGTTGGTTTTTAAAAATCTTTAAATACTTAAAATTATGACTATATAACTGATATGTTCGTACAAACACAAGAAACACCAAATCCAAACTCTTTAAAATTTTTGCCAGGCAAAAAAGTATCTAATGATGGTCCTTATGAGTTTTTAAACGTAAATGAAACAGAAATTCCAATATTAAAACATATCCTTTCTATTAATGGTGTAACAGGAATTTTTTTAAGTGAGGATTTTATTTCAGTAAATAAATCTCATGATGAGAAGTGGGAAAATATAAAACATATTATTATATCTTATTTAAATGAGTACTATGATCAAGGGAATGAATTCATAATATATAAAAAAAAAGATTTAGATAACTCCAAAGATTATGGAGAAATTGAAAATAAGATAATTAAGATTTTAGAAACTAAAATTAGACCAGCAGTTGCAAGAGATGGGGGTGATATAACATTCAAAGAATTTAAAGATGGAAAAGTTACAGTTGTATTAAAGGGAAGTTGTTCTGGATGCCCATCTTCAACTTTAACTTTAAAACAGGGAGTACAAAATCTACTTTGTCATTATATTCCTGAGGTTAAAGAAGTTTTAGCTGTATAAATCAATAATATCAATTATAAAGAAGTATTAAATTAATCATGACAAAAAAAAAAATTATAAAATTAAATAATAGTAATTTAAATTTTTTTAAAACATTGTTGCTAAGTTTTTTTTTAATATCTTTTTTCTCAATCTTGCCGAGTTCGATTAACTTTATAAAAAAAAGTTTTAAATCAAATGAGGTAGTTTTAAATTCATCAAAACAAAATTTTGATGAAATTTTAAATAAACAAAAAACAAGTAAAACTTTAAATAATTCAATTAAAGGTAGGTTAAGTTGGAATATTTTTGAGGATATAGAAGTTTTTGGAAAAAATGAGGAGAATAATGACCCTCAGCGCTTAAGTGCATCAACAATTGAAGAATTGTTTAAAGATAATGAATACAATCTTGATAAAGTCAAAGAAACAAAATTAGTTAACGTAGGAAATCAACTCACCAGACTTCCAAAAGAACTTAAAAATATAGAAAGTTCAAAGAGAAGAAAAAACTTATTTATTCAGATAGTATTACCTTTGATTATTGAGGAAAATCTTAAAATTAGATTTGATAGGAAAAAACTTTTCGAAATCCTAAATAAAAATAATACAACAAAACTTGATAAAGAATGGCTTAATCTAAAATTTAAACAATATGGCATAGATAATAATGATTTATCAAAACTTAAAATCAGAATGGATGAAATTCCAGTTTCACTTGCAATTGCACAAGCGGCTAAAGAAACTGGGTGGGGAAGCTCAAGATTTGCGCAAGAGGGAAATGCTTTATTTGGCCAATGGACTTGGTCAGGTGATGGTATAAAGCCCTTGGATATTAAAAAAGGTGAAAAACATAAAGTTGCAAAGTTCAAAATATTAAAAGCATCAGTAAGAGCATATCAAAGGAATTTAAATACTCATTCAAGTTATAAGAAATTCAGAACTGAGCGAGCAATTCAAAGGGATAACGATGAAAAATTAGATAGTTTAAAACTTGTAAACTTTCTAGATAAATACGCAGAAACTGGAAAAGAATATACAGAAATTCTAAAAAAAATAATTATACAAAATAAATTGATAGATTTTGATGATGTTGAGATTTTACCAACAAGTCTAAAAATGAAAAATTTAATTTAATTAAGCGTGAACTGAGTACCAAACCACCGCCAGCCATCTTTATCTTTTAAAGAACAATTAATTCTTCCTCTTCTTGGTAAAAATTTTTCTGATAAGACGATTTCAATTTTATTGTTAGTAATTTTTAATTTAGAATCCTTCCAATCTCCACCTTCATTTGAAAAACAATTGATTAGATTTATGTTTTTTTGGTTTTCAAAAAACTCAATTATCACAGAAGGTGGGTTATTAGATTCTAGTAAGAGTTTATCGGTTGGTAACAGCACTTTATATTGAATTGGTAAAAGTTTAATTATAAACTTAAATCTCTCAAGGTCTCCATACTTTTCATTAATTGGAAATCTAGGAAGCTCATATTTATCTTTATTTAAATCTATGACACCTGAATGTTGTCCAAAAGCATAATCAAATTTACTAGAAATATATTTTTTTTGCTCTAAACTATATTCCCCAAAAGGATATGAAAAAAAATTAGGATTATAATCAAGTTTTTTTTCAAATAATTTAATAGACTGATCAATATCTTTTTTAAAATCATTAAATTTATATTTTGTTAAATATTCATGTGAGTGAGAGTGATTACCAATAGTAACAAATTCTTCCTGTGAAATTTCAATAATTTCGTCCCAAGTCATATAACCTTTTTTGCCAACAGTTTCTGTTGATACAAATAAAACAAATGGAATTTCCTCTACTTTTAAAATTGGCCATGCGTTTAAGTAAAAAGAGGTGAATGCATCATCAATGGTTAGTAAAATCTTCTTTTTTTCACTAATTTTTTTAAACTCATTGTCAAAATCTTTTGGGTTTAAAAATTCTATATTGTTATCTCTTATGATATTTATGTGTTCTTTGAAATCATTAATTTTTATATTTGTTGATGGATATTTATTCTCTTCAAATCTATGGTACATTAAGGCCAATATACCTTTTTCATTATGGTTATATTTTTTATTTACAGTTTCGGCGTTAGCATTTAAAAAAATAAGAAAAAAAATGATTAATTTAATTATAGATGCTGCAAATGAAAGAATTGTTTTTGCCATTGTTACTGAAAAACGATCATATACCACCACATATATAAACAGTAGAGAAAATTTTGATAATTTTATGAAACTAATCCAGAATTTTTTTAACAAAAAAAAAATAAAAATAAGTGATTTAAATAGAATTTATGTGAATTTGGGACCAGGAAAATTTACTTCTCTTAGAATTTCCTTATCAATAGCAAAAGGAATTTCTTTATCAAATAAAGTCACATTAATTGGTTTCAAATCTGACGATTTAATTAATAAAAATTATAAAAATTTGATTAAATTATATAAAAAAAAAAATTCAATTAAAAGTTTGATAAAACCTATATATTCAAGTTAAAATAAATTATGGCTGAAACTGTAGAACAAATCTGTCAAAAAAAAGGAGTAAAACTTACTGACCAGCGAAAGATAATTGCTAGAGTCCTATCTGAGTCAAAAGAGGTTTATGGAGAGTCTGATCACCCTGACGTTGATGAACTGTACAAAAGAGTTTCTAAATTAGATTCTAAAATAAGTATTGCTACTGTTTATAGAACAGTTAAGCTTTTTGAAGAGTCTGGAATACTTACTAAACATGATTTCAAGGGTGGAAAGGCAAGATATGAAACATTAGTCGAGAGCCATCATGACCACCTAATTGATATTAAATCTGGTGAGATTATTGAATTTGTGGATGAAGAAATAGAAAAATTACAAAAAAAAGTTGCAGAAAAATATGGATATAAACTTGTGGATCATAAATTAGAGTTGTATGGGGTAAAAAAAAAATAAACATAAAACCTTTAAGTATTCTGAATTAAAAATTTAAAAATGTTAGAAAAGAAAATCTTTATTAAAACTTTTGGATGTCAAATGAATGAGTATGACTCTAACAGAATATATGACTCTGTCAAAAAATTAGGGTTTACTAAAACTTATGACCAGTCAAGTGCAGATTGTTATATTTTAAACACATGTCATATACGTGATAAAGCAAAAGATAAAGTTTATCATGAAATTGGAAGAGTTAAAAAATTATATAGAGGTAAAAAAAAACCAATTATGGTTGTTGCAGGTTGTGTTGCGCAGGCTGAAAATGAAGAAATGGTTAAGAGAGAACCATACATAGATATTATACTTGGTCCACAATCGTATCATAAAGTAAACGATTTATTAAAAAAACATATTATTAATTTAAAGCAAGAGGAAACTGAATTTGATACTATTTTAAAATTTGGATATTTTGATCAGATAAAAAATGAAGATAGTAAAGTATCATCTTTTCTTACTATCCAGGAAGGATGCGATAAGTTTTGTCATTTTTGTGTAGTACCTTTCACAAGAGGTCCTGAGTATTCCAGACCATTCGATAAAGTAATATCTGAAGCAGAACAACTAATAAAGAATGGGGTAAAAGAAATAACTTTGCTGGGTCAGAATGTTAATGCCTATTCATATTTAGAAAATTCTAAAGAATATAGACTCTCTAATTTAATTAATAGTTTAAATCAATATTCAGAGTTAGAAAGAATCAGATATACAACCTCACACCCTAGAGATATGACTGATGACTTAATTGAATGTTATTCATCTAGTAAAAAGTTAATGCCGTTTGTACACTTACCTATCCAAAGCGGATCAAATAGGATGCTAGAATTAATGAACAGAAAACATACTGTAGACGATTATTTAAATATTTATGAAAGATTAAAAAAAATTAATAAAGATATAGAGTTTTCAAGTGATTTTATTATTGGCTATCCAGGTGAAACTCAAAAAGATTTTGAGGAAACATATGACCTAATAAAAAAAATCAAATTTATTAATTCTTTTTCATTCATTTTTAGTCCAAGACCTGGAACAAAAGCATCAACATTGCAAATGATTGAGAGAAAAACTGCTAAGAAAAGACTAACATTAATTCAGGATAGGTTATTTAATAATCAGAAAGAAATTAATAAATCAATGGAAAGTCAAATTATCGATGTGCTTGTCGAAAATAAAATAGAAAAACAAAACAAATATTTTGGAAGAAATAAGTATATCTCACCTGTAATATTTGAAGCAGATGAAAGTCAAATTGGTAAAATTGTCAAAGTCAAAATTAAAACAAGTAATCAGAATTCTTTATTTGGTTCAATACATAAAAACATGAAAGCAGCTTGAATTGAGTAATTTAGATAAAAAAAATACTATCTCTGAATTAAAATATGTTTATTCTGAAAATAATTCTTTAAGTATAATATTTCAAAATAATGAATTATTGCTTGGTGTAGCGGGTGAGTTCAATAATAATCTAAAAGAATTAGAAAAAATAACCGCAACTAACTTATATTCAAGAGGAAACTCTATCCTTGTAAAGAGTGATCCAGAAAAAAATAATATTATAAAAAACGCTATTCAATTTTTGACTGAACAATATATAAATAATGGAACAATTGAAAAAAAAGACATAATTTCATCTATAAATAAATTTATGATAAACGAAAAAAATAATTCTGAAAAAAAAATTGAATATATTATTAAAACCCCAAAAAAATCTGTAATTCCTCGTTCTGAAAAACAGAAAGATTATGTAAGGGCTTTAAAAGAGTCAGATATAATTATTTCAGCAGGTCCAGCTGGAACTGGTAAAACTTTTTTAGCTGTTGCTGTAGCATTAACAATGTTGTTAGACAAAAAAATTGAGAAAATAATTTTATCAAGACCTGCTGTTGAAGCGGGAGAAAGACTTGGTTTTTTGCCCGGCGATATGAGAGAAAAAGTAGATCCATATCTAAGACCACTATATGACTCTCTGTATGATTTATTAGACTTTGAAAAAATACAAAAAAAAATTGAAGTAGGCGATATAGAAATAGCTCCTTTAGCGTTTATGCGAGGTAGAACATTAAAAAACTCATTTGCGATACTTGATGAAGCACAAAATGCAACAGATACCCAAATTAAAATGTTCTTAACCCGAATAGGAGAAAATTCTAAGATAGTAATAAATGGAGATCCGTCACAAATAGATTTACCTAATAAATCTCTTTCTGGATTAAGTAGATCAAAAAAATTATTAGGTCATTTAAAAGAGATCTCTACCATAGATTTTAATCATAAAGACGTAGTTAGGCACCCACTTGTTTCAAAAATTGTTAAGGCATATTCGGATCAAAGTTCAGACGGATGATTAAGGCCAATGTGATATCTGGTCATTCAAGTTGGAAAAGAATTTTAAAAAAACCTAATGATTACTTAAAAAAAAGACTCAAAATACTATCAAAAACACCATCTTTTAAAAAAAAGAATCATGAATTCTCTATACTATTAACTAATGATAAAGAGATGAAAAAATTGAACAATAAATTTAGAAAAAAAAATAAAACTACCGATGTTTTATCTTTTCCAATTAAAATTCAAAATAAAAATAGATTATATGTGGGTGATATAGCATTAAGTTATGAAATCATTAAACATAGATCAAAAGAAACAAATTTTTTTTTAGAGTTTGATAAAATGTGGATTCATGGATATCTACATTTGATCGGCTATGATCATAAAAAAACCAAAGATTTTCAAAAAATGCTTAGAAAAGAAAAATTAATATTAAAATATTTTCATTAAGTAAATTGACTTTATTATATAAAAATAAAATTTTATTATACTCATTTATTTTTTTATTAGGATTATTGTCCTCATTTGGACTCCCACCTTATAATTTCTTTTATGTAAATTTCTTTTCTTATCCAGCTCTTTTATGGATTTTGTTATTTTATTCCAAAGATAAAGCTTCTTCATTTTATATCGGATGGATTTTTGGTTTTGGTTATTTCATATCCAATTTATATTGGATAACTAATTCACTTACTTTTGAAGATATTTTTAGACCATTGATACCTTTTGCCTTAATTTTAGTACCATTATTTTTAGCATTATTTTATGGCCTATCAACTTTACTTTTTTCTTTAATAAATCCAAAAAAAAATATTTTATCAATTTTAATATTAACTACTTCTTTATCCATATTTGAATACATAAGAAGTTTCATACTTGGAGGTTTCCCATGGAATTTAATAGCATTTAGTTTTGTAAATTATTTAGAATTTATTCAATTACTTTCTATAACAGGAACATATGCATTTAATTCAATAGTTATTTTATTGTTTACATTACCAATTATTTTATTTTTTAATTACAAAAGAAATATAAAAATAGGTATATTTATTTTTTCTGCATTAATTATTTTTATTAATTATTTTTGGGGTCATACAAATCTAAAAAAGTATGAATTAGTTGAAAAAAACGATTTAGGATTTACAATTAAAATAATTTCACCAAAAATTAGCATTAATAGATATTTTCAGAAGGAAAATCCTAGTGAATTTATTTCAGAATTAATCAATATTTCTGAACCAGTTTCATCTAGTGAAACTTTATTTATTTTTCCTGAAGGAATTCTCTCAAATATTTATTTTGAGGACTTAAAAGATTTTAAAAAACTTTTTTTAAACAATTTTTCAGAAAAACATAAGATCATTTTAGGTATGAATATCTATGAAAACCAAAAAATTTATAATTCTCTTTTAGTAATTGATAATGAGCTTAATATTTTGGAAAAATACTACAAAAATAAATTGGTGCCATTTGGGGAGTTTTTACCGTTTGAAAAAATATTAGGTCAAATGGGATTTAAAAAAATTACTCAAGGTTATCAGTCTTTTTCTGCAGATAATAAGAGAGATCTAATAAGTTTAGGTGGTTTTAATTTTATCCCACTTATTTGTTATGAGATTATCTACTCTGGTAATTTAAATAAAAGTAAGGAAAATTATGATTTTATTATAAATATCTCTGAGGATGGTTGGTTTGGAAACTCTATCGGTCCGTACCAGCACTACTCACACTCAATTTTTAGATCTATAGAGGAGGGTAAGTCTATAATACGATCTTCTAATAATGGAATCTCAGCTTTTGTTAATTCCAAAGGTCAAGTAATTAATAATAATTTAACAACCAACAAGGGATTTATTAAAATTAACTCTTTCAAAAAGTCCAATAAAACTATCTTTAGCTCTCAAGGTAATAAGATCTTCTTTTATTTTCTATCCATTTATATTAGTTTAATTTTTTTTTTTAAAATACGGGGGAATTAATGAAAAAAAACTTTTTATTTACTAGTGAGTCAGTGTCAGAAGGACACCCAGATAAAGTTTGTGACAGAATTTCAGATATGGTTGTAGATACTTTTTTGGCTTCTGAGCCAGAAGCAAGAGTTGCTTGTGAAACTTTAACAACAACAAATAAAGTTGTTCTAGCAGGAGAAGTTAGAGGTCCTGAACTTAAACAGGATGAATTAATTTTAAAAGTTAGAGATTGCATTAAAGATATTGGTTATGATCAAGACGGTTTTTCATGGAAAGAGCAAACAAAAATTGAGACACATTTACACTCACAATCAGCTGATATTGCAATGGGTGTGGATTCTTCAGGAAACAAGGATGAAGGAGCTGGAGACCAAGGTATTATGTTCGGTTATGCTTGCAACGAAACAGATGTTTTGATGCCAGCACCTATTCATTATTCACATAAAATTCTAAGATTGATGGCAGAGGATAGAAAATCAGGAAAATTAAATGGAATAGAACCAGATTCTAAAAGTCAAATTACTATTGAATATAAAGATGGTATGCCTGCTGCGGTTACTTCAGTAGTAATATCGACACAACACTCCAAAGATGTAAACTTAGCAAAAGTTAAAGAACTTTGTTTGCCTTATATTGAGAGATCAATTCCTAAAAATTTATTAGGAAGCCTTGATGAAAAAGAAATTTATATAAATCCTACCGGAAACTTTGTTATTGGAGGTCCAGATGGCGACAGTGGCTTAACGGGTAGAAAAATTATTGTAGATACATATGGTGGTGCTGCTCCTCATGGTGGAGGAGCATTCTCAGGAAAAGATCCAACAAAAGTAGATAGATCTGCAGCTTATGCATCAAGATACTTAGCTAAAAATGTTGTTGCATCCAAAATAGCAGATAAGTGTTTAATCCAATTAGCGTATGCTATTGGGGTATCAAAACCATTATCTATTTATGTAGATTTATTTAATAATGATGAAGAAAAGAATTTACATGTGGAAAAACTTATAAAAGAAAACTTTGATCTAAGTCCGAGGGGAATAAGAGAAATGCTTGGTTTAAATAAACCTATATATGAAAAAACAGCTGCTTATGGACACTTTGGAAGAATACCAGAGGATGATGGGTCTTTTTCGTGGGAAAAAACTGATAAATCTGGGGTTTTTAATAAGTAAATATTGTTGAAAAGCTAACAAAAATAACTATATTTCAAGCACATTGTTGAAATTTCAAAATGGGCTGAGGCCCATTTTTTTTTGGATAAAAAATATGTTAAATAAAAGAGCTGATAAACTTGAGTTATTAAGAATAGCAGAAGCTGTAGCTTTAGAAAAATCTATTGATAAGGAACTAATCATTGGATCAATGGAGACAGGTATCGCGAAAGCAGCTAAGTCTAAATTTGGCTCTGATAATGAAATTAAAGTTGAAATAAATAGAGATAATGGAGAAATTGGAATATTTAGGAAACTCACGATTGTTGAGAAACCTGAAAATTCAAACACTGAGATCACTCTTGATGATGCGATAAAGCTTGATAGTTTAAATGAAGATAAAAAAATTGGTGACGAAGTTCTGCAACCATTGCCTTCTTTTGACTTTGGTAGAATTGCAGCTCAAACTGCAAAACAAGTCATTAGTTTCAATGTAAGAGAGGCAGAGAGAGAGCGGCAGTACAATGATTTCATTGACAAAAAAGATACAATTTTAAGTGGTATAGTTAAAAGACTTGAGTTTGGTAATGTGATCGTTGATCTTGGCAGAACTGAAGCAATAATACAAAAAAATGAAATGATACCTAGAGAAAATATCAAAGCTGGTGATAGGGTCAAAGCATACTGTTTAGATGTAAGAAGAGAGCCTAGAGGTCAACAAATATTCCTTTCTAGGGCACATCCAAAATTTATGGATAAATTGTTTGTTCAAGAAGTTCCAGAAATTTATGATGGTTTAATAGAAATTAAATCCTCATCAAGGGATCCCGGAAGCAGAGCAAAAATTTGTGTTAAAGCTATAGATACATCGCTTGATCCAGTTGGGGCATGTGTTGGAATGCGGGGAAGTAGAGTTCAGGCAGTTGTAAATGAACTTCAAGGAGAAAAAATTGATATAGTTAACTGGTCTGAAGACCCTGCTATAGTTGTAGCTAACGCACTTTCACCTGCTGAGGTACAAAAAGTTAATGTAGATATCGAAGGAAAAAAACTTGATGTTATATTAACTGAAGAGAATTTAAGTAAAGCAATTGGAAGAAGAGGTCAAAATGTAAGACTTGCTACAAAATTACTAAATTATGAAATCAACATAATGACAGAGCAAGAGGACTCAGAAAGAAGACAACTAGAATTTAAAGAAAAAACTGACAATATTGTTAAAAATCTAGAACTTGATGAAACTTTAGGACAATTGTTAGTAGCTGAGGGTTTTTCATCAATCGATGATATAAAAGATATTCAGCCTGATGCTTTAACTAAAATTGAAGGTATTGAAGATGAAACTGCTAAAGAGTTAATTGAAAGAGCCAAAGAGTTTCATGAAAAAGATCAAGAGGAGATATCAAATAGAATAAAAGATCTGGGACTAGATAATGATTTGATTAATCATGAAGGATTAACACCAGGAATGCTAGTCACCTTGGGTGAACAAAAAGTTCTTAACCTAACTGATTTAGCTGATTTAGCTTCAGATGAGCTCACAGGAACTTACGATGTTATTAAAGGTGAAAGAGTAAAAATTAAAGGATATTTAGAGGATTTCGCATTATCAAAAAATGAAGCTGATAATTTAATTATGTCGGCCAGAGAAAAAGTTTACAAAGATTGAGAGATGGAAAATGGAGAAAAAAAAACTAAAGCTATCAATATCAGGCACTTCAAAAAAGACTTTTAGTAGTATAGAGCAAGCTAAATCAACATCAAAAAATACAGTCGTAATTGAGAAAAAAAATTCAAAATTTCAAGGTAAGTCATTATCATCCAGAACAGCTCAAAATAATAATAATATTCCTATAAATAAAAGTATTCCCTCAAAAACTTATAATAATAACAGACCAGTATCACCACCTGTATCAGATTTTGAAAAGCGAAAGTTGGCTGAACAAAGAGCAACGAGAAGACTAAAAGGTGAGACAATAACAAAAGAAAATAAAACTAATAAAATTGGTGGGAAGAGAAGAGAATTAAAGTTGACTGTTTCAAGAGCCCTAAGTGATGACCACGCAGAAACCAAATTTAGGAGCCTGGCTTCATTAAAGAGAGCAAAACAAAAAGAAAACAGAAATTTAAATCAAATAGACAATAAAGAAAGTTTTAAACAAGTTAAGAGAGAAGTTAATCTTCCAGAAGTAATAACTATAAGAGAGCTTGCAAATAGAATGGCGGAGCAATCAAGCAGCATTATAAAGCACTTGCTTGGTATGGGTGTTACTGTAACTATTAATCACACTATTGATGCTGATACAGCAGAATATTTAGTAAAAGAATTTGGCCATAATCCTATTCGTGAAAAAAAGGCAGAAGAAATAATAAAAAAAATTAAAGAGGTTAAATCTGAGAACTTAAAGAATAGACCTCCAATTGTTACTGTAATGGGGCACGTTGATCACGGAAAAACATCTGTTTTGGATGTTTTAAGAGAGGCAAATGTAGTTTCAGGTGAATTTGGAGGTATAACTCAACATATTGGAGCTTATCAAATAAATCACAAAAATGATAAAATTACATTTATTGATACCCCTGGCCATGCAGCCTTTACTGAGATGAGGGCCAGAGGATCAAAACTAACAGATATAGTTGTATTAGTAGTTGCAGCAGATGATGGCGTTAAACCACAAACAGTAGAATCAATAAAACATGCAAAAGCAGCAAATGTTCCGATAGTTGTAGCTATTAACAAGTGTGATTTGCCAGAGGCAGACGCACAAAAAATAAAAAATCAACTTCTAGAGTATGAGTTAATAGCAGAGGATTTATCTGGAGATACTTTAATGGTTGAAATATCAACAAAAACTAAGCAGAATTTAGATAAGTTGGTTGAGTCTATTCTTTTACAAGCAGAATTGTTGGATTTAAAAACTGATTTTGAAACTAATGCCAAAGGTATAGTATTAGAGTCTAAGATAGATATCGGAAGAGGACCTGTTGCAAATATTATTGTTACAACTGGTACATTAAAAAAAGGTGATTACTTTGTCAGTGGTTTAAAATGGGGAAAGATAAGAGCAATTATTAATGACCATGGTAAAAATATTGAAATAGCTGAACCAGCAACTCCTATTGAGATAATTGGTATAAATGGTGCATCTAAATCAGGTGACGATTTTATAGTTTTATCAACTGAAAAAGAGGCTAAATCATTATGTGAGGCAAGAGTTCAGGAGTCTAAAGATGATAAAATACCGCTTAATTTTGTCACTCAAGACTCAGCTTTTCAAAACCAAATTTCTGAGGAATTGAATATTATTATCAAATCTGATGTTCATGGCTCCTCTGAGGCAATTAAGAATGCAATTGATCAAATAAAACACGATGAAGTAAAACCAAAAATTCTACTCTCAGACATAGGAATGGTAACCGAGACAGACATAACATTAGCAAAAGCTTCAGATGCAGTAATTATTGCATTTAATGTTAAACCGAGCAAAGAGGCAAAAAAACGTGCTGAAATAGAAAAAATTAAAATTTCATCCTTTAATATAATTTATGAAGTATTAGATTTTATTAAAAGAAAAATGGGTGGATTGTTGTCCCCAGATGTAGAGGAAAAAGTAATTGGTAGTGCTGAGATACTTGAAATTTTTAAAGTTTCAAAAGTGGGTAAAGTTGCAGGATCCAAGGTTGTTGAGGGAGAAATAACACAAGATTCAAGTGCAAGAGTTATTAGAGACGGTACTATTATATTTAATGGTAAAATAGGCTCTATTTTTAGGGAAAAAAATCAAACCAAACAGGTTTCAGCTGGTTTGGAATGTGGAATTACATTAAAAGATTTCGCTGATTTTCAAAAAAAAGATATCATCGAAGTTTATAATGCAACAATTACAGAGAGAAGTATTTAAATGAAGAATTTAGGCAAACCTATCACGCAAAGACAGCTAAGAGTTGGGGAAATGATTAAGCAAGCATTAGGTATATTATTTATTAGAGATGAGGCTAAAATACCAAATTTATCAACTAAAGAAATCACAGTTACTGAGGTAAGAATGTCTCAAGATTTAAAATCAGCAAAAATTTTTGTAATGCCTTTGGGAGGAAAAAATTCAGAGCAAATTATAGAAAAATTAAAAATATCATCATTTATGATTAGAAAAGTTTTGTCAAAAAAAATTATTGTGAAATTTTTACCTAAACTTTTTTTTGTAAAAGATGACTCTTTTGATTATGCAGAAAAAATAGAAAATTTAATTAAACAAACAAATAAATAAGGAAAAAAATGAAAGAAAAAATAAAAGAACTTCAAATTCATGATAAAGATACTGGATCCTCAGAAGTTCAGATTGCTCAATTAACAGGAAAAATTGAGAATCTATCTAAACATATAAATCAATTCAAAAAAGATAAGCATTCTTCAGTTGGTCTTTTAAGAGCAGTCAATAGAAGGAAAAAATTATTAGACTATTTAAAGAAAAATAATATTGAGTCTTATAAACAAGTATTAACCAAATTAAATTTAAGGAAATAAATGTTCAAAGTAGTAAAAAAAGAAATAGAAGTAAGTGGAAATAAAATAAGTCTAGAAACAGGAAAAATAGCAAGGCAAGCAGATGGAGCAATCGTAGCTCAATGCGGTGAAACAGTAGTTTTAGCGACAGTCGTTGGAGCAAAGAAAGTTAACCCTGATATGGATTACTTCCCATTA
>CACEMI010000008.1:0-70080 GCA_902560585.1 uncultured Pelagibacteraceae bacterium | reverse complement strand
AAAATGCATATGTTTCAATTATAGTTGGCTTGGTTGGAGGAATTCTTTTTTTTCCAAGTCCAGACTTTTCAAAATCAATTTTGGTTGGAATAATATTGCCAATAGACTTTTTGCCTATATTTGTCTCTCAATCCTTACTATTTTGTTCTTTTGCTGTTGCAACATTTTTACCTATTTTAACTTGGAAACTAAAATAAACCACCATTTACATCTTGTTTATATAAATATATTATAATTAAGTTATGAGTTTTATATTGCCATTTATTGTTTTGATCGTTGTAGTTGTTTTTATTCATGAATATGGACATTACTATTTTGCAAAGAAATATGGTGTTGGAGTAACTGACTTTTCTATAGGTTTTGGAAAAGAATTATTTGGTTGGAATGACAAATCTGGAACAAGATGGAAAATCTGCTGGATACCCCTGGGCGGTTATGTTAAATTTTTTGGAGATCGAAATGTTTTTTCCCAGGCTGATCAAGAAGAACTTTTAAAAAAATATAATAAAGAAGATCAAGAAAAGCTTTTTGTCACAAAACCGTTGTATCAAAGATCATTGATTGTTGCAGGTGGTCCAATTGCAAACTTTGTTTTAGCAATATTTATTTTTTTATTCATATATATGTTTGCTGGAAAAGACTTTACCCCCGCAATTATCGATGAAGTTCAAAAAGATAGTCCTGCAGAAATTGCTGGAATGAAAAAAAATGATATAATTCTTGAAATAGATAATAACAAAGTAGAGAGTATTCTTGACGTTTCTAAACTTATTTTAATGTCAACATCCGAAATAGTTGATTTTAAAGTTTCTAGATATGATCAAGAATTATTATTAAAAGTAAAACCAAAAATTGTTTCTGGAGTTGACAATCTAGGAAATAAAATCAACAAAAGAATTATTGGAATAAAACTTAGTCCATATAACAATGAAATAAACCATAAAAAATTAGGACCGGCGAAGGCATTAATTGAGTCTATTAAAGAGGTTTACTTTGTTACCACTTCATCTCTTAAATATATGGGCTCAATGATTACTGGCTCAGGAGACAGTTCTCAATTAGGAGGGCCAATTAGAATAGCTAAAATTTCAGGTCAAGTGGCAGAGTTTGGAATACTCCCATTTATTAGCATGATGGCTTATATTTCAATTAGTTTAGGTTTAATTAATCTATTTCCCATCCCACTTTTAGACGGTGGTCACTTAATGTTTTATGCTTTCGAAAAAGTATTAGGAAAGCCCTTAAGCCAAAAAACACAAGAGGGTTTTTTTCGAATCGGAATGTTTTTATTGTTAACTTTAATGTTTTTTGCGACTTTCAATGACCTTAAAGATTTAGGCTTATTTTAAAGGCATTTTTGATAGTTAAAAAAGCTATATAAATCAACGTTTTTTTACAACTACATGTTGTGCTAAAAAATATTTTAGACACAAAAAAAAAGCTTGAATTATCAATGATTTTGTTAACTATGTAAATATAACCTTTAAAACCGGAGCTAAAATGAACAAAAAACAACTTATAGCGAAACTAGCTGGGTCGTTAAATCAAAGTAAAGCTGATGCTGAGCGTACTTTTGATACAATTACCAACACTATTTTGGATGCTTTAAAAGGCGACGATAATGTGAAAATTGCTGGTTTTGGTACGTATAAAGTGGCTAAAAGGAAGGCCCGAATTGGACGAAATCCAAGAACTGGAGAGCAAATCCAAATCGCAGCCTCTCAAAAGGTAAAGTTTTTACCTGCTAAAGCGCTTAAAGAAGTTTTTAACAAATAAACTTTTTAAAAACAGCCTTTATTAAACAAAAATTTAATAGAGGCTGTTTTTTTATAAAAGTATTTGATAAACTACATGCAAATACTGCATATCTCTTTTAATTAACAATCAATAGTTTTTAATTTTTTAAAAAATATAACAGCATCTTTAATTAAACGGAGGTGAAATGGTTAAACTTTTAAAAAAACTGGTTGGTCCATTAGTAAGTTTATTCTTCTTACTTAATATGACTAGTACTGGTTATGCTGAAACTACAGTTTCAGCTGAGGTAGGTTTCATATTCAATACATTTCTTTTCTTGGTCTGTGGTTTTCTAGTAATGTTTATGGCAGCTGGATTTGCCATGCTCGAATCAGGAATGGTAACATCAAAAAGTGTATCAGTGATATGTGCCAAAAATATCGGATTATTTTCAATAGCTGGAATTATGTTCTGGATGGTTGGATATAATTTAGCATACGGAATTCCAGAAGGTGGATATATTGGAAGCTTTACTCCTTGGTCAGACGCAAGTTCAGTCGATACTGGCTATGCTGATGGATCAGATTGGTATTTCCAAATGGTATTCTGTGCAACAACAGTTTCAATTGTATCTGGAACTTTAGCTGAGAGAATTAAATTATGGCCTTTCTTTTTATTTGCAGCTATTCTTTCAGGTATTATTTATCCAATCGTTATGGGTTGGCAGTGGGGAGGTGGCTGGTTAGCAGCTGCTGGTTTCTCAGACTTTGCTGGCTCTACTCTTGTTCACTCGACTGGAGGTGCTGCAGCATTAGCTGGTGCAATTCTTTTAGGAGCTAGAACAGGTAGATTTGATAAATCTGGAGCAGCTAAACCTATGAAGCCATTTGCGGCGTCATCTGTGCCATTGGTAACAGTTGGTGTATTTATTTTATGGCTAGGTTGGTTCGGATTTAACGGTGGATCACAATTAGCTATGGGAACATTTGACGATGCAGTTGCAGTATCAAATATTTTCATTAATACAAACTTAGCAGCCTGTGGTGGTGTATTAGCAGCTGGAGCAATAACTAGATTAATGGCAGGTAAAACTGACGTTATACAAATGCTTAATGGAGCAATTGGTGGTCTAGTAGCAATTACAGCTGAACCATTAATGCCTTCACCGCTAGCAGCAATTCTTATAGGTGCAATTGGGGGACTAATAGTTGTCTTCGGAACTAAATTATTATTCTCACTTAAAATCGATGATGTAGTTGGAGCAATACCAGCTCACTTATTCGCTGGAGTTTGGGGAACATTAGCTGTTCCACTTACAAATGGTGATGCATCATTTGGAGCACAGCTTCTTGGAGTAATATCAATCAATGCATTTGTATTTGTAGTTTCACTAATAGTTTGGGGAATTATGAAAGGCACAATGGGTATTAGATTGAGTAAGGAAGCGGAAAGACTTGGAACTGACGTTTCAGAGTCTGGTGTAATTGCATACGCAATAAGAGACTAAAGAATAACTATCTCTCTCTCTATAGTTAAGAAAAGGCCCCTGAAAAGGGGCCTTTTTTATCAAACACTCTTAATAAAATTTAAAACCTCTTGAGCATGCCCTGCTGCTTTAACATTTGTCCATTCTTTAATAATTTTGTTTTTTTGAATTACAAAAGTACTTCTTATAGTTCCTATAAACTCTCTGCCCATAAATTTCTTTTTGGCCCACACTTTGTAAGCTTTTAGAGAAATTTTATCTTCATCAGCCAACAACTCAAATTTTAACTTAAGTTTTTTACTCCATTTTTGGTGACTCTCTGTACTATCTTTAGAAATACCAAAAACAGAACATCCAAGTTTTTCAAATTTGCTTAATAGCTTGTTAAAGTCATTTGTCTCAATTGTGCACCCACTGGTATTATCCTTTGGATAAAAGTATATAATAATAAATTTAGATTTTATTTTATTTAATTCTATAACTTTACCAGATGTTGATAGTAGTTTAAAATTTGGTGCTTTTTTATTCAATAAACTCATTTTCACTCCACAATTTATTTAGATTTTCATTAGGTGATATACCATAAATAGAATTAATGTTAGTAAAATGTATCGCTAAAGATGGTATTGGACTAAAACAATACTCATTACTAAAAATGTCATGTAATGGCTTCTCAAATGGGACATGCTCTATAGTTGTCATCAGTTTCAAATTATCAAAATATTTCTCTATCATTTTCTTACTTGTTAAAAAAGTACACAATGTTTGATCAACTCTTCTCCAATGTGATTTGTTTCCAAATAAAACATTTGTTTTATTAGGATTTATATAAAGATAAGGATAATCTGTCGGACACAAAAATAGTTCATTATTAATTAGACTTGAAAATTTTTCATAAGTGTAAATCATTTCTTCAATTGAATTAATTTTATGTATATAATCATCCTCAACAAAATAAATTAAGTCGTCTGAATTTAAAGAAAGATCCAAAGATTGACCTATATTCGACATATTTGATTTTTGATTTTCAGAAACCTTTTTATTTGCTTGATTAATATTATTTATAATCGTCTTATATTTTTCAAATTCTAATTTTTTTATATCGAAATTAAAAAATTGATTGTTTAGAATTTTTTTATACTTTTCAATTACAACTTTACTAGATTCATGGTCTATTATTGAAAGTTTTAGACCTATTTTATTAAACAAATGCTTTGAGTGATTAAGTGACTTTACAATTGAATTTAAGCTTCTTATTGAATATTCTTGTTTTTCCTCACTAAATACACGTTCTTTTGACTGGCTAAGCATTTTAACAGAGGCACAACTCCTAAAAATTATATGCAAAGAATTTACTTTTCTTGAAATTTTAAATTCACCTAAAGGCAAGGTAGTTGATTGTTTGCCAATTATTGATAAATTTTCATATCCATATTTTTCAATACCTTCTACTGAATAATTACTTTGATCAATGATTTCAAAACCGAATAATCTATTAATTTGTATTAATAATTTTTTTAAAAATGATTTTTTTTTCTTTATTTTTAACTGTTTCACAATATAAATTTAATTTATATGAATATTAAATCATCATCAACTTTAGTATCAGAAGCTTTAAAGGAAATTAAGACCATAACACCCAATGAAGCTTTGGAGAAATTAAACAATAATAATTGTAATCTTATCGATATAAGAGATGTAAGAGAACTAGAGAGATTAGGTAGAATAGAAAATTCTTTACACGTACCTAGAGGAATGTTGGAATTTTGGATGGATCCAGATAGTCAATATTTTAAAGATGGAAAAATCGACATGAATAAAGAAATTGTATTATTTTGTGCAGGTGGACTAAGATCTGCGTTAGCGACGAAAACTCTAAAAAATATGGGTTTTACAAATGTTTGTCATGTTGATGGTGGCTTTGGTTCAATGCAAAGCTCAGGCTTTAAAATTGTTAAGTAATTTTTTAAATTAATCTAATAAATTTATCCTTTTGGCGTAAAACATTCTAATAATCCAATAAATTACTATACCAACCGGACCAATAAAGTAAGTTATAATTAAAGGAATAAAGACTAAATATTTTGACATAAACAATTTTTGACTATCTTTCATAATCCAAGCACCACAAAATAAATTTACAGCAAGAAAATGTGTCCAAAACATTATTAAAAAAGCCTCAGACTCAAATAGAGTTCTTAAGTCGTATAGACCAAGATATAATGTAAAATTGTAACCAAAATCATAACCAGAAATATAGAAATAATAACCAAGATAAGCGTATACAGCTGACAATATAAAAAAAGGCAAAATGGAAGTTACTAATAATCCACAAATTTTAGATTGTGGAAAAATAATTAAAATAAGCCAGAAAGGTAATACACCAATATTTAACCATAAATATATCATCTCTATGGTAAAAAAAGTTGCAAATTGTTCAAACATATTAATTTTATATTATAATAAATAAAATAATGATTCCCATAAAAAATAAAAAAAAGTCATTAGAAGTTACTGTTGAAGAGATGACTAATTTTGCACTAAATTATGTTGAAAAATTTGCACCATCTAAACAACAATTAAGGACCTACTTATTAAAAAAATATCTTACCTCAAGGACACCAAATATTAAAAAAACTGATGTATCAAATCTGATTGATATTGTGCTTGAAGATCTTGAAAAATCAAAATTTATTAATGATAAATTTTATTCAGAGTCAAAAGCAAAAAGTTTAATACAGAGAGGCTCCTCAATAAACAAGATCAGAAATTATCTAATAAACAAAGGTGTTGGTGAAAAATATATAAAAAATACTATTGAACAAATAAAAGACCAAAATGAAGATCAGGATTTTTTTTCAGCAATAAAAGTTTGTAAAAAAAAAAGAATAGGACCATCAAGGCAGGAGGTTAATAGACCTTTATTTTACAAAAAAGATATAGGAGTATTGGCAAGATCAGGATTTGACTTTGAAGTTTCCAGAAGAGTAATGGATTTAGATAAAGATGAATATTTAAAAATTATAAATCTTCTTTAGATTTTTTATTCTTTTCTTCTAAATAATATTGGATTTTATTTTTAATATAATTTTTAACTATAACAAAAACAATTAAACCAAATATTGATACCGAAACAATTATTATTAATATTATTCTTAATTGTTCACTCATTTTAATGAATTGCTTCTTTTAATAATTAAGCTGGGGTTTTTGAACCCTTTTTTTCCATAAGTAATTTCATTTCCATCAAAATCTGTAATTATACCACCGGCGTTTTCTAATATTGCATGTCCTGCAGCAATATCCCATTCACATGCTCTAGGTTCTGCAACATAACCATCAAACTCTCCTGACGCAATAACACAAAATTTTAGTGAACTCTTCATTTTAACATACTCTGTTACACCAAGTTTTTTATGAATTTTTTCAATTTCAGGTTTTAATTTATCAGAGTAAGAAACTACTTTTACAGAATTTAAAGGACTTAATTTTTTGCAATCTAGCTTAGTCTTTTTGTTTCTAGTAAACTCAAAGGAATTATTTTTTCCATACGAATAAAACATTCTATTTTTTGCTGGAACATTAATTAATCCTGCAACAGCTTTTCTATTCAAAATCAAACCTGCATTTAATGTAAATTCCTCTTTATTGTTTATATAATCATACGTTCCATCAATAGGATCAATAAGCCAAAAATCTTTAAGATCATCTTTAGATTTATTATGCGAGGTTTCCTCAGATACAATTGGAATATCGGGTGTCAATTTCAATATTTTTTTTGTAAGAATTTTATTTACTTCTAAGTCACCATTGCTAACTGGAGTATTGTCAGATTTAATTTCTTTTTGTAACCCTTCATTTCTAAGTTGTATGGATACATCTCCTGCAATTAAGAAAGTATCAATTAAACTTTCAATAATATTTTTTATTTCATTTTCATCCATTGATATCAATTCTCTCTAGCTCAATATTATTTGCATTAATTACTTTTTTACCAACATTTTCAAAGTTTACAGTCACTTTATCTTTAATTATTGATTGTACTTGACCAATACCCCAGCTTTTATTAGCGGGATTAATAACTTTGTCACCTGGTTCAAAATCCAAAATCATTTAACTTAACTTATAATAGAAATAAGTATAAATACCATCAAATGAATTTAGAAACTAACTCAATTGGACTATTAAAAAAACCATCCGAAACAACAGTTGTTGTTGCTATGTCTGGTGGTGTCGACTCATCCACAGTTGCAGGAATTATGAAAAAAGAAGGTTATAAAGTAATCGGTATTACTCTTAAATTATATAATGACGGAAAAGAGGTCTCAGCATCTAAGCAATGTTGTTCTGGGCAAGATATAATGGACGCAAAGAGAGTCGCACATAGATTAGGTATTGAACATAAAATACTTTATTATCAAGATAAGTTTAAGCAAGGAGTGATAGATAATTTTGTTGAAAGTTATTTAAAAGGTGAAACACCAATACCCTGTGTTCAATGTAATCAAACTGTAAAATTTAAAGATCTATTTGAATTTTCAAAAGATTTAAATGCTGATGCACTTGTAACAGGGCATTATGTGAAAAGCTTCACTCGAAATAACCAAACAAATATGTATAGAGCTTTAGATACCAATAGAGACCAAAGCTATTTTTTGTTCAACACTACAAGAGAACAGTTAAATTTTTTAAGATTTCCTTTAGGTGGAATGCTTAAAGACAAAACAAGAGAGATTGCAAAAAATTTAAATTTAAATGTTGCAGATAAACCTGATAGCCAAGATATATGCTTTGTTCCTAATGGTGATTATGCTTCAGTGATTGAAAAATTTAAACCTGACTCTTTTAAGAAAGGGAATATTAAAGATTTAAATGGTAAAGTTTTAGGGGTTCATGACGGGATAATAAATTTTACGATTGGACAAAGAAAAGGAATTAAGATTGCAAATAAAGAGCCGCTTTATGTGATAAAAATTGATCCAGATAAACATGAGATTATAGTTGGAGAAAAAATACATTTAGCAAAAAATAAAATAAATCTACATAAATTGAATTTATTAGATAATAAAAATGTATTTTTAGATAAAATTAAAGTTAAAGTAAGATCTACAGGTAAACTTTTAGACGCCAAAGTTAATTTAACTAATAGTGAAAATGCTGAGGTAATTTTAGATAACCCAGAATATGGTATATCTCCAGGACAAGCATGTGTCTTTTATAAAACCGATGAAACTGGTGAAAAATGTTTAGGTGGCGGTTGGATAAATTAATTTTTTAAAAGAAATAAAAAATAATAAAAAAAATAACTGTATTAATAAAAAATAGTTCCAAGAAATTATATTTTTAATCTGTGGAAAAGTATCAATTTTAATAACTAAAATTGGAAGTAAAATTAAACCAGAAATAACTAAAAGCCAGGATAAGCCATAATTTAATTTAACAATTTTATAATTGAAAATTTTTGATAGTTTTTTTTGGTTGCTAATTAGTATTTTATTTGAGAATAATTGAAGCAATACTATTGAGATTATGTAAAAATAAATACCAATTCTTTTAAAAAAAGAATAAAGATTACTTTCACCCAAAAAGGTTATGTATAAACATAAAAAGATGACTGTTATAAAAGTTAAAATAACTAACTTTTTAGATTTAATTTTAAAATTATTAATTTCTTTAGAAAAAGTAATCCAAAAAAAAAAAATAATTAGTGAATAAAAATACATCATCGGTTTGAAAAAGAACTTTACAGGCTCATAACGCCCGACTCGAGATATTGAGGTGCACCCCTCAAAATTTGGAATACATTTAGCAACTAAATCAAGATTTATTGAGATAATATATGAGATGATAACGGTAAAAACTGGCAGGACAAAACAAGCCAGTGATATAAATCTTAGCTTGTATGACATTATTATTAACTCTAATTACTTTTTCTTGTTTTTCTTTCTAGCTCTTCTCTTTTTTGAGCCCATTTTCCTTCGGCCTCTATGTTTCTTTGGGTATCCCATAATCTCCTTAGTTTTACTATTTTATTGACTTATTTGGTGGATATAGCATTGTCCAATCAACATAGCAATTTTTTTATGAGCAAATCGTTTAAGACTTTCTTGAAACATACAGCAAAAGATTTCCATAATCACTCAGTTAATCCACCAGTAGTTCGTGCATCTACAATAATATTTAAATCAATGAACGACATTAGACACACTCAGTCTAAATACAAAAAAGATCCAAGAGGTGGACATTTTGATTATGGAAGGCAAGGAACATCAACAACACATATCTTGCAAAAAATTTTAAATAAACTTGAGGAGTCATACCATGTTTTTTTAACACCCACAGGTTTTGGATCTGTTTTTTTAGCAATTTTTAGTGTTGTAAGACCTGGAGATGAAATTGTTGTAGCTGATCCTGTATATAATCCAACAAGAGTATTAACTCAAGATTTTTTAAAAGAATTTAATATTAAAACAACTTTTTATAATCCTCATGACTTAAAGTCTCTTAATAAGATTATAAATAAAAAAACAAAATTAATTTTTGTAGAAAATCCTGGAAGTAATTCTTTTGAATTTCAAGATTTATCAAAAATAATTTCTATTGCTAAAAAAAAGAAAGTGTTTACAGCAATAGACAATACCTGGGCAACACCATATTTTTTTAAACCAATGAAACTTGGATTTGATATGTCAATTGTTTCAGCTACCAAATATTACTCAGGACACTCAGATGTGATGGGTGGTAGCTTGGCAGTGAATAGAAAAGTTTTTAAACATGTTGAGAAAGCACAAAAAATTATTGGCTTAAGATTAGGACCTGATGATGCATATTTGATAACAAGAGGTTTAAGAACATTGGATGTAAGATTAGATAAGCACCAAGAAAATGCAAGAAAAGTTGCAGAATTTTTGTCAAAAAATAAAAAAGTTAAACTTTTATACCCTTATAAAAAAGGATCTCTTAATTATAAATTATGGAAAAAATACTACTCAGGAGCGTCTGGTTTAATGGGACTTAAAATTAAAACAAAAGACAGAAAATCTGTTATCAAATTCGTAAATTCTCTTAAATTATTTGGGTATGGATATAGTTGGGGAGGTTTTGAAAGTTTAGCGCTACATCAAAGTAAAGCAGAGAGAGGGAATAGAATTCATTCGGATATAAAAGAAGATGAAAAAATTGTAAGACTACATATAGGTCTTGAAGATCCAAAAGATTTAATTGAAGATTTGCGAAAATCGCTTAAATTCATTAAATGAGTTCTGAAAAATTTTTCAATACAAAAAAAGCTTTAATTACGTTAATAGCAGCATCGCTAGTTGTCATAGTTTCTCTTGGTATAAGACAGACATTTGGATTATTTTTTTTTGACTTTAATGCTGATCTAAATATTTCAATTTCTCATTTCGGTTTTGTTATTGGGCTGCAATTATTAATGTGGGGGATCTTTAGCCCAATATTTGGTTTCATAACCGACAGATATGGAGGCGCTACTGCAATTTTTATAGGTTTTTTATTTTATTTGGCAGGACTTTTCCTGTTTTACTCTGGATTAAATACAGGTTATTTTTTTACGTTAACTATAGGACTTTTGATTGGAATTGGATTAGGTGGCACAGCTATAAGTATTCCAGTTTCTGTAGTTGCAAAACATTTTCCATCATCTAACAGAACAATTGCTACTGGTATTGTGACTTGTGCAGGGTCATTTGGTTTTTTTGTATCGCCATTACTAGTAAGATATTCTCTAATTGAAATTGGGTGGGAAATAACAATTTTGTATTTTTGTTTTCTTTTAGGATTAGGCTTAATAACAGCTTTATTTGTTAGCACACCTAAAACACCTGTTGGAAATAATGATAATAATAATCAAACTGCTAAGGAAGCTTTAAAAGAAGCATTTAATAATAAAAGTTTTATATTTTTAACCCTAGGATTTTTTGTTTGTGGTTGGCATATAGCATTAGTAGCTACCCATATCCCAACTTATATGATGGATAGAGGTATGCCAGATTGGACAGCAGCTATGATTTTAGCATTAGTTGGTGTCTTCAACATGATAGGAACTATGGGAAGTGGTTATCTTGCGACTAAGTTTAGTAAAAAGAAAGTACTAAGCGCAATTTATTTATTAAGAGGTGTTTCGTTAATATATTTTTTATATTTACCACCAAGTATATTTAACTCAGTTGTTTTTGGAGTTACATTTGGTCTTTTATGGCTCTCAACTGTTCCACCTACAAATGGTTTGGTAGGACATATTTTTGGAACAAAACATATTGGTCTTCTTTATGGAATAGTATTTGTAAGTCACCAGATAGGATCTTTTCTTGGAGCATATTTAGGAGGAGTTTTCTATGAAATGCATGGAAATTTCGATTACGCATGGTACGTTTCTATCGCATTATCAATCTTTGCGGGTTTGATACACTTACCAATTAAAGAGAAATCAATTGAAAGAGTTCAAACAGCATAAACTAAGATTTAACCCATTTTTAGAAAATCTTTATCAATCTGATAAACCATTAATTATCTATAAAGTAGAAGGTGGTTATGATTTGTTTACAGATTTTTCACAAAAAATTATAATTAATAACAAAAATGTAGAAAAGTTTTTAAATTCTTTTAAAAAAAAAAAATACAAAAAAGAAACTGATATTTTTATTGGCTTTTTTGGATACGAAATTCTTTGTAATTTATTAAATATTAAAATTAAAAATCAAAAAAAAATAAATTTTTACAAAGGCGTGTTTTATAAACCAGAAACGATTATAAAAATTAGAGATAAAATTAAAATATATTCAACAAAAAAAAGTTATAATTTCAATTATCGTTTTCAAAAAACAAACATTTCAAGTCCATTTAAATTAAATATTAGTTACTTAAAATATAAAAAAATATTTGATCTTTTTTCAAAGAAAATACGTGAGGGACAAACCTATCAAATAAAAATATGCACTAAATATAAAAATAAATCCGAAATAAATTCTGTAAACTTTTTTTGGAAGTTAATGAAAATTAACTCGTCCCCTGAATCATTTATGATTAGAGATAAAGATTATTCAATAGTAAGCTGTTCCCCAGAAACATTGATAGATAGAAAAGGTAATACAATCATTACTAAACCAATAGCAGGGACACTAAAAAAGAATAAATTTTATAATAAATTAAAGGCGCTTAAATATTTTAGAAACAATAATAAGGAAACGAAAGAACATAATATGATCGTTGATCTTGAAAGGAATGATCTGTCCAGAGTCTGTAAGCCTGGGACTGTAAAGATTATAAAAGAAAAATATGTTGAAGAATATAAGCATCTTTATCACTACGTAACAAGTATTGCAGGCAAAATAAAAAAAAATATATCCGTAAAGGAAATAATTACAGCCATGATGCCAGGCGGATCTGTTATTGGATGTCCAAAAATTAAGACGCTACAATTATTAAATTCTCAGGAAAGAGAAGATAGAAATATTTTTACTGGAAGTTTTGGTTTTATTAAATTCAATGAGGATATGAGATTTAATATAATAATAAGATCTATCTTAAACTTCAAAAAACAATCAGAAATTTCAGCGGCATCAGGTGTAGTTTTAGACAGTGCAGCAAAAAAAGAATTTTATGAGAATTTTATAAAAGCGAAATCATTATTAGAATTATTTAAATGATATATATAATTGATCATCAAGACTCTTTTACCTGGAACGTTGTTCATCAATTTTCCCAATTTGATAAAGTTATTTGCACAAATTATTTTGAATTAAATAATAACTTACTTGAAAAATCTGACACAATAGTCCTATCACCAGGTCCTGGATCTCCCAAAGATTATCCAAGTACATCAAAGCTTTATAAAAAATTTAAGGGAAGAAAAAAAATAATTGGAATATGTCTCGGCTATCAACAAATTTTATTTTGTGAAAAAGCAAAAATTATTCAACAAAAAAATATTTTCCACGGATATCAATCGGAAGTTAAAGTAACAAACAACAAATCAATCTTTAAAAAAAATTCAAAATTTAAAGTTGGCAGATATCACTCATTAAAATTAAAAGAGCCATTTTCAGCTAAAAATTTTGAAATAACGATCAGATGCTCAAACACTGGTATTGCAATGGGTTTTGAAAACATTAAAGATGATGTATATGGATTTCAATTTCACCCAGAATCTTTTTTAACAAAAAATGGTAAATTACTTATTAAAAAAATCCTATCAGCGTAATACACTTAAAGAGATTAAATTTAATGATCTTTGGAATAAAAATGGTGTCTTTACTACAATGTGGATATACAGCAAGCCACCAAAAATTCTTTTTTTTAAATCACATATTCAAAATTTAATAAAATCTTTAAAAGCTTATAAAATTAGCGAGGATAATATTAAAAATATTATTTTAAATTTAATAAAAAAAAATGTTAATAAAAAAATTTCTTACAATCATTTACTCAGAATTGCTTTAAATAAAAAAATTATATCTGTTTCTATTAGGGAAAGAGTAATACCAAAAAGTAAATTTAGTTTGAAATTAGTAAAATATGAGAGAGTAAAACCTGAGTATAAAAACCTGAAATATAAAAAAATATTAGAATTTTTGTCAAAAATGAATACATCAAAACAGGATATCGCTTTATGTGTAAATAATAAAATTCTTGAAACTGGAACTTCAAATCTTTTGTTTGTTTATAAAAAAAAGATTTATTCGCCAAAATCTAATTATTATAAAGGAACAAATATAAAGTTTTATGAAAAAAAATTTCGTATTATTAAAAAGGATATTTACCTAAAGAATATCAACCAGTTTGAAGAAATTATATTAGTTGGATCAGGAAAAGGTGTTGTATCTGTAAATTTTATTGAAGGTTATAATTGGAAAAGAAAAAGTAAAGAAACGTTTAATAAAATTTTTAAAACTTTTAAAAATGAATTCAGCAAAAATACATATAAATATAACTAATGAGAGACCCAAATAACCCATGTCTTTTTTGTAATGTTCCATCAAGTGAGTATATATTTAAAAATAATTTAGCCTTTTCTACTTTTGATTCTTATCCAGTTTCAAAATATCATGCGCTAATAATTCCAAAGAGACATGTTGAAAACTATTTTGATATGTCAGAGGAAGAAGTTGTATCTTGTAATAAGCTAATAAAAAAAATGAAAAATAAAATTCAAAAACTTGATCCAACAGTAGAAGGTTTTAATATTGGCACAAATTCAGGTAAAATAGCAGGGCAATCAATAATGCATTGCCATATACATTTGATTCCACGAAGAAAAAATGATGTGGATAACCCGCAAGGAGGTGTGAGGGGAGTTATACCCTCAAAACAGCATTATAAGCGTAAAAAATAAATTTTTACAATATACCAGTGCTAAAATGTCACTTTATCGTAGTTGATCTATTTTAATAAGTATACTAAGAATCCAATTGCGTAAGGAAAACCATAATGATTTCAATAAATCCATTTTTTATTTTATCCCAGAGTGTACCGGCTATTTTAATGCAATCGTTCGTTATACTTATGGGTGTTTTAATACTAGTGGGGACTGTTATGGATATTATCCATAAAAAAAATGTTAAATACTTTTTTCAAAATGCAAAAAAAGCAAAATTGTCAGCTAAAAAGGAGTTAACAACGTCTGAAAGAATATCAGTAATATCAAAGACTATTGCAAGTGATATAGCAACTACGTCTGAGTTAGGAGCAGGTAAAAGAAGATTGGCACATGTAATGGGAATGTATGGAACAATTCTGTTTTGGGTTGGATCAGTTGTGATGATATTTTTTTATACTTCTCCAAATTCAGTAACACCTGCCATTTGGCCAATTATTTGGCATGTTGGTGCAGCTTTAACAGTTCTAGGTGGTGGTTGGTTTTGGTTTTTTTTAAGAGTTGATGTCTACTCGGAAGCTCAACCATGGTACAGAATAATCCAAGCAGACTTATTTGTACTTGCATTGATTGCATCCTCATTATTCGGATTAATTTGGTCATATCTTCAATCTTTAAACTTAGTAGGCAGATGGGACGATTTTGTATTTTTAGGATTATTTATAATTGCAAATTTAGTTTTATTTGGTGGTGTATATTGGTCTAAATTTGCACATATGTTTTATAAACCTGGTGCCGCTTTACAGAAAAATTTAGCAGAAGCTGACGGATCTAGAGATAATCTTCCACCAGAAGCTGATGCTCCTGAGCAATTTGGCCTAGGTATAAAAAGAGAAGAGCCAAAACATTATTAATATGATAAAGAACTTAAAGGAGAAAATATAAATTATGTCAACTTTTGTTTACATGACTAGATGTGATGGCTGTGGTCATTGTGTGGATATTTGTCCATCAGATATAATGCATATCGATGAAACGATAAGAAGAGCAAAAAATATTGAGCCAAACTTTTGTTGGGAATGTTATTCATGTGTAAAAGCATGCCCTAACCATGCAATTGATGTAAGAGGTTATGCAGATTTTGCTCCTATGGGTCATAGTGTAAGAGTTAGAAGAGAAGAAGAAAAAGGAACTATATCTTGGAGAATAAAATTTAGAAATGGTACTGAGAAGAATTTTGTTTCGCCTATAACAACCAAACCTTGGGGAAAGTTTATTCCAAAACTAGCAGATGGTGATAAGCCAAATCAAGGAGAGATTAACTCTCAAATTTTATATTCAGAACCAGAGGGATTAAATACAAATAAAGAGTTACCAAAAGTTGATAAGAGTGCTTTTAAAAAAGGAGTTTATTATTAATGGCTAGAAAAACGATTGTAGAAAATTGTGATATCTTAGTTGTCGGTGGAGGTATGGCTGGAACTGGAGCAACTTTCGAAGCTAGACATTGGGGAAGAGATTTAAAAATAGTTTGTGTTGAAAAGGCTAATATAGATAGAAGTGGTGCTGTAGCCCAAGGTCTATATGCAATCAATTGCTACATGGGAATGCAGTGGGGTGAAAACCAACCAGAGGACCACGTAAGATATGCGAGAAATGATTTAATGGGTTTGGTTAGAGAGGATCTTGGATATGACATGGCGCGTCATGTAGATTCAACTGTTCACATGTTTGATGAGTGGGGTCTACCTATGATGAAAAATAAAGAGACAGGCCGTTATCAAAGAGAGGGTAAATGGCAAATAATGATACACGGTGAAAGTTACAAACCAATTGTTGCAGAAGCAGCAAAAAAATCTGCGGATAAAATTTACAATAGAATAATGATCACTCATCTTTTAATGGATGAGAACAATGAAAATAGAGTTGGTGGTGCAGTTGGATTTAATATGAGAACTGGTGACTACCACGTATTTAAATCAAAAACAGTTATTGTCGCTGCAGGTGGGGCTTCACATATCTTCAAACCTAGAGCTGTTGGTGAGGGAATGGGAAGAACTTGGTATGCGCCATGGAGTAATGGATCAGCATATGCATTACCTATTGCTGCAGGAGCAAAAATGACTCAAATGGAGAATAGAATTGTACTCTGTAGATTTAAAGATGGTTATGGTCCTGTTGGAGCATATTTTTTACATTTAAAAACATATACTCAAAATGCAAATGGTGAAAATTATGAGAAAAAATGGTACGAAAAAACAAAAGAATTAGTTGGAGAATACATTGATCATCATCCTACTCCTACATGTTTACGTAACCATGCCTTTATTCAAGAGACTATGGCAGGTGGCGGGCCAATTCATATGGTTACGAAAGAAGCATTCCAAGATCCACACCTAGAAACAGTCGGATGGGAAAACTTCTTAGGAATGACAGTTGGACAAGCAGTTGTATGGGCTTCTCAAAATATCGATCCAAAATATACAAATCCCGAATTAACAACATCTGAACCATACGTTATGGGTTCTCATGCTACATGCTCAGGCGCATGGGTTAGTGGACCAGAAGATTTATCTCCGCCTGAATATTTCTGGGGATATAACAGAATGACGACAATAGAGGGCTTATTTGGAGCTGGCGATACAGTGGGTGGAAGTGCTCACAAATTCTCTTCTGGATCATTTACCGAGGGAAGATTAGCTGCAAAAGCTGCTGTAAAATATATTGAAGATCAAAAAGCTAATGATATTAAGGTAAGCGATAAGCAGTGTGATGATTTTAAAGAAACTATCTACAAACCACTCGAAAATTATACTGTTGGAAGAAACGAAATAACTGGAGGAACTGTTTCACCGAGTTATATTTCACCAATCCAGGGCTTACAAAGATTGCAAAAAATTATGGATGAGTATGTAGGTGGTATTAGCTACAATTACATGACTAACGAAAATACTCTTAAAAAAGGTTTAGAACTACTTGCATGGCTTGAAGAAGATCTGGAAAATGTAGGAGCCGAGGACTATCATCAACTGATGAGAGCCTGGGAGCTTAAACATAGAACTATCACATCTCAATGCGTTACAGAACATACCTTGTTTAGACAAGAAACTCGTTGGCCAGGATATTACTACAGAGGCGATTATATGAAACTAGATGATGAAAATTGGCATTGCCTAACTTTATCTAGAAGAGACCCAAAGACAGGTAAGTTTACTATGGAAAAGGCACCTGTTTATCATATAGTTGATGAAAAAGAGAAAAAAGAAGCTTCTTAAAACTCAATAGATCATAAAATGGCTTTATTAGATAAATCCGATGAGGAAATTATTAAAATAGCCGAACCTATTTGGGCAAACTTAGTTAAATCCTCAAATATTAAAGATTATGGTGGATTTACAAGAGATTTGTCATCACAGATGATGTACGGAGCAAATGAGGTTGAGTTAGGTAAGCAATGGGCAAGTAATAAACTTATTTCAAGTTTAGCAGAAGGCTGTAAGGCAATAGGGTGCTTAAGACGTGGACTTTATATAACCATACTGTACAAACAAACTAGCACTGAAATACCAGGAGATTTTTTAGGTCGACTTGTTCTTGGAGACGAAGGGGATGAGGTTAAAGTTTTTGGGGCAACAATCTTTTAAATATGTAAAAAATTATTTGCTTTTAATACAACTTGTGGTATCCCGCGAGTATGTTTCAAATAATAAATCAAAATTTAAAAAAATTACCTTCATTATTTGAAAATCAATTAAGCAAAATAATTAAATCATTTTTATATCTTTTTATTTTCTTTGCTTGGGGCATTATAATCTTAAGCACTGCTCAAAATTTTATATAAAACATTCATACTTATTGACTTTCAACTATTAGAAGAATAGTTACTGCTTATGGAGTATTTTCTTCCAATTGCACAAGTTGAAATCAATATCTTATACATTTTTGGTTTAAGTTTAGCTGTAGGAATTTTATCAGGTTTATTTGGAGTAGGTGGAGGTTTTTTAATGACACCATTTTTAATTTTTATGGGTGTGCCACCAATTTATGCTGTTCCAAATGAAGCAAGCAACATTCTTGGAACTTCTGTTTCAGGTTCTACAACACACTATCTTAAAGGAACGCTTGACTATAAAATGGGGTTCATGATTGTAATAGGTGGGATAGTAGGAACAGTTCTTGGAATTATTACTTTTTCATATTTTAAAGATATTGGAAAAATAAACGTAGTTATTTCTCTTGCATATATGTACATCCTAGCAATTTTAGGAACCTTTATGTTAATTCAAGGTGTTTCAGAGATTGATAAAGCTAGAAAAAAAATTACTGAAAGAAAAAAATTACATAAACACTATTGGATACATGGATTGCCTTTGAGAATGCGTTTTAAAAAATCTCAACTTTATGAAAGTGCGTTCACTCCAATTATAATTGGTTTAATTGTTGGTTTTATAGCAGCAATTATGGGTATAGGTGGTGCTTTTATATTAGTTCCTGCAATGATTTACATTATAGGAATGCCAACAAGACTAATTCCAGGTACTTCTCTTTTTGTAACTATATTTGTAAGTGCAATTGTAACTATTCTTCATGCATTAAATTATGGAACAATAGATTTAATTTTAGTTTTTGTTTTAATCTTAGGATCAATAATTGGAGTACAGTTTGGTCAAAAAATTGGAGAAAAAATTGATAGTTCAGAATTCAAAACCATTTTAGCAATTCTTTTACTACTAGTTGGTATCGCTATCGCATACGATACTTTTATCAAAGATGAAAATTCTATTAATGCTGCTGTAAATACAAACGAAAACTTAGGAGCTTTAAGTCAATTTATTTTAAGTTTTTCAGAAGATATGCCAATATTTTATGGCCTTACTTCAGTGCTGCTTGCAGTAGTTCTTGGAGTTGGCGCAGCAATGATAAGAAGAGTTTATTCCAATTGGAACGATTCAAGGTTAGCTAAATTGAAAAAGTAATTAGGCGCTTCTATACAGTTTAGTCATCACAAACTCTTTATGACCCAATGCCTCTGCACAGGTTAATCTTCCATTTGCAACTCTAATAGTTGATTTTATCAACTCATCACCAGCTTGACTTAAATTCATTTCTCTAGAAAGAATTTTTGATACATCAACATCAATATGCTCGCTCATAGTTTTCGCAGTTAGTGGGTTTGCTGTCAATTTAATCACTGGCTCTATTGGATTTCCAATAATATTACCTTGTCCTGTTGGAAACAGATGAATATTAAAGCCACCAGCAGCTTGTAAAGTAACACATTCTGCTGCAGCTGATGATGTGTCCATAAAGTATAAACCAGCTCCTTTTGTTGGCTCTTCTGCAGGTTCCAGTACATCTATAAATTGACATCCACCAATTTTTTGAAAGTTACCAAAAGCCTTTTCTTCAATAGTCGTTAATCCACCTGCTATATTTCCCGCTGTAGGTTGACTTTCAGACAGATCGTCAGTTGCTTCCTTCAAAATAAAATCATTATAATCGTTCCATGTTTTTTTAAATTTTGCTTGTGCCTCAGGTGTTTTACCTCTTTTTTCACAAACAGTTTCAGCTCCTGTTAATTCTGATGTTTCACCAAAACATAAATGAACTCCTAATGGCTCCAATTTGTCCATAAGATTTCCAACTGTTGGGTTTGATGCTAGTCCAGATGTTGTATCAGACTCACCACATTTAACTGAAATCCATAAGTCACTTAGAGGACATTCTTCTCTTTGTTTTTCAGATGCCCACATTGAAAATTCTTGTGCTTTTTTTGAAACTTTTGCAATCGTATCAATATCTCCAACTCCTTCAATACTAAAGCCTTCAACCGGTTTACCTGTTTTTGCTATTGCATCTACAATTCGTTTTGTCCATTTAGGCTCAATACCAACTACTATTACTGCAGCGACGTTAGGATTTTTTCCAGTTCCGATCATTGTTCTAAAATGTAATTCTAAGTCAGCACCAAACTGTAATCGCCCATAAGAATGAGGTAAAGCTATAGTGCCCTTAATATTATTTGCTACAGCTTCTGCACAAGCATTCGAAATATCATCAACTGGAAGAATTATTACATGGTTACGTGTTCCAGCTCGACCATTTTCTCTTTTATAACCTAAAAAACTTTTTGGAATTTCCATTACTTACCATTTTTTTGTTTTAACATTATGAACATGTACATGCTCACCCTTTTTTATATTTTTAACAACTTTTCCAATATCATGACCATATTTTAATATTGTATCCCCTTCATTAAGGTCAATCATTGCAATTTTATGACCTAAAGGTATTTCATTTTTTGATTGAATTGACACAGATTTATCATTTTCCATAATCCAACAATTACAGTCTTGATTTGGCGTTATTTTTTCAATAACAACAACACCTACATTGTCTTTTTCATCGTGGATTATTATATCTGTGTTAGACATTGTGACGATTTCTTTATTTGAATTTTCGTTAATCTTATATATTAATCAGAAACTTTAACAAATAAAAAAAGATTTTAGAAAGGCTCAACTATGACCAAAATGACAACTGAAGAAGCGTTTATAAAAGTTCTTCAAATGCATGGGATTGAACATTCATTTGGAATTATAGGATCAGCCTTTATGGCAATTTCTGATTTATTTCCTAAAGCAGGTATTACCTTTTGGGATGTTGCTCATGAGACAAATGGCGGATTAATAGCAGATGGATATACAAGAGCAACGGGAAAAATGTCAATGGTTATTGCTCAAAATGGGCCAGGAATAACTGGTTTAGTAACTCCAATAAAAACAGCTTATTGGAACCATACTCCATTGTTATTAGTTACTCCTCAAGCAGCTAATAAAACTATGGGACAGGGTGGCTTTCAAGAAGTTGAACAAATGAATTTATTTAAAGATATGGTTTGTTATCAAGAAGAAGTTAGAGATCCTTCAAGAATGGCAGAAGTATTAAATAGAGTTATAGAAAAAGCATTTAGAGGATCGGCACCAGCACAAATTAATGTTCCAAGAGATTATTGGACTCAAGTTATAGATATTGAACTACCTCCTATTGTAAGATTTGAGAGACAGGGTGGAGGTAAAGAAGCAATTAGCAAAGCAGCAAAATTATTATCAGAGGCAAAATTCCCTGTAATATTATCAGGAGCTGGAGTTGTAATTGGTGATGCAATAGCAGATTGTAAAAAACTTGCAGAAAAATTAGATGCACCAGTTTGCAATGGATATCAACATAATGACAGCTTCCCAGGAAGCCACCCTTTAGCAGTTGGACCTTTAGGATACAATGGATCTAAAGCTGGTATGGAATTGATCTCAAAAGCCGATGTTGTTCTTGCATTGGGGACCAGATTAAATCCTTTCTCAACGTTACCAGGATATGGAATTGATTATTGGCCAAAAAACGCAAAAATTATTCAAGTAGATATGAACCCGGATAGAATTGGTCTCACAAAAAAAGTAACAGTTGGGATTTGTGGGGATGCTAAAATGGTAGCTCAACAAATATTTGAAAAGCTTTCACCAGCTGCAGGTGACAATGGAAGAGAGGAAAGAAAAAATTTAATTCATAAAACTAAATCTGCATGGCTTCAAACACTTACTGGTTTAGATCACGAAGAGGATGATCCTGGAACTGTTTGGAATAAAGAAGCAAGAGAAAGAGATGCAGATAGAATGTCGCCAAGGCAAGCTTGGAGAGCTATCCAAGCAGGGATGCCAGATGATGTAATTATTTCAAGCGATATAGGAAATAATTGTGCAATAGGTAATGCTTATCCTACATTTGAAAAACCTAGAAAATATTTAGCTCCAGGTTTATTTGGACCTTGTGGATATGGCTTTCCATCTATTTTAGGAGCAAAAATTGGATGCCCAAATACTCCAGTTATTGGTTTTGCAGGCGATGGTGCATTTGGAATTAGTATGAATGAGATGAGTTCTTGTGCTAGAGAAGAATGGCCTGCAATTACAATGGTAATATTTAGAAATTACCAGTGGGGTGCAGAAAAAAGAAATTCAATATTGTGGTTTGATGATAATTTTGTAGGTACCGAATTAGACCCTGAATTAAGTTATGCAAAAGTAGCTGATGCTTGTGGCTTAAAAGGTGTAACAGTAAAATCAATGGAAGAAACCACGAAGGCAATTAAACAATCCTGTGAAGACCAAAAGAAGGGAATCACGACATTTATTGAGGTAATACTAAACCAGGAACTAGGCGAACCTTTTAGAAGAGACGCAATGAAAAAACCTGTTCAAGTTGCAGGTATCAATAAAGAAGATATGAAGCCTCAAAAATCTATTGTATAATTCACTTAATGAGTAAAATTAAAGTTGGTTCAAATAAAAGTTTTGGGATAGTTTTCTGTGTTTTCTTTTTAATAGTAAGCTTGTATCCGTTAATTAATGGAGAAATTATCAGGCTATGGTCACTCTTTTTATCAGTCATTTTCTTAATATTAGGATTATTAAATTCAAGAATATTAACACCACTTAATATATTATGGTTTAAATTTGGAATTTTTCTTGGAAGATTTGTTTCTCCAATAGTAATGGGATTAGTTTTTTTTTTAGTTGTTACACCTACCGGATTAATAATGAGAATGTTTAGGAAAGATTTATTAAAATTAAAAAAAAATGACCTAAATACTTATTGGATAAATAGATCAGAACCTAAAAGCGATATGAAAAATCAATTTTAAATGAGTTTTGTAATTGAGTTTTGGAAATTTTTAAAAGTAAGAAAGAAGTTTTGGTTAATACCAATTATAGTTTTTTTGGTTATATTTGGTGGATTAATTATTTTAAGCCAAGGGTCAGCAGTTGCACCCTTTATTTACGCAATATTTTAGATACTTTATGGGTGAGTTTCTTAAGAAGGAATACAGCGTAAAAGATAAAATATATAAATTTAAAATAGAGGATTCTTCAACAAATAAGGTAACAAATTTTTACAAAGAAAGTCCATTTCCAAATTATAAAGATTCAGATAACAAAGCTACTATATTAGAAAAAGGAGATAAAAATACATTAGCTGCACAATTTAAAAAATTTATTGGTTATAAAAAAAACGTATTGGAAGTAGGGTGCGGCACAGGTCAATTATCAATTTACTTTTCTTTAGGCACAAATAATGAAGTTGTTGGTTTAGATCCAACTATTGAATCTTTAAAATTAGCAAAAAATTTTGCTGATAAAAATAATATATCAAATATCAATTTTGTTAATGCAGATATTTTTGATGATGTTTTAAAAGAAAATTTTTTTGATTTCATATGGTGTAATGGAGTTTTGCATCATACTAAAAATCCTTACAAAGCATTTGAAATTTTAATTAAATCATTGAAAAAAAATGGGTATGTATTAATTGGTTTATATAACAAATACGGAAGAATAAGAACTTTGATTAGAAAATATTTGTATAAAATATTTGGTAAAAAATTATTACTGAAAATAGATCCCACTTTAAGAAATCTAAAGTTAGATGATAATGAGCAAACTGCGTGGATAAGAGATCAATACACTCATCCAATAGAAAGTTTACATACTATAGATGAGGTTTTAAAATGGTTCAAAAAAAATGACATAGACTACGTTAGCTCAATTCCCTCTAGTGATTTTGATTATGATTACGATAACATTTTTGAAAAAAAAGACTCAGGAACATTTTTTTCAAGAATATTAAATCAATTAATCATGGTTTTTAATAGACTAGGTTCAGATGGTGGTCTCTTTGTAGTTATTGGTAAAAAACATTAATCTTGATAATATTTTAAATATAGATATTAATTTTTTATGAATTTCTTGAAAGAATTTTACAAATTTATGATGGTTAGAAAGAAATTTTGGCTGATACCAATATTACTTTTTTTACTCATATTTGGAGGTTTTGTAGTAGTCACTCAGGGAACTGCTGTCGCACCATTTATTTATACAATTTTTTAAATGACCTACATACTGGGTATTTCAGCATTTTATCACGATAGTGCTGCCACACTAATTAAAGATGGAGAGATTATTGCAGCCGCTCAAGAGGAAAGGTTTACCAGAAAAAAGCATGACTCCGGATACCCAAAAAATGCAATAAATTTTGTTTTAAACTTTGCAAAAATTAATCTTTCACAAGTAGATCACATAGTATTTTATGAGAAACCTTTTCTTAAATTTGAACGTTTATTAGAAACATATGTTGCTTTTGCGCCAAGAGGATTTTCATCGTTTGCTAAAGCTATGCCAATTTGGCTTAGAGAGAAACTTTTTCAAAAAAAATTAATTTTAGATTATCTAAAAAGTCATGACAATAATTTTAATGATGAAAACAAAATTCTTTTTTCAGAACATCATTTAAGTCATGCAGCTAGTGCTTTTTATCCTTCTCCATTTGAAGAAGCAATAATACTTACAGCTGATGGTGTTGGTGAATGGGCTACAACTACTGTTGCTATAGGCAATGGTGATAAGTTAGAAATCAAAAAAGAGTTACATTTTCCTCATTCTTTAGGACTTCTCTATTCTGCATTTACTTATTATACAGGATTTAAAGTTAATAGTGGTGAATATAAATTAATGGGATTAGCACCTTACGGCAAACCAATTTATGTAGATCAGATTATAAATAAATTAATTGACTTAAAAGAAGATGGAACATTTATTTTAAACCAAAAATATTTTAATTATTCAACAGGTTTAACAATGACAAATGATAAATTTGATAATTTGTTTAACAATCCACCAAGAAAACCAGAGAAAGATAAAATTACACAATTTCATATGGATATTGCCGCATCAATACAAAGTGTAACTGAAAAAATTATGCTTAGATTAGCTAAATCATTAAAGCAAGAGTATAAGTTAAATAATTTGTGTTTAGCAGGAGGAGTAGCATTAAATTGTGTTGCAAATGGAAAAATATTAAAGGAAAAAATATTTGAAAATATTTGGGTACAACCTGCTGCTGGTGATGCAGGTGGTTCATTAGGAGCAGCTTTAGCTTATTGGCACATCGATTTAAATCAAAAAAGAAAAAACGTATTAAAGGATAACATGCAAGGCGCATACCTAGGAAACTTTTTTTCTAATGATGAAATTAAAAAAACCTTAGATGAAATAGGTGCTGAATTTGTTAAAAAGGATGAAAATGAACTAATTGAAAAAACTGCGTTAGAAATTTCCAACGGAAAAGCAGTTGGTTGGTTTCAAGGCAGAATGGAATTTGGTCCAAGAGCTTTGGGAAATAGATCCATTTTAGGTGATCCAAGATCAGATAAAATGCAAAAAAATTTAAATTTAAAAGTAAAATATAGAGAGAGTTTTAGACCTTTCGCCCCGTCTGTATTAAAAGAAGATGTTTCAAATTGGTTTGAGTTAAATACTGATAGTCCATATATGTTATTTGTTTCTAATATTAAAAAAGAAAAAACTTTAGATATGACAGATGAACAAAAAAAACTTTTTGGAATAGATTTACTAAATATAAAGAGGTCAGAAATACCGGCAGTTACTCATGTTGATTATTCTGCAAGAATTCAGACAGTCTATCAAAACACTAATGAAAGATATTACAAACTTATTAAAAAATTTAAAGAAATTACAAATTGTCCTGTTTTAATTAATACATCTTTTAATATAAGAGGAGAACCGATTGTAAATACACCCCAAGACGCATTTAATTGTTTTATGGGAACAGATTTAGATATTTTAGTAATTGGTAATTATTATCTAGAAAAAGATAAACAAAACAAAAATTTGAAGAAAGATTATACAAAACAATTTGAATTAGATTAGAATGAGTTTACTTTTTAAAAAAGAAGTTTTTTTTGTAAAGTTTCCAATATTATTTCCACTTTTATATTTAACTATTTTATATTCTTTCCCGAGTTTTGAAACCCAACTAATTTTTTTAACAATCTTACTTTTGGCAGAAACTCATTTTGGTGCAACGTGGCCTTTTTTTTTAAGTAAATTAAATTTTCCACATATAAAAAAAAATAAAATTTCTTTTATATATATTCCAGTATTAATCACAGTTTTATGTTTAATAAGTTTTTTTTTAATAAAAAATTTATTCCTATTAATTTTTTTTGCAGCAAATGTTTATCATGTTACACGTCAAAGTTTTGGAATAACAAACTTATATACTAAAGATATTGATCAAAAAAAATTTTACATTAACTCTATTTATATATTTAACTTTATTTTCTTCTCAATTGCATTTTTTAGATTTTATATTCCATTAATAAAAAATGAGCATTTAATGCTATTGAATATAATTATAATATTTTTATTTAGTGTAATCTTTTTATATTCAATAATTAAATTTAAATTTTCAGAAAACTTTCTTACAATGGTGACAGGAATTTTAATTTTTTATCCAGTTTGTTTTGTTAGTAATCCAGTCCATGCAATAATAATGGGAGTAACAATGCATTACAGCCAATATTTGTATTTAACAAATAAAGTTATAAATAGAAGAGAAATTGAAAGTCAAAATTTTGTTAAATCAAATTTATTTAAATATAAATATATTTTAACAATATTAGTTTACTCAACAATCATGTCTGTGTTATCTATTTTTGGCAAAAATGACTCAGAAATTTTGAGTAATCTTATTATTATTCCTATAACTGGCCAAATGCTTCACTTTTACCTGGACTCGCAATTGTGGAAATTTAGCGAAAGTCATAATAGAGAAAATATTTTAAAATATTTGGTCAATTAATTTATTTCAAAAATTAATTTTATTTATCAGAGCATTAAATACAATTTTGGTGCCATTTTTGTTCCAATGCAAATCTCCAAAAATAAAGGTATCAAAAACTATTTCTCGTTTGTTTGTTCCCTGAAAGTTTGGATATAAACTAATTAAATTTATATTATTTTGTTTTGCCCAATTAATCCAATGAGGTTGGTGATAAAGATCTTCGAAAGCTATTTGTGATGGATGTGGATATAAAATAAAATCTAAATCTATATTATTTTCTATTAATAATTTTACCAATTTATTTAAATGTATTTCTGATTTTGATAAACCATCTTTATAGTTTTTAAATAAGGTGTCATCAAATGTCCATGCAGATCTATCAACATGTGTCATCCTGTAATACATAGTATCTTCATTAGATGTATCAAAAAAACTTTTTCCATATTTTTTAGAAGCTTTATACTTCAATTTAATGAAATTTTTTAAACTTTCAGTAGCATCTGACACTCTTAGAAAAGTTCTGAAAATTAAAAAATTATCAAGGAAAAAATTTGAAATATTTGAGGTATTATTTTTCTCAATGATAAAATTCCCTTTTTCGTCAAAATTTAAAAATAACTCATCTATTATGTCCGATGGATCTAAAAATATTATTGCACGATTAAATTTGTAACCATTATCAATATAATATTTTATTTTTTTATAATATATACCTGGTGAATACGAACCAACAGCGCTATTTAAAACTTCATAATTATCAGATAAATGATTTTGTAAAAGACCCCCAATTGTGAATTCATAATCATAACCCGCGCCCTCTATTGCTGAGTCTCCTATGAGTAATAGTCTTTTTTTTTCAGGAATTTTAGAAACTTCCTTTGTTGAAAAGTCTCTAAAACCAATAGAATTAGTTATCAATCTTTTCTCTAAACTAAAACCCCACGGTTCAATTACATCTATATTCGGCATCAATCCATGATGAAAAACATCAGATGATGTTCTCCAGTAATGATTTAACAACTTTTTATATTCCCAAAATTCTGTTTTTTTTAAAAAAATATTGGACCCAATTAAATCAATAATCAAAATTAATATAAAATAAGAAATTATTTTAAAAAATATTTTCATTTAAAAATTTGTTTATATATTTAGCAATTATTTTATGCCCTTTTTTATTCCAATGTACATCGCATTTTATAAAATTACTTAAATAATTATCTTTATTATTTTCATCAATAAAATCTAATGAGGTATTAATAAAAGGTACTTCATTAATCTGAGACCATTCTTTCAATAAATTAAAATGTTTACTGTTTTTTGCAATTATATTGTCTATCACTTCAAGTGCGGATGGGTAATAAACTATAATAATATTAAAATCGTGTTTTTTTGACAATAATTCAATTTTATCTAAATATAATAGTACTTTATTTGATCCTTCTTGAACCCAATTTTGACTATTTATTTTATTAATATAGCTGTATCCAAATCTATTAATATCAAGGTATTGTTTAAATTCTTTAATATTTTCTCCATCGTTGATACATCTCTCCGCATTGTTTGAAATACTTGGTGCTGAAATATTATCATATAGTTTAAAAATAAATGAGTTTTGCTTAAAATAATTCTTAATTTTATATTTTCTGTTTTTGGATTTAATATCCTCATCACTTAACCATTTTCTAACAATATTTCCATTAGCATCTTCGCGGTAAAACTGTCCTTCATCTTGAATATCAGAATGATCAATAAATAAAAAAATGGATTTAAATTTTAAATTTTCATTTAGTAAAAGGTTTTCAATTATTTTAAAATAGATTGATGGTGAATAACTAACATAGCCTAAGTTTAAATAATTATAATTTTCATTTTGCAATTTGGATATGAAATGGTCCTCATAATCAATCCCTGAACCATAAACAAATGAATCTCCAACAAAACCAACATATTTATTTTCTTTATTAACTTTAAAATCTTCCTTTTCATTAATTCTCATTGAATATTCGTTGGTCTTAACTCTATATTTTTTTTTACCCCAAAACTCATTTACATTTATTTCAGGTGCTGTTTTATGGTGAAACTTTGTTGACTTTAATGAGTAATTTCTAGATGTGCCAATTTTTTTTTTAATACTTTGTGGTAAAATTAAATTTATCAATAAATCAAATACAAATATCAATATAGTAATTGTAACAATTGTTTTAAGAAATTTCATAGATTAAGTTTATAGTTCTATAATTTATTAAAGGAATATATATTATACAATTATAATAATTTATTGATGTAAAATAAGAAAAGTGGCAAAGTTTTTCAATGTATAAAAATTATAAATTACTATTGTTTTTAAGTATAGCAGTAATTTTTCTTTACTATAGTGTAGGAAAGTACGAAGAATTTAGTTTAAAAAAATCAATTTCAGCATGCGTGTTAGCAAAAAGTAAAATTACAAAAGAAATCACACCCAAAGAGGCTAGAAATATTTGCGAAGAAGAAATTAGAGAAAAGTTAGAGTAATTAAAGAAGACTAGGCAGCCAAGTCGAAAATTTTGGAAATAAAATCATTAATATCCCATAAATTATTCCAACTATTGTAAATAATGGAACTTCTTTAAATGCATTTGCAGGGTTTTCTTTTATAACACCAGCAGCAGTGTATATCCCAACACAAACTGGCGGTGTAATCATTCCTATTCCAGCGAAAGCTACAAAAACAACATATAAATGAAGCAAGCTTTGATCAAACGATAAAGTTAACGCTGCAAAAATTGGAACAGTTAAATAAAATACTGGAACTATTTCTATAAATGTACCTAATATTAAACATATTGTACCTAACATTATCCAGAATAAATTTACACTTACCCCCATATCTGTAAAATAAGTTATAATTTTTTGTGGTGCTTGAGTGTAAGTAAGCACAACACTTAAAAAAGTTGCTGTTGCAATAATAGAAAATATTACTGCAGTAATAATAGCGGTGTCTTTCAAGCAACTTAATAAAGATGAAAAAGTTAATTCTCTATAAATTAAAAAACCTATTGCTACCGCATAAACACCTGCTATAGCTGCAGATTCTGATGGGGTTAAAAAACCAGCGTATATTCCACCCAAAATTATTACTGGAGTAATTAAAGCAGGAAGTGCAGCAACAAATGAACTAAATCTTTCTTTAAAAGTAGCTTTTTTATCTGCTCTTATATGTCTGCATTTAAACAAAACTAACAATACCATTAAAACAAGAAGTATAATTCCAGGAATTACTCCGGCTGCAAATGTTTTAGAAACAGGAACATACGTAAGTGCACTAAATAAAATAGCTGCATTTGATGGCGGTATTAAAGCCTCGAGTAATGCCGCAGATGCTGCTAGTACAACTACAAAAGGTGTAGGATAACCTTGCTCTATCATTTTGGGCATCATAATTGTTCCAACAGCTGTAATTGCAGCTAATATAGATCCACAAAACGCTGCGAAGAAACCCATTGCTATTACCATAGCAACTCCAAGTCCACCTGGCCAATGCCCAACTAATGTTGTTGCAAACTTTACAAGTCTTAGAGCTGCACCTCCTTTTAACATAGCCATTCCACTAAATATAAATAATGGTACCGCTATTAGAACATGTTTGGTGAGTGCTCCAAAAGAGACTTGAATTAAAACTGACCAAGGAAGGTTTAGACCACCAATAGCAGCAATAGAACTTCCTAGTCCAAAAACTAAAAAAATTGGAACTGAAATAACTAATGTTAATATTGATAAAATTGATGCTAAAGCAAACATTTAATTTTTTATCAAATTAATTATGTTATCAAATAATAACTCTATGGATGTAAGAGCTAATATTAGAAAACCTACAGGGAAAGCCAAAAACATCCACCATATAGGGATACTAATTTCAATTTCCATAACTTGACCTAAATTGAAATACATAATTGTAGCATCAAGACCTGCTTTAAAAAATATACAGGCGGATATCAAAGCAACCATGTTTACAATCAAAAATAAAAATTCTTTATTTTTTTTTGATAATAAAGGGGTTAAAAAATCTACCTTAATATGTTGCCCTTTTTTTAATAGTGGGCCTAAAAGTGGAAAAACTAACCAGCTTACTAGGACAGGCGGTAATTCTATAAACCAAGCAAACCCTGTTCCAGTTATAAATCTTGTTGTTGCGCTTAAAAATAAAGCAGCAACCATAATAAATATTATTAACATTGCGAGAGTTAAAGATGCTGAAGCTAAAAAATTATTAACTGCTCGCAATGCTTTCATTTTTAAAGACTAGACAAATAACTTTAGTTATTTTTAGCGTACTCTTGAGCTGCTTTTAACGCATCAGCATCAATCATTTTTGCCATAGCAGGCATAACTTTATCTTTCATTAACTTATCGAATTTAGCTTTTTCAGCTCCTGAAAGAGTAGTTACAACACCACCTCTGTCTTGAAATTCCTTTAGAACAGTTTCACCGTGATCCATAATTCTATCTGTTGAAAGTGTCCCAACTTCTTTACCAACATCCATTATTATTTTTTGTAAGTCTGCAGGTAAACTATTAAACCAAGTAGAATTTGCCATGATATACGCATCAGCATAGTATTGATAAGGCTTTTGAGCGTATTTTAAAAATTCCCACCAACTATATGCTTTAATACTTCCAGGAGGACTATTTATTGTATCAATCATGCCAGATTGTAGTGCATTATACACTTCACCAGTTTTTAAAGATACACGATTTGCTCCAAGAGCATCCCACATAGGCTCTTCACTTTTAAGTAGTCTTCTTGCTTTTAAACCTTTCATGGCATCAATACCAGTTAACTCTCTCGCACTAGAGATAGACATTACTGGTCCAACAGGGTTATACATTACTAAAGTTGAATTAGTTTTTTTTGTTAATTCTCCCCAAATTTCTTTTCCTTTAGGAGAATTTTGAAAAAACCCTCTTTGTTGTTCCCAAGAATTAAATAAACCTGGGAAAGATGCTACATTAAAGTTTTTATTTATTGGTGGAAAACTTACGACACCAACTATTCCTCCTAATTCAACCGCACCTGAAGTTACAGCTCCCATTACTTCTCTAATTCCAAAAAGTTGTTTTGATGGATAAACTTCTATTTTTAATTTTCCATTCGCTCTTTTATTAACTTCATCAGCAAATATTTGAGCATGTTTTGCACTATGGTGTTTAGGGCTCCAGTGAACTGAAAGTCTTCCAACTATTTCTGCAAATGCTGCTGTTGAAGATGCTAAAAATGAAACAACTAACACAAAGCTTGTAAAAGCTTTGCTAATCGATTTAAATTTAATCATTTTTTACCTCTCTCTATATTTTTTATAAGAACAGTTTATTATTTGACAAAGATAAGACAATCTAAATTTATTCTATTACCAATTGAATAAGTAATATTATTGGATTAAATTAAGAGTACAGCAAATTATATGAATCCAACAGATATATTATTGAGTATTGCTATAGTGGGAATTTACACTCTCATTTATATATATTTAAAATCAAAATATGATGACAATAAACAAATTATCAAATTGTTTGTTATAGGTTTTATTTATGCAACTATAATAACAGGCATACTTTATTATTTAATAAAATTTATAGCCTCATAAATTTAATTGATGCAAAAATTAGAATTAATATATTTTAAGATGAGAGCTTTGGCTGAAGCTCCACGTATGCTTTTTCATTATACAGGTATTGAATATGAAGATCTTATGCTGTGGGATTATTATGATAAGGAATGGTCAGAAGTAAAACCTAATATTCCCTTTAAACAATTGCCTATGTTAATTATAGATAAGAAACATGAGATTTGCCAAAGCATGGCAATAATGACATTTATAGAAAATTTAGCAGGAATTAACATTACTGATCCAATATTAAATGCTAAAGCAAATGCTATTATGCAAAGCTCTCAGGAACTTTTCATGCCACTTAACCCAACAGTAAATTTTGCAAAAGGAGAGAAATTTATTAAAAAAAAAGATGACATGATGCCATTTTTATTATCAAGATTTGAGGATCTAGAAAAAGTCTTGAAGGAAAATAACAAAAAATTTTTTATATTTGATGAGCCAAGGGCATGTGATTTTGTAACATTTCATCATTTAGATCTGTCAAGATTATTAGATACAACTATTATAAAAAAATTTCCTAGATTAGAAAAATTTCTTGAGGATATAATGTTAATTGATAGTGTTAAATCTTATTTAGAAAATCGCCCAGAATTAATTGATGTTAGCATAGAACCAAAACTAGTTATTAATGGTGTTCCACACCCAACTGGTGTTAAAAAAACCTAACTAAATTTTAATATTAAATTTTTTTTTATTTACCCAGTATAAGGCAACACTCTTATAGTTTTTCCGTATATTATTACTACACGTTCACCATTATCAATTCTGATATCATCTCCTTGAACGATAGCCACATCTTTATCAGCTCCATCAACATTTATTATGTATTGGTATCCTTGATGATTACCAAAAATTGCTTCTGTGACATAGCCTAGCGCAGCACCACCAAATGTTGCATATACAATTGCAATTTCCTCACATTTCGCACCAGCTATTAATTTTTTTCCATCATCACATATTTGAGTTCCAAGGAGACCACCAATCATTGCACCTGTTGATGCACCAATTAGACTGCCTTCACCTTTAACTTTAACAGGTAATGATGAAACTATATTTCCATATTGAATATTTTTAACTTTTTGAGCATCTGACCTTTTAACTGATGACGGGTTTGTAGTGTTACATGCAGTTAAAATAAAAAAAAATAAAACAAAAATAGATTTGATTTTCATATTTAAAATTTAAATGGAAAATTTGCCATAATTAGGGCAAGTTGAAAAAAGTATTTTAATCAAAACTTGTTTGCAACAAAAAATAAAAGTAGTATAAATCATCAATTATTTAAGGCGGGGTAGCTCAGTTGGTTAGAGCGCGGGACTCATAAGCCCGAGGTCAGTGGTTCGATCCCACTTCCCGCTACCATTAATCAAATCTTTTTATAAATTCAGTATCTATATGTATTACGTAATTTTCTAATGCCTCAGCAACAGCAGTCTCGTTTGTTAAAGATAAAAAAGCGATTTCTCCAAGAAGTTCAAATCCTTTTAGAAAAGCCTCATCTCCCTCGTATCGTAAAACATTTTTGGTTTCTTTAAAACATACTGTTCCCAATATATATTGAACATAATCTGCGACGGCAATTTCGTGTTTTGTAAATTTACTTTTAGGAATATTAAACTCATCTCTTAAAGCAGAGTGGTGCGCTAATGCAGAAAACGCCCATCTTACTAAAACTATTTTATCTCTATCAGTTGTTTTTTGCATTAGGCAGTTTGCGAACTTATCAGAGTATTGTCCTGCTAATGAGTTAGTTTGATAAAATGTGACTAAAATTAATATTAAAAATAACTTTCTCATTTTAGTATCTTATTCATTAATGACCTGGGAAGTCCATCAAATTTTCGATTTTATAACCTTTTTTTATAAGATTATCACAACCTCCTAAATCAAAGAGATTTATAACAAATATAAAGGCTGCAACTTTACCCTTTGATATTTCAACTAGCTTTGCCGCCGCTTTTGCTGTACCTCCCGTAGCAATTAAGTCATCAATTATTAATACTGAGTCATTTTCAGAAATAGAGTCTTTGTGAACTTCTATTGTTGCTGTTCCATATTCAAGTTTAAAATCAACAGAATGTACATCAGCAGGCAGTTTATTTTTTTTGCGCAACATAATAAATGGTTTTTTTAATATATATGAAACAGCAGAGGCGAATACGAAACCACGAGACTCAATTGCTGCAATTTTATCTACTTTATACTTTTTAGATCTCTTTATGATTTGATTAATTGTTTCTTCAAAAGCGTACTCATCTTTAATCAAAGTGGTGATATCCCTAAATAAAATACCTTTTTTGGGATAATCCTTAATTGAGCGAATATAATCTTTTAAATCCATAAATGTTATTTATAAATACATTATAAGTAGTTTTTACATGGCAAATAATAAATTAGCAATAATTGGAGGAAGCGGTCTGTACGACGTTGAAGAGTTTGAGGACAGAGAATTAATAGATTTAAATACTCCTTGGGGAAAACCATCGGACAAGATATTAAAAACTAAATACCATAATAAAGAGATATATTTTTTACCAAGACATGGAAAAGGGCATTTTATATCTCCATCAAATATAAATTTTAGAGCAAATATTGATGCATTAAAACAATTGGGTGTAACAGATGTTGTTTCTATATCTGCAGTTGGCTCACTAAAAGAAAATTTGCCTCCAGGAAAATTTGTAATTATTGACCAATTTATCGATAGAACTTTTGCACGAAATAAAACTTTTTTTGATGAGGAAATAGTTGCCCATGTATCAATGGCACACCCAACTTCTAAAGGTTTAATGAATGCTTGCGAGGATGCAATTAGAAAGGAGGGAATAGATTATCAAAGAGGAGGGACTTATGTAGTGATGGAAGGTCCTCAATTTTCAACTTTAGCTGAGTCGAATCTTTATAGATCTTGGAAAGCTGATGTAATTGGAATGACTAATATGCCTGAGGCTAAATTGGCAAGAGAAGCAGAAATTAGATATGCATCTGTTTCAATGGTAACGGATTATGATTGTTGGCATCCAGGTCATGAAAATGTTGATGTCCAGAAAGTAATAAAAGTCTTATTAGAAAATGCTTCCAAAGCAAAAAGCATGATCAAAAATTTAATTGATAATTTTGAGAATCATATAGATCCTAAAGATCCAACAAATAATTGCCTAGATGTGGCAATAATAACAGCTCCGGAAAAAAGAACTAAAAATACTACAGATAAACTTAAAACTATAGCTGGAAGAGTGCTTAATAAATGAGAATAGAGGGAAAAGAATATAGAACTATATGGTTTGAAAATAATTTTGTAAAAATTATTGATCAAACAAAACTTCCTCATAATTTTATAATTAAAGAACTTAAGACATGGAACGATGCAGTTATTGCTATAAAAACTATGGAAGTAAGAGGGGCTCCTTTAATAGGAGCTACTGCTGCTTATGGAATAGTTTTGGCTATCAAAGAAAATAATGATTTAGATTTTATAAAAAAAAGTTCAGAAAAATTAGCCAATGCAAGACCAACCGCAATTAACTTACAATGGGCAGTCCACAGGATGAATAATAAATTATCATTTGTTAATCCTGAAAATTTATTTGATGTTGCGTTGAAAGAAGCTGATGAAATATGCAGTGAAGACATAAATTTCTGCAAAAATATTGGCTTAAATGGCCTCAACATTATTGAGGAAATATACAATAAAAAGAAAAATACAGTAAATATACTTACACACTGTAATGCTGGATGGTTAGCAACAATCAACTGGGGTACAGCAACCTCTCCGATTTACCATGCACATAAAAAAGGTATTCCCGTACATGTATGGGTCGATGAAACCAGACCAAGAAATCAAGGCGCAAATTTAACTTCATTTGAATTGAATGAAGAAGGAATACCAAATACAATTATAACAGATAATACAGGTGGCATTTTAATGCAAAGAGGCGAGGTAGATATGTGTATTGTGGGTACTGATAGAACTTTATCAACAGGTGATGTTTGTAATAAAATTGGTACTTATTTAAAAGCTTTGGCTGCATATGATAATAATGTACCTTTCTATGTAGCTCTACCAAGTTCCACTATTGATTGGGAAACAAAAGATTATAATGAGATACCAATTGAAGAGAGAGATGCCGAAGAACTATCTTATATAGAGGGAAAAGATGATAAAAATAACATAAAAAAAGTTTTGATTTATCCTGAAAGAAGTAAATCTATGAATCTTGCTTTTGATATAACTCCTGCAAAATATGTGACAGGTTTAATAACAGAAAAAGGTATATGCAAAGCATCTACAAATGGTTTAAAACAAATGTTTAGTAAATTATGAACCCTCTTATTCTATCTTTAATATGTTTAGTTATAGTTGGTATAACAGCAAATTTAATTAAATTAATAAAAGAGAGTAAAATACTGCTTCAATTATCAATATTACCTTGTGTGTATTTAGTTATTTATGGATGTTATTTAATATTTGGTCCAATTGATTTATACAAGGATGGAACAGAAAATTTTTTTAATCAGAACCCAAATAAAGAACTGCCAATTGTTTTTGTATTACTTAAATTTTATCAATATATTTTAGTCTTAGTTGGAATTGTGTTTGGTTATTTATATTTTTATTATTTAAGTCAAATTAATAAAGATAAAAATAATCTTAATACATAAAATGCTAATTCAAAAAAAAGAGATTATTAAATTTGCCAAACTGTTAAATCAAAGAAAATTATCAGCTCTAAGATCTGGCAATATATCATTAAGATATAAAAGTGGATTTTTAATCACTCCTTCTGGAAAAAAATATTCATTATTAAAAGTTAAGGACATCGTATTTGTTAATCTAAATGGAAAATATAATAAAAATCAGAAACCTTCTTCTGAGTGGAGGTTCCACCAAGATATTTATATTTCAAAAAAAAATGCTAAAGCAATAGTTCATTCTCATTCTACAAATGCTACAGCTCTATCAACACATAATAAAAAAATACCTTCATTTCATTACATGGTGGCCTTAGCTGGTGGATCGGATATTAAATGTGCAAAATATGCAACTTATGGAACGAGAGAATTATCAAAAAATATTCTTAAAGCTTTAAAAAATAGATTTGCATGTTTAATCGCTAATCATGGACAGATTACATTTGGATCTAGTCTTGCAGAAGCATTTGAATTAGCAGAGGAAGTAGATAATCTTGCCAAACAGTACATCAAAGCTCTCTTATTGGGACGGCCTAAACTTTTAAGTTTAAATGAAATGAAAAAAGTTTTAAATAAGAGCAAAACATATAAAAAAAATTAGAATGACAACAAAAGTTGGAGAACATATTACACTTGATATTTTAGGAACAAAGAAAGAATACGATCCAGCTTTTTATGAAAAATTAGTCTATAAAATTGCAAAAATTGCAAAAGTAACAGTATTAGAAATAACAAAATATAAGTTTGAACCACAAGGATTTACCCTTGTAGCTTTACTTGCAGAAAGCCATATAAGTTTTCATACATTTCCTGAAAAAGGCATAATAAGTTTTGATTTTTTTACATGTGCAAAAGTATCCCCTTTAGTAGCTTTGGATGTTATTAAAGAGGAAATAGATCATACAAATATAATTATTAAAAAATTTAATAGGGATACTATAGACCATTATCATGACAATTATAGCTCGCCGGGTCTAAAGAAGTCTTACATAGTTAAAAAAATTTTAGAAAAATTTAAATCTGGTGTTGGGCAGCAAATAGAAATTTTAGAATTAGAACAGTTTGGTAAAGCACTATTCATAGATAATGAAATTCAGGTGGCAGAGAGTGATGAACACTTATATAGCTCAACATTTGTTAACTCTGGACTTAATCTAAATTCAAATAAAGAAAAAGCTGCAATAATTGGTGGAGGTGATGGAGGTGTTGCAAGAGAGTGTATCTCAAAAAATTTTGGTTTTATTGATTGGTTTGAATTAGATCCAGAAGTTGTAAATGTTTGCGACAAACATTTAGCAAAAATTGGAAACAAAGCTACAGAAAAAAATTCAGTAAATTGTGTTTGGGGAGATGCTTTTGAAAGTATTAAAACAGTTAACGATAATACTTATGATCAAATATTTGTTGATTTAAATGATGATCAGTACTGCATCGATCTAGCTGCAAAAAATATGAATGCTTTAGAAAGAATATTAAAACCAAAAGGTGTAATAACAGCTCAAGTAGGCAGTCAGGATAAAAAACCTGATCAAGTAAATAACTGGCTTAATGTATTTAATAAAAATTTTGGTAATACAAAATTATCGAGAGTTTACATACCTAGTTTTGACTGCTCTTGGAACTTTTCATCATCTATAAATCATTAGAATTTTCTTTTTTATTCTATCAATTTATGAAATAATTAAATTTTAACGGAGGAAATAATGAATATATTAAAAAAAACTTTTTTTTCGATTATAATTTCTTTATTTTTAATCAGCAGTTCTAATGCTGATAAAATAAGAATTGGAACAGAGGGCGCTTATCCTCCCTGGAATTCAAAAGATGCTTCAGGGAAATTAATTGGTTTTGAAGTAGAACTAGCTTGGCAGTTATGCAGATATATCGGTCAACAATGTGAAATAGTTGAACAAGATTGGGACGGAATGATACCGGCATTAACATCTAAAAAATTTGATGCAATCATGGCCGGAATGTCAATCACTGAGGAAAGAATGAAAACAATTAATTTTTCACAAGGATATGCAGATGAAGTTGCATCTTTAGCAGTTATGAAAGGTTCAGATCTTGAAGGAATAGACACTCCAGATGCTGTAAACTTAAACCTTGGCGGATCAGCTGTTAATAAAGCAATGAAAACATTAACATCTGCTTTATCGGGAAAAACAGTTTGTACTCAAATTGGTACAATTCACCAAAACTTTCTTGAGTCTGGAGATGTAGGAAAAGTAAATTTAAAAACTTACAAGACACAAGATGAGGTTAACCTTGATTTATCTAACGGAAGATGTGATGTAGCGTTAGCTGCTGCGGTTGCATTTACCGATTATGCTGAAAAGTCTGGTGAAGCTGTAGTACTTGTGGGACCAACTTTTTCAGGTGGTGCATTTGGTAATGGTGTTGGAGTAGGTATTAGAAAAGATGACACTAAACTTTTAAAAGCCTTTAATAAAGCTATAGATAAAGCAAGAAAAGACGGCCATATTAGTAGAATTGCTATTAAATGGTTTGGTTTTGACGCTTCTATGTAATTAATTTTAGATGTGGCGACTATAATATATAGTCGCCAATCTATATGGAACTTCTATCATTTGGAGATACTGGTTGGGGAGACGAACTATTTTTCGCAACCCTAATGACTATTGCTGTATCGATTGCTGCAATGGCAATTGGATTTGTGTTTGCATTAGTATTTACTCCTTTAAAATTATCTAAAAATAAAACACTTAATGTAATTGGAAATTGTTACACTACAATTATTAGAGGTGTTCCAGAACTATTAGTAATTTATTTATTATTTTTTGGTGGCACAGGTGCCGTAATGTATGTTGCCTCAATTTTTGGATATGATGGTTATATTGAGATTAATGCATTTGTAACTGGTGCTCTTGCCATAGGGATTATATCAGGAGCATATTCAACAGAAGTTTTTAGAGGAGCAATATTGTCAATTGATAAAGGTCAATTCGAAGCGTCTCAGGTTTTAGGAATAAAGAAAAGTATTCAATTTTATAAAGTTATTTTACCCCAGATGTTGAGACTATCTATTCCCAACCTAAGTAATGTTTGGCAAATAACATTAAAGGATACATCTCTAATTTCTGTAACTGGATTGGTAGAAATTATGAGACAGTCCTATATCGCAGCAGGATCTACAAGAGATCCATTATTTTTTTACTCTGTTGCTGCAGTTCTATATTTAGTTCTCACATTTTTAAGCATGAAAATAATCAACAAATTAGAAGTTAGATTTAATAAAGGTTACTAATGGATATAAATTTAATGATTAGTGTTTTTCCCAGCTTGTTAAATGGGACAGTAATAACTCTAAAGCTTTTAATATCCTCTATGTTTTTTGGACTGTTAATTGGTCTATTTTTTGCAATTTTAAGAATTAACAATAATCCTCTAATTAATAAGTTTGCCTACGGATATTCTTATTTTTTCAGAGGCACACCATTGCTTGTTCAATTATATTTAATCTATTATGGTTTAGCTAATATTGAATTTCTAAGAAATTCATTTTTATGGATGGTTATCAGAGAACCTTATTGGTGTGCAATTATTGCATTTTCGCTAAATACTGGAGCATACACATCTGAAATTTTAAGATCGGCTTTCCAAACAATAAAAGAGGGTTATATAGAGGCTGCACAAAGTTTAGGTGTCTCAAAGAAAATTACTTTTTATAAGATACAAATTCCAATAGCAATAAAACAATCACTACCTGCTTATGGAAATGAGATAATTTTAATGCTAAAAGGCACATCTTTGGCAAGTGTAATAACAATTATGGATTTAATGGGAGAAGCTAGAAAAGTAAACGTTTTAACTTTTAAGCCATTCGAAGCCTTTATTACTGCAGGAATAATATATTTATTTTTAACTTTTATAATTCACAATATTGTAAAGTATTTAGAAAAAAAATACGGATTTCAAACATGAAAGTAGCTTGTATTCAATTATCTAGTGGGGAAGATTATACTAAAAATTTTAAAGATATTATTAAATATGTAAATCAAGCGATAAAGAACCAAGCAGACCTAATAATTACACCAGAAACTTCTTCATTAATGTCGGCTGATAAAAAAAATTTATTTAAATATTCATTTGAAATGAAGAATGATCCAATAATAAAAAAAATAAAACTAACAGCTAAATCAAAGAAAAAATGGATACTCCTTGGCTCAATGTGTATTAAAGAAAAAAACAAATTAAGAAATAGATCTATTCTTATTGGACCAAATGGAAAAATAAATACTTATTACGATAAAATAAACATGTTTGATGTTAAAGTTTCAAAAAAAGAACAACATAAAGAAAGTAAAGTATTTAAGGCAGGTAAAAAGTTAGTATCAGCTACTTTGCCATGGGGAAAAATAGGTCTTTCAATTTGTTATGATTTAAGATTTCCAGAACTTTACAGAAACTTATCAAAAAGAAATTTAAGTTTTATAACTGTTCCGTCGGCATTCACCAAAACAACTGGCCAAAGACATTGGTTAACTTTGTTAAAAGCAAGAGCTATTGAAAACTTTTGTTATATTTTCGCTCCAAATCAAACTGGAAAAAATACGATTAAAAGAGAAACTTTTGGACATACGGTCATTATTTCACCCGATGGTAAAATAATGGCTCTCAAGAAATTTGGAAAAGGAATTATATATTCAAATATAAAACCAAAAATAGCTATGGATTTAAGAAAAATAATTCCAAGTATAAAATAATTAATTTAAATTTTTAAGTAAATTCTATTTAAATAAAAAGTTAATGTGAGCGCTCGTAAAATCAAAAATATAGTGAAAGAAATCCATAGACCTTGATTACCAAAACCTTCAACAAGTATAAATGAACTTATTAAGTGAATAATAACAGAGACAAACATGGCATTTCTCAACTCTTGGGTTTGAGAAGCTCCGATAAATATTCCATCTAATTGGTAACAAAATGATGAAACAAAAGGTAATAACACTACCCAAAATGAATACTGGTAACTAATATTTCTTATATTCTCTATGTCGGTCATAAAATCTATAAATGAATTTTTGGAAAATAAGTAAAATAAAGAAATCAATATCCCTGTTAAAGAACTCAAAATAAATGAATTTTTAACTATTTTTATAAAAAGAAGTTTATTTTTTTTACCAATGGAATATCCAACTATACCTTCTGTTGAAAAGGCATAAGCATCTAAGATAAATGCAGACAAAAAAATAAGATTTATTAAAATTGTATTAGCTGCAATAAATTCTTCGCCAATTCTTCCACCAAGATAAGTAAACCAAAAAAAAGAAAAAGTTAATAATATAGTCCTTAAAAATATATTTAAATTTATCTCTAATAAATTTTTTAATTTTGAGGTATTTATAATTTCCTGTAAATTAAAGTTAAAAGAGACATATTTTCTTAAATAATAGAAAATATAAAATAAAAATAAAAGTGATGTTATTCCTGTGGCAAGTAAGGTCCCATAAGCGACACCTTTAATATTTAAATTGAATTTTAATACTAAAATAGTGCTAAATAAGATATTTAGAATTGATAACAAACCAATTGCAAGGCTTGAAATTTTAGTCTTTTGTAATCCAATAAATAAGCCCACTACAATATAAATTGTTAATTCAAAAAGAGATGAGTAAATTCTTATATTAAAATAATCATTAAATTTATTTTTTGTATCAATTGATAAATCAAAAAATATTAGACATAAAATTAATAATTGTTTTTGGAATAGTATCAATAAAATCGATATTGAAATTACAAATAGTAGATTTCTAAAAACTATATTTAAGATGCTTTTATAATCATTTCTTCCATATGATTGACTTACTAGCCCCACAGTTCCCATCCTTAAAAAACCAAAACTCCAAAATACTAATGAAAAAAAACTAGATGCTATACTCGTAGCAGTCAGATAACTTTGATCACTCATGTTTCCCATTAATGCTGTATCAACAATTCCAACCAGGGGAATTGCAAGGTTGGCAAAAAATATCGGAATAGATAGAGTTAATATGTATCTGATTGACGATTTATCGCTCACTTATTGATTAATAGCTTGTATATTCTTTAATTTCTTTGATTTTAGAACCTGTATGATTATTCATTTCCAGTTTAAGTTTTGCTCTGTCATCATTTAAAAAATGTACGTCTCTTGAAAGTTTTATAAATTTTTCACCAAAATCAGAATTTTTTTCACATAATCTTTTATTATCTTCAATAACCCAGAGTTTTGAATTAATTTCTTTTAATGAATTGAATAATTCAAGTAATTTTTCATCTGATTCAATATTTTTATTCAATTGATCTTTAAGTACACTATATTCATCGTTTATAAATTTTAGTTTCTCAAGATCCTTAATTTTTTCTTTTTTTATTTCCAGAATAGAGATTTTATCTAAAAGTTCACCAACTGATACTTCAACTAGTATTTTATTCATAATTTTTTATAGTGTGTTAAGTTGTTTAAAATATGTCTAATATTCTCATAATTAAACATGGTTCTTTAGGTGATATAGCCCAGGCAAGTGGTGCAATTCAAGATATTTCTGATTTTCATAAAGATGATAAAATCTATTTATTAACATCAAAGTCTTACATTGATCTTTTCAAGCAAAACCCTCATCTAGAGGACACAATCTTAGATAAGAGATTATCAAGATTCAATTTGATTTATTTATTCAATCTTATGCGCAAATTGAAAAAATACAAATTTATAAAAGTTTTTGATTTACAAAATTCTTCTCGTTCAAATTTCTATAAAAAAATATTATTTCCTAATGCCGGCAATCTTATTTGGTCATCTTCTGAAACTACATTGCCAAATGGCAAGTCTAAAGTTGAATTTGATAAAAATCCTGTTCTAGATAGATTTAAACATCAATTAGAAGCTTCAGGTGTAAAAACTATCAAAACTATGTTTCCTGATTTTAAGTGGGCTTGCTCAAATATAGAGAATATAAAAAAAAAATTTGATTTAAATAAATACATAGTTTTATTCCCTTTCTGTTCACCACATTTAACAATTAAAAAATGGCCTTATTACAACGAACTCATAGAGTTAATAAAAAAAAAATTTGAAGATGAATATCAAATTGTTGTTGCTCCAGGTCCTAAAGAGATTGATATGACAAAAGAGATTAATGCAATTACAATTTTAAACCAAAAAAAATCTTTAAGTATACAGGAACTTGCATCTTTAATAAAAGGAAGTAGTTTTGTTATATCAAATGATACGGGACCAGCACATATTTCTTCACACCTTGGTGTTAAAGGAGTAGCATTATTTGGATCACATACAACAGCATACAAAGTAAGTATAGAAAGAGAAAATTTTAAAGCAATCCAAGTAACAGATCTTAATAAACTTTCACCAGAAAAAGTTTTTGAATATTTTTTACAATCTTTGAATTAATGGAAATAAATTCGCTTTTTTTTATAAGTGTTGTTCCTGCTATTGTTTTATATGGGATTGCAAAATCTGGTTTAGGAGGTTCAATATCGTTGATATCTGTTCCTTTAATGACTGTTGTGATGCCATTACAACAAGCACTTGCTATAATTTTACCAATTTTAATTTTCTCAGACATGATAGCTGTTTATCGATTTAGAAAGGAATTTAATCTTAACATCCTGAAGTTAATAGTACCCTTTGCAGCTGTTGGAATTATAATTGGTTCACTTACTTTTAGTTTTTTTCCTGAAAATTTATTAAAATTTATTGTTGGAATAATGGGTTTTTTATTTGCAGGACATTATTTTTTTTTTAAAAAAGAAAAAACAACTCCAGCTAAGCAAAATTTTTTAAAAGGTGCTATATGCTCATCAATAGCAGGATTTTCAAGTTTTTGTGTACATGCAGGTGGAACTCCTACGAGTCTTTATTTATTACCATTAAGATTAAAAAAAGAAGTTTACGTTGGAACTAGAATAATTTTTTTTAGCTGTGTTAATCTAATTAAACTTCCACTATACATATATTTATCAATGATGAGTTTTGATACATTGTATCAATCCATCTCCCTTTTCCCTCTAGCTATAATTGGAATATTTATTGGCTACAAATTATTAAAAATTATAGAAGAAAATTTATTTTATAATATTCTTTATGCATTAATTCTTTTAAGTAGCACTAAACTCATTATAGACTTTATTTAAATATTTAAACCTCATCAGTAAATTTTTTAAGTATAATAGGAAGAAAAGCTACAATAATTAATATTCTTAAAAAGTGGTGATAGCTAACAAAAATTGGATCAATATTATAAGCTACACTTATTACAACCATCTCATGTATGCCTCCTGGAGCAAAACTTAGAAATGTAGGTATGAAATCAAAGCCAAGAAATTGTAAAAAATAAGCCGTTACCATTGCAACAATTACAAGAATTGAACTCACCATAACCCCATGAAATATATAAAAAAATAATTCTTTTAGTTTTAAACCATTTAATCTACTTCCGAGTGCTGTTCCTAAAAAAATAAAAGCAATATTTATTATAAAATCAGGAAATCTAGCATTTACAATTTCAAAAGTATAAAATAATCCCGACAAAGCCATCGCTCCAACAAGAATTGGAGATGGAATTTTTAGTTTTTTTAAAAATATTGAAAATAAATAACAAATTAAAATTAAAAATATAATTTCAAAACAATATCTTAGATTATAAACATTATCGTAATTATATCCCTCGATCTCTGAAAAACCCAAATTACTAATAAATAGAATTGGTACAAAACTAACAATAAAAATTACTCTTGTTGCTTGTGGTATTAATACTTGCTTATGATTATCTTTTTTACCATATTCTAAAAGTGCTGCTGCAATTGGAACAAATGCACCTGGCAGAGCTGCTAAAGTAGCAATAAATTTATCAAATTTACAAACTTTAACAAAATATAAACCAGCCAATATTGTACTTACAATTGTACATACCAACATTGCTACAGATGAAAATACCCACAAATGTATTTTGTATAATAAAGATACATTTAGAGTCCCGCCAAGAATTATTCCAACCATTAAAAAAATAGGATTTAATAATTTTGTGGGAAATTTTATGTTAAATTTTGTAAAAGCAACACAAAGATTCAAACCTAGAGAACCTAATAACCATGGTAAAGGCAGACCAATTATAGTTCCAATATAACCACCTATAATACCAATAGCGAGAGCTTTATAGCTGGTGCTCAAATCTTTAAAAAAAGTTTTGAAATGATAAAGTATTTAACATTTACGTAATCATTATTGACACTAAATATAAATCTATGTTTAATATCAGGTATAATTATAATAAGAGAGGAAATAATGAAACTAATTAAATCTTTAATTACAGTTTTATTCTCAACTTTACTTTTAATTTCAGCAACAACCTCAAGCTCAGTAGCAATGGATAAATTGCACTTTGTAATTGGTGGTGGTGCTGGAGGTGGTTGGGATGGAACTGCAAGAGGAACAGGAGAAGCTTTAACAAAAGCTGGAATGTTAAAAAGTGCATCATTTGAAAATATGTCAGGTGGTGGAGGTGGAAAAGCTTTAGCTTACATGATTAACACAAAACCTGCTAATACAATTCTAGTTCAATCAACACCATTAGTATTAAGATCAATCACAAGACATAAAGGTTATGTAAAAGGTAATGGTACTTTATCTTATAAAGATGTTGTGCCAATTGCTGGAGTTATTGGTGATTATGGAGCTATTGCAGTTGCAAAAAGTTCACCTTTTAAAAACTTTAAAGATGTAGTTGATGCATACAACAAAGATCCTAATTCAGTTAAGATGGCTGGTGGTTCTGTAAGAGGAAGCATGGACCATTTAATTGGTGCTTTAGCATTTCAAGCTGCAGGAGCAGATCCAAACGCAGTTGCATATATACCATATGATGCTGGAGGAAAAGCATTAGCTGGACTTTTATCTGGGGAGACTCAAATTATATCAACAGGCTTAGGTGAATTGATGGGTGCAAGAGACCAAGTAAGAATTATTGGTATTACTGCTCCATCAAGAGTATCTGATGCTCCAGATGCACCAACATTAAAAGAACAAGGATATGATGTACAATTCGTAAACTGGAGAGGTTTTTTTGGTCCTCCAGGAATGAGCAATTCTGATAAATCAAAAATTGCTAAAATGTTAGGCGACGTACAAAAAACTCCTGAATGGGAATCTGTAAGAGCAAGAAATGCATGGGTAAATATTTATAACCCAGAAGGAAAGTTTGTTTCTTTCTTAGAAAAACAAACTGAAGAAATGACAGCTCTTATGAAAAAACTAGGAGTAATTTAATCTTTAAGATTATTTAAAATAGAGCAGTGAATATAAATACAACAAAAATTATATCACTGCTCTTTTTTATTTTCTCAGCATTCTATCTATACACCGCTTATCAAATTCAGGTTTTTGCATTTGATGAAAATGCACCATTTAATGCTAGAACATTTCCAATTTATTTAGGCTATGCAGGATTATTTTTTTCTGGGTTAAAAGTTGTTCTACCTGAGCCTAACACCATAAAAGTAGAGCATAAAAATCTAGAGTATAAAAAAACAGTGATACTTATAGTAATTGCAATTATTTATGGGGCTACAATTTTAAAAGTTGGATATTTTTTATCTACTTCATTATTTTTATTTTCATCATATTATTTTTTAGGTGAGAGAAGGTGGGTCTTAATGTTTTTATTATCTTTTCCCTTCGTAGCAGCTTTTATGTACCTTCTTCATGGCATTCTTGATATTTATTTAAGAGATCCATTCTTGCAATCAATTGGAGTTATGGGATGATTGAAGGGATTTTAATTGGTTTAACCACAGCTCTTACACTTCAAAATATTTTAATGGTAATGGTTGGGTGTTTTTTTGGAACTATTATTGGAATGTTGCCAGGTCTTGGCCCAATGACTGCAATTGCCTTAATGATACCAATTACTTATGGATTTGACCCTGCTACAGGGTTAATTCTTATGGCAGGTGTTTATTATGGCGCTGTATTTGGTGGCTCTACTTCTTCAATATTGCTTAATGCACCTGGTGTCCCAGGTACAGTTGCTACCTCATTTGATGGCTATCCAATGGCACAACAAGGAAAGGCAGGTAAAGCGTTAGCAATTGCTGCTTGGAGTTCTTTTGCAGGTGGAACATTATCTGCAATTTATCTTTTGTTTATGGCACCTAGTTTATCTAAAGTAAGTTTATCATTTAGATCGCCAGATTATTTTGCTTTAATGATTTTAGGTTTAACTGCAATTGCAGCTTTTTCGTCCAAAGGTCAATTTTTAAAAGCAATGATGATGGTAGTATTAGGTTTAATGTTAGCTTCAGTTGGCCAAGATAGCTTATCCGATATTACAAGATTTACGTTTAATAATATGAATTTGACGGATGGAATTAGTTTTGTTCTTGTTGTAATGGCTACATTTGCAATGAGCGAAGCACTTACAATTATTTTAAAAAGAAATGATCCAACTAGTGCTGCTAAACAAGTTTCATTGACAGAACTTGGTTCAATTAAAATCAATAAAGAAGAAAGATCAAAAATGTACAAAACAATCCCAAGATCATCCATAATTGGTTTTTTAATTGGAGTATTACCAGGCGCAGGTGCAACAATTGCATCTTTCTTAGCTTATGGAATGGAAAGAAATGTAGTTAATGATGAAGAAAAAGAAAAATTTGGAAAAGGAAGTGTAAATGGTTTGTCAGCTCCTGAAACCGCAAACAATGCAGCATGTTCTGGTTCATTTGTTCCCATGTTAACGCTAGGTATACCAGGAAGCGGAACTACAGCAGTTATGTTAGGTGCACTATTAGGTTTTGGAGTTCAACCTGGACCAAGATTATATATGACAAATCCAGAAATTTTTTGGTCAATAATAATGTCAATGTATATAGGTATGGTTATATTATTGATTTTAAATCTTCCTTTAATTCCATATATTGCAAGAATTCTTGCTGTCCCTAAAAATTATTTAATACCTTTAATATTATTTTTCTCAGTTACAGGAATTTATGTAATGTCTTTCAATAACTTTGATATTTATTTAATGATCGGAATTGCAGTTGTTGCAACATTTTTAAGATTATATGATTTTCCTATGCCACCTCTGATACTAGCTTTTGTATTAGGAGGATTAATGGAAGAAAACTTGAGAAGATCTTTATTATTAAGCAATGGTTCTTGGGAATTTTTATGGGACAGAGCTTTAACTGCATGCATTTTATTAACTACAATTTTAATTGTAATTTGGCACGTTTATAAAACTATGTTTAAAAAGACTTATAATTAAGTGATATAAATTTTATCAGACAAACCGTAACAAAGTATAGCCATCATTATTAGAAACACTGTAGGCGCTATAATTCCTTCATCTGTAACTTTTTCATTAAGACCTGTTTTATCAATCTTAAGGGAGTAGAAATTTGTTCCCAAAACGCATGCATGTATAATAAATATTAAATTAAAAAATGCCCAAGTACCTTCTACTCCATTTGGCCTTACAAACATTATATAAATAGCCATTATTACCCAACCAAGCATTAGCGCTCCAACAAATCTAACCATAACTGCTGCACTATGATCTATACCAAACTTATCCATAAACTTTTTGGTTCCAACAATTGTTTGAAAACAATATGCAGCTATTCCTATAAAATGTGCAAGAAATACAATTAAGTAGAAAATGTTGTTAAATTTAGCGATCATAATATTATTTTATAAGATTCTCTTATATTTTTCAATTGCCTTATCCCAAAGAAAGTTTACAGAATAATTTTTAGCTTCTTTACCATATTCTAAATATTTATTTTCTATAAAAAGAGTTTCTATACTTGAGTAAATATCTTCTAGTTTATTGCCATCACAAATTAAACCAGTTTTTTCGTGTATAATTGCATCTGCCGCACCTCCATCTTTTCCTCCAATTGATGGAACTCCATACTGTGCAGCTTCCACATAAGCAATTCCAAATCCTTCAACTGATTTTTTATAAATCACAGATGGCATTACAAAAATATTTGATTTTGCAATAAGAGCATTTTTTAAATCAGTTGGTATATCTTTTAAAAAAGTAACTTGATTTTCTAATTTTAGTTCAACAACTAATTTTTTTAATTTTTCTTCCTCATCTCCATACCCGACGCATGTGTAAATTATATCTGGATAAATTTCTTTTAAGTTTCTAACAGCCATAATTACTTTTTCATGATTTTTTCTTTTATCAAATCTTGAAACTGTAATTAGTCTATTTTTCTTTCCTTTTAATATTTCCTCAGCTTCATCCAAATATTTTTTTGGAACTTCAACTACTGGGTCTACACCAGGATTAATAACAATTATTTTTCTTTCATCCACCCCTAGGTCTATAGCTAAGTTTTTTGTATAATTTGAATTTGCAACAACATGATCAACATTATTTAGAACAGATAGTAATTTCTTATTCAATCCAGAGCCTTTAGGGTGATTTATTTCCTTAGAATGAATTAGACAAATTTTTTTTTTATTTGTTTTAATTAATTCTAAACTTTTCCAATGATCAGCAATTAAACATTCTACATTTTTATTATTTTCAAGATAATCATTAATTAAATAAGATTTTCTATATTTTCTGATTAGCTTAATTCCACTAACTCTTTCAATTGAAAATGAAACAGAATTATCAAATTCTTCGTGATTTTCATGGTAATCTGCAAAAACTTTTATTAGATTTATTTTTGCTAGAGATCTTGCCAATCCCCACATGAGATTTTGCATACCTCCTAATTCTGGCGGAAAGGTTCTAGTAATTAATAAATACATTATTTATTAAAACCACTTAATACTGCAGCCCATACTTGGAAACTGTTCATTAGGACCTTTATTGGATTTTGCAATCATTTTCATAGCTTTTTTAAGTTCACTATCTCCATTTTCTGTAGGTTTTAAGTTTTGTAACTCTCTTATTCTTCCTCTGTATTGAAGTTCAAGATCTTTATTATATCCAAAAAAATCTGGAGTACAGACTGCACCATAAGTTTTTGCTACTTGTTGAGTTTCATCTATTACATACGGAAAATTAAAATTATGATTTTTTGAGAATTTAACCATATTATCAAATGAATCTTCCTCATATCTTTTTGGGTCATTTGACATTATTGCTAGAGATTTAATACCGTCATTCTCTAAATCCTTACAGTCTTCGACAACATTTTTGATCACGGCCAAAACATAAGGACAGTGATTACAGATAAACATTATTAATGTTCCATTTTCACCTTTTACATCATTCAATGAAATTATTTTATTGTCTATTGATTTAAGTTCAAAGTAATCAGCTTTTTTACCAAAGTCACAAATTGGTGTTTTTGTTAATGCCATGATAAAAGACTATATAATTTATGTTTTACGATTTAAAAGATAAAAAACCAAAAAACCTTGGCGAAAATTGGGTAGCACCTAACGCTGTTATAATTGGAGACGTAACATTAGAAAAAAACTCTAGTGTCTGGTTTAATGCAACATTAAGAGGTGATATTGAAAATATACATATTGGAGAAGGTTCAAATGTTCAAGATGGAAGTGTATTACATACAGATCCAGGCTACCCTTTAAAAATTGGAAAGAACGTAACGATTGGTCATATGGTCATGCTTCATGGCTGTACAATTGACGATAATTCTTTAATTGGAATCGGAGCTGTGGTTCTTAACAGAGCAAAAATTGGAAAGAATTGTATAATTGGTGCTAAATCATTAGTAACAGAAAGAAAGGAAATACCAGATAATTCATTAGTTATGGGATCCCCAGCAAAAATTATAAGGCAGTTAACTGAGGATGAAATTGAAGCTGTTAAGCAAAATGCAATTAGGTACCAAGAAAACTGGAAAAAATATTCTAAATCAGTTTTTTAAAACAATAAATCGTTAATAGAATAAATAATTAATCCAATTATAATTATAAAAAATATAACAAAAGCTATTTGTTCGCTTATTTTCTTTTTTACTTTAGTTTCACCTTTTTTAAATTTTCTTATTTGTAGTATTCCAAATCTCATAACAAAAAGTCCTAAGATTATTAGGGATATATAAAATAAAAAATTATAAAGCATTTTTAATTGATAAAATTTTAAAGGTAACTTTAATGTTTGGAAATTTTTTTTTTAAACTTTTCTTCAGTTTACTAAATGATTTTTTATGTATTGAATTTTCAATAGAAGAATTAAAATTTTTATTATTATGAACAATTTTAGCTGCACCACAATCTTTGTGATTTATAACTATTAATTTATTAATTTTATGTAAATTTATTGAAGTTTCTAAATTTTCCCAGAATGTTGAGTGCCATTTTTTAAATTTATTATTTGTTACTCCAATTGACCCACCAGCAATCGTAAAAGCACTAAATTTTCCTGTAAGTTTTTTATTTTTTAAGTGTTGATAAACTGGTTTTTGAAACCTTGGATCCATACATGAAAGAACCATTGCTTCATATTTTTTTGACATAATTTAAGGAACTAACCAATTCTCTATATTTTTTTCAAGATCAAGTCTGGCTCTTCTATGACCTTTTGCAGCCAAATATAACCATTCAATATTTTTTATTTTGCACTGAATCACTGTAAAATTTTTATAACCTTCTTCACTTTGCTCCATTGTAAAGCCAGATTTTTCAATATCATCATTTAATCCAGATCCAGGCTCATCAATTTCTGTTCCTGGTCCATTATTTACTAAATAACATTTACGACTTACATGAGCTGTTTTTAACCATGATTGTTTGGTGATGTCATTATTGTGATTGACGGTACAATTTACTTTTACTCTTAGCTGAATTTTTTCCTCTTTATCATAAAATATTAAAGCAGCATTATTATTTTTTTTTAATTTTGGAATCTTGTCAGATCTAATATCACTATGAAATTGAAGTATATTGTTTGATTGATCTGATTTTCTAAGAACTACAATTCTGCCATCAAAGTCTGAATGATCACCACAAACAAAAACAGGAATTCTAAATGGAGATGATCTATTCGTTACAGCATCATCAAGCATCGACCATATTTTTTTCTTTATTTCTGAAAAGTCCTCATAGTATGGGACGGCATTTGACATTAGATTACTTCTTTTTTTTGAGTCTAGCAATTAAACTAGAGCTATCCCAACGGTTACCACCCATTTTTTGAACATCAGCATAATACTCATCAACTATTTCAGTAATTGGGACTGGTGAACCATTTCTTTTCGCTTCTTCAATTACAATCTTTAAATCTTTTCTCATCCAATCTACCGCAAAACCGTAATCAAATTTGTCTTCAACCATAGTTTTATATCTATTTTCCATTTGCCAAGATTGTGCTGCACCTTTTGATATTGTTTCCATTACTTTATCAATATCTAAACCAGCATTTATTCCAAAATTTATAGCTTCTGATAGACCTTGTACAACACCTGCAATACACATTTGGTTCATCATTTTTGTAAGTTGACCACTTCCTGATGGACCAATTAATTTTACTTTTTTACTATAGCAATCAATTACTGGCTCTGCTTTTTTGAAAATCTCTTCGTCACCCCCAACCATAACAGTAAGAATTCCACCTTCAGCACCTGATTGACCACCAGAAATTGGTGCATCTAAAAATGCAAATCCTTTTTCTTTAGCTTTACTATAAAGTTCTCTTGATACTTCAGCTGAAACAGTTGAGTTATCTACGTAGATAGAACCTTCTTTAGCGCTATGAAATAATCCGTTTTCACCTAATGTAACTTGCTTTAAATCTTCATCGTTACCCACACAAGTAAAAATAAAATCAGCGCCTTCCGCAGCTTCTTTTGGTGTTGAAGCCATTTTACCTTTATATTCAGTAATCCATTTTTCAGCTTTAGCAGTTGTTCTATTAAAAACAGTTACATTGTGCCCAGCTTTTGATATATAACCAGCCATCGGATAACCCATTACCCCGAGACCTATGAAAGCAACATTACAAGTCATAAATTATTTATATGTTTAAAAATTTAAGTTTAAAAGTAATTATTTTTGGATTTACTTTTACATTTTTTTCATGTTTTGGACAGAGTTTTTTTATAGGTTTATTTAATTCAAGCATCAGAGAAACACTTTCTATTACACATGGACAATTTGGCACGATTTATGCATCAGCTACTTTATTTAGTAGCTTGCTTCTAATATGGATTGGAAAAAAAATTGATGACGTAAATGTACTTAAATTTGCAATTTTTGTTATTTTACTTCTATCTTTTTCTTCTTTTTTCTTTTCCAAAACATCTTCTGTAGCGTTTTTGTTTGTAGCAATATTTTTAATGAGATTTTCTGGACAAGGGTTAATGTCTCACACAGCTTCAACCACTATTTCAAGATATTTTACAAAATCGAGAGGAAAAGCATTAAGCATTATTTGGTTTGGTTTATCCTCTGCAGAGTTCATAATGCCTGTCTTAATTGTTTATCTTTTAACTCTAATTGTTTGGCAGGACTTATGGGTGATCTTTTCTTTAATAGTTTTAATTTGCCTACCTTTGGCATCTTATATTTTAGTTAAAGATGTCAAATTAGATACTAGAGAAGGCAGTCAAAAAAAAATTTTAAAAGAAGAAAATATTAAAAACTGGAAAAGAATAGAGGTTCTTGGCGATTATAGATTTTACATTGTCTCATTAAATATGTTAGCAATGCCCTGGATAGCTACAGGAGTATTTGTCTATCAATCATTCGTCACTAATTCAAAAGGGTGGGGTGAATATACAATTGCGCAATCTTTTATGTCTTACTCAATTTTTTCTGTAATCACTTTAGTTGTTGCCGGTTATTTAATTGATAAGTTTACAAGTAGAAAATTACTAATTTATATGAATATTCCTTTATTCTTAGGAACTTTAGTCATCATATATTTTGATGCTCCGCAAACTGCTTTTTTATTTCTTGGATTGGTAGGAATATCAAACGGTCTAGCAAACTTATTAGGATCATCAACATGGGCAGAAATTTATGGTGTAAAATATATTGGATCTATTAAAGCTTTGACTACTGCTTTAATGGTATTTGCAACTGCTTTTGGTACAGCATTATTTGGCTTTTTTATAGATGCAGGATTTTCAATTGAAAAAATCGCATTTATTGCAGCAATTGCCATAGCATTCTCTATTGCTTTACTTTTCACTATACGAAAAAAATTAAATCCAGTTTATCTCTAATACTGCTTGATTTTTTTATAATCGAGGTGTATCAAACCGTCCATGGCAAGAGTTACAGTTGAAGATTGTATAGATAAAGTTGATAGCCCTTACGAATTAGTATTAGTTGCAAAGGAGAGAGCAACGCAACTTAATTCAGGATTAGAGCCTACTTTAGATAGAGATAATGACAAAAACACTGTCATAGCATTAAGAGAAATAGCTGAGGAGACAATCAAAGTTCCTGATTTAACAGATGCTGCAGTTTACAAGTTAAGAAAACATGTCGAGCAAATTGATGATACTTCAGAGGACGAAGATGATATTGGCGATGATTTTGAAAATCTTTACAAAGGTGAAATTTCAAAAAGCGGTGTACCAATTCTTCCATCTAAGAGAGCTAGAAAAATTCCAGAAAAAATTCAAGTTTCTAAAGATGATTTAGCTGAGTTACAAAATACAGCTGAACAACCTTCATCTGAACCTGTTGAGGACATGCAAGAAGAAGAGACTGATGTTTCATTGGACGAAATGAAAGATCAAGAAGAGATTGTATCAGACGAAACAGAAAACCAAGAATAATTTAACTAAATTCCTTTATTATCTTTTCCCTGTGCTCATCTAAATCAGGAATATTACCCCTAGTACTTTCATCTTTATAGGTAGACATTTTGATAGGGTTTCCTGCAGATTTAAATTCACCAATAATTTTATGGTATGATTTTACAATCATGTTTCTTTCTTGAATTTGAGGATTTTCTACAGCTTGTTTTATATTAAAAATTGGCCCACATGGAATTTTCAATTCTTCCATTTCTTTAACCCATTCATCTGTAGATTTGGAGCTCAATTGTTTTTCAAAAATTTCTTTTAAATGATCCATGTTTTCACATCTTAGTGAATTAGAATTAAATCTTTCATCGTTTGCAGTTTCAGGAATTTTTAATACATCACAAAGTTTTGTAAAAAGTTTATCATTCCCTGCAGCAATAATTATATAACTATCTTTCGTTTTAAAAGCTTCAAAGGGCGCAATAGATGGATGTCTGGAACCCATTGGTCCTGGAATTTCATTTTTGGAAAGATATCTTGCTATTGCATTTTCTAAAATTGCTATTTGGCAATCTAACATAGACACATCTATAAAAGCTCCTTTACCAGTTTTTTGTCTATCGTATAAAGCTGCATTAATTCCAATTGCTGTAAACAGACCTGCTGTGATATCACCAATAGAGGTTCCAACCCTTGTTGGCTCAGAATTTGGATGGCCAGTTACACTCATCAACCCTCCCATACCTTGAACGACCATGTCATATGCTGGTAGCTCTTTTAAAGGTCCAGTTTGGCCAAACCCTGATGCCGATGCATAAATTAATTTAGGATATTTTTTGCTCACATCCTTCCAACCAAAACCCCACTTTTCTAATGTGCCAGGTTTAAAGTTTTCTACTAAAATATCTGCTTTTGATAATATTTTATCAAATATTTTTTTATCTTCATCGTTCTTCAAATTCAAAGCTATACTTTCTTTTCCTCTGTTTAAGGACATAAAGTATGCAGAATAATCTTTAACAAAAGGGCCAAATTTTCGAGAGTCATCGCCTGTTTCAGGTGCTTCAATTTTTATAACTCTTGCACCTAAATCTGAAAGTATCATAGTGCAATAGGGTCCTACCAAAACCCTTGTTAAATCAACAACTAATAAATTTTTTAGTGGCCCATCCATAATAAAATATACGACATTTCCTTATATTGACTCTTACCCTTAAGTTCAATTTAATATCATTATTAAATTAATTTAAAGAGGGGAAAACATGTTAAAAAAAATAAGTTTTTATTTCACAACATTATTTTTAGCATTCTCATTAATTGGATCGGCGTATGCAGTGACACTAAAAGCAAGTCACCAATGGCCTGGAACACCTAGAGCAGACGGTTCTTATGATCCAAGACATGAAATGGTTCAAATAATTGCAGATGAAGTTAAAAAAGCAGGAGTAGATTTAGATATTAGAATTTATCCAGCAAAATCTTTATATAAACCTAAAGAGCAGTGGAAACCAATGACAACTGGTCAATTGGATATTTCAGCATTTCCATTAGCGTATGCATCGAAATTCCATCCAGAATTTGACGCAACTTTAATGCCAGGAACTGTTAAGAATCATGATCATGCACTAAGATTTAATAAAGGTCCAATGATGACTGAAATTAAGAGAATTATAAATGATGCTGGTGTTGTTGTTCTATCTGATGCATGGCTTGGTGGTGGTTTTGCATCTAAATCAAAATGTATTAAAAATCCATCAGATGCTAAAGGCCAAGTAATGAGAGCAGCTGGTAAAGCTTTTAACCAAATGTTAGAAGCAGCTGGTGCTGGTATTCAAAGTATGCCTTCATCAGAAATTTATACTGGATTACAAACTGGAGTATTAACAGGTGCAAATACTAGTTCAGGAAGTTTTGTTAGTTACAAAATTTATGAGCAAGTAACATGCGCAACACCTCCGGGGAAATTCGGTTTATGGTTTATGTATGAGCCAATTTTGATGTCAAAAATGAGCTTTGATAAATTAAATTCAAAACAACAAGATGCTTTAATGAAAGCTGGTAAAGTTGCTGAAAAATACATGACTGCGCAAGTTGAAAATTTAGATAAAAAATTTGAAGACGCTTATAAAGCAGCAGGAGTAAAATTAGTATATATGGATGCAAACGACCATGCGGCTTGGGTTGAGATTGCTAAACAATCTTCTCATAAAGCATTTGCTGAAAAAGTTCCAGGTGGCGATAAGCTAATGGAAATGGCTTTAGCAGTTAAATAAAAAGATATATAAAGAACCCCTATTTAAAAATATTAAATAGGGGTTTTTTTTATGAAACAAAAATATTTAAAATTCTGTAATTATAGTTCACAAGCATGTGGTGCATTTGCTGTTTTAGCCCTGCTCCTGTCAATCTTGGTTATTGTAGAATTAGTTTTTGAAAGATACTTCTTTCAAAGAGCTATTACATGGCAAACAGAGTTAGTGACGATGCTTTTAGTTGCTTCAACTTTTATAGGAAGTGCTTATGTTTTAAGTGAAAAAGCGCATGTTAGCATGGAGTGGATTTATGATTTTTTATCAAAGAAAAACATTCTTAGACTTAAAATTTTCACATCACTAATAAGTTTATTATTTTTTTTAATTTTATTTTATTTTGGATATTTGATGGTTGAAGAAGCGTTTACAAAAAACTATTCAACAGGAACTGTTTGGGATCCTCCTTTATGGATACCTTATTCATCAATGATGATTGGTGCAGCCTTAATGATACTTCAATATATTGCAGAAATAATTAAACTTATTGACGAGGAAGGTGGTTACTAATGGATCCATTAATAATAGCAATAATCGTTGCGGTTTTCACTTTAGTAGTTTTATTTTCTGGAATACCAATTGCTTTCGGTTTGAGCTTTGTCTCAATAACGTTGTTAGTTGCATTTGAAGGTTTTCAAATGTTAGATGTTTTTGCAGAAACATTTTATGCAGGACTAAACTCTTTTGTTTTACTTTCAATTCCAATGTTTATTTTGATGGGAATGGCAGTTGCCAATTCACCAGCAGGAAAAGATCTATATACAGGCTTAGATAGATGGCTTTGGAGAGTACCAGGAGGATTAGTAATTTCTAACATAGGTGCTTGCTCAATATTTGCCGCCTTAAGTGGGTCAAGTCCTGCAACATGTGCAGCAATTGGAACTATGGGAATACCTGAGATGAGGAAAAGAGGGTATTCTGATCAAATAGCAACAGGAACAATAGCAGCTGGCGGTACGCTTGGAGTTTTAATTCCTCCGAGCATTGTTTTAATTGTTTATGGTATTGCTACAGGAACATCAATTGGAAGATTATTCTTAAGTGGCTTGATACCTGGATTTATGTTAGCAGGTATGTTTGCTATATGGGCTCTCATACATAGTTATTTTATTGATAAAGATTCAGCAAAAGCCTTAAAAAACAGAACACCTCCAACTTTTAAAGAGAAAATTGAAGTATTGCCAAGAATTTTACCTTTCCTAGCAATTATAGCTGGTGTTCTTTATGTTTTGTATGGTGGAGTAGCTACACCTTCAGAAGCATCTGGCGTTGGAGCTTTTTTAGTTTTTGTATTAATCGCTGTAGTTTACAAAATTTATCAACCAAAAAAAATCTGGAATATTGTTAAAGTATCTATGAAAGAAAGTGTGATGATAATGTTTATCATTGCTGCATCTTATCTATTTGCTTTCACATTATCACAGCTTTATGTAACTCAATCACTAGCACAAAGCATGGTAGAGCTAAGTTCAAATAAATGGGTTGTATTTATTTTAATAAATATTTTTCTTTTAATTGCAGGTTTCTTTTTACCACCAGTAGCAGTAATTGTGATGACTTCAGCGATATTACTGCCAGTAATAACCACGCTGGGCTTTGACCCTTATTGGTTTGCGATTGTATTTACGATAAATATGGAAATTGGTCTTATTACGCCACCTGTTGGATTAAACCTTTATATAATCAAAGGCATTACACCAGATGTTAGTCTGTCAGAAATATTAAAGGGATCTATTCCATTTATGATAATTATGGCTCTAGCTATATTAATTTTGTGTATTTTTCCTGAAATAGTTACTTGGTTACCTGATAAAATAATGGGTAAAAGTTTAGGTTTTTAATATATAAAAAACACCATGCTAAATATAAAAAGAATTTTTGAAACCATTGCTGATGCTGGGCAAAAGATTTTAGAAAAAAAATCTTTTAAAAGTATTACAAAAAAGAGAGATTTGATCGATCTTTGTGATGACTTGTTATCTACAAAAGGTGCAGCATTTGGAATTACTTTGGCAAGAGATATTTTATTTAGATATCAAAATTTATCTATTGAAGAAAAAAACAAGTTTTTAATTCAGGTTAATGATAAATATAAACCTGATCCATTAAAAATTGATGAGGCAATTAAAAAATACAGTAATGCTCAAGACGATTATTCAATTTTAAATTTATCTAGAGTAGCTTCTGGAATTAGAAAAGAGTTGTTTGTAAGATTAAATATGGCTCCAAATGGAACCTCGGAGATTGTATCTCTTAGAGAAGATCTACAAAGATTATTAAAAGACAATCCAGAATTAAAAAGTTTAGATTATGATTTGATAGACATATTTAAAAACTGGTTCAACCCAGGATTTTTAAAACTAAGAAAAATAACTTGGGATACTAAAGCTGCAATTTTAGAAAAATTACTTAAATATGAGAAAGTTCATTCTATGAAGGATATGAATGAATTGAAAAGAAGACTCGGTAAGGACAGAAGATTTTTTGCATATTTTCACCCTGCCTTAGAGGATGAGCCAATTATTTTTGTTGAAATAGCATTAACAAAAGGTTTAAGTCAGTCGATACAAGAATTAACAAGACCCTCAGAAGAAAAAATTAAAGATTACGACACTGCAACATTCTACTCTATTAGCAACTGTCAAGAAGGGCTTTCAAGAGTAACGCTCGGAAATTTCCTTATAAAAAGAGTTGTTTATGAACTCCAAGAGGAGCTACCAGATGTAAAATATTTTGGAACTTTGTCACCAATGGTAGGTTTTGCTGATTGGTTTAAAAATATGGAAAGTTCTGAAGCAGCAGAAATACTTGGAGAGGCAAATAAAAATAGTTTAGACTTTTTAAAGTCAAATGATTTAAAAATAGGTGATAAAAGAATTGCAGATAGCAAAGTATTAATTAGTAAATTAGCTTTAAATTATTTAGCAAAACAAAAAAATGATTTTGGATTTCCGATTAATGATGTTTGTAGATTTCACCTAAAAAATGGAGCTGACATAGACGATATTGCTATAAATGCCAATGTTTCTGAAGTTGGCTTTAAAAGATCTTTTGGTGTTATGGTTAATTACCGTTACGAATTAGCTAAAATTGAAAAAAACCACCAAGAATATGTGAATGAAAAAAAGGTAAACCTTTCAAATAAAGTTAAAAAATATGTCTAAAATTAACAGACTCGTATCAGTTGCTCCAATGATGGACTGCACAGATAGGCATGAAAGATACTTCTTAAGGTTAATAAGTAAAAACGTTCTTCTTTATACTGAGATGGTTGTTTCAGAAGCTATTGATAGGGGAGATAAAGAAAAATTATTATCTTTTGATCTTAGAGAAAAACCTGTAGCTCTGCAATTAGGTGGATCCACTCCAAAATTGTTAGCAAATTCATCAAAAATTGGTGAAGAATTTGGTTATGATGAAATAAATTTAAACTTAGGGTGTCCAAGCAAAAAAGTTCAAAAAAATAAATTTGGGGCTTGTTTGATTAAAGAGCCAAATCTTGTAGCTGATTGTTTATCAGAAATGATAAATTCTACAACACTACCAGTCACTGTTAAGACTAGAATTGGCTATGATGATGTTGACGATTATGAGCATTTATATAATTTTATAAGCACACTTAAAGAAACAGGCGTTAAGACATTTATTATTCATGCAAGAAAAGCAATGCTTGGAAAATTTACCCCAAAACAGAATCTTAACATACCTCCTTTAAAATATGATTATGTTTATAAATTAAAACAAGATTTTAAAGATTTAGAAATAATAATTAATGGAGGTATTACATCAACAGAGCAGGTTAAAAATCATTTAGATAAAGTTGATGGTACGATGATTGGAAGATCTGTTTATCATTCCCCATACCTTTTAGCAGAAATCGAGAATGAAATATTTAATAACTATGACATTAAAGATAGAGAGGAAGTTATAGAAGATTTAATTGACTATGTTAAAACTGAAGTTAAAAAAGGCACAAGAGTTAATCAAGTGATGAGACATACTCTTGGTTTATTTCATGGTCAAACTGGCTCAAGCCATTGGAAAAGATATTTAAGTGAAAATATGTGTGTAAGAGATGCGGATGTAAAAAAAATTGATCATATTATGGATAAATTAAAACTTTCTCCTAAGTTACATTCGGCAGGTCAAATTGATTAATACAATTCTTTCAAATCAGTATTACCTACTAATTTTGTTAATGATACTTACTGCATTTCCAGTTGGTTTTTTTGCTGGTTATTTTGGTATTGGTGGTGGATTGATTTCGGTCCCAGTACTTTTTTTTATTTTTGAAACTGCAGATATAGATAAATCTTATTTGATGCATCTATCTGTTGGTACTGCTTTTTCTATTACTATTTTTACATCTTTTGTTTCGGTAATGACACACAGGAAACATAAAGCCGTTGATATAAATATTTTAAAAACCTATGGTCTATTTGTAATATTTGGTGTTTTGCTTGGAACATATATGGCTGCATTGTTAAATACAAAATCTTTAGTTCTGTTCTTTGCTGTTGTTGTTTATTTTTTTGGTGGGTATTTATTGATAGTTAAACAGGAATTAAAAAAAAATAAAAAATTTAAGTTTTTTCCGAGAGCAATTTTTGGTTTTTTATCTGGATTTATATCTGCACCTATGGGGATAACGGGGGCGATGATGAATGTGCCAATCTTAAGATATTTTGGATATCCAATTAGCAGAGCAATAGGCAGTTCAGCCGCTATAGGATTTGTAATAGCATCTATTGGCTCTATTGGTTTTTTAACTTCTGGATTTTTACTGAAAGCAAATCTTCCCTTAAGTCTTGGATTTGTAAATATTCCTGCTTTTTTGATATTCATTCCCATAACATCATTAATGGCCCGTATTGGTGCCAATATGGTCCACACTACAGATAAAAATAAAACACAGAGAATGTTTGGGGTATTTCTTTATGTAATAGGAACTTTATTTTTAATAAGGTTTTTAGATCTTTAATTAAATCTTCTGATCATATTCACCAATTTTGCCAGTTTTTTGAAGCAAATCATCAATAAAATCAAAGATTTTTTTCTTTCTTTCGTTTGAGGTTGGGCTCTCAGTTACAACTACTAATGAAGGTTTATTTGAAGAAGCTCTAATTAAACCCCAAGAACCATCATTAAAAGTAAATCTTATACCATTTACCGTAAGAATATTTTCAATTTCTTGATTATCAATTTTAATATTTTTCTTTTTTAAGTTTTCTATTTGCTTAATCAAATCATCAACAACTTTATATTTTTCATCATCTTTACAAAAAGGAGCCATTGTTGGAGATTGATAGGTATTAGGGAGTTCATTAATTATCTCACTCATTTTTTTATTATTGTTATCTAGTAAATGACATACCTGTATTGCTGAATTAATCCCATCATCGTATCCATAGCCTAAAGGTTGATTAAAAAAGAAATGTCCACTTTTTTCAAAACCAGCAAGTGCTTGTTCTTGATTTACCTTTCTTTTAATATGAGAATGTCCTGTTTTCCAATATATTGTTTCACAAGCGTTACTTTTTAAAATTTCATCAGTTGAATATAAACCAGTTGATTTTACATCAACTACGAACTTTGAATTTTTATGAGTGCTCGATAAATTTCTAGCAATTAGTAAGCCAATTTTATCTGAAAATATTTCATTTCCTTTATCATCGATAACTCCAACACGATCACCATCTCCATCAAAGCCAAAACCTATATCAGCATTGTTTTCTAAAACAGATTTGCTGATGGCATGTAGCATCTCTAAATCTTCTGGATTTGGATTATATTTGGGAAACGTATAGTCTAAATTACAATCTAATTCTATAACTTCACAGCCAATTCCTCTTAACATATCAGGCGCAAATATTCCTGCCGTTCCATTTCCACAAGCAACAACAGCTTTAATTTTTTTATTAATTTTATTTCTATTAATTAGATCATCTTTGTAAATACTTTGAAAATTACTTACCTCTTTCTCACTACCAATTCCTTCAATAAATTTATTATTTAGTGTTATTTCTTTTAGCTCTTTCATTTCCTCTGGAGCGTGAGTTAATCCTTTTTTAATACCCATTTTTACACCAGTCCATCCATTTTCATTATGACTTGCTGTTACCATTGCCACAGCATCGCTTTCTAAATTAAATTGTGCGAAATAAACCATAGGCGACAAAGACAATCCTATGTCTTCAACATTACATCCGGTTGATATGAGACCTTTTTTTAGTGCTGTTTTTATTTCCTCACTATAAGATCTGTAATCATGACCAACAATGATTCTTGGATTTTTTTTGTTTGTATGATTAATTACTTGTGTTCCTAACCCTTTCCCCAAATTTGTCACACCTTCTAAATTGATGTCATCTGGATACAACCATCGGGCGTCGTATTCTCTAAAGCCAAAAGGATCAATTTTTATTGAATTTTCCATGTTGATATTTTTATAATTTTTTTATTTTTTTATTGATAATCTTTTTTACAAGTTCTATAAATGTTCTATTGATTTGTTGGTTATATAGTGTAATTACCAAACCATCATACAACATCTAGTTGTTTTACTAATTTAAGTATAGTACAAAAAAGGAGCTAAATGAACAAGATTTTATCACAAGCTATTAGGAAAGCTGTCTCCGATTATACACCAAATGTGAATCATGATCCTAAAGATAAAAGACTGGATTTATTTTCTCTAAACAGTGAAACAGAATTATTTCAGAATTCAAAAGGCATAACAATCAAAATTGATAGAAGCAAAGACGACAACTTAACTGACTTTGGCAAAGCTACTCTTAAAGATAGATACTTAGGTGCAAACGAGTCTTTTCAAGATTTATTTGCAAGAGTTGCAAGTCATTACGCTGACGACAATTTACATGCTCAAAGACTTTATAACTATATCAGTAATTTATGGTTTATGCCAGCAACACCAGTTTTATCAAATGGAGGAACAACTAGAGGACTACCGATATCTTGTTTTTTAAATGAAGCTAGTGATAGCCTTAATGGTATTTTAGATTTGTGGAGTGAGAATGTTTGGCTAGCTGCAAGAGGAGGGGGTATTGGAAGTTATTGGGGTAATCTTAGATCAATAGGTGAAAAAATAGGAAGAGTTGGAAAAACATCAGGAATAATTCCTTTTATTAAAGTAATGGATTCTCTAACTATGGCAATTAGCCAAGGTTCATTAAGAAGAGGTTCTGCGGCTTGCTATATTCCAATAGATCATCCAGAGATCGAGGAATTCATTGAAATGAGAAGACCAACTGGAGGAGATCCAAATAGAAAATCATTAAATCTACACCACGGTGTTTTAGTTTCAGACGCATTTATGAGAGCTGTTGAATTAGATGAGCAATGGGGACTTAAAAGTCCAAAAGATGGAGCGGTTCAAGCGACAGTTTCTGCAAGGAATTTATGGATAAGATTATTGACAGCAAGAATTGAAACAGGAGAACCATATATTGTTTTCATAGATACTGTTAACAGGCAAATTCCTCAACATCATAAACTTGCCGGTCTCAATGTTAAAACTTCAAATCTTTGTAGTGAGATTACACTTCCAACAGGAATTGATAAAGATGGAAGAGATAGAACTGCTGTTTGTTGTTTATCATCGTTAAATGTAGAGAAGTATGATGAATGGAAAGATGATGAAAATTTTATTCAAGATGTTATGAGATTTTTAGACAATGTTATGACAGACTTTATAGAAAATGCACCTGAACAATTTAGTGACGCAACATATTCAGCAATGAGAGAACGAAGTGTAGGATTAGGTGTAATGGGATTACATTCTTATTATCAAAAGAAAATGATCCCAATCGAATCTGTTATGAGTAAAGCTTGGAACAAAAAGATTTTTGAGCACATTCATAAAAATGTGGATAAAGCATCTAAAGATTTAGCAGAGGAAAGAGGACCATGTCCAGATGCAGCAGATTATGGCATCATGGAGAGATTTTCGAATAAAACTGCAATAGCGCCGACTGCTTCTATATCCATTATATGTGGCGGCACATCTCCTGGGGTTGAACCAATTGCTGCAAATAGTTTCACACATAAAACACTTTCAGGGTCTTTTAACGTGCGTAATAAATATTTAAGAAAATTATTGGAAAAACATGGAAAAGATACAGATGAAGTCTGGTCAAGCATTACAACTAACCAAGGGTCTGTTTCACATTTAGATTTTTTAACTCAAGATGAAAAAGACGTTTTTAAAACAGCTTTTGAGTTAGATCAAAGATGGCTTGTAGATTTAAGCGCGGATAGAACACCTCACATTTCTCAAGCTCAATCTATTAACTTATTTTTACCTGCAGACGTACACAAAAGGGACTTACATCAAATCCACTTCCAAGCTTGGAAGAAAGGTTTGAAGAGTCTTTATTACTGCAGGTCTAAATCAATACAACGTGCTGAAAATGTTAATGATGCAAATTCAACCGACATTTCAGCCAACGTTTATAAATCTAAAGAAGAAAGTAATAACCAACAAGATTATGAGGAGTGTTTATCGTGTCAGTAGCAGAAAAAGTTCAGAAAGAAATTATTCAACCAAAAAAAAATAATGGATTGCTTGTGGGAAATCCTGTTTATAAACCTTTCAGATATCCATGGTGTTATGATGCTTGGTTAACCCAGCAGAGAATTCACTGGTTACCAGAGGAAGTACCTCTTGGTGATGACGTAAGAGATTGGCAAAAAAACTTATCTCAATCAGAAAAAAATTTACTTACTCAAATTTTTAGGTTCTTCACACAAGCCGATGTTGAAGTAAGCAATTGCTATATAAGACATTACATGAACGTATTTAAACCAACTGAAGTATTAATGATGATGTCATCTTTTGCTTCAATGGAGACTGTTCATATTGCGGCTTATTCACATTTGCTAGATACCATTGGTATGCCAGAGTCAGAATACTCAGCTTTCATGAAGTATAAAGAAATGAAAGATAAGTATGATTATATGCAAGGTTTTGATATGAAATCAAATCATGATATAGCCAAAACAATTGCTGTATTTAGTGCTTTCACTGAAGGTTTACAACTTTTTGCAAGTTTCGCAATTTTACTGAATTTTCCAAGACATAATAAGATGAAAGGAATGGGGCAGATTGTTACTTGGTCAGTAAGAGATGAAACTTTGCACTGCAACTCAATGATCAGACTTTTTAAAGATTTTATTAAAGAAAATCCTGAAATTTGGACTCCTCAATTAAAGAAAGAGATTTATGAAGCATGCAGAACTATTATTGAACATGAGGATGCATTTATCGATCTAGCATTTGAAATGGGTCCAATGGAAGGATTAACTGCAAAAGAAGTAAAGGATTATATAAGATTTATAGGAAATAGAAGATTAGCTCAGTTAGGATTAGAACCTATTTATGATGTTCAAAAAAATCCACTAACTTGGCTTGACACTATGTTGAACGCTGTCGAACATATGAACTTCTTTGAAGGTAGAGCGACTGAATATTCTAAAGCATCTACAAGAGGATCTTGGACAGAAGCTTTTTCATAAAATTATCTTTGATTTAATTGTAGAACCCTACGGTGCTTACTGCCCTTATAACTAGCTAATGGTCTAATCAGTTTGTTAGCAGCATGTTGTTCTATAATATGAGCAGACCAACCAGTAATTCTTGAAATAACAAAAATTGGAGTAAAGAAATCAGTGTCAAAACCCATTAAATGATAAGTCGGTCCAGTAGGGTAATCCACGTTTGGATGAATATTTTTCCTATCAATCATTACCTTCTCAACAATGTCATAAATTTTCTCAAACTTTTTGTCTTTTTTAATCTTTGCAACTTTACCAAAATATTCTCTCATTGTAGGAACTCTTGAATCTCCACTTTTGTAAACTCTATGCCCGAAGCCCATAACAACATCTTTATTGTCTAAAGCTTTATTAATCCATTTAAGTGCGTTTTCTGGTTTTTTAATTTTATTCATCATATGCATAACCTCTTCGTTAGCTCCTCCATGTAGAGGTCCTTTTAAACTTGCTATTGCACCAGTAATTGCACCGTGTATATCAGATAAACTACTTGTTATTGTTCTTGCTGTAAAAGTTGAAACATTAAAACTGTGTTCTGCATATAAAATTAGAGATACATCAAACGCTTTAACTATATCTTTGTTTGGAACTTTTTCAAAACACATATGAAAAAAGTTTTCTGAAAAAGATAGATTTTTTTTGGGTGGAATAATTTTCTTTCCTTTCCTTGCTCTGTAAAATGCAGCTAGGGCAACTGGCATCTTTGCAAAAATTCTCATAACTTTTCGCATATTGGCTTTAGGGGAATTATCTTTGGTTTCTTTGTCTTCAAGTCCCATAATACTTACTGCTGTTCTAGCAACATCCATAGGATGAGCTTTTTTTGGAAACTTTTTGATATCATCTAATAATGTTTTAGATAGCTTTCTCTCTTTTCTTTCTTCTTTTTCAAATTTTTTTAATTGTTTTTTGGTTGGTAGTTCACCATTAAGGATTAGATAAGCGACCTCTTCAAATTTACATTTCGCACATAAATCTTGAGCGGCATATCCTCTATAAGTCAAAGAATTAATTTCTGGCATTACTTTGGAAACTTCTGTTTCGTCAACAACTATACCTAGTAAACCTTTTTTGATATCATCGCTCATTATTCATGTCCGTCTGTGTTAAAATTATAAATCTTTTCGTCTAAAGCATTATATTTTTCGTATTCTACTAAATCATATAATCTTTTCCGCGTTTGCATTTTATCAATAATATTGTTTTGGTGTCCATCAGCAAAAATGGCACGCAAACCATCTTCAACATTTTTCATTGCTAGTCTTTGTGTAGAAACAGGATAAATAACTATGTTATATCCTAAGTCTTCTAGCTGCTTATAATTGAGTAATTTTGATTTTCCAAACTCAGTCATGTTCGCTAAAAGGTAACAATTAAGTGATTTTCTAACGAGTTCAAATTCCTTCTCATCTTCTAAAGCTTCTGGAAATATTACTTCGGCACCTGCATCAATATAAGCCTTACATCTATCAATCATGCTATCAATTCCTTCAACACTTTTTGCATCAGATCTTGCTATAATCTTAAAATTTTTGTCTTTTCTTGCGGACACACATTCTTTTATCTTTTCAACCATTTTCTCTTTTGAGATAAGTTCTTTGTTATCTAAATGGCCACATCTTTTCTGCTCAATCTGATCTTCTAAATGAACTGCAGCAACTCCAAATTCTTCAAATGTCTCAATTGTTTCTTTGCATGACTTAAATCCAGTATCAATATCAACAATTGTTGGAAGATTTGTTACTCTAGAAATTAAGTAAGATCTTGTACTAACATCTTGAAGAGTTGTTAAGCCAATATCTGGAAATCCTAAATCATTTGCCATTACACCGCCAGACACATAGACTGCATCATATCCGATTTCTTCTATCAATTTAGCTGTCA
>CACEMI010000007.1:0-73497 GCA_902560585.1 uncultured Pelagibacteraceae bacterium | reverse complement strand
GGGTTCAGCTTCTTTTGCTGATGGTCATGGTAAAAAAATCTTATTCAGTATAAAAGGACCTGGATCTGGAAATCCATTCTGGGCTTCTGTTACAAAAGGTGCTGAAGAAGAGGCTAAAAAATTAGGAGTTAAACTAATTTTAATCGCACCTCCACAAGAGGGAGATGTTCAAGCGCAGATTAACCAAGTTGAAGACCAACTTGCAAAAGGTGTTGATGCTCTAGCTCTTGCGCCAGGAGATCCAAATGCGTTTGCACCAATAGTAGACGATGCTATTAAGAGCGGAGTTCCAGTTGTATTTGTTGATACAAAAGGAATAAACGAAGGTGTTACTTTTATTGGAACAAATAATATGAATGGTGCAGAATTAGCAGCAAAATTTATTTGTGATAAAACTCCAAAAGGTTCAGATGTTGCAATTCTTACAGGAATTGAGTCTCAATCAACTGCATTATTAAGAAGAGATGGTGCAATTAAAGGATTTAAAAATTGTGGTTTAAATCTTGTTGCAACTCAAACTGCTGAATGGGATACTGCAAAAGGTAGATCTGTTACTGAGTCAATCATTTTGAAAAATCCTAACATCAAAGCAATATTTGCTTCTAACGACAATATGGGTTTAGGTGCAATGCAAGCTCTTAAGGATGCTGATATGAATGATGTAATCGTTGTTGGTTTTGATGCTACTCCTGATGCTGCTACAAGTATCTTAAAAGGAGAGATGACTGCAACAATAGCTCAGTTCTCATACAACATGGGTGCATATGGAGTTAAATATGCTCTTGAGCTAGCTAATGGCGGAAGTATTGATCCTAATATTGATACAGGAACACAATTAGTAACTAAAGAAAACGCTAACGATTTTAAATAATCTTTAGAAAAAACAAAATTAAAAGGGTGGAATTTTATTTCACCCTTTTTTTTTATGTAATATAGTATTCTAATGCTAATTAATATTAATCCAATTTTAAATCCTGAACTATTATATCATTTAAGAGCCATGGGACATGGTGATAAATTAGTGTTAACAGATGCAAATTTTCCTGCTTATTCTCATTCTTTAAATAATAAAGTAATTAGATTAGATGGTGTTAATATCTATGAAGCTGCAAAAGCTATTCTTTCAGTTTTTCCATTAGATAGTTTTATTGACTCTGCTGCAGAGAGAATGCAAGTTGATAATAAACCAGATGAATTAACAGAGTGTCACAAAGATTTTATAAAAGCTGTGAGAGAAACTTCTGGAGAAAATTGGAAAGTAGGCTCAATTGAGAGACAAGAATTTTATAAAGTAGCAAAGAAATCTCAATTAATCGTATCTACTTCTGAAACAAGACCTTATGGATGTTTTATACTAACAAAAGGAGTAATTAAACCAGATGGTAGCGTTTGGGTTCTTGATAAATAATGAGCTCTATATGCATTTTTGGAGTATTCGTAGCTGACTTATGTTTCTTTGCTGAAAAAATTCCTGTTAAAGGAGAAACAGTTTTAGGTAAAAATCATATAATTGGACCAGGCGGCAAAGGGTCTAATCAAGCGATTGCTGCTGCAAGACTTGGTGGAAACGTAAATTTTATCACTAAAATAGGAAAAGATCAAAATGCAAAGATGGCTCTAGAACTTTATGAAGAAGCTGGAATTAATACAGGCTCAATAATCCAAGACCCAAATCAGTCAACTGGTGTTGCGGGCATAATGATAAATGAAAAAACAGGGGATAATGCAATCAATATTGTACCAGGAGCAGCTGGGTCGATATCTAATGAAGATATTGATAACAATATTGATTTTATAAAAAAATCAGAAATCTTTTTAACACAACTTGAAACACCTAATGAAGTAACTAGTTATGCACTAAATAGAGCAAAAGAGACAGGATCTATTACTATTTTTAATCCAGCTCCTGCATCAGATATTAAAGAAAGTGATTTTAAATGTATTGATTATTTTACTCCTAATGAAACTGAAGCAAGTTTTTATTTAGGCAAAAAGGTTGAAAGTAAAACAGAAATTGAAGTAGCTGCAAAAACTTTTTTAACAAAAGGAGTAAAAAATATAGTCATAACATTAGGCCCAAAAGGTCTTTACTTTGCAAATTCTGATGAAAGTTTTTTTATAGATGTTTATAGTTTAAAGGATAAAGTTATAGATACAACGGGAGCAGGTGATGCTTTTAATGGAGCATTTGCTTATGCTTTATCCAATAATTTAAAAATCAAAGATGCTTTAGAATTTTCAAATAAAGTAGCTGCAATTTCCACAACAAAAGCAGGCGCAGCAAATTCAATGCCCAGTATTAATGAAGTAGAAAATTATTAGTTATTCGATTATTTTGAAATCTGATTTAAATTTATCAGTTGTAGTTAAACCCAGGCCAGGTTTATTGTCGTCCAAGTTAATAAATCCGTTTTCAGGAGCTGGGTCACCTTCAAAAATATAGTAAAATAGCTCATTACCAATTTCTACATCGTGTACAGGAAAAAATTCGGATATAGGACAATTAAAGTTAGACATTGTTAAATGATAATTATGCATTTGCCCAGCATGTGGAATGACTGGAACTTGATAAGCTTCAGCTAACGCATTTATTTTATTTGCAATAGTGAAACCACCAACCCTATTATTATCATATTGAATATAACTAACTGCTTTTAAGTCTAATAGTTGTTTAAATCCAAATAAGTTGAATTCATGCTCTCCACCAGAAATTGGAATAGCGTTCATATTATTTAGCTCAGCATAACCATGAATATCGTCTGCTATCACAGGCTCCTCTAACCATCTAGGATTAAATTTTACTAATTTAGGAATCATTCTTTTAGTGTAGTCTAAATTCCATCCCATATAACATTCCATCATAAGATCTGTGTCATAACCAATTACTTCTCTAACAGCCTCTGCCAATTCTAAATTTTTCTTCATTCCATCAGGTCCATCTTTTGGTCCCCATCCAAATCTCATTTTAAACATTTTAAAACCTTGATTAACGTAACTTTCAGCTTCTTTTTGCAGTTCTTTTATTGGTTGGCTATAAAGTTTTGAGGCATAAACTGGAATTTTTTCTTTTGTTCTTCCACCTAATAATTTGAAAACTGGTTTATTTGTAATTTTTCCCATTATGTCCCACAGAGCTATATCAATTGCTGAAATTGCGACCATTCCTAATCCTCTTCTTCCCCATGCATGAGTTCTTCTGTACATTTTTTCCCAAATATAAGCATAATCAAAAGGATCCTCACCAATAACTAAAGGATTTAAATAAGTATCAATAGTTTTTTTTACTAATTGTGGTGCAAGCGCTGCATTTCCAATTCCGATAATTCCATCGTCTGTTTCAACTTCACATATTAACCATTCATGAAATCTAAAAGATCCCATTGCATCCGATTTTTCAAATAAAAGGTCAGAAGCATTTGTACAAAAATTATTTTGTGGTGGAACAGTTTTGCCATTCCATTGATAAACTTTTGTTCTTATGCTTTTAATCTTTGTCATTTTTTTTTAAATTTTTTAATTTCATAATCTATTTTTATTTTCAGCCATTGTAAGTGCAATTTTAAACGAATTCAAAGTTGGTTCTAAATTTGCTTTATTTTTACCTGCAATATCGAATGCTGTACCATGTGCAGGAGTGGTTATAGGAACTGGCAAACCTCCTTGTACAGTTACTCCTCTATCAAATCCAAATGCTTTTAAACCTGATTGCAAAGCATCATGATACATACCAACAATACAATCATGATTTCCATTTTTATAAGCAGTAATAAAAGAAGTATCACATGGCAAAGGTCCATCAGCATCAATACCTAGTTTTTTTGCCTCCTCTATTGCAGGTATAATTTCTTCTTTTTCTTCTGTTCCAAATTCAGCATGAGGATTTAATGCTTGAACTGCTACTCTTGGATTTTTAATACCATTTAATTTCATAGCTTCATTTATAAGCTTAATTGGCTTTATAATTTTTTCCTTTTTAACATGTTCTGGTACTTCTTTTATTGGAATATGTGATGATACCCTTGCAGTCCAAAAATTATCAATAACATTAAATTCACAAAAAAAATTTTTAACCTCTAACTTTTCGGCCATTAAATGTAATTCATCAGAATATTTATTTCCTCCAAGTTTAAGGCTTGTTTTGTTAAATGGTCCAAAGTTTATTGCATGAATTTTATTTTCCTTAGCAAGATCTAAAGCTAAATTCAAAGAAGCTAAAACACTTTCCCCTGCCTCTTTAGAGCACTCAGATAATTTATAATTATAATTTTTACCTTCAGAGATATCTAGAAAAAATTTATTATCTTTTTTAAAATCAATACTATCAAAATTTTCAACAAAATTTAAATTATGAGTTATACCTGAAATTTTATTTCCACTTTCTAAAATATTTTTTTCACCTATGATAATAATATTAGCCTTGTTTGTGATTTCCTCAGATAATAGTTTTGAAACCAATTCGGGGCCTATACCAGAAGGATCTCCTAGAAGAACCGCTATGTTAATTTTATTTTGAGCCATTTTTTACTTTACGCTATGTATCAGATTATGTTTATATATTTAAATATAAATTAACTAAAAAAGAGGGAAATAATGAAAAAAAGTTTTAAATTATTTTTAGCTGCCGCATTTTTGGTAACTGAATTTTTTGTTGTTGCACTTCCACTTATGATTACTTCTGCAAAAGCAGATGGTCACCCAATCCAAGCAATTACTCATGCTGGTTTTGGTGGTGGTACTGACGTAACTACTAGAATGATGTTGTTAAGAACTAGAAGGTATCTAAAACAAGATATGCAATTAGTTAACAAAAAAGGTGGTGGTGGAGCTGCATCTATGGATTACATGATGACTTTACCAGCAGACGGTCAACATACTTTAACTTGGACTACAGGACATGCTGTTTCTATGGCATTAGGAAAAACAAAAGTTAAACTAAGTGATATGCAACCACTTGCTAGAGGAACTGATGATCCTCAATTATTTGTCGTAAATTGTAAAAATGATATTAAAGATGCTAAAAAATTTATTAGCGCTCAAAAATCAAAATCATTAAAATATGGTACTACTCATGTTGGTGGTATTGATGATGTAAGTGCGATTGCTTTTACAAAAAAAGGAAAATTAACAGACCCAACAATTGTTCCTTATAAAGGTGTTGGTCCAATTAAAACTAACCTTATCAAAGGAGATATTGATGTAGGTGTTTTAAACTTAGGTGAAGCAGTTACTGAAATTGAAGATGGAACATTATGTGTTTCAGTTGTTCTTGCAAGTAACAGAATGGAAAAATTAAGTAATGTTCCTACTGCTACAGAGCTTGGAATACCAGTTGTGTTATCAACTGTTAGAGGATTTGTAACAAGAAAAGGCGTTCCAGCTGACAGAAAGAAACAATTGGAAGATGCTATGATAAAAGCTATGGAGCATAAATATTTTCAAAGCTTTTTAACTGACATTGGACTTGATTCAACTAGTGTTGTTGGAGCTGATGAGTGGGGCAAGCAAATGGAAGTGATGCTTGCAGAAATGACTGCTCAACTTAAAGCTTTGGGTTACATTAATTAGTCATAAGAAAGTACATTTTTTTTTATGAATAATGTACAAAATAAAAAAAGGGCAAACAAAAGTTTGCCCTTTTTTTTTAAAGATGAATTTAAAGTATTTTTTGTAATAATTTTTTTTTCTACAATATTATTAATTTCTACTTTTACCTTTGATAAGGTCCCACCAATTTTAAACAGAGGTATTCAGCCTGCAACTTTCCCAAAAGGATTGTTAGTTTTGATAATGTTTTTAACAACAATTATTTATTATCTGTCATTCAAAAATCCCTGGAAAAAAGAAAAAAAACTTCCAAAACCATTTTTTTTAACAATCTTAAGTTTTATTTTATTTGTAGTAATTTCTAAAACATTAGATTTTTTCTTAGCTATTTCAGTACTTTCTATATTTGTTTCTTATAATTGGGGTGAAAAGAGAGTTTTTTATTTACTGCTGGTTGGAATTATATTTCCACTAGTTGTTTTTATATTTTTCGAAATGATACTGGGTCTTAGATTTCCTCCAGGAATAATTACAAACCTTTATTACTACTAGTATGGATAATCTTTTATTAATGATGGCGCCTTTGTTTAGTTCCAAGTTGTTAATCGTTTTACTTTTTGGAACTTTATTTGGACTAATTTTAGGTGTTCTGCCAGGATTAGGTCCTACAACAGGTGGAGCATTAATTTTACCATTTACTATGACTTTAGACCCTCTTTCAGCAATAGTACTATTAACTTCAATTTATTGTGCCGGAACATATGGTGGTGCAATCACTGCAGTTTTAATTAATACACCTGGAACTCCAGCAGCAGCAGCCACTTGTCTAGATGGTTATCCTTTAGCTCAAAAGGGAGAAGCAGGAAGAGCTTTAGGTATGGCAACTGTTTCAAGTACTGTGGGTGGAATTTTTAGTGTAATAGTTTTGGTATTTTTTGCACCTGTATTAGCTAAACTTGCCTATGAATTTGGCCAACCTGAATATTTTGCATTAGCTATTTTTGGATTAACAATGCTTGCATCAATTGGTGAGGGAAGTCCAATTAAAAATTTAATCGCTGGCGCATTTGGAATTTTAATTTCAACTATTGGAAAAGATTTTATGACTTCAATTGATAGATTTACTTATGGAATTAATGAACTTTCGGTTGGGATTGGATTTATTCCTGTAGTAGTTGGCTTATTTGCTATAAGCGAAATGTTGACCCAGTCTACACTTCTTGATCAAGTTTTTAAAAGAGTTGCACTAAAAGCTGTAAAACTTCCATCTCTAGATGATTATAAAAAAACATGGAAAACAATTCTTAGATCAAGTGGCATAGGATCTTTCATAGGAGTTTTGCCAGCAGAGGGAGGAACAGTTGCATCTTTAATTGGTTATTCAGAAGCAAAAAGATTTTCTAAAGAACCAGAAGAATTTGGCAAAGGATCAATAGAAGGAATTGCTGGAGCAGAAGCTGCCAATAATGCTGCTACTGGGGGCGCAATGGTTCCAACATTAGCTCTTGGAATTCCTGGAAGTGCTACAACAGCAGTAATATTAACTGGTTTAATTATTCATGGTGTTAGACCTGGTCCAGACTTGTTTAGAGAACAGCCTGACTTTTTATATGGAATTTTTGGAGCCATGTTAATAGCAAATGTTTTATTTTTTATATTTGGATTTTTTGGCGCTAAATTATTTGCGAGGATAACTCTTGTTCCTAACAAAATTCTATGGCCTATGATATTTGCTGTATCTGTTTGTGGAACTTATTCTTTAAGCCAGTCAATAATTGATGTCTGGATTATGTTATTCTTTGGTGTACTTGGATTTTTTATGAGAAGATTTGGATTTTCAGTAGTCCCAGTAATTATAGGGTTAATATTAGGAGAACTAGTTGAGGGAACTTTAAGACAATCTTTAGTTATATTTGATGGAAATTGGCTCATGTTCTTAACTAGACCAATAGCTTTAACATTTTTTATTTTATCTTTAATTGCATTGGCTTTTCCTTTATTAAGAACAAAAAAACAAAAAAATTAATATGATCAATTTTGATTTAAAAAATAGAGTTGCAATAGTAACAGGAGGAGCACAAGGTTTTGGATTAGCTATATCTGAAAGATTTATAGAGTCGGGAGCGAGTGTAGTAATTTGGGATATAGATGAGGAGGCAATTAAAACAGCTATTAGCAAAATTAATTCTGATAAGGTCTCATATCAAATAGTAGATGTAGGAAATTATGAGAGTATTGAAAAAAACTTAGCTGAAGTTGAAAAAACACACAAAAAAATTGATATTTTCATCAATAATGCGGGAGTCGCAGGAAAAAATACTACAGTAGTTGAATATCCACTCGACGAATGGAAAAAAGTAATAGATTTGAACTTAAATGCAGTATTTTATTGCTGTAAAGCAGTTACCCCATACATGATTAAGAATAATTATGGAAGAATTGTAAATATAGCATCAATAGCAGGAAAAGAAGGCAATCCTAACGCAAGTGCTTATAGCACCTCTAAAGCAGGGGTAATAGGCCTTACTAAATCGTTAGGCAAAGAGTTAGCATTAAAAAATATTGCAGTAAATTGTGTGACACCAGCTGCAGCAAAAACAAGAATATTCGATCAAATGACGGAAGAACATATAAATTACATGTTATCTAAAATTCCGAGAAATAAATTTGCTAAAGTTAATGAACTAGCATCTTTAGTTACTTGGTTATCAAGCGAGGAAAATTCTTTTTCAACCGCCGCAGTTTTTGATTTGAGTGGTGGTAGAGCAACTTATTAGTTATGCAAATAGGAATTGATGTAGGTGCTACAAAAATTGAAAGTGTAGTATTAGATGAAAATGGTAACGAAAGTAATCGTGAACGAACAGATTGTCCAAAGGATTACTTTCAAATTATTAAAACTATCAAAGAAATTGATAAGAAGCTACAGAAAGAATTTAATAAAGAATTACCAATTGGTGTTTGTCATCCTGGCGTACATTCCCCTCAAACCGGATTGGTTAAGAATGCACCAAATTGTTATTGGCTTGAAAAAAAACCATTCCAAAATGATTTAAGAAAGGAACTAGGAAAAGAAGTATTTTGCGAAAATGACGCCAATTGCTTTGCTTTATCAGAGGCTTTAGATGGTTCAGGAAAACACTATAAAATTGTTTATGGAATTATAATTGGATCTGGTGTTGGTGGGGGTTTGGTAATAGATAAAAAAATTGTTTCTGGACCGAATGGAGTAGCTGGAGAGTGGGGACATAACCAAATTACCCATTTAATAGCAAAAAAAGAAAACTTTGAATCAACCAATCTAAGAGAAGGTGAGATTGAGAGTTTTATGTCGGGCTTAAGTTTAGCAAAAAAATTTAACAAAAAGTTTAAAAAAAATTTAAAAACAAATCAAATTTTTGAATTATATAGAAAGCATGATCTAGACGCAGAAGATTTAATTGATAATTTTAAATTAAATTTAGCTATGTCACTATCAAATATAATAAATATTCTTGACCCCGATTGTTTTGTATTTGGAGGGGGTGTTTCAAATGAAATTGATTTTTTAAGTGAAATTGAAACTATTGTAAGAAAATTTGTAACTGGAAGAGAATATGAAGGTGTATTTTTAAAACCAAAATATGGTGACGCTAGCGGCGTTAGAGGAGCCGCAAGGTTGGGCAGAAAATCTATTTATTAAAATACAATTTGGAATTTAAAAAAAAATTCAAAAAAAATTCCCTTAAATTTCAATGCATAAAAAATAATACTTAATTATTTAAATCAATTTCAGGTTGAATTTTTTTTTTATTGTGAACTTAGCCTAAAACAATCTATACTTGATTTTTTAAGTTAACTTAATTTAACAAATAAGAGGGAAATATATGAAAAAAATGTTAATCGCTTTAATAGCATTTGCATTCACATCTACTTCTTCTTTTGCTGGACCTAAAATTGAGGTACTGCACTGGTGGACATCAGGTGGTGAAGCTGCTGCTCTTAAAGTATTAAAAGATGATTTCGCTGCAAATGGTGGTGAATGGCTAGATATGCCAGTAACAGGTGGTGGTGGAGATGCTGCTAATGTTGCTCTAAAAGCAAGAATAGTTGCAGGAGATCCTCCGTCAGCTTCTCAAATTAAAGGACCAACAATTCAAGAATATGATCAAGAAGGAGTAGTTGCTCCATATAATATTGATCCAATTGCACAATCAGAGGGCTGGGATAGTTTATTAGATCCGATGATTGCAGCAGTTCATAAATGTCAAAATAATAGTGGTCCATATTGTGCAGCTCCAGTTAACATTCACAGAATTGATTGGATGTGGGCAAACAAAGCAGTGTTCGATGCTAATGGAATTTCAGTTCCAACATCATGGGATGAATTAAATGCAGCAGCAGAAAAACTACAAGCAGCTGGTGTAATTCCTTTTGCACATGGTGGTCAAGCTTGGCAAGATGCAACAGTATTTGAAGCAGTAGCTATGGGTATTGGTGGTAACAACTATTATAAAAACTGCTATGTTGATCTTAAAGAAACTTGTTTAAGAAGTGAAACAACTGTTAAAGTTTTTGATCAAATGAGAAAACTTCAAGGGTTTACAGATGAAGGTAGCCCAGGAAGAGATTGGAACGTTGCTACTGGAATGGTTATCGAAGGTAAAGCAGGTTTTCAAATTATGGGAGATTGGGCAAAAGGTGAATTTACAGCTGCAGGAAAAGTTCCAGGTGTAGATTACTACTGCGCTCCAACACCTTCTAATAATGGATACTTGTATAATGTAGATAGTTTTATATTCTATAAAACTAGTGATCCAGATAAACAAGAAGGTCAAAAATTATTAGCTAAGTTAATGATGGGCAAAAACTTCCAAAAAGTTTTTAACCTTTACAAAGGATCAATTCCAGCAAGATTAGATGTTTCTATGGATGAATTTGATAAATGTGCTAAAACTTCAAATTCTGATATTAAAACTGCAGGTGCTAGTGGTGGTTTAGTACCAAGTTTTGCTCATGGAATGGCTCAAGGTAATACTATGAAGGCTGCACTTCAAGATGTAATAACAGAACACTTTAATTCTGATATGTCATCTGTTGATGCTGCAAATGCTTTAGCTGACTCTGTATTAGACAATATGTAAAGTATAAAAATTAAGGCCACCTAATTTTTAGGTGGCCTTTTTTTTTAATCAAAACTAAAAAATATTTATAATGTTCAAGTGGTTGGAAAAAAACTTACCAAAAATTGTAATGGCTCCCGCTGTTGGATTAATTGGTTGGTTTGTCTATGGTTTTGTGCTTTGGACTTTATATATATCTTTTACTAATTCAAAAATTTTACCCAAATATGAATTATGGGGCGTTGGTCAGTATGTTAAACTTTGGGGGTCAAGAAAGTGGCTTATAGCTGTAGATAATTTACTTATTTTTACTGCATTATTTTTAATATTCTGTGTGGTAATTGGAATTATTCTTGCAATATTTTTGGATCAAAAAATTAGAGCAGAGGGCGTTTTAAGAACAATTTACCTATACCCTATGGCTTTATCTTTTATTGTAACAGGGACTGCATGGAAATGGATTTTAAATCCAACTCTTGGTATCCAAAAAATGTTCATTGATTGGGGATTTGAAAACTTTACATTTGATTGGTTGGTTAACAGGGAAATGGCCATTTATACCATTGTTATCGCAGGTGTCTGGCAATCTGCTGGTTTTGTGATGGCATTATTTTTAGCTGGATTGAGATCAGTTGAAGATGAAATTGTTAAAGCAGCTAAAATAGATGGTGCAAATTTGTTTACGGTTTATTGGAAAATATTACTTCCAATGATGAGGCCAGTATTTTTTACGAGTTTTGTAATTTTAGTACACATATCAATTAAAAGTTATGATCTAATAGTTGCCTTAACACAGGGTGGACCAGGAATATCCACAACTATGCCTGCATTATATATGACTCAAACCGCTTTTCATAAAAGCCAAGTTGGTCTATCGGCTGCAAGTGCAATGATGATGTTCATGGCAGTAGCAGCTGTAATAATACCATACCTATATTCAGAGTTGAGGAGAGAAAATGCAAGATAAGATACACACTTCGTATAAACAGCTCGAACAAAGATCAAAATATACAAACATGTTCTTAAGATGGTTTTTGTACTTTGTGCTAATACTTTTTGCGTTATATTTTATATTTCCATTATATGTAATGATCGTAACTTCATTAAAAACAATGGAGGAAATTCGTCAAGGAACATTATTAACTTGGCCAAGTGGATTAAACTTTGACTCTTGGGCTGTTGCTTGGGGAGGTAGAGGATATGGAGCAGGTGATACTTTTTTAAAACCATACTTTTGGAATTCAATTAAGATGGTTGTGCCGGCTGTATTTTTCTCTACATTTATTGGAGCAATGACAGGATATGTTTTAACAAAATGGAGATTTAAAGGAGACCAATGGGTATTTCTTTTTTTATTATTTGGTTGTTTCATTCCATTCCAAGCAATCTTATTGCCGATGGCTAGAACTCTTGGAGTTTTAGGAATATCAAACTCAGTAATTGGTCTTGTGTTAGTACATACAGTTTATGGAATTCCATTTACAACTTTATTTTTTAGAAATTATTATGTTTCTGTTCCAACAGAATTAGTAAAAGCTGCTAGAATAGATGGGGCTGGTTTTTTTAAAATATTTTTCAAAATTTTACTTCCTATATCAGCGCCAATAATAGTAGTAACAGTTATTTGGCAATTTACTCAAATATGGAATGACTTTTTATTTGGATCAACCTTTTCATTTGGAGAGGCAGCACCAATTCAAGTTGCGTTAAACAATATGGTTTTATCGAGTACAAGCGTTAAAGAGTATAATGTAGATATGGCTTCTGCAATAATTGCTGGAGTTCCTACACTTATTGTTTATGTGTTAGCAGGCAAATACTTTATTAGAGGATTAACTTCAGGAGCAGTGAAAGGATAAAGATGAAAACTTTAAAAATTCAAGAATTATCGAAAAATTTTGGAACAACAGAAGTTTTGAAAAAAATTAATTTAGAAATAGACGAAGGGAATTTTTTAGTTCTTTTAGGCCCTTCTGGCTGTGGAAAATCAACACTATTAAATATTATTGCAGGCTTAGAAACAATAAATGAAGGGAATGTCTTTATAGATGATTATAATGTAAGTAAAGTTGAACCAAAAGACCGTAATATTGCTATGGTATTCCAGTCTTATGCTTTGTATCCATCCATGAATGTACGTGAAAATATGATATTTGGCCTTAAACAAGCAAAGGTATCAAAAGAAAAAATAGAAGAACAATTACAAAAAGTTTCAAAATTTTTACAAGTAGATGCTCTGTTAGAGAGGAAACCTTCACAACTTTCAGGAGGTCAAAGACAACGTGTGGCAATTGGAAGAGCGTTAGTGAGAGAACCAAGGATATTTTTATTTGATGAACCTTTGTCCAATCTTGATGCAAAATTAAGAGTTGAAATGAGAAGAGAAATTAAAAAACTTCATCAACAACTTAAAACCACAGTAGTCTATGTAACACATGACCAAACTGAGGCAATGAGCTTGGGAACCAATATTGCAATAATGAATCATGGTGTGATCCAGCAAAATGATACACCAGAAAATATTTACAACAAGCCTAGCAATACATTTGTAGCAGACTTTATTGGTTCACCTTCAATGAACTTGATTAAGGGTAATCTGAAACAAAGTTCAAATCAAATTTCATTTGTTGCAAATGGCTCAAACTTTGAGATTCCAATAAATGGTTATGATTTTATAGAAAAATCCAATTTAGAAAATAAAGAAGTTTTTTTTGGTATAAGACCAGAGCATATTTTCTCTAAAAAATCTAACGAGGGAGATTTTGAAATTAATCTAAGAGCTGATCTAAGTGAGTATATTGGTCATGAACAAATAATGACATTTGATTATGAAAATCAAGAAGTATTAGCTAAATTTCCTTCTACGATTAAGATTGAATTATCAAAAAATACAAAATTATTTTTTGATTTAACACAAATTTCTTTATTTGATGCTAAAACTGAGGAAAGGATATAAAATGAAAGTAAAATATTTTGATCTTAAAAATAAAAGAGTTTTTATTACAGGAGGAGGATCTGGAATAGGCGCTTCTATAGTAGAGCACTTTTGTGAGCAAGAATGCGAAGTTTATTTTGTGGATATAAATATTAAAGAGTCCAAAAAATTAATTTCACATTTAAAAAAAAAAAAGATTAAAGCTCCTCACTTTATTGAATGTAATCTTTTAAAAATTAAAAAATTAGAAAATATAATTAAAAAAATAATAAAATCTAAAGGACCAATTGATATTTTGATAAATAATGCAGCTAATGATGATAGACATTCCACTAAAGAGGTGGATGAAAAATATTGGAACAACAGAATGGATGTTAACTTAAAACATTTTTTCTTTACAATTAAAGCTGTTTTAAAAGGAATGATTCAAAAAAAAGGTGGAGCTATCGTAAATTTGAGTTCAGTTTCTTGGATGTTAGGGGAAGGTGACAAGGTTGCTTACGAAACAGCAAAATCAGCTGTTATTGGTTTAACTAGATCTTTTGCAAGAGAATTTGGTAAATATAATATTAGATGTAACTCTGTAACCCCAGGATCAATTGCTACTGAACGCCAAATAAAGCACTGGTTAACGCCCAAGTATAAAAAGTTTATCCTTGATAAACAATGTTTGAAAAGACAATTAAAACCAGCTGATGTAGCAAGTTTAGTTGTTCATCTCTCTTCTGATGTGTCCTCAGGATGTACTAAACAGAACTTTATTATTGATGCTGGTATCACCTAAGATATAGATTTGTGCCTAAGAAAGTAAAAATTTCAGTAATTGGAATTGGTTTAATGGGATTGCAGCATATAAAAGCAATCCAAAGATCTAAAAATACTTCTCTTCACTCAATTGTTGAAATTAAAAAAGCAGGGATTGAGTTAGCCAAAAAATTCAAAGTTCCACTTTATAAATCGACCAAAATTTTATTGGAAAGTGATAAGCCTGATGCAGTTGTAGTCGCAACTCCAAATATTTTACATGAAAAGGATACAGTAAAATTTCTAAATTCAAAAATACCTGTTTTGTTAGAAAAACCTATTTCAGATAATATTAAATCAGCAAAAAAAATTATTAGCAGTGCAAAAAAGAACAAAACATCATTGCTAATAGGCTATCACAGACGACACAATTCTATAGTTAATAAAGTAAAAAAAATAATAGATGATAAAAAACTTGGCAAAATTGTATCTGCAAACATTTTATGTTGGTTATATAAACATAAAAAATATTTTAATGAAAAATGGAGAATAAGTGATGGTGGAGGACCATTAGGTATTAATTTAGTGCATGATATTGACATGATTTGTTATTTACTTGGCCCAGTAAAATATGTTCAGGCTTTTAAATCAAATAGTATAAGAAAATATAAAGTTGAAGATACAGCTTCAGTAAATTTATTTTTTAAGTCAGGTGCTTTATGTACTTTAAATATATCAGATACAATTGTTTCTCCTTGGAGTTATGAATTAACGGCAGGTGAAAATCCTGCTTATCCAGCAACAGATCAATCATCTTATTTTATAGGAGGAACAAAGGGCTCGGTTCAATTCCCTAATTTAAAATTTTGGTACTATCAAAAAGAAAGAAGTTGGTGGAATAATATTCATAATAATAAAATCAATGTTCAGAAGAGTAATGAAACGTTAATTAATCAAATTGATCATTTCACAAAAGTAGTGCTGAACAAAGAAAAACCTAAAGTAACCGGTAAAGATGGATTAAATTCTCTTATTATTTTTGATGCGATAAATAAAAGCTCAAAGTTAGGAAAAAAAATTAATATTAACTAATTTTTTTGACCTTTTTTGATCCTTCAACTCTAATAAACAAAACTCCGAAAATTATAATACCTATAAGACCTATTATTTTGCTTATATCTGCAGGTACTCCAAAAATTAAAAAATTAATTATAGTTGACCATAATAACTGTGAATATTGAAAGTTAGTTACAAAAGATAAATTTGACAACTGAATTGCATAAATAATTATAAAATGACTTACGAAGCCAAAAATTCCCATAGCTACTAAACCAATCCAATAAATATTGTTCTCAATTGGCACCCAATTAAAAGAAATATAAATAGTAAATATTAAAGCACCAGTAACTGCAGTATAAAAAACCGCTGAAAAAGGTTCATTGTTCCCAGAAATAAGTTTTGTAAAGAATTGATAAAGTGCCCAGCATAACGGAGGTACTATTGGGAATATAAGCTCTGGAGATAATATTTTCATACTAGGCCCTAAAGCATAAACAATTGATCCAAAACTTAACAACATTAAAACTATACCTTTTGGTGATAAAATATCTTTTAAGAAGTATGCTGATAATAGCGAAACAATTAGTGGTGCACTAAAAAAAACTACATAAATATCAACTAAATCAAATCTTTGTAATGAATTAAACATAAAAAAAGTTGCAGTTACCATTAATAAAGACCTTACAATTTGAATATTAAAATTTCTTGTTAAATTAAGTTTTGGCTTAAAAAGTAAAAAATAAACACAAAGCGCAACAAAGTGAAAAAAAAATCTACCCCATACAGCTTGTGTAACAGGCATAACACTTCCTAAATATTTTGCTGTGGAATCCATGCATACAAATAAAAAAAAACCAGATGCAGATAGAAATATTACTTTTATCAAAGAAGCTTTTTGATTTTTAGGCATGGGTAGTTTTTATAAATTAATCAAAAGTTACATCACAACGCCTACTTGCCAAGGATTAAACTCCTCATCACCGTAGCCATTAATTTCACTTTTTGATTTATTCCCTGAAGCAGTATTTACAACAAGATCAAATATTTTACCCCCAACTTTTTCAATATCTTCTTTTCCTTCAGCGATAGTCCCACAATTAATATCCATATCTTCTTCCATTTTTTCATACATTGCAGTGTTGGTGGATAATTTTAAACTTGGTACTGGTTTGCATCCAAAACAAGATCCTCTTCCGGTAGTAAAACAAATAACATTTGCTCCTGAAGCAACTTGACCTGTAACAGAAACTGGATCATACCCAGGCGAGTCCATAAAATTAAAACCTTTATTTTTCAATGGCTCCGCATATTCCAGTACATCTTCTAAAATTGACTTACCGCCTTTTGCAACTGCACCAAGAGATTTTTCTAGAATTGTCGTTAAGCCACCTCTTTTATTTCCAGGCGCAGGATTATTGTCCATAGTACTGTTATTTATTGAGGTATAATGTTTCCACCATTCTAACCTTTTCATTAATTTGTCTGCTGTTTCTTTGCTATTTGCTCTGTTTATCAATAGATGTTCAGCGCCATATATCTCTGGCGTCTCTGATAATATTGAACTCCCTCCCTTTTTTACCAACATATCAGCTGCTACACCTAAAGCTGGATTTGCGGTTATACCAGAATACCCATCTGATCCTCCGCATTGAAGAGCTAATGTTAAGTTACTCACTGGCACTGGAGTTCTTTTAATATCATTAGCCTCAGATAACAGATTTTTAATTTGAGATAAGACTTTCTCTACAATTTTTTTTGTACCACCTTCATCCTGAATAGTTAGAAAATGTATCCTATTATGTTTTTTTACAGACTCATCAAATAAACTTACTTGTGCACATTCACAACCTAAACCAATAACAAAAACGTGTGAAAAATTTGGATGATTTTTAAAACCATCAATAGTTCTTTGAAACATTTGCATACCCTCACTAACTGTATTCATACCGCATCCAGTTGAATGAGTAATTGGCACCACTCCATCTATATTAGGGTAATCATTTAAGATGTTTGAATATTTTATTTTTTCAACAATCATTTTAGTTACAGTAGCTGAACAATTTACTGTACTCACAATTCCTATATAGTTTCTTGTAGCCACTTGACCATTTTCTCTCAAAATTCCATTGAAAAAGGTATCTATATTTTCATCTACAATTGTTTTTTTGTTTTTTACTTTGAAGTTTCTCTCAAATTCTTTGAATTCTAAATTATGAGAATGGACATGTTCACCTGCATTTATGTTTTTAGAAGCAAATCCTATTATTTGATCATATTTAATTATAGGATCACCTTTGTTTATAGGTTTTAAACAAACTTTATGCCCAAAAGGTATTGGATCAATAGTGCTAATATCCTGACCATCAATTTTTGTTTTTTCTGGTATTATGAATTGACTTACACCAACATTATCGTTTTTATTGAGAACAATTAGACTATTCATTTTTTAATATAAGTTTTATAAAATATTATAAATTAATTTAATTTAAATAATATATTTATAATTTGATGAAAAAAAAGAATTTAAGAAGCAAGCAGTGGTTTGATGATCCTAAAGATCCAGGTATGACAGCGATGTATTTGGAAAGATATCTAAATTATGGACTTACAAGAGAAGAGCTTCAATCTGGTAATCCAATAATAGGTATTGCTCAATCAGGTAGTGATTTATCTCCATGTAATAGACATTTTCTATCCTTGAGTAAAAGAATTAAAGATGGAATTAGAAGAGCAGGAGGCATTCCTATGGAATTTCCTACTCACCCAATTCAAGAAACTGGAAAAAAACCTACTGCAATGTTAGATAGAAATTTATCATATTTATCATTAGTCGAAGTTCTATATGGATATCCAATAGATGGAGTAATACTTACAACTGGATGTGATAAAACTACTCCAGCAGCATTAATGGCAGCCGCAACAGTAAATATACCAGCAATTGTTTTATCAGGTGGCCCAATGCTTGATGGAAATTATAAGGGCAAGAAAGCTGGAGCAGGAACCATTATTTGGGAGGCTAGAAGACTACATGCTAAGGGAGAAATTAATTATGAAGAATTCATGGATATGGCAGCAGCATCATCACCAAGTCCTGGACACTGTAATACAATGGGAACTGCTTCCTCAATGAATTCAGTTGCAGAGGCATTAGGAATGTCTTTACCTGGATGTGCGGTGATACCAGCACCTTATAGAGAAAGAGAACAAATTTCTTTTGAGACAGGATCAAGAATTGTAAATATGGTTCACGAAGATCTTACACCTTCAAAAATTATGACAAAGAAAGCATTTGAAAATGCAGTTGTCGTTGCTAGTGCTATAGGTGCATCAAGTAATTGTACTACTCATTTAATTGCAATTGCAAAACACATGGGTGTAAAATTCGATTTATCCAATTGGCAAAAATTAGGGCACAAAATACCTTTACTGGCGAACTGCCAACCTGCTGGAGAACATTTAATGGAAGGTTTTTACAGAGCAGGTGGTATACCTGCAATCATGAAAGAATTAATGAAGCATAAAAAAATCCATCAAAACTTAATAACCGTAACAGGAAAAACAGTTGCTCAAAACTTAAGAAAAAAAATCAATGTTGATAGAGATGTAATAAAAACTTTCAAAGATAACTTAACTGATAAGGCAGGTTTTTTAGTTATGAAAGGTAATTTCTTTTCATCAGCAATCATGAAAACTTCAGTTATTAGCAAAGAATTTAGGGAAAGATATTTGTCAAATCCTAAACATCCAAATGTCTTTAAAGGTAAAGCTGTAGTTTTTGAAGGACCTGAAGATTATCATAAAAGAATAAACAGCAAAAAGTTAAAGATTGATGAAAATTCAATCTTAATAATAAGAGGATGTGGACCTGTTGGATATCCAGGATCTGCTGAAGTGGTGAACATGCAACCACCAGATAGACTATTAAAAAAGGGCATAAATGCTTTACCAACGCTTGGTGACGGTAGACAGAGCGGTACCTCAGAAAGTCCATCAATACTTCATGTATCACCAGAATCTGCAGTAGGTGGAGATTTAGCAATTGTTAAAACTGGCGATAAAATGACAATAGATTTAAATAAAAGAAGAGTAGACCTTCAAATAACAAAATTAGAATTTACAAAAAGAAGAAAAAAGAAAAAAATAAAAAAACTGAATAACCAAACTCCTTGGCAAGAAATTTCTAGATCAAATGTTGGTCAACTCGAAGATGGAGCATGTATAATGTCAAGAGATCAATATTTAGATATTACTAAAACTAAGGGTATTTTAAGAAACTCCCATTAGATGAAACCAAAAATATTAGTTTCTAGAAAAATCTCTGATGGAGCAGAGGAAATATTAAAACAAGAATTCGATGTTACTTTAAATTTGAAGGACAAACCTTATTCGTATGAGGAATTAATTAAACTTGTAAATAATTATGATGGATTAATTTCAACAAGTTTTGACAAATTAGATAAGAATTTCTTTGATAGTTTGACAGGGAGGTTAAAAGTAATTGGTCATGTTGGAGTTGGATATGATAATATAAATACTCAATCAGCTAAGGAAAAAAATATAAAAGTATCGAACACACCGAATGTATTAAACGATGCTGTAGCAGAAATAACTATTCTACTAATTTTAGCATCTTCAAGAAGAATTGGAGAAGCTTACAATTTGGTAAAGACAAATACTTGGAAAGATCACAGACCAGATATTACTAAATTAATGGTAGGTAATGAAATTACTGGGAAAACTTTAGGCATCATAGGAATGGGTAGAATTGGTCAGATCGTGGCTGAGAGAGCGAGAGCTTTTAAAATGAAAATAATTTATTTCAATAGAAGCAAATTATCTAAAGATCTTGAAAAAGATGCTACTTATTATTCAGATTTAAAATATATGCTACCTAACTGTGATTATATAAGTTTACATACGCCTGCTACTCCAGAAACTAAAAATATAATTAATTCAGAAACCTTGAAATTGTTTCCAAAGCATTCAGTATTTATTAATACATCAAGAGGCTCGACTGTAGATGACGATGCACTAATAGAAGCTTTGAAAAACAAAAAAATTTATGCTGCCGGACTTGATGTGTTTAATAATGAACCAAATCTAGATAAAAGATATTTAGAATTAGATAACTGTTTTGTTTTACCTCATGTTGGAAGCGCCACACATGAGACGAGATTAGCAATGAGTATGTTAGCAGTTAATAATTTAAAGTGTTTTTTCTCAAATAAGCCACTACTTTCAGAAGTAATTTAGTATACAATCAAAAGTTGTAAATCTTAAATTACATATAGTATCTATACATAATTTCTCTCTTTTGTTTGAAATCTTTTTATCTTTATGTTTAAATTTAAAAAAAACATAACTGAGAGGAAATAATGTTAAAATTAATAACAAAACTAACAGCTGCTATTGCAGTAGTATCTATTGCTTTATTCGGTTCTGCTCATGCAAAAACGCTTAAAATAGAAACTCACTTCACAGCAAGCTCACCAAATGGTGAAGTTGCAGCTCAGTTCGCTAAGAACGTAGAAAAGTTCTCTGGCGGAAGCTTAAAAGTGCAAATGTTCTACTCGTCATCTGTAACAGGTAAGTCTGCCGAGGTATTTAACTCTGCACAAACTGGAATTATTGACTGCGATATGACAGGAGCTGGATACCAAACTGGTAAAAATGCAGCGTTCCAATTCGCAGGTGATGTAATGGGTGGATATGATAACCCATATCAACAATATGAATTCTTGAATTTCCCAGGAGCTCAAGAAGCTGTTGATGCACTTTACAATAAATATGGAATGACTTTAATTGGTTGGTGGATACCAGGACATGAGTCTTTAATATCTAGTAGACCAATTCCGGATGTTGCTTCACTAAAAGACTTTAAATTTAGATCACCTCCAGGAATGGAAAGTATGATCTTTACTGCATTAGGAGCTAAGCCAATCGTTATGGACTTTGGTGAAGTTCCAACTGCTTTACAAACTGGTCTAATCGATGGTGCTGACTATTCATCATTAGCAACAAACTATGCTGGTGGACACTATGAGCAAAACAAATATGCTACATATCCAGGTTTTCACTCAATGCCAGCTGACCACTTAGCTTGTAACACAAAAGTTTGGAACAAGTTAAAGCCTCATGAACAAGGCGCAATGTTAGCTGCAATCGAAATCTGTGGTAGAACTATCACTAGCTTAGTTGAAAGAAAAAACGCAGAAGCTGTAAAGGCTTTGAAAGAAATGGGCGTTACTCTTCATGACTGGTCTAGAGAGGACAGACTTAAATTCAGACAAGCTGCACTTGGTGCTTGGGAAGAATGGAAGAAAAAGTCTCCAGAAGCTGCTGCTCTTATAGAGATTCATAAAGCTTACATGAAAGCTAACGGTATCCTATAATAAAAAGCACTTAACAAAACATAGAAGGGCCTAAAATAGGCCCTTCTCACAAAAGAATTTTTTTTGCCAATGAGTGATAAAGAATTACAAGACAAACAATTACAAGAGCAAAACGAAAAAGTTGCAAGTAAAGATGATTTTCCAATAACTTGGATTGATAGAATTTCGTTATTTTTAAGCCATACAATTAAATATTTAATTCCCGTAATTGTAATCGTAATGATGTACGAAATTTTCATGAGATATATACTGGAAAAACCAACCTTATGGGTTAATGAGCTATGTCTATGGTTGGCTGGTGTTTGTTATTTAGTTGGCGGAATCTATGCAACAAGACTTAGAAGCCATATCAGAATTGTCTTATTATATGACTATGTAAGCAGGCCAACTCAGCGTATTTTTGATCTAATTAGCACTTTAATTATTGTTACTTTTGCAGCTGCTGTAATTTATGGAGGAATGGAGGATGCATATAGATCATTTATAAATTGGGAAAGATTTGCAACTTATTGGGACCCACCAATTCCTGCAACTATGAAACCACTAACACTTATTTGTATATTTCTCATTGCTCTACAATCAATAAATAATTTAATTATTGATTGGAAAAATCCTAAGGAAAAACAGTACCAACCTGCCAAAGATTTAAAATAAAATGGAATTTGAGATAGGTACACTCTCGATAATATTAATCGTAGGATTATTAGCGCTGATATCAATTGGCGTACCAATGGGTTTTGCTTCAGGTTTTATGGGAGCAGTGCTTGTATTTTTATATATAGGTGAACATGCTTTAGGAATTTTACTCTCAAGATATTATTCTCTTGTTGTAACTTATTCATTCTTATCGGTACCGTTATTTATATTTATGGCTTCCTTACTCGAACGCTCGAATATTGCAAGAGACTTGTATGATGCATTAAATGCTTGGTTAAGAAAAACTAGAGGTGGAGTAGGTGTAGTAACAGCTATCATGGCAACAATCATGGCAGCTATGAGTGGAATTATTGGAGGAGAGATAGTTTTATTAGGACTAATTGCATTGCCTCAGATGTTGAGATTGAAATATGATCAAGATATGTCGATTGGTATTATTTGTGCATCAGGTTCTTTAGGCACAATGATCCCTCCATCTATTGTTTTAATTATTTATGGACTTACAACAGAAACTTCAATTACCATGTTGTTTCAAGAGGCAATCGTACCTGGTTTAATGATCTCAGGTTTAATAATTACATATATTCTTATTCGAACAAGACTACAACCTCATCTTGCGCCTTTAAGTGATGAGCCAGCTTTAACTCTAAAAGAAAAGATGTCGTATCTTCCTGGTCTTTTACCACCTATTGGTATTGTGATAATTGTTTTAGGTTCAATTTATTCTGGAATGACAGGAATTACTGAGGCAGCTGGAATGGGTGTAGTTGCAACATTAATTATCATAGCTGCCAGAAAAGAGCTCACATGGTTTTTGTTTAAAGATGCACTTGTTAGAACTTTTAAAGCTTCAGGAACTATATTAACAATTACTTTTGGTGCTACAGTTTTAGCAGGAGCATATTCTCTTGCAGGTGGACCCACTTATGTCGCTGAAACAATTTTAGCTTACGATTTAAAACCAATGTATCTAATTTTTATGATGCAAATAATGTTTTTAATAATGGGTGCATTTATGGATTGGGTTGGAATAGTTCTATTAGCAATGCCAGTTTTTTTACCAATAGTTCTAGCTCTTGGTTTTGATCCTATTTGGTTCGGAATATTGTTCTGTGTAAACATGCAAGTTTCATTTTTAAGCCCACCATTTGGTCCTGCAGCATTCTATTTAAAATCAGTTGCTCCACCACACATTTCACTAACTGATATTTTTAGAGGTTTTGCACCATTTATAGTAATTCAATTGATTGTTTTAGCTTGTGTTATGTTCTTTCCAGAAGCAATGACACAAAACTTTCACGATTTTGTCCCTAGAAAATAATGCAAAATATAGGTTTTATTGGTACTGGCCTTATGGGCTTTCCAATGGCAAAAAATATACTTAAAGCTGGATACACAGTTAAAGCATTTAATAGATCTATAAATAAAGCTGAACCACTAAAAGACTTTGGTGCCGAAATTTCAAATTCAATAGGAGAACTTGTTAAAGCAAGCGATGTAGTAATTACAATGTTAACGAATGATGATGCTGTGAATGAAGTTATAGGTAGTGATGAATTTTTAAATAATTTAAAACCTAATTCAACTGTAATTGATATGAGCTCTGTAAAACAAACTACAGCAGTTAATCACGGGAAAAATTTAAAATCTCAAAAAATTAATTTCTTAGATGCACCAGTTTCAGGTGGAACGATTGGAGCCGAAGAAGCATCTCTTGCAATAATGATTGGTGGAGAACAAGTAGTTTTTGACTCAGTTAAAGATATTTTAAAATCAATGGGAAATCCAACTCTTGTAGGTCCAGTAGGATGTGGTCAGGTTTCTAAATTAGCAAATCAAATTATTGTTGGCTTAGCGATTGGAGCTGTTGCTGAAGCGGTTACTCTTTGTGAAAAGGCTGGCGCTGATCCAAAGAAAATGATTAAAGCTTTATCTGGAGGATGGGCTGATAGCAAAGTTCTTAGAACACATGGAAAAAGAATGATAGACAAAGACTTTAGTCCGAAAGGCAAAACTTCAAGTCAATTAAAAGATATGAATAATATATTAGAATGTGCAAATAATTATAATACTCAATTACCTATTTCAAATTTAGTTAAAGAAATGTATAAATCATTAGTTGAAAATGGACATGGCGAAACAGATCATAGTTCATTATATAAAGAAATTGAAAGGATAAATAATGGGAAGACTTGAAGGAAAAGAAATAATCATTACTGCAGCTGGACAAGGGATAGGAAAAGCAACAGCTATAACTTTTCATAACGAAGGCGCAAATGTTACTGCTACTGATATTAATGAAAATACTTTAAGTGAATTAAATAAAGAATACCCAAAAATTAAAGTAAAAAAACTAGATTCAACAAGAAACGAGGATATTAAAGAATTCATTAATACATTTAATAATATAGATGTATTATTTAATGCAGTAGGATTTGTTCATCATGGAACAATTTTAGATTGCGAAGAAAAAGATTGGGATTTTTCTTTTGATACTAATATTAAATCTATGTACTTTATGTGTAAAGCTACATTACCAACGATGATAAATAATGATGGAGGTAGTATTATTAATGTTGCTTCTGTTGCGTCTAGTATTAAGGGACTTCCAAACAGATTTGTATATGGAGCAAGTAAAGCAGCTATTATTGGACTAACAAAATCAATCGCATCTGATTTTGTTAAGCAAAAAATTAGATGTAATGCAATTGCACCTGGAACCGTATTCACACCTTCTTGGGAAGATAGAGTAAAACAAAGCCCGGATCCAGTTAAGGCAAAAAAAGATTTCATAGCAAGACAACCCATGGAAAGACTAGGAACTGCACAAGAAATAGCTGATTTTGCTATTTATTTAGCTAGTGATGAATCAACATTTACAACAGGAAATACTTTTTCTGTGGATGGTGGAATGACAATTTAAATATAAAGGAGACATAATGAAACTATTAAGAGTCGGTGAAAAGGGAAAAGAAAAACCAGCAATATTAGATGGTGATGGAAAAATAAGAGATATTAGTTCACATGTAAGTGATTTAAACCCACATAATTTAAATTTTGAAACAATTTCAAAAATTCAAAGCGTTGATATATCAAGTCTTCCTGAAATTTCACCAGGTCAAAGAGTAGGTTCTTGCATTACAAGTCCAGGAAAGTTTGTTGCAATAGGGCTTAATTATTCAGACCATGCTGCTGAAGTTGGGGCTGAAATTCCAAAAGAACCAATTATGTTTATGAAGGCTACTAGTTCAATGTGTGGTCCTAATGATGATGTAGAAATAGTTTCAGGATCAAAAAAACTAGATTGGGAAGTTGAACTTGGAATTGTAATAGGAAAAGAAGCAAAACATATTTCAGAAGACCAATCACAAGATCATATTTTAGGATATTGTTTAGTAAACGATGTTAGTGAAAGGGAGTGGCAAATTGAGAAAATGGGACAATGGGTTAAAGGTAAATCTCACGATACTTACGGACCCACTGGACCTTACTTAGTAACTAAGGATGAAATTAAGGACATAAATAATTTAAAAATGATGCTGGATGTAAATGGTGAGAGAATGCAAACAGGAAATACAAGTACTATGATCTTTAACGTTGATATCATTGTATCTTATGTAAGTAAATTTATGTCATTACAACCAGGGGATATAATTACAACTGGAACACCCCCAGGAGTTGGAATGGGTAGAAAACCACAAATATTTCTGAAAGCAGGTGACCAAATGAAACTATCAATAGAGAACTTAGGAGAACAGAACTCTAAAGTAGTTGCTGTTTAAAATTTGTGAAAATAATCTCAATCAAAAGTCATGTACTTAGATATGAGTTAGACAAAGAGCTAGGATACTCACAACAATATTACAAACATAGAACTGCCCACTTAGTTGAAGTAGAGACAGACGAAGGTATTACAGGTTGGGGAGAGTGTTTTGGACCTGGAAATATAGCTCTTGCAAATAAATATATTGTAGAAAAAGTTATTCAACCTTTAATAAAAGGAGATGATCCACTTAACAAAGAACATATTTGGCACAAAGTATATAATTTACTTAGAGACAGTGGCCAAAAGGGAATGCCAATTCAAGCATTATCAGGAATTGATATAGCATTGTGGGATATATTGGCAAAAAAAGCCAATTTACCTCTCTATCAATTACTAGGAGGTAAAACTAATGATAAAATTCCAGTTTACGGCTACGGAATGATGCTACAAAAAAAATCAATCGAAGAACTTTGCGAATTGTTCAAAAATGAGGCTAATCAAATAAAAGAAAAGAATTTCAAAGCTATGAAAATGAAAATCGGCATGGGTCCTAAAGAAGATTTAAAGTTAGTAAGTGCTGTACGTGATGCAATTGGATCTGAATTAAAACTGATGGTGGATGCAAATCATGCTTATAATAAAAATGATGCCTTATATGTCGGAAGTGGATTAGATGAAATGGATATTTATTGGTTTGAGGAACCAGTGGCTCCTGAGGATTATGATAGTTACAAAGAACTTAAACAAAAGTTAAAGACTAATATTGCTGGAGGTGAGGCAGAGTTTACTAAATATGGTTGGAACCAACTTATAAAAAATAATTGTATTGATATCGCTCAACCAGAAGTTTGTGGTTTAGGTGGAATTACTGAATATTTAAAAATATCAGCGTTAGCACAGTCTAATTTTATTCCAATAGTAAATCATGTTTGGGGCTCAGCTTTAAGTGTGGCAGTTAATCTTCATTTGTTAACAACATTACCAGATATGCCTGGTGGACTATTTCCAACAAAGTCTATGTTAGAGTTTGATACAACAGAAAAAAATATTTTCATAACTGATTTAGCAGAGGAAAAATTTTCAATTTTAGATCAAGTTAAAAATAAAAATGGGTTCGCATCTCCATTGGAAAATATAGGGATTGGAATTAATCCAAATAAAGATTTTATTAAAAAATACGAATACAATGGTTAAAATAAAAACCTCGAAACTTGAAGTTTTGTGGAATGCTAAATGTATATTAGGCGAGGGAACATTATGGGTAAAAGAACATAAATCGATATATTTTACAGATATAAAAAAAAAAAGAATTCATATTTTAAATATAAAAAACAATAAAAGAAAAATAATTAAAATTAATAAAGAGATAGGTTTTCTAGCACATATTAAAAATAACATTTTTATATTGGGTCTTCAGGGTGAGTTAAGAGTTTTAAATTTAAAATCAAAAAAAATTTTAAAATCAATTTATATTGAAAAAGACATTAAAACAAATCGTATTAATGACGGTAAGACAGATCCATCAGGTAGACTATGGTTTGGCACTATGGATAATCCTGAAAGAAATTTGACAAATGGATCATTATATTGCCTTGATAAAAAATTAAATTTAAAAAAAGTTGATACCAGTTATTACATAACTAATGGTCCAGCATTTATAGATAGCAACAATTTTTATCATACAGATAGTAGGAAAAGGACTATTTACAAAATAAAAGTAAACAGAAATTTAAACATGATTAAAAAAAAAATATTTAAAAAGTTTACAAAGAATCAAGGAGTACCTGATGGAATGACTTTAGATAAAAATAAAAATCTGTGGGTTTGCCATTATCATGGAGCATGTATATCGGTCTTTAGTAAATCAGGAAAAATATTACACAAAGTTAAATTACCCGCTAAAAATATAACCAACTGTGCATTTGGAGGTAAAAATAACTCAGAATTATTTGTAACTTCAGCTTTAAAAGGTATGAAAAAAAATGAAATTAAAAAATTTATATTTTCAGGAAGTTTATTTAAGATAGAAACAAATGCGAAAGGTATAAATCAAAAAGAATTTACTTTTAATTATGTTAAAAAGAGATCTTTACTATGAAAGAATTCCCACAAAATCACTTAGAGATGATGTCAGACATTTAGGTAATATTCTTGGTAAAGTAATAAAGAAACAAGAGGGTTTAAAATTTTTTAATTTAGTTGAAAAGATTAGACTCTTATCAAAGGCAAATGTTGCAAATAAAAGTAGAAAAGACCCATTTTTGAAAATTCTAAAAGAAGTTAATAAACTTAGTCCACAGTCTTTATTTAAATTAACAAGAGCATTTAATCATTTTATGAATTTTTATAATTTAGCAGAATCAATAGATGCATCCAGAACTCTAGATCAATATGAAAATGTAAAATCAAACAAAAAATTTCAAAATATTTTTATAGAGGAAATTTTCGAAAATTTTTTTAAAAATAAAAAAATTTCAAATAATAGAATTTATAATATTGCAAAAAGCTTAAATATTGGAATAGTATTAACAGCTCATCCAACAGAGGTAAAAAGAAGAACCTTAATTCAAAAATATCATACGCTGACAGAGATTCTTGAACAAAGAATTCTTTTAAGTAATTTTCCATCAAAATTAAAAATTTTAGATAAGAAATTGTACGATGAAATTACAATTATTTGGAATACAGATGAAATTAAAAGATCGAGACCTACACCTGCAGAGGAGGCAAGATGGGGGTTGGCAATTATTGAAGATAGTTTATGGGATACAATTCCTAAAGTGTATAGAAGGTTAAATCAAATTTTTGAAAAAAATATGGGTAAAGGACTTCCAAAAAATTTCAATCCAATTGAATTTGGATCATGGATGGGAGGTGACAGAGATGGAAATCCTTATGTAACTTCTAAGGTAACTGAGAGAGTTATTCTTTTATCAAGATGGGAAGCTGCCAAACTTTACGAAAAATCTTTAACAAAACTAATTAGATCTTACTCTATGGAAAAATGTTCTAACAAAATATTAAAATCTACAGGAAAAACTTTTGAGCCATATAGAGTTTATCTAAGACCATTAAGGGATAAACTCAGATTTACCCATAGAGAAATAGAACAACATCTTAATTACGATAAACCATTAAATGAAAAAAAACTTCTTTCTGAAAGAGAAGAAATTTTAAAGCCTTTAAGAGTAGTTAGAGAGTCTTTAGAGCAAAACCAGAACGAAAATATTGCTAGTGGTGAGTTGCTTGATTTAATGAGAAGAGCAAAATGTTTTGGAATTAATCTTGCAAGACTAGATATAAGACAAGAGTCTTCTAGACATTCCCAATTAATGAATGAGTTTATTAAAAGAAAATCTAGGCAAAATTATAACTCTTGGAGTGAGGTTGAAAAAATTAAGTATTTATCAAAAAGAATTACAGGAAAAAATATAGTTAACAATTTTGTTTTCAGAAATAAGGAAAACAAAGAGGTTTGGTCCACCTTTAAAGTCTTGGCAAGTCAACCAAAAGAGTGTTTAGGGGCGTACGTAATATCAATGACATCAAGTGCATCAGATATTTTATCAGTAATGTTTTTACAAAAAGAGGCGAATATAAAAAGCAAGTTAAGAGTAGTTCCTTTATTTGAAACATTAGAAGATTTAATAAATGGTAAAGAAATAATGGAAAAATTATTTTCATTAAAATGGTATCGAAAATATATACAAAATAAACAAGAAATTATGATTGGGTATTCTGACTCTAGTAAAGATGCAGGAAAATTGTCGGCTAGTTGGCATCAATATAAATTACAAGAAGAAATTATAAGATTAGCAAAAAAATATAAAATTAATGTTACATTTTTTCATGGAAGAGGTGGTTCTGCAGGTCGGGGGGGAGGACCTATTCAAGCGACTTTAAGATCACAGCCACCATATTCTGTTAATGGAAAAATAAGAATTACAGATCAAGGTGAAGTAATACAACAAAAGTATGGATATGAGCCTTTAGCAAAGTATAATTTGTGTAGTTATATTGGCTCTGTTATGGAGGCAACATTAAATCCACCACCAAACCCAAAAAAAGAATGGAGAAATCTAATACAAGGTATGTCAAATATCTCAACTAGCTCATATAGAAAAAATATAAATCAAACCTCTGACTTTATTAGATATTTTAAAACTGTTACACCACATATGGCTCTGGGAAAACTATCAATAGGATCAAGACCATCCAAAAGAAAGAATGTGGATAATATTAATAGTTTGAGAGCCATACCTTGGGTCTTTGCTTGGACACAAATAAGATTGATGTTGCCTGCCTGGTTGGGAACTGCTGAAGCTTTAAGGTATTCATCGATTAAAAAATTTAGAAAAACCTTAACAGATATGGAAAAAAACTGGCCGTATTTTAACTCTACTATGGACTTATTAGACATGGTCTTATCAAAAGTTGATCCTGAAATTTCAAAAATCTATGAAAAAAATCTCGCTGACCATAAATTAATTAGAGTAGGGGACAAGCTAAGATTTCAGTTTAATGCAGTAAAAAAATTAAATCATGATATTACTCCTAAAGAAATACTCAAACAAAGGAAAGCTTTCCGAGGACCTGCAATTATTAGAAATATTTACTCGGAAATACTTAATGTTTTACAAGTAACTGTTATGAAAAAACAAAAACAAAAGAAATTAAATAAAATAACTAAAAAGTTACTTGATGATGCGATGATGACATCCATTGCAGGAATTTCTGCAGCGATTAAAAATACAGGATAATGATAGAAATATTTCTTGCATTTAGCGCAGGTTTAATAAGTTTTTTATCCCCTTGCGTATTGCCACTTATTCCAGGATATATCTCATATATATCTGGCTCAACTCTTAGCGAACTACTTGAAAAAAAGAGTATAAATTTATTTCCAATAGTTCTTTTTACTGTCGGATTTTCAATTGTTTTTATTAGTTTTGGAGCAACAGCAACGTTTTTAGGATCATTAGTGCTAGACAACTCTAATACTCTAAGAATTGTTGCAGGCACAATTATTATAGTTTTCTCACTTCAAATTATAGGTGTGATTAATTTAAAGTTTTTAAATTACGAAAAAAGGTTTCAAGCAGATAAAAAATCAGGGATATTTAGTTCAATTTTAGTTGGTATGGCATTTGGTTTTGGTTGGACACCTTGCATTGGACCTATTCTTGGATCAATATTAGCAATAGCATCTACAGAGGAAAGCATAAATAAAGGAATTTTACTTTTATCATTTTATTCATTAGGCCTTGCTTTACCATTTATTTTATCAGGATATTTAATACAAAGATTTATGATTTTTTCTAAAAATTTAAAAACAAAAATGAATATTATAAATAAAACAGGGGGCTCTCTACTTTTGATTACTGGAGTATTAATGATTACAAATCAACTTCAAGCTTTAGGGTATTACCTACTAGAATATATTCCATTTATGCAAAATCTTGGATAATTTAGATATTAAATTTTCTTTTTAGGTGTCTTATCTTTCCCTCAGTACTATCATAATCAATGTAGCACCCCTGAAGAAATCTATTTCCTTCATTAGAGTCGAAACTAGTTCTACCATGAAGCAATCTATAATTGTCCATCATTAATAAATCACCACGATTTAATTTAAATTCTATTCTATATTTATCTGAATTATAAAATTCTGAAAGTTTGTTTCTGGCTTTGTAATATAAATCTAAATCTTCCTTATTTAATATTGGCACATAATCTAGTCTAGGGCTAAATCTCACTTGTTTAAACTCTTTTTTTTCATCTAACTTTATAAGTTCAGACCAATCTTCTAATATGACTTCTTTATCAATAAATTTAAATTTAACTTTTGTCTTGGTAAGAATTTCATAGAACTCTTTAAATTCATTTTTTAAATCTTCTGTTACAGTGTAACCATCAACAAGAGTTGATAGGCCACCAGATACTTCGTTTTCAATACAATGAAGAAGTTGAATACATGGAACTGGTATTCTATAAGGGTTATCCGTATGAGGAGCCAAATTATAAGATGTATAAGCTAAATCATTAGGGTTAGGTATTGATCTAACATTAAAAAACTCTCCAAAATTTGTTCTTCTGACACTACCAATAGAATTAGCAAAATTTATTATGAAATTATTTTTAGTTGGAACATTTTTAATAATCACAAATCCATATTGATAAAAAGAAACAAGCAAGTCATACATTTCCTTAGTTTCACTAATATCATCTTTGTAGATGAAGTTTTTTAAATTTTTTAAATTAGAGTCCCATTTAATTTTTTCTATAGAGCTCATGATCATTTTTTGATCAGTATACTCATTAATAATATTGCTTACTTTTAGATATGATTTGACGCCATCATTGAAATTTATTTCTAATTCATCATTTTCTAATTTTACTTTCTCTACTAAAATATCGGTCTGCAAATTACTGGGATCAAATAATCTTTGTTGTGTGATTTCGTCTAAGAACTCTTTATTTTCAACTCTTTCTCTAAGCCAGAATGGGTGAATTTCTTGTCTATTATTACCATCGTTGAAGAAAATTCTATTATTTTCAACTTCTATATTCATATGACTTTTTTAAAAATAATTTATATTTATCTTTAATCAAGATAAATAAAATAGTACTTCCTTAAAATGAACAAAAAAATTATTTCAAATAATAATGCATATCCTAGATTTTTAAACCAGCTGGCTAAAGATCTATCCAAGTTTTATTACTACAAATTGAGTAAGAAATTTAAAGTTCAAAATAAAATCAAGGGTAAAGGATATGACCCCGTTACTACAGCAGACAAAGCATTTGAAAAATTTATAAGGTTTAAGATAAATAAAAAGTTTCCAGATCATGAAATCATTGGTGAGGAATTTGGATATAAAAAATCAAAAAGTGATTACTCGTGGGTTATTGATCCAATCGATGGAACACGATCTTTCGTAATTGGAAGTCCAACGTGGAGTAATTTAATTTCATTGAATTATAAAGGTAATCCAATTTATGGTTTGGCTAATTTTCCAATACTCAAAAAATATTATTACAACCAATCTGATAAAGTTGCATATGTAGTTGAAAACAATAAAAGAAAAAAAATTAGCGTAAATAAAAAAGCTAAATATAAAGATTTAAAATTAGCAGCAGGTTTACATGGTGCAATTTCTTTAAATAAACAAAAAAAAATTACAAAATTTTTGAATTTAATGCAATTTCCTTGTTCTGATGCTTTGTCTTATGCACAGGTTTGCGAAGGTAAGCTTGATGTTGTGTTTCAATGCAGTAATAAAATTTGGGATATTCATCCTTTAATACCAATTATCAATGCATCAGGTGGAATTGTTTCAACAATTGATAATAGGGATGCCAAATTTGCAGGTAATATTCTTGCATCTTCAAATAAAAATATTCACATTAAAATTAAGAGTTTACTAAAACCTATAGCTAAATAATGGAAATTATTGTTCTTCAACATATTAAAATTGAAGATCCTGGCTATATAAAAGATTTAATGATTAAAGATGGGGTAAATTTAACAACGATTGAATTAGATGAAGGAGAGAAAATACCTAATGATTTAAATAAATTTGACGCAATGTTTTGCATGGGAGGCCCAATGGATACTTGGATGGAACAGGAATATCCTTGGCTAATCGAAGAAAAAAATAAAATTAGAGAATTTGTTGTTAATTTAGAAAAACCATACTTAGGCTTCTGTCTTGGATGTCAATTACTTGGAGAAGTAATAGGTGGAAATGTTGTCAGATCAAAAAACCCTGAAATAGGAATGTTGAATATAAACTTCTCAGACGGAAAAGAAAACGATACTCTTTTTTCACAATTTCCTGAAAAGTTAACCTCATTACAGTGGCATTCTTATGAGGTTCAAAATTTAGAAAATAATAAGGATGTTACACATATTGCTTCATCAGAGGAAACGAAATACCAAATATTTAGGTACAAAAATCATGCTTATGGTATCCAATTTCATATTGAAATAAAAGATACTACTGTAAATGATTGGGGCTGTGTTCCAGAGTATAAAGTGGCTTTAGAAAAGCAATTAGGCAAAGGAGCCCTTGAAAAGTTTGATTTTGAAGCAAAAAAAAATATGAAAAAAATGAATAATTATTCTGAAATTTTGTATACCAAGTTCAAAAATGAGATCATTCTTAACAACTAAAGCAACTATTTTGCACTTGTAGTTATCCCATTAATCAGGTTTAATTTTATTTGTAATAATTAGGAGGAAAGATGAAATTTAAAAATTTTATTAAAATTTTCTTTGCAATTTTATTTGTTTTTGTATCAACAAATTCATACGCGAAAACAATAAAATGGTCTATGCAAGGTGATAGTTTAACTTTGGATCCTCATGCACAAAATGAAGGTCCTACTACTCAAGTTTCAAGACAAGTTTATGAAGCTCTCGTGACAAGAGGATTGGATATGAGCATTGAACCTCAACTTGCTACCGATTGGAAAACTACAGATCCAAATACATGGGTATTTAATTTAAGAAAAGACGTAAAATTTTCTGATGGTAGTAACATGACAGCAAAAGACGTTGTGTTTAGCATATTAAGAGCAAAACAACCTACATCAGATTTTAAAGAGTACATTAGTACAATTTCAGATGTAAAAGAAATTGATAATTATACTGTGCAGATTAGTACCAGTAAACCAAATCCGATTCTTTTAAACCAGTTATCAAATATATTTATAATGTCTAAAAAATGGTCTATTGATTTTGGAGCTACAGTGTCACAAAACTGGGATGGTGGAGAAGAGACATTCTCAGCGACAAATGCAATGGGAACTGGACCATTCAAAATTACTTTAAGAGAGCCAAATACCAAGACAGTATTTGAGAGAAATAGTAATTGGTGGGGTTCAATGAAAGATAATAGTGTTACTGAAATACACTTATTGCCAATTAAAAACTCAGCTACAAGAGTTGCAGCATTATTATCTGGAGAAGTTGATTTAGTTACTGATGCACCAGTTCAAGATTTGGCTAGAATTGGAAATTCTTCAGACCATGAAGTAGTTAGCACTGCTCAAATGCGTACAATCTTTTTAGGTATGGACCAAGCAGCAGATAAACTTAGATCTGGAAATACTGGAGATAATCCATTTAAGAAAAAAGAAGTAAGACAAGCTCTTTATCAAGCAATAGATATTGAGGCGATAAAGAAAAAAGTAATGAGAGGTCTCAGTGAGCCCGCAGGAATTATAACTTTTCCTGGTGTAAATGGATATACAAAAGAGTTAGATAAAAGATTACCTTATGATGTTGATGCAGCTAAAAAATTATTAGCAGACGCAGGATATCCTAAAGGTTTTGATGTTGAGTTAAGATGCCCTAATGATAGATATGTTAATGACGAAGCAATTTGTACAGCTGTTGTTGGTATGTTAGGCAAAATCGGCGTCAATGTTAATTTATTTGCTCAAACAAAAAGTAAGCACTTTAAGGAATTAAAAGAAGATAAAGGTGATTTCTATATGTTAGGTTGGGGAGTTCCAACTCTGGATAGTCACTACGTATTCCATTACTTATATGAGTCTGGTGCTAGCTGGAATAAAGTAAACTTTAGTAACAGCGAAGTTGATGCTGCAATTAGAGTTATGGAAGGCGAAGTTGACTTGGATAAAAGAAACGCTGCTATTGCAAATGCTTGGAAAATTGTAAAAGACGATATTTCGTATCTTCCTCTACATCACCAAGTAATTTCTTGGGCAACTAAAAAAAATGTAGATGTTCCAATTAGACCGAATAATGAACCATTATTCCGTTTTGCAAGTTTTAAATAAATAACTTTTTTACAAGCCCTTTAATTAAATAAAGGGCTTGTAACTATAAAATTTCTTAAATTGATAAATTATTTTTTCAAACGTTTGATTCAATCAGTAATAGTGATGCTCGTCGTATCATTTGTTTCATTTTCCTTATTTAATTTTGTGGGAGATCCAATTAACAACATGGTTGGTGAAGAAACTTCAGATGAAGAAAGAGCTGAATTAAGAGAAACACTTGGATTAACCGATCCTATACATATTCAATTTTCAAGATTCGTAGTTAACGCTTCTAAGGGAGAATTTGGAATTTCATACCAACTTAGAAGACCAGTTTCAGAATTAATAATTGAAAGACTGCCAGCAACTATTGAGTTAGTTCTAATTTCTGCATTAATTGCATTAGTTTCCGGTACTTTATTAGGGGTTTATACGGGTATTAACAGAAAAGGTTTTTTGAGTGACTTTATATTAGCAGTATCTCTTCTAGGGGTATCTCTTCCAACATTTGTGATTGGAATATTATTCATTTATCTTTTTGCAGTCATATTAGGAGTGCTTCCATCTTTTGGAAGAGGAGAGGTGATAGATCTAGGTTTTTGGTCAACGGGACTTCTAACAATTTCAGGATTGAAAGCAATTATACTACCATCTGTAACGCTAAGCCTTTTTCAAATGACTTATATAATTAGATTGGTAAGAGCAGAGATGATGGAAATCTTACAAACTGATTATATAAAATTTGCAAGAGCAAGGGGAATAAGTGAAAAAAGTATTAATTATAAACATGCATTAAAAAATGGATTAATTCCTGTAATTACTATTGCTGGAATAAATATTGGAACTTTAGTGGCTTTCTCAATTATCACTGAAACAGTATTTCAATGGCCTGGTATGGGTTTTCTTTTTATTCAAGCAGTTCAGTTTGTAGATATTCCAATTATGTCAGCTTATTTGGTGTTTATAGCTTTTGTATTTGTGATGATAAATTTTATAGTAGATATTTTGTATTATTTTATTGATCCAAGAATAAGAGTTAAAGGAGATGTTACTAGTGGATAATAGAGCATTAAATCATTGGGAAAAATTCAAAGATAGTGATATTTATTTTAGTTTTATAAAATCTCCTACTGCAATCGTATCTTCAATAATATTGTTTATAATTTTCTTTTGCTCTTTTTTTGTTGAATTTGTTACCCCGCATAATCCATTTGATCCAGCATCTCTATCATTAATGGAAGCATTTACACCTCCATCATGGACTGATGAAGGTATGGCAAAATTTATTCTAGGTACTGATGGACAAGGAAGAGATATGCTTTCCACAATACTTTATGGTTCACGAATTTCATTAATAGTTGGATTTTCTGCAATTATTTTTAGTCTAATTTTAGGTGTCTCACTAGGTCTAACAGCAGGATACTTTGGTGGAAAATATGAAATGATAGTTATGAGATTAACTGATGTTCAGTTGACTGTACCTAGTATATTGATGGCCTTACTAGTAGATGGTATTGCAAGAGGTATCATTTCAAGAGAAATGCACGATGAGATGGCAATTTATGTTTTAATTTTTGCTATAGGAATTTCAGAATGGCCTCAATTTGCAAGAGTTTCTCGTGCTGCAACTTTAGTAGAAAAAAATAAAGATTATGTTTCAGCTTCATCCATTATAGGAGTTTCAAATTTACTGATAATGTTCAAACATATTTTACCAAATATTATGAGACCTGTTTTAGTTATAGGAACTATTGGTCTGGCACTTGCAATAATAGCTGAGTCAACATTGAGTTTTTTAGGAGTTGGAGTTCCTCCAACAACACCATCATTAGGTACATTAATTAGATTAGGAAATGACTTTTTATTTTCAGGTGAGTGGTGGATAACTTTTTTTCCAGCAATATTCTTAGTTATTCTTGCGTTCTCAATTAATTTATTAGGAGATTGGATGAGAGACACACTTAATCCAAAGCTTAAAAAATGACGTTTCTAAAAATAAATAACTTAAGCATTGACTATAAAATGAGGAAAGAAACAGTAAATGCTGCCAAAAACATAAATATAGATATTAATAAAGGTGAAATAGTTGGAATAGTTGGCGAGTCTGGTTCGGGAAAAAGTACCGTAGCTAACGCTATAGTAAACTTGATTGATGAGCCAGGTAAAATTTCAAGCGGGTCAATATTTATGGGTGAAACAAATATCAGTGAAAATCCAGAAACTATAGTTCAATACAGAGGAAAAAAAATAGGATTGATATTTCAAGATCCACAAACTTCTTTAAATCCAATTCTTACTGTAGGAGAACAACTCATTGAAACAATACAAACTCATTTAAATATAAGTACAGATGCAGCAAAAAACAAAGCAATCAATCTATTGACAGAGGTAGGTATAAAAGAAGCAAAAAAAAGATTTAGCAATTATCCTCATCAATTTTCTGGAGGTATGAGACAAAGAGTTGTTATTTCTCTAGCTTTGTGTTGTGAGCCAGAATTATTAATTGCAGATGAACCTACTACAGCACTGGATGTTTCAATACAATCCCAAATTCTTGAATTAATAAAAAAGTTAACTAGGGAGAGAAATTTAGCTGTCATACTCATAACACATGATATGGGTGTAATTGCAGAAACTACAGATAGAGTAGCTGTAATGAAAAATGGAGACCTGGTGGAGATTGGCCCAACAAAGCAAGTTTTAGTAGAACCAAAAGAAAAATATACAAAAAGTCTAGTTAGCTCAGTACCACCAACAAATAAAAAAATATCAAGGTTTACAATTATTGAAAAAGAGAATTTAAATAATCAAAATAATAATATCAAAATATTAAACAGATGGTCTAAAAAAAGTATTGTAGATCAAAACTTAGTTAAAATCCAAAATTTGAGTAAATCTTTCGATGATAGTTTTTTCACTGAAAATACAAAAAATTCAGTAATGGCAGTAGATGATGTTTCTTTTGATATTAAGGAAGGTAAATCATTTGGTCTAGTTGGTGAGAGTGGTAGTGGTAAAACAACTATAGCAAAAATGGTTGTGAATTTATTTAAACCAAGTTCTGGGGATATATTTTTTGATAATGTAAATGTTACTAAGATCAAAAAAAATAAAGATTTGTTAAAATTTAGAAGACAAATTCAGATGATCTTTCAAGACCCATTTTCCTCTTTAAATGGTAGACTCAAAGTAAAAGAAATTATTGCAGAACCAATTAAACTTCATAACCCAAATATAAAATCTATGGATTTAGATAATTATATTTACGATTTATTAGAGTCTGTAGAATTAAGTCAACAATCTGCAATAAGATACCCTCATGAGTTTTCTGGTGGTCAAAGACAAAGAATATCAATTGCAAGAGCATTAGCCACGCAGCCTAGACTTCTTGTTTGTGATGAACCAACCTCAGCCCTTGATGTTAGTATTCAGGCTCAAATCTTAAACTTATTAAAAGATTTACAAGAACAATTAAATTTAACTATTTTGTTTATCAGCCACGATTTACCTGTAGTTAGACAAATGTGTGATAAAATAGCTGTACTTAAAGATGGAAAATTATGTGAGGTTTCTGAAACAGAGGAATTGTTTAAAAATCCTAAACATAATTATACAAAGGAACTATTAAAATTAATGCCAAAAATTGAGTCAATTTATAACTAAAAGGAGAAAATTATGACAGTGTTTAACAAAATTTCAGATAAAGAAGCATCTGGAAAAGTAAAAGAAATTTTTGATGAAATAAAAGAAGCAAGACAAATTACTGAAATTCCAAATTTCTGGAAAACTATGGCTAACAGTCCAGAAACGCTAGAAAGGACTTGGAGATCACTACAACAAGTAATGAAAAAAGGAGCTCTAGCGCCAGAGATTAAAGAATTAATTTATGTTGCTGTATCAATAACAAATGCTTGTGAGTATTGTATTAAATCTCACACATTGGCCGCAAAAAAAAAGGGTGCCACTGATGAGATGATAAATGAAATGATTGCAATAGTTGGAATGGCAAATGAAACAAATCGACTAGTTGAGGGATACCAAGTAGAAGTCGATGATTTTCTAAAATAAAATGAATTTTGATTTTGTTTACAAAATTTGTACAAAATCTGAATGGAATGATGCAAAAGAAAATAAAATTTTTAAAGGCACATCCCTTGATTTAAAGGACGGTTTCATCCATTTTTCTGATATAAATCAAGTAAAACAGACACTTAATAAATTTTATTTAAATCAACCTAATTTAGTACTTTTAAAAGTAGACGCACTTAAACTTCAGAAATTAGTTTGGGAACAATCATCTTCTGGAGACATGTTTCCTCATCTATACTCAGATTTTGATATAGATTGTGTAGTTAAAGAATATTCTTTGGATCTAAAAGAAGATGGCAATCATAAAATACCAAGTGAAATTAAATAAGTTAACTTGATTTTCCAACTAAATTTACAATCAATACTCCTGAAATGATTAGTATTAGACCAATGATTGTAAATAAGTCTGGAATTTGATTAAATTTGTAAATTCCAACTATAGAAGTTGCAATTATACATAATCCAGCAAATGAAGCATAAGTTATTCCAACAGGTATAGTTTTCATAACTAAGGACAATGTGTACATACAAGCAATTATAGCTATCGCAGTAAAAATACTTGGTAAAAAAATTGTAAAACCATTCGCAGCTTTAGCAAATCCATTTGCAGCAGTCCCTAAAGCAACTGCAATAATTAATATTATGTAAGAAGTTATATTACTCATTTAAAAAAGAATAATATTATCTAAAATTAATATCTACAAAATTTTGATGTTACTCAATAATTATTGGCCCAACCATTCCACTTTCGTAATGACCAGGAATATTGCATGCCATTTCTAAAGCTATATCTTTGGAAAATTTCCAAATTATCTCTCCAGTTTTACTAGGTTCTAACATCACGCTATTAGCATGTTTATGCCCAAGCGAGTGATCTTTTTTAGACATTTCTTTCATCTTAGCATGATCGATACTATCTCCTAATAAAATATCATGCTCTATTAATCTTGCCATTTCAGGCTGATGTTTTATATGCATCTCTTTTGTAGCAATATTATATTCATGAACAAGTTCACCCAAATTTTTTACAATTATTTTTACAGTTTCACCTTTTTTCACTTTAATTGAGCTTGGTTCATAATAATTGTCATACATCTTTACTTCTATTACTCTGGTTACTTCATTCGGATCACCCTTAGATCCAATCATCTTCATTGACGCTGCATTTGAATTAAAGGCTATTAAAACAAATAAAAGTATAAGCTTTTTCATTATTTTGGCATAGGAGTTGCGCCAGTCTCTAAACTCATGATTTTTCCATTATCATATTTGTAAACTGCCATTACTGCTTCAACATTACCATCGTCAAATGTTACAAAGGCATGATGTACTCCAACCTCATCATTTTCGTAAATAATTCTAGTGTCTCTCTGTTTAATATCTCCACTCATGGCCCATTTGATCACATCAGATTTGCTTAAAGTATTACCTGATTTATGCATAGTAAATTTAAAATCATCATGCAAAAGCTCATTCATTGCTGCTTCATCTTTATCTTTTATAGCCGCGCTATATTTTTCTAATATTGACATTTTAATCTCCTTAGTTTTTGTAAAATTATTATATTTAAACTCCATCAACAATTATAGAATTTGACACAGCATTGTCGTGTCTTATTTGTCTAATTGGTTTATATTCTTCAGAATTGTACCACTCCATTGCTTTTTCATGAGATGGAAATTTAATAACAATATTTCTTTTGTGAGGCCAATCACCTTCTATAACAGACATTTCTCCCCCTCTAACCAAATACTCTCCATCAAATTTTTCAACAATGGATTTTACTTTCTCAACGTACTCTTTGTAATTCTCAGGGTTATTTACTGTTATATTCGCCAATAGATATGCGCTCATTATCTTCTCCTTTCAATAAATTAATTATAATTTATTCTGCGGGTTTGACTACTGATTTGGCTGCATCAGCAGCTTTTCCAAATGCTTTATTATAATCAATTACCTCATGGATCATTAATTCATCCATAAGTCCTGAATTTAAAAAAGCTACTTTCATTCCAACAACAGTTTCAGCGTCTCCTTCAACGCAACACATTACATCAAATCTACCACGAACCCACTCATAACTAATCATTTTACCTCCTACAGCTTCAACAACTTTTTTTGTTGAAGCAAATCTGTCAGCTGATGGATCTTTCTGCATTCGATGTAAAAGCTCCTTACTTACTTTTCCAATTACATAATATTTTGCCATATTACATTTCAACTTTAGTCAAATCCCAAGCAGTCATTTTCTCAACACACTCATCGTAAATTGGCTTAGCAACTGGATGTGTGCCAGATACTAGTTCTTTCATTTTTTCCATATTATGAACAAATACTTTAAACATTACACCACTTTTATCTGGCTTTACTGCTCCTATAGTTTTTTCTGGATGAGCTGCTGATTTTCTTACACTCATACCCTCATCTGATTGCATCCATCCCATAAATTTTTCAAGTTTTCCTTCTTTCAAATCTACGATCACTAAAACTTCTTTTTCCATTTTTTCCTCCTATTTGTTAAAATCGAAAACTTCTTCTTTAACCTCAGTAAATTGGTGAGGTTCAAAAAAATCATTCATCTGAGAAAGCTGTTCATTAATAGCATCAGTACTTTCTGCCATCCAATGACAAAACATTGTCATAGTATCACCTGGAGTGTAATATGTCATTTGGCATTTAGCTTTATCGCTAGTGGAAGATTTAATCATATCTTCTCTGGACATGCCGCCTAAAACCTCGTTAAATTTGTCTTTCATTTCTTTAGATTTAAAAGTGTGAGTTACCATATAGTATTTCATTTTTTTTTCCTTTTTTTTATTTCGTATTTTAAATTAATCTAATGATTATTCAATTATTTCATTAAAGAATATCCACCTTTAAAATAAATTGATGAGGCAAATTTATTTTCTTGGGCTGAGTTAATTTGTGTGTAACCTGTTGCGCCACTACATTCTATACCTTTATATTTTCCTGTTCCCCCTAAGCATTTAAATGTACCATTCATTGAGTCTCCAAGTGGAATTTCGTAGTATGTAAAAATAGTATCCCCATCCATTTGATTTATTTTACAGTGTCCCATTTCAAATCCCTTTCCTGGGATTGTACCTGCGCCAATGCAATATTGTGAAGCATTATCCATGAATGTTGTACCTTCGACTGCCATTAATCCTCCAACTCCATCGTAAGTAAAAGTTAAAAAGTTACCCACGTTATCAGTAAGAAATTTGTTATCTCCAACAATAAAACCTTTAAGATCAATTTTTCCTTTATGACCATCTGCAAAACTTGATGTTGTAAATATTAAAAAAAACATAATTACATATATTTTTTTCATCATTAGAATTATCCTTTGTGGTTCATTACAGATTCATCAGTCATCATGGTCATTTTAGATTGGTCCATTATTACTCCAGAATCTATTCTTGCTTGAGTTAGTTCTGCATCTCCACCAAAACCTTTTAAGCCCTCGGGTGATTCAAAATGAATAACTACAGTCATAGCATTATCATCTTCTTTATCTGCACCTGCAAAAGCTATTGTCATTCCATACTTTTTAAGTTTCTCACTATTTGCAAGCATCATTTCCTTCCAAGAATTAAAACCTTTTAAAAGTTTTTGTTCTATTTTTACAAACATAATATATCTCCTTTTTTTTTGTTAATTTAATCAGAGCAAACGCTCATTACTGTTGTCTCTTGTTTATGTCCAGATTCCGCAATTACTTTAGCATTCTCTGGGCTCTGCATAAATTTTTGCATAGTGTCTGCTGCTGGTGTTTCCATCACAATATGTACTTTATTTGGATTTTCTATTTCATTTCCAACGTAAATAGTTTTAATACCTGCTGCTTCTCTTGGGCCAGAATGTTCATCAAACATTTTTTTCCAATGAGCCCAGTCTTTTACCTCAAAGTTACCAACCATTTTTACCATTTTATTCCCCCCAGACCCCAGCAAATTCATATGCTTTATCAAAAGCTTTAAACTCAATGCTGGCCATATTAACTCCTTTGTAAGTTTATAGTTATTTTGGTATTTTTGTTGCTCCAGTTTCTAATTCAATGATTTTACCGTCTTTAAACTTCCAACAGCACATCAAAGCTTCTGTATTTCCATCTTGATAAGTAACATACGAATGATCAAAACCAATTTCATCATTTTCAAAAAGGATCCTGTATTTTGCGGGACTCATCATCCCTTTACTTACGGCTTCAACCATACCTGCCTTACCCATATGCACATATTCTCCTTTAAGATGGGAAAACATTTTGTAGTCATCGTGCACCAGCTCACCAGCTGCTGCACCATCTTTTTCCATGATTGCTTTATTTAGTTTTTCTAAAATTGACATATTGTTCCTTACTTCTTCATTGCATTGAACATGCTAAGTGTATCATCAAAAGTCATCATAACTTTAGTTTTTCCCTCATCACTTACTTCAAAATAGTGACCAAACATAGTATCCATGTTATCTGCAGTTGCATGAACTCTTGCAAAAACTTTATTTCCTTCACTTATCATATCTAAAACTTTTAAATGGAAATTTGGCCAAGTAGCTGGGATTTTAGACATTGCAGCCATCATAGCTTGTTTTCCTTTGTGAACTCCAGAAAGTGGATGTACACCTTCTTTACCTGGAAAAGTCCAAACGATTTCATCATCGATCATATCGTTAAAAAATGTTTCCATATCTCCAGAACCAAAAAGTTCATATGCTTTTTTAGTTTGTTCTTTTACGTCCATAGTTTCTCCTTTAAATTAATTGACATATTAGAGTTTATTATAAGATAGAAATGTAATGAATTTATTACAGTACTGCTATGCGTGATTATATCCAGTGAGGATAGGGAAGGCCTTTTTCTTTTAAAAAAGATTTATTAAACATCTTTGAGTTGTATTTATCAGATTTATCACAAAGTATTGTTACAATCGTTTTACCAGGACCTAAAAGTTTACCCAATCTAATAGCTCCAGCTATATTCACCCCACAACTAGTACCTAAACTAAGACCTTCTTTTTCAATTAAATCGAATAAAACAGGTAAAGACTCATGATCACTTATTGAAAATGCTCCATCAATATTTGCTTTTGCAAAATTTGCAGTAACTCTACTAGATCCAATACCTTCGGTTATCGAGCCACCTTCACTCTTTAATTCTCCATTTTCAATGTAATTATATAGGGATGAACCAGTTGGATCCGATAAATATATTTTAATGTTTTTATTCTTTTCTTTTAAAAAACTACTAACTCCAGCAATAGTTCCTCCAGTTCCAGAAGAACAAACAAATCCATCAACTTTTCCCTCAGTTTGTTCCCATATTTCAGGTCCAGTAGTTTCATAATGCCCTTTCATGTTTGCAGTATTATCGAATTGGTTAGCCCAAACGACACCATGATTATTGCTACTTTTTAATTCTTCAGCTAAACGACCTGCATACTTAACAAAATTATTTTCATCTTTATATGGTTTTGGTGGTACCAATCTCAAATCAGCACCTATACTTCTTAATAAATCTTTTTTTTCTTGTGTTTGATTATCATTCATTACGATTATAGTTTTGTAACCAATCGAATTTCCTAAAAGACATAAACCAATTCCAGTATTGCCAGCAGTCCCCTCAACAATTATTCCTCCTTTTGAAATTAGTTTTTTTTCTTCAGCGTCTCTTATCAAAGCTAAAGCTGCTCTATCTTTTACAGAGCCTCCTGGATTAAGGTACTCTGCTTTTCCATAAATATTACAACCAGTAATTTCTGATGCAGCTTTTAATTTAAATAAAGGAGTGTTTCCTATTGCTTCGATAAAATTATTTTGTAAAGTTTTCATACATCAAGCTTTGTATCACCCCCTGGTGCAACACCATAGGGTTTAAATTCTTCAGATGCGGTTCCGACATTTTTTGCAGGAATTCCAACCATTACTGCATTTTCTGGAACATCTTTTGTAACTACAGCATTAGCTCCAATTTTTGAATTTTTACCAACTACAACTGGTCCAAGTATTTGTGCGCCAGATCCTACAACTACATTTTCTTTTAGCGTTGGGTGTCTTTTAATATTTCTTTGATTATCTGAATTAATACTTGGAGCAATTCCACCTAATGTTGCCATATGATAAATAGTTACATTATCACCTATATCTGAAGTTTCACCAATAACTACTCCCATACCATGATCAATAAAAAGATTTTTACCAATTTTTGCGTTTGGATGAATTTCAATACCAGTTAAAAATCTTGAAAATTGAGAAATTATTCTCGCTAAAAGATGAAATTTTGCTACGGCAAAAAAGTTCGCAATTCTATGAAAAAATACAGCTTTAACACCAGGATAAGTTAGTATTAAACTTAACTTTGACCTTGCAGCAGGATCTCTTTTAATTATCGACTCTAAAAAATCATTCATAAATGTTTAAGATAAATTTTAAATTAAACTACTTATTACAACAGCAGTTTTCTGATGATGGTTTGCAATCACAGTTTTTACAAACACATCTGTCACAAGAACAGTTTTTACATTTGCAGTGTGAATTATTGCATACCATAAGTCTTATATAATTCTTAATTTTCTAAAAACAACACTTTTATAAAGCTTGATTTTAAAGTTCTTTGAGCGTCAAACCCTTTAAATTCGCTGGAACTGCTACATCCATCATTTTTGGATTTGTTAGATTAAGATTATCCATGATTTCAACATACTCCTCTTTTGAGCTAACCTGAAGTCTTGGGTTATTATTTTTTTCATTACCTATTGTTGAATTTTTTTTTCCATTATAATCATGGGCAGGGTATACAAGCGTTTCTTCAGGAAGTTTTAACAATTTACCAAATAATGACTCATAAGCCTGATGAGCACTACCATTTTGAAAGTCAGTTCTACCAGTTCCATTAATTAAAAGAGTATCCCCTGTGAAAACTCTATCTTTCATTAGATAGCTATAAGAACAGTCAGTATGACCAGGGGTGTAAATAGCTTTAAGGTTAATATTTTCAATACTCACATTTTCTTCATCTTTTAATTTAATATCAATAACTTCAGATTTAGAATTTTCACCCATTATACGAGTACAATTTGTTCTTTTGTTTAATTCGTTTAATCCAGTTACATGATCTGCATGAATATGTGTATCTATTACTTTAACCAATTTTAGATCTAAATTTTCTAAATAATTAATATATCCATCAGTATGTTCAATCACAGGGTCAATGATTAATGCTTCTCTCCCTTTACCACTCGATATAATATAAGTGTAGGTTGATGATTTTTGATCAAATAGTTGATTAAATATCATTTTTTAAGATTATTAAAATTTGCATACCAAATCAATCTTGATTATAATTATTCTAAATAATAATTAAGGAGAGACTATATGCTTAAAATAAACAGTATGTGTCCAGATTTTCAATGCAAAACTACTGAAGGAGATATTTCTTTTCATGAGTGGCTTGGAGATAGTTGGGGCGTTTTATTTTCTCACCCAAAAGATTTTACACCAGTTTGTACAACAGAATTAGGTTCATTAGGACAAATGAAAGCTGAGTTTGATGCAAGAAATGTAAAAGTTATTGGATTAAGTGTTGATGGGGTAGAGGATCATAAAAAATGGTTGAATGATATTAAAGATGTGTCTGGAACAATGCCAGATTATCCTATAATCGCTGACGAAGATTTAAAAGTTGCAAAACTTTTTAATATGTTGGAAGCCGATGCAGGAACAACATCAATGGGTCGTACTGCAGTAGATAATGAGACTGTAAGAACTATTTTTGTTGTAAGACCAGATAAAAGAATTGGTCTTTATTTAACTTATCCTATGGCAACAGGAAGAAATTTCCATGAAATTTTAAGAGCCATAGACTCAATGCAACTTACTGCAAAACATAAAGTTGCAACACCAGCTAACTGGAAAAAAGGTGAAGATGTAGTTATTCTTCCAGCAGTTAAAGATGAAGAGGCTAAGAAAATTTATCCAGATGGTTGGGAAACAGTTAAACCATATTTAAGAAAAGTACCTGACCCTTCAAAATAAAGGGTAACAAAATAAACAATAATCTCAGTTTTAGTTAGTAAATTCTGAAACTGGGTTATTGTTTTTTTAACTTTTTATATTTTTTCATTGAAACGTTAGCTAAAAGCAGATTCGGATCAACAAAAACTTTAGATTGTTTGATTTTTTTAAAAGATTTATAAGCAAAAATTGCAATAGGTAATTCCGTACATCCTAAAATAATTTTCTTACATTTGATTTTTATAAGATAATTTACTGCAGGCCTAATTGCTTTCTCAGCTTCTTTTATTTTACCCATTTTAACAAATTTAATTGATTTATTTACAGATGATTTTTGAAGAATTTGACTTGGGCTTACTAAATTAAAACTTTTGTCAAAATATCTATTATAAACTTTAGTCTTTAATGTAGCTTCTGTAGATAATATCCCTATTTTAGAATTTTTTTTACAACTTTTTAAAGCATCTAAGTATACTTCTTGAGGCATACTAAGAATTGGAATTTTAATTTTTTTACTTAGATCATCATACCAGTAGTGAGCAGTATTGCATGGCATTACAATAAATTTGCAGCCATTTTTTTGTAATCTCTTACAACCTTCAACTAAAGCATTTAATACATTATAATATTTTTTTATGTTTTCTGGTCGTTTAGGTGTATTAGATTTATTGTATAAAACAAACATTGGGTAGTCTTGATCTAGTTTGCCTCTATTTATTTTAGCAAGTTTATTGCAAAAATCTAAACCAGCTTGTGTTCCCATTCCTCCAAGAATACCAATCATAATATTTTTTGAATTTTGTTTTAAAAGTTAAGTTATACAACTATATTTTAAATATAATTATGCAAGAAATTTATACAGATGATATTGGTTCAGGATTTCCACTTATTTTGGTGCATGGATACCTTGGATCTTCAGAAATGTGGAAATTCCAAAAAGATTATTTATCTAAAAATTTCAGAATTATTTCTCCTGCTTTACCGGGGTTTGGCGAAAGTCATAAAGCAAAATCTTTAAACAGTATAAATTTAATGGCAAAATTCATTATCAATGAAATTGATAAAAAAAAAATTGAAAAATTTAATTTAATGGGGCACTCAATGGGAGGAATGATAGTCCAAGAAATTGCAAAATTATGCGGAGAAAGAATAAATAAATTAATTTGTTTTGCGACTGGACCTATTGGTGATATTCCAGGTCGTTTTGAACCCATAAATACTTCTATAAAAAAACTTAGAGAAGAGGGGATAAAAGAACAAGTAAAAAGAATACCACCAAAATGGTTTGTAGATGGCGATAAAAATAAAAATTATTATTTGTGTGAGAATGCGGTTAAATATATAAATGAAGAAGCTGCTCATTACGCATTAGTTGCTATGAGAGACTGGAATGGTTTAGAAAATTTAAAAAATATTAAAAACAAAACCCTAGTAATATGGGGCGATCAAGATAGATCCTATAATTTTGATCAGGTTTCAATGCTGACCAATAATATTCCAAATTGCGAAATTGAAATATTTAAAAATTGCTGTCACAACGTTCATCTTGAGGAGCCTGAAAAGTTTAACAGAATTGTACAAAATTTTTTAAATGAGTTTTGACCATTTTAGGTTTTTGCATATCTGAATTAACATTTTACCATACTGTAATCATTGACTCATAATTTAAAAAAAAGTTAAGATTTGTTTTTATAAATTAAATAAAATCGAGGGAAATATGAATATAATAAAAAAAATACTTGTTGCTGGAGTAATTTCACTTTTTTTACCAGTATCAAGTTTTGCTGAAAAAGTAAAAATTGGTGATCCAGGTTGGACTGGTGCTACGGCAATAGCAAACTTACTTGCGGCAGTTGTTATAGATAAAATGGGTGGTGAAGCTGAATTAGTACCAGGAAATAATACTGCTATCTATGGAGCAATTGATAGAAGTAAAGGTGAGATTGAAGTTCATCCTGATATATGGCTTCCAAACCAAGAAGCATACACAAATGATTTAGTACCAAAAGGAACTCTAAAATTAAGTAAAAATCCTTACGAAGGTAACCAAGGATATTGTGTGTCTCAACAATTTGCAAAAAAAATGAATATCACTGCAATAGAAGATTTAGGTAGACCCGAAGTTGTCAAAGCTATGGATAGCGATGGAAATGGTAAAGGTGAATTTTGGATTGGTGCAGATGGATGGGCTTCAGCTAATGTTAACCAAGTTAAATTAAGAGATTATAAATTATATGATGCTGGAATTGAGCCTATCAGAGCAGCAGAAGCAGTTAAAAATGCTAGAGTTCTCGACTCTATTAAAAAAGGTGAGGGTTATGCATTTTATTGCTACAAACCACATGCAATATGGGGTATGGCAGACGTAGTTATGCTTGAGGAACCAGCATATGATCCTGCAAAATATAAAATGATCCAACCAAAAGCAGACGCTGATTGGTATCAAAAATCATATGTTGCTTCAAAGGATGCTTTGAAACAAATACAAATTGGATGGGGTACATCTCTTGAGAGCAAATCTCCAGCAATTGTAGAATTTTTCAAAAATTTTCAAATAACAGCCGATGATGTTTCTTGGATGGCATACGAAGTTTCTGTGCAAAAAAGAGATCCAGGAGAAGTTGCAAGAGATTGGATGTCAAAAAATAAATCAACAGTTGACGGCTGGTTAGGTTTATAATTTAGTAATAAAAATTAAATTACCTGGCGACCGTTGGTTGCCAGGTATCATTTTCATTCATTTTAAGTTAAAATATTTTCATGGAAGCAGCTATACAAATTCAAAATGTCTGGAAAATATTTGGTAATACATCACAAGATGCATTAGATGCAATCCAAAAAAAAAAAATTTCAAAACAAGAAGCACTAGAGAAATATAATTCTGTAATTGGTGTTTCGGATGTTTCGTTTGATGTCAATAAGGGTGAAATATTTTGTGTAATGGGTTTGTCTGGAAGCGGAAAATCAACACTAGTTAGACACATTAATAGATTATTAGAACCAACATCCGGAAAAATATTAATAAATAATCAGGATGTAATGCAATTTAATAAGGAAAACCTTCAAGAATTAAGAAACAAAAAAATTGGTATGGTTTTTCAAAATTTTGCATTAATGCCTCACAGATCAGTTTTAGATAACATAGCTATGCCTTTGGAAATTAGGGGTGTTAGTAAAAATGATAGATTAGATGCTGCAAATAACATTTTAAACATTGTCGAATTACAAGGATGGGGAAATAAATATGCTCATGAGTTATCTGGAGGAATGCAGCAAAGAGTAGGTCTAGCTAGAGCATTAGCAGCAGATCCAGAATTTCTTTTGATGGATGAACCTTTTAGTGCTTTAGATCCGTTAATTAGACGACAACTTCAAAGTGAATTTATAAAACTTTCAAAGCAAATGAAAAAAACAACTGTATTTATAACTCACGATTTAGATGAAGCAGTAAGAGTAGGTCACAGAATAGCTATTATGAGAGATGGAGAGGTAGTACAAATTGGAACACCAGAGCAAATAGTAGTAAATCCATCTGATGAATATGTTGCAGATTTTGTAAAAGGAATTTCAAGATTAAAAGTTGTTCAGGCTAAGACAATTATGCAATCTATCGAAGAATATAAGAAAACTTTTGGAGATAATTTAAGCAATAATGAAAGAGTTAATGAAAACGACATATTAAGCAAACTTATTGAAACTTCAGTATCAGAAGACAAACCAATAATAGTTACAAATAATGACAACTTAGAAGTTGGTATAATTACACAATCAGATTTACTGAAAGCAGTTGTTGAGGGGAATGACAGTGAGTAAAGAAATTAAAAATTTATCTAGATCTGAATTAATTAAAAATTTTGTGATTTCTAGTCCAGATTACTACATCGATGAATTTAAAAAAATTGGAAGTAAACCTTCTTATTCTTTTTCTTTTAATTTATTTGCTGCATTATTTGGACCAATGTGGTTTGGATTAAGAAATATTTGGAATTATGCGCTAGCATTTTTAATAATCGAAACATTTGCTGTTGTTCAAATAATTAGAGGCTTATTTGGAAATATTACTAAAGATGCCTTAGAAAAAATTGATAAAATTCAATCAACTATTGATTTTAGATACAAACAATTAGAGGCTGCAAAAGAGAATAATCCAGATAAAGTCGAAGTCTACGAGAGGGCAATTAAATCACTCGAAGACGCAATGAAGGAATATGTAGTTGATGTTCAGCAAATCGAAGCTTCAGCAATATGGATTACTATTTCAGGAATTGCGTTATTAATTTTTGTAAAATTTATTCAAGGAATATTAGCAAATACAGTTTTAGAAAAAAGATACTCTGAATGGTTGTCGAATAAATCAATTAGTCCTGGAATGAAAATAAAAAATTATTTTTTAAGTATTGGTTTTACTATAATTATTATGTTTTTTTCAGTAATTCATTATAGCTTTCCAGGTTTCTTCTCAATAATGAATGATTTTCCTACACATCCAGAAATAAGACTTACCTCAATTAAATGGGTTGAAACGATTTTTGATTACGCAGTAATAAAAGGAGACGCAGTATTTACCGCAATAACAATTGGAATTAGATCTGTTCTTGATTTTTTAGAACTTTTATTTGTCAAAACACCATGGATTGTGATTATAACTACCATTGTAGTTTTAACTGCCTTATCAGCAGGCATAAGGACTGCAATATACTCTGCAGGATTTTTAGCTTACATGGGTTTTTTGGGATTTTGGGTTAAAGCAATGACTACACTTGCCTTACTGGGAACGGCTGCAATTTTAAGTATTGTTATTGGAATACCTCTAGGAATTTATTGTGCAAGACGTCAAAGATTTTATTCAATGATAAGACCAATAATGGATTTTATGCAAACAATGCCTGCATTTGTATTTATGATTCCCGTCATTGCATTTTTTGGAACAGGGAAGGTTGCAGCAGTAATCATTACAATGATTTTTGGAGGAACACCTGTTGTAAGACTTACAGTATTAGGCTTAAGAGGAGTTCCTGAAACTATTAGAGAGGCGGCAATAGCTTACGGTGCATCTAAATGGTATCTTCTTAGAAAAGTAGATTTACCGCTTGCAACACCATCAATACTTGCTGGTGTAAATCAAACTGTAATGTTAAGTTTAGCAATGGTTGTTGTGGCTTCACTTATTGGAGCAAAAGGTTTAGGACAAGACGTACTAGAGGCACTTCAATATGCAAATGTTGGGCAAGGAATTTTAGCTGGTGTTGCAATATTATTTGTTGCATTAATATTGGATAGAGTAGTTCAAGGTAAGAAAAGAGTATAATACCTTAATGAACAAAAATGTATGGTTGTTATTTGCTAGCAATGCATTTGCATTCTCTGTTGCACCTGTAACTGTTTTTTTAAGTGGAATCATTGGAACTAGTATCAGTCCAATTAAATCTCTTTCAACATTGCCAATGTCATTATCAATTGTGGGTACGGCTATTTTTATTATTGCTGCTTCTAAAATAATGAGTATTACCGGAAGAAAAAAAGGATTTATACTTTCATCTATTACAACTTCATTATTTGCATTATTAGCAGCATATTCCGTGTATAGGCAAAACTTTATTCTGTATTCATTTTCTTGTTTTTGCCTTGGATTTGGAATGGCTTTTGCTCATCAGTATCGTTTCGCTGCAGCTGAGAGTGTTGATAAAGAACTTGCACCAAAGGCTATTTCCTTATTACTTTTTGCGGGGATTTTGTCAGCTTTACTGGGTCCAAACTTAGCAAATTTTGGAAAAAATATTATTTCAGAGGGATTGTATGTCGGCTCGTATCTTTGTTTATCTTTATTAACTTTATCATCTATTATTTTTTTAATTTTTTATAAAGAAAATAAAGTCATTAATAATAAAAAAACATTAAAGGGTAGAACAATTTTAGAATTGATATCTCAGCCTAGATTTTTACAAGCTCTTGTATCATCATCTTTTGCTTATGCGGTGATGTCATTTTTAATGACAGCTACTCCTATTAGTATGCATGTTCATGATAATATGTCCTTAAATAATACGAGTTTTGTAATTCAATTACATATCATAAGCATGTTCCTTCCCGCTTTAGTTACAGGAAATCTAATAAAAAAATATGGACACAGTAAAATAATGTATTTTGGTGTTTTATTTTTTATCTTTACAATTTTACTTAGTTATTTTGATCAAACAGTCATAAATTATCTTTTTTCATTAGTTTTTTTGGGTCTTGGATGGAATTTTTTATTTATATCTGGAACAAGCTTATTAGTTTTAAATTATAAGGAAGAGGAAAGATTTAGAGCGCAAGGATTTAATGATTTTATAGTTTTTTCAGTTCAAGCTACTGCAAGTTTAACAGCAGGTATTGTTTTAAGTTTTACAAGTTGGAAAATAATGAACATATTATGTATCCCATTTTTAATAATAATAATTTTCACTACTCTGAGGGCTGATAGATTATTACATAAAACCAATTAAAGACGTGTCAACTTGTTACACCATATGGTTATTGTTTATTGACTTTAAAAGAATATATCAGCGCTATGGCTAAATATAATAAATTAACAAGTTCATTTATAATATTAATCAGTATATTTTTTACGAATATAGCTTTAGGTGCGGATGTAACAGTGGAAATGCTTAATAGGCTTGATAAAGAATCAAATGTTTTTGAGCCTAAAATAGTAAGAGTTAACCCTGGTGATACAGTTCTTTGGAAGGCAACAGATAAAGGACATAACGTTGAATTCATAAAAAAGGGTGTACCAGAAGGAGTTGGTAAGTTTAAATCAAAGTTTAATAAGGATGTTGAATACAAGTTCGAGGTTCCAGGAATTTATGCTTATTGGTGTACACCACACAAAAATATGGGAATGATTGGTTTTGTGGTTGTTGGAGAAGATAAATCTAACCTAGATGCTATTAAGAAGTTAAGATTTTCATCAAAGTCTAAGAAATTAGCACCAGGTTTGATAGACCAACTATAAATCAGCAAATATTTTTGAATTAAGAAGTTTAACTTTTGTAAATGAATCCTTGTACTTCCCGGAGCGGTGATAATCGCCCGGGAAGGCAACACATCTTAATTTAGCTTTTTTAGCATATTTTAAACTAATCTCTGTATCTTCAATTGCTAAACAATCTTTATTTGAAAGTTTTAATTTTTTTAGACAATGTAAGTAAATATCAGTTTTATTATTAAAGTTTTTTATAATTTTGTTGTGTCCGATGTAATCAAAATCACTTTTTTTTAAATATTTATTTAAAGATATAAATACTGAATCAATATTATTTTTTGTAGTAGAGGTTGCAAAGCCAATCTTAATTTTATTTTTTTTACAATATTTGATTACATTAATTACTCCAGCACGTGGCTTCAATTTATTCTTTTTTAAATAATTATTAAAAATTAAGGTTTTTAAATTTCTGATTTTTTTTGCATTAACTAAAGTTTTTTTCTCTAGACTAAACTTTTTAACTCTTTTTTCGCCTCCAGATTTTTTTAACATTGATTGATACAATTTTTTACTCCAATACCATTTTAATCCTGAGATTTTAAAAGCTGAATTAAAGCAATTTCTTTGAATATTTGATGTTTCTACTATCGTACCAATAGAACCAAATATTATGGCTTTGATTGCCATTACCCTTTAACAGCACCAGTGGTTAAGCCACTTATTACTTGTCTTTGAAAAAACATGACTAACATAAACAATGGTGCAGTTGCAGACACAACCGCTGAAACAGCCCACATTAAATTACCTTCATGCTGATTAGTACCAAGATAACTTTGTATTTTTGGAACCATTGTGTGGTTTTCTTGATTTAATAATAATGCAGTGACTGTAAAGTCGTTGTATGCTAACATAAGACTAAACAAACCAGCCGTTATTACTCCAGGCCACATCACTGGCATGATTATATATCTAAATGCTTGAAAATATGAGCAACCATCTATTAACGCACTTTCATCTAATTCTTTAGGAACAGTTTTAAAGAAAGAGTAGAGAAGCCATAATGTAAAAGGTTGATTGATCGCAACTAAAACTACAATTGTGGTTGGTAAGATTCCCCAAATTTGTAATTCAAAAAAAGGAAAAAGATACCCAGAGACTAAAGTAATATGTGGCATCGCTCTAAAAATTAATGCTGCAATTAATATCCAAAATGCATATCTTTCAGTAGATCTAGATAAAGCATAAGCTCCTAAAGTTCCTAAAAATAGCGATATAGAGACAACAAAAACCGTTACTATAATCGTATTTCTTGATGCTTTCCAAAACTCACCTTCAGTCCAAGCTTCAGAATATGCTTTTGAAGTAAACTGACCACCTGTTTCTAATAAAGTATTAAATGCTGAGATTGCATACCACCAATCAGCTCTGGAAAAAAAATCTGCTCTTACTTTAAACGATCCCCAGAAAGTCCAAATAAATGGAAAGCATGCAATTAATAACCAAATGATTATAAAAGTTGTATTAAATGTTTTAAGAGCGTTTGATCTTTTGTCTAAACCATATTCCATTATCTTGCCGTCCTAAATTCTTTCCAAGTCCTAATTAATACTGGTGCAAGCAATATGGCTATTCCAATAATAGTCATCATTGAGGTTGCTGCTGCAGATCCAAATAAAATTACTTCTTCATTAACTAAATTATCATAGATTAACCATGATAAAGATTGAGCACTTCCTTCAGCACTAAAACCAATTATTGGTTCAAAGACTCTAAAATTATCCATTAATGATATTAAAGCCACAAAAGTAACAACTGGATAAATATGTGGCAACACAATATGTCTAATTCTCTGGTATCTTGACGCTCCATCGATAATTGCTGCCTCAACAGGTTCTTGAGGAACAGTTTGTAATGCAGCATAAAAAACTACAAAAGCAAAAGGAGAGTGATGCCAAATTCCATAGATAATTATTGTTATCCATGTAAGCGTTCTAGATGATTTTAATGATAAATATGGATCTTCCATCATTAATTGTAAATTTGCACCAATAATACCTTCTGCATCAATCATCCAAAATAAAACGAGAGATCCTACTAATGGAGTAACTATCATTGGTAATATTGTACCAAATATTAGTGGGCCTCTTATTTTTCTGGATATTGCATTTAAACTTAATGCTATAATGAAACCTAGTAACAAAACATTGGGAGTTACAAATAAACAATACGTTAAAGTAAACAAAAGAGCTTTGTAAAAAGGTAAATTTGTAACTTGATTGATAAATTCTCCAAATGAGTCAGTTTCTTTCCAAAAATCAGAAATTTGCTCAATAGCCAAGTGATTTCTATCTACATAAGTGCCAAATCCATTAAATTTACCTAAAGGTTTTTCATCTCTTAATATAGAGGTTGCTTCTTGATCAACTACGATTGAAACCGTACAACCAAATGGATCACATTTTTTTACTTCTTTTACTACTTGATCATGTTGGGCATAGAAAGATTGAATGCCAGTAGATATAATTGGCAGACCAATAAATAAAATCATTGCCAATCCAGTTGGCAAGAAAAACCAGAAAAAAGTTTTATTTGGCATTTTAAATTAAGTGGGGATTAAATCCCCACTTAAATATTTGTTTTATAGAAAGCCTTGTTCTTTAGCTTTACTGATGTAAGCAGCTTCCACATCTTTCAATGCTTGTTCTGCAGATTCTTTACCTTGTAAGAACTCAACTATTTCACTTCCTAATGCACCATGCATTAAACCCATTTGTGGTAACATAGGATAAGGTTTAGCTCCCATTTTTACAGCCTCAATTACACCAATAGATTTTGGTCCTGGCACAAAACCCTCTACTAACCAAACAGCTTGGTCAGCAGCGTCTGCAACCATTTTTTTATTTGAAGCAGCGTGAGCTAAAGCAATAAAAGTTGCTTCTGCATCACTGTCAGATCTATTTTTTGCTAAAGTAAATCCATCCCACCATAATGTAGCTGCAGGAATATTTCCACCACCAACAGTTGCCGGTCCTGTTAATTTAGTTGCTGCGGTAATTTTTGCATCACCTTCATCATCTAACAAAGTTCCAGATCTTGATGCCCATAATGTCATAAGAGCAACTTTTCCAGACTCCCACTCAACTTTAATTGCTTCACTATCGTGAGTTAGATAATCAGGATTACTTAAACTTGCTAATTTTTTTAACATGTTTAGTGTAGCCACACCTTTTGCATTATTGATATTTGGCTCAGCAGTTCCAGCTTTAAAGAATTCACCCCCATGACCAATGAACATGTTTACAAATTCTTCAGCTAAATTCCATCCAGCTTTATATGCTGCTGCATATGGATGTTGCATTTTACCTGAAGCTCTTATTTTTTCAGATGCTGCAACAACCTCTTCGTAAGTTTTAGGCACAGGTATACCTAATTCTTTTAAAACATCTTCTCTGTAATACAAATGTTGGGTGTTTGCCATAAAAGCAACAGCCATTACTTTTCCATCAATTGTTATTAATTGCGAGTCTTGTATTCCTTTTCCATATTTTTTAACTAGATCATCCATAGGTCTAATTAAATCTTGATTCATTAAAGGAACAATTGAACTATTAGCTGCAATTCTTGCCGAAAATTCAGAAGGGTTTGCAGTTAAAGCTGGAACAGCTATTTTGTTGTGTTCAGATGAGTGAGTAACTTTAAAATCTGCACTTCCTTTACATCCTTTAGCTGTTTCTACAAAAGTTCTTAACGCAGGAAAATCATTTGCTAAAATATTTATTGAACCACTTGGTTTACTGCAATGCCCATCGGCATTTGCTGTTGTTCCAAAAAGCGCGAACAATAAGGTTATTAGTATTTTTCTCATATTATCTCTCTTTTTTTGTTGTTTATAATTATTCTAATAAAATATATCTTTAAGGATTATCTAATAAAAGAGATATTTAAATCACTTTTGACGCAAGTCTTGATCCAATCACAAGTGACTCAAGTTTTTTATAAGCTATATTCTCATCAACATTTCCAAATCCTGCAAATGTGCCAAAACCACAATCAGTGCCAGCCATTAATTGACTAGGATCTATTACTTTAGAAAAGACTAAAATTCTATGTTTTACAACATCTGGATGTTCAATAAAATTGCTCGTGGACTCTATTACCCCTGGAATAATAATCTTATCTTTTGGTAGTTTTATATTTTCAAATACTTCCCATTCATGAGCATGTCTAGGGTTAGCAGACTCTATCAAATACTTATTTATTTTAGCTTTAAAAGCTATCTCAATAATTTTGTTTAACCCAATATCATGTGTATGAGGTCCTTCATAATTTCCCCAACAAATATGCATTCTTACTTTAGATGGATCAATATTTTCTAGTGACTTATTTAAAACTTCAACATGTTTATTAGCTCTCTCTAAAAAATTTTGCTCTGAAATATCTTTATATATCATATGTCTTGATAGAGCGAGGTCAGGACAATCGATCTGAAGAGAAAGACCACTGTCAATAATTTTTTCATATTCAAATTTCATAATATCTGAAAGCTTTTCTAAATATTCATCATCATTTTTATAAAATTTATTGGGCAGAAAGTTACAAATAACTCCTGGAGATGGAGAATTCATAAACCCTTCACTATGAGAATTTTTATTTAATGCATCTTTAAAATTAATTATATCTTTACTAATCGAAACATTATCTTTTACTTTTAATTCATTTGTGCAACAAGGTCTTTTATATGTAGGGGTTCCTCCAGATTGAACTAGTTTTTTTTTAAAAGATGGAAAATCATCTAAATCTTTTGGAGCTTTTCTCTCACTTTCACCAGAAAAACCATTAACTCTATCTTTAATGTATGTAGCATAACTTATTTTTGACATTTCTCCGTCACTTACAATATCAATTCCTGTGTTAATTTGTTTTTTTACAACTTCTAAAACATTTTTCCTTACAACTTCGTCAAATTTTTCTATGCTAATTTCCTCTTTATTATCCTTTGATGCTAAAAGACTTGAGAGTTCATTTGACCTGGGCAAACTTCCAACATGTGTAGTTTTTATTTTAACCATGATTTAATAAAATTTGTTTCCATATAGCAACTTCATCAAATAACACCCACTCCCTTATAATAGAGTTGGAGTAAAATTCTGCATGATTAATTCCCATTATAAATATTTTTTTATTTGAGGGTTTGTCATAATCCTTACTTTCGTTACTGTGAGCGCCTTCTAAAAACCATCTAACTGATACCCTTGGGTTTTGACCTGCTTCCTCTAAAAAACCCACATGTTCTATAGTAAATTTTATGTTTGAAAATATTGATTTTAAAGAAATCCATTTTTCTTTAATACCCTCTCTTCCATGGCTAATTACATTTCCAGGCCAAAAAATATTAGCAGCTCTATCATATCCCTCAAATTTATAGCTATTATTAAAAATATTTTTAAGTATCTCTGTATATTTTTCAGCTTTTGATCCTTTTTTATATCTCTCAGCTTCATAATTCGAGCTTTTATCAGTTTCACAATTGAATAACTTGGATGCAGTTAAAATTCCCCCTTCACTTTCTATTATTTTCTTTGCAAATTCTTTTGGAGAGTAACCAATCTGTCTTACAATTGCTCCTTGATCTCTAACAATCCACTCGTCATAAACTTGATTTTCTTTACATGCACAATCAGCAATTACTCTATAATAAATATTTTTTCCACTAGGTTTACCGTAAAAACCATTACCTAGATGGGTGCCTTTGCTTAATATTCTATGGGAAGAATGATATCCAATTTCGTCATTACCATTCCAAATCACATCTTCACCTAACAATTGTCTGTTAGGAAATTCTTTTAAAGTTGCATATGTTGCGTCTATAACTGGTTTGTTGCCATAAGTAACACCAAATGGTGATCTTACTGGTATATCTTTTGTATAAAATTTACCAATAGACTCTACATCTTTACCTTCCCAAATTTGCTCAGTTATTTTTAATATATAGTCAGGAAAGTCTTTGTATTTCTTATCAAAACCTTTCATTATATTTTTGACACACAATTAAGTAGTGACTCATTTTTTTCGTCAATTTGAATACTAATGTTGGATCCAACTGGAACTGAAAATGTGTCTTTATAATCTAATTCAAAGGAAGAATTGTCTGTTTGAATATTCCATTTTCCTTTTTGTGAAAAAAAAATTGTAGGTTTGTCAAATTTTAAATTTTCAACTTTTCCTATTGTAGATTTTAAAGTGCTTAAGCTAAATCCAGTATCCTGTTTTATAATTGGCCTTATTGATTTATTTTGAAATTTGTTACCTAAAATATGTGAAATTTTTACATTATCTCCAATATTAATTTCATGTTTTAGTCTTTTGCTAGTCTCACATATATTTTTTTGTAATTGTTCTAGCTTATAATTGTCAAATTTTATAATTTCATCCTTAGATATAGGCTTAAGTAATTTTCTACCGTTTGGGATTTCTTGACTATTTAAATCAATCAAAGAATTATCATCTAATAGCGCCATACCTGTTTGTTTTGCTTTTTTTAGAACTTCAGGTATCCAAGTAACAATTCCAGGGTCGTCTCCACCAAGAACAACAAAAATAAAACCCTCTTCATCTCCTACATTTTCAAATGCTCTAAACATATTTGTAGGCATAGAAATAACATCCCCTGCATTTAATATTGTTTCATCTCCGCCTTTTGAACCCCAATAAAACCTCCATTTACCTGAATAAATTATGAATACTTCGGCAGTCAAATGGCTATGAAGACCAGAACCATTAAAGGGTTTTGCTGAAACAGCGCCCAAGTTAAATCCATGTCTTTCTGATATTTTTATTGATTGATTTGCATCTTCAGCAACACCTGGTCCTAAAATAGAATAATTTTTTCTCTCTTTATGACCTTCCAATTTACCCTCAACAAAGGGTAAAGTGCTTGGAGTTAATTCCTTAAATTTAGCAAGTCTAATATTCATATTTTTTTAGTTATAATATTGTGATACACGAATATTTCCAATAAATAAATATATGCAAATAGAGCAATTTGATACAGGACTTAAAACTAAAACAAATATAAAAGATATTGTTCTCTCACCAGAACAAAATTTTCGAAATAAAAATTTAATTAGAACCTATTTAAATCAAATTGTAAATTTAGGATTGAAACAAATAGATAAAAGTTTAGACAAGGTTTTTATAAACGATGTAAAGGTCAATTGTTTTCATCCTTTAAATGAGTTTGTTGGAATAAAAAATTTAAAAGAGAAGCTCTGGACACCATTATTAGAAGCCTTCCCAGATTTAGAAAGAAGAGAAAACATTTTAGTAGGGGGAGCTTTTAGGGATAAAATTTTAGTAGGGTCATATTCAACGTTATCTGGATACTTTAAAAAGTCATGGTTAGGGATTAAACCAAATTTTAAAATGATTAATCTTAGATGTTGTGAAATACATGAACTTAAAGAAGACAAAATAGTAGAAAGCCATATATTAATTGATGTTATAGATTTCTTAAGACAATGTGGTATTTTTCCAATCAATCCATCGAGAGGATCTGAAGGATCTTGGTTACCCCCAATAAATACTGATGGTGTAAATTTTTTTGAAAAAGATATTGAAATCTCAAATTCAAGTTTGAGACAAGCTCTTTCAATGAATAGAAGTCTTAATTTTAAACCTGAAACAGAGAACCTATCTGATGAAGAATTAAAAAAAAGATTAATAGATCATCCTCAAAGAGAATATTGGCATGATAAAATGATATGGTATGGACCATGTGGGATTGGCACCTCAAGATCTTTAGAGGGTTTTATTGATATGCATCAGTTGCCATTTAGAAAATCATTTACTGAAAGAGATTATTTCAAACTTGGTCATTATTGTGAAATAGGGGATGGTAAATTTTCTTTATGTGCTGGTTGGCATAGTTTAGAGGCTTATTATGGATCAAGTGATTGGTTAGGTTTTACAGCAAATAATCAAAAACTCTCGATGAGAGTTATGGATTTTTATCATCATGATGAAGGAAAAATTCGTGAAAATTGGGTACCAATTGATATACTTCATATTTTAAAACAAATAGGCTTAGATATTTTAGAAAAAGTTAAAAGTTGAAATGGCAAATATAAAATTCGCAGGCGTTCATAAATCATTCGGATCAAACAAGATTATAACTGATTTTAACCTAATGGGAAAAGATGACGAATTTCTTGTATTAGTTGGCCCATCTGGGTGTGGAAAATCAACTTTATTAAGAATGATAGCAGGTTTAGAGAAGATTGATGAGGGTGAAATATTTATAAATGATCAAAAAATTAATGACCTTCATCCCTCAAAAAGACAAACTGCAATGGTATTTCAATCTTATGCTCTTTATCCACATATGAATGTTTATGAGAATATGTCATTTGGACTGAAGATTGAAAAGAAATCTAAGGAAGAAATTGAAACAAAAGTTATGCAAGCAGCTAAAATTTTAAAAATTGAAGAACTGCTTGAAAGAAAACCCAAGCAGTTATCTGGAGGGCAGAGGCAAAGAGTTGCTATTGGACGTGCAATTACCAGAAATCCCAAAATATTTTTATTTGATGAGCCTTTATCTAACTTAGATGCAGCTTTAAGAGCAGAGATGAGGGTAGAAATTTCAAAGCTTCACAATCAAATCAAAACGAATATGATCTATGTTACCCATGATCAAGTAGAGGCAATGACTTTAGCTGATAGAATTGTAATTCTAAATCATGGAAACATTGAACAAGTAGGAACTCCCGATGAAATTTACAATAATCCAACAAATATTTTCGTAGCACAATTTATTGGGACACCAAAAATGAATATTTTACCTTTACAAAATGAAAATATAATTTCAGAAAATAAAATTAACTTTTTAGGTAATGAAATAACTTTTGATAAAATAAAATTTAATAAAAGAAATTATTCTGTTGGTATTAGACCTGAACACTTTAACACGTCAGAGTCATCAGAATTTAAATTTAAACCTAAAATTGAATTAGTAGAAAATTTAGGAAATGAAAAAATAGTTTACATGAGTAATGATAATTTAGAGCTTAGTGCAAAAATATCCAGTCAGGTAAATTTTCAAAACGAAATTAAATTTGATGTTAAAGATATTTTTATATTTGATGAAAATGGAAGAAGAATTTAAATTTCTTTGAAAACTCAATAAATTTTACTCTCAATGAATTGGATTATAGTTACAATCATCGCTGCTTTCTTTCAAAACTTAAGATCATCATTCCAGAAAAAAATAAATAAAGATGTATCGACTATTGCATCAACATATGTAAGGTTTTCTTTTGCATTACCTTTAGCTTTATTTTTATTTTTTTTATATTTTAGAGAATTCGCGATACTAAAAGATATAATTAATCAGCCTGGTTTCTTAATAAACGTTACTTTTGCATCAATTTTTCAGGTAATTTTTACATTCGTGTTACTCTACCTTTTTAAATTTTCAAATTTTGTCGTAGGTACATCGCTTAGTAAAACTGAAGTTGTACAAGTTGCTGTATTTGAATATTTAATACTTAATGAAAAGTTAAATTTAATAGGGATTAGTGGAATTATAATATCAACGCTAGGTGTAATAATTTTATCAATTAAAAATCTAAAATTTTTTTTCCAAAATATTTTTTCTAAAACCACATTAATTGGATTGATCTCAGGTTTATTCTTAGCTCTGAGCATTGTTTATTTTAGATCTGCAGCGCTTTCCTTAGAAAATTTTGAATCAAACTTTGAAAAAGTAATTTCAACCTTGTTATTTGGCCTTTTAATTCCAACAATAATTTTAACTATATATCTCTTAATATTTGAAAAAAAAGAATTTAGAAAACTCTATAAGGATAAATATGATTGTATGTTAATTGGCTTAGGTGGTTTTTTTGCATCTTTATCATGGTTTTATGCTTTCACATTAATTCAAGCATCATTTGTCAGAGCTGTTGGTCAAATTGAATTACTATTTAGTTATTTTTCTTCAAGATATTTCTTTAAGGAAAAAGTAAAAGTAATGGAAATAATGGGTATTATAATTTTCGTCTTAGGAGTAACACTTTTATTATTTTCAAGAGTTTAACAAAACTAATTTTGAAATCCGTACTTTCTTAGCCTCACATCACCAGTTCTTGCATGAGCTTCCATGCCTTCATATCTTGAAATTCTTGCACATGCTGCGCCTACTTCTTTGGTGGATTCTTTAGTCATTCTTTGAAAACTTAATGTTTTAATAAATTTTCCAACAAATAAACCACCAGTATATTTTCCTGCACCTTTGGTAGGTAAAATGTGGTTTGTACCTGAACATTTGTCACCATAAGCAACTGTAGTCTCTTCTCCAATAAATAATGAGCCATAATTTTTTAATCTGTCATGGAACCATTGAAGATTTTTGGTTTGAATTTCTAGATGTTCAGGTGCGTATTCGTCACTAATTTTTGCCATTTCCTCATCTGTATCGCAAAGAATGACTTCTCCATAATCTCTCCAAGCTGCACCCGAGTTTTCTCTTGGTAAATCTGGCAGATCTGCAATAAGTTCAGGGACTCTTTGCATAACATAATCAGCAAGTTTTTTACTTGTAGTAAATAACCAAGCTGGAGAATTATATCCATGCTCTGCTTGTCCAACTAAATCAAAAGCAACTAACTCAGGGTCAGCAGTTTCATCAGCTAATACTGCGATTTCTGTTGGGCCTGCAAATAAATCAATTCCAACTTTTCCAAATAAAATTCTCTTTGACTCTGCAACAAATTGATTTCCTGGACCTACTAGCATGTCAGCTGGTGCATTACCAAAAAGACCATAAGTCATTGCAGCGATTGCTTGAACTCCACCCAAATTCATAATTACATCTGCACCACAAAGGTCTGCAGTATAGACAATTGCAGGATGAACACCGATATCTGGTTTTGGTGAACTGCAAACAATAATATTTTTTACACCAGCTACTTTTGCAGTTGTCACACTCATCACAGCGGAAGCAATATGAGCATACCTTCCAGCAGGAACATAACAACCTGCAGTATTTACTGGTATTAATTTTTGTCCAGCATACAAACCATTTGAAAGCTCTACTTCAAAATCTTGACCATAATTTTTTAATTGTGCTTCAGCAAATTTTCTAACCCTCTCATGCGAGAATTTAATATCATCTTTTGTCTTAGGATCTAATTTTTTTTTTATTTCTTCAATTTTCTCTCTTGTAACAATTACTTCACCTTCATATTTGTCATATTTCTTTGATAACTCGATGCACCCTTCTTCTTTAGTTTTTTCGATATCCTTAAGAATATTTTCAACTATTTCTCTTGTTTTTGTATCATCTGTCGAAGATGTTTTTGGTGATTTTTTTAAGTATGTAATTCCCATATATAAATCCTAATTTAATTTTTATTTTTTTCAATATTCATTTAATCTAAAGCTACCACAGCTGCAGCAATTGAGGCTAGTCTTGCTGTCGCATCATCTGATCTGCTTGTTATTACAACTGGAACTTTACCTCCAACTACTACTCCAGCCGCACAAGCACCCATAAAATATATCATCATTTTTACCAAGGCGTTTCCAGTCTCAACATTTGGAACTAATAAAACATCGGCATTTCCTGCAACGTCATTTTGAATTCCTTTAATAGTTGCAGACTTCTTTGAAACACTATTATCAAAAGCTAAAGGTCCAAATATATCTGCGTTTAAATCCTCATTTTTTGCCAATTCACAAATTTCATTAGCATCAATTGAACTTTGCATGCTATCCAAAACCTCTTCGGTTGCAGATAAAATAGAAACCTTAGGTTTAGCTATTTTTATTCTATGACAAAAATCTACAACATTGCGTAAGATATGCATTTTAGTTTTAATATTTGGATTAACATTTAAAGCCCCATCAGTAATAATCAGCGGATTATCCTCTTTATCTATAGTCATATGCCAAATATGACTCAATCTAGTTTTACCAATTAAATTATATTTTCTCTGCAAAACTTCTTTCATTAAAATATCAGTATGAATATGACCCTTAACAATAATTTTTACGTCACCATCTCCCGCAAGTTTAGCGGCAACTTTAGCAGTATTATTTTCATTTGGCTCATTGATGATTTTAAATTCTGATATATCAAACTTTAATTTTTCAGCTATTTCTCTAATTTTATCTTCCTCACCAATTAAAACAGGAATGATTAGCTTTTCTTTGACAGCATCTATTACAGACAACATTGGTAATTCTTTACCTGCATTTACAATTGCAGCTTTTATGCCTCTTTTTTGTTGAGCTATATCCAATAAGTTGTTTGGGCAAACTGTTGATTTATCTGAAAGCATTGGATTATATATACTAAAATAATAGTTAAACTAATATACTATTATTGATATAAGGATAAATAGTGGAAATAGTTACAAAAATAGCTCCAATTTCTTTAGCTCTTATAATGTTAGGCCTTGGATTAGGTTTAACAGGTCGAGATTTTTTAAGAGTACTTAATAATCCAAAAGATTTTATAATTGGTTTTGCTTGCCAATTGATACTATTACCCGTAATTGCATACATCCTTATACTAATATTGAATTTACCTACTGTAATTGCTGTAGGTGTTATGATTATCGCAGCTGCTCCAGGAGGAGTGACTTCAAATGTAATGACAAAATTTGCAGATGGAGATGTTGCATTATCAATATCTTTAACTGCAATAATTAGCCTAATAAGTATTATTTCCGTACCTTTCATTATCTTCAAATCTGCAGATTTGTTAGGTGTTTCAGATATATCCTCTAATCTAACCATGACTGGTATTGCGTTAAAAATGGCTTTAGTTGTTACAGTTCCTGTGATTTTAGGAATGATTATTAGAAAATTTGCAGGTAACTTTATTTCCTCAAATATTTCTATAATTGAGAAAATTACAATAGTTTTATTTCTAATCGTTTTTGCTGCAATTTTGGTTGAAGAAAAAGATAATATTTTCAATTATTTTAAACAGGCTGGAATAGCTGTGCTTATTCTTAACATTGTAATGATGACATTGGGATACTTTATCGCAAAATTATTCGCTAGTGGCATAAAACAAAGAAAATGTATTTCAATTGAATGCGGTCTTCAAAATGGAACATTGGCAATATTTGTTGCTACACAAATATTTAACGATATTAGTTATGTAATACCTACAGCCGCATACGCACTAATAATGTACTTAACAGGTTTTATATTTATTCTTATACTTAGAAGGGCTAATTAATTTTTAATCTTTTGAAATATTTTAAAAATCAAATCTGATAAAGAAGATATATTTTGCTCCTGGATTTTAATTGTATCAACTAAGGCTTGATCTTTCATATTTATTGTAAATTGTTTTTTTTTATTAACACTTATGTATTTATTTTTTAATAAATAATTTAATTTTCTTACAACAGTTGGTCTTGGAATATGAGTTATTTCTGAAATTGACATAGTGTTTACTCCGCTTTCATTAATATTTAAAATGTCTTTCTTCCATTCTGAAAAATTTAAACCAACCCCTTCGTAAGATTTATTTACAATAGAGTGGCAAGTAATAACCATACCTACTGAATAAATTTCAAGATCTCCTAACTGTTTTTTCCATCTTGAAGTTAAAGTAAAAATAAATAAATAAAAATAGTACCAGCAATATGTAAAATTATTCTTTAAATGTTCTGATACCTCATCAACATTCAAAGATTTATTTGTATATTCTACTTTTTTAAATACCTCAGAAATATTTGACAATAAAACACTTAAATTTTTAAGAGTGTTTCTAGGTCGGACTAATTTATAAGCTGATCTATCTATATATATTTTTTTTCCAATTTTTTGAAGCACGCCTAATTTTTCAAGGTCAAGAATTTTTCTTCTAGCACTTTCTTTTGGAATATTTAAATTTTTTGATATTTCAATGATATTTATTCGATCTAGTTCTAAAGATTTATCAAACATAAAAAAATTATCATAGCTCTCTATTTCTTTAATTTGTATATAATGATCAAAATCTTTATTTATTAGATAAAGAATAATTCGGTACTTATCTATATCGTTAAAAACCTCATAAGATGAATTCATCCATTCAGACAACAATCTGTAGTATGTTGGTGCAATTTTTTCAAAATTTTCTTCAATTATTTTTTGAATATATTTTTTGTTAAAATCACTAATGTCTATAATCATATTGACAGATAACTACTCTATTACTTCAAACCCAAAATGGACATAAAATTAGTTGTACAAAACCCATTTTGGACACAGTATAAAATTTTTAAAATTAAAGATGTGTTTTAATAAAGCTATATGAGTTATAATAATAACAGAAGAGCATCTGATATTGAAATTTCTTCTCAATTAACAGGTGACGTAAATATTGATACCCCTCAAAAAGTAAATATCAGTGCTCTTAAACTCAGAATTATCAAAAAAGAAAAAAAAGAGACTTTAAAGACTAGAGCTTTTACTCTCACATTATTTTTAGTCTTAGGTGCTATTGGTTTTTTTGTTTCTGAATAATATTTTCAAAATTAATTTTTAAAAAACGTTAGAATTTTAAACTATTATCTCTTGTTGTAATTAATAATAATTAGTTAATAATGATTCAATGAAACCATTTACAGGTTATTTAATTTTAGCTTTAGGAATAACAACAGGAATAGCAGCGAATAGTTTTGCTAAAATTTCTGAAGGTTTCACAAAATTAACTCCTACAATCGCATGCTTACTTTTAATGACTATAACAATGTTTTCATTAGCTAAAGCAATGTCAGTTATACCTGTTGCTTTTAGTTACTCCACTTATAGTGGTTTGACAGTAGCGGGAGTAGTAATATTTGGAATGTTAAAATATAATCAAGTACCTAATGTATATGGTTTTATTGGGATTTGTTTAATTGTGACTGGAGTTATAATGGTAAATTATTTAGGACGCGCAGGCTAAAAATTTTTACTACTAATAAGAATTCGAATATCTTCTTTTATATTTTCTGGTATTTTTATTTCTGATTTAAAATTTTTTTTGTATCTTCTTAATTTATTTTCTCCAGGATATAATATCTCTTTTAACCCTTTTAGTTTTGGAAGTTTTTTTATTCTTTTTATATTTTCTTTAATTCTTTTTTTAAAATTTGATTGAAACAAATTTGCTTTCATTACTATAAATAAATGACCAATATTTTGTGGTCCTGAAAAATCATCAAACGGATCTTTTACTTTTCCACCATGATTACCTCCAGTATAAACTCCACTTAATATATCAACCATCCATGCAAGACCAGAACCTCTAAAACCTGCAATAGGAAGTTGAACACCTTCAAGCGCTTCAATAGCATTAGTTGTAGGTTTACCAAACTTATCAAGAGCAACTCCTTCAGGAATTTTTGAATTAGTTCTCGATGCAACTCTAATTTTTCCCCTATTGATCATTGAAACAGATGTATCTAAAATGAATGGTGCATTTGATCCTGTTGGCGATCCGAAACAAATTGGATTTGTACCAAACAATGACTTGATAGCACCATGGGGGGCAATTGCAGGTGGGGCATTAGTAAATACCAAAGCTATCATATTCTTTTTTACTGCTTGTTCCGCGTAATATCCTGACATTCCGTAATGACCACTATTTTTAACAGCTACTAATCCAATTCCACTTTTCTTGGCATTTTTTATCGCTTTTTTTATTGCTATATCGGCTGCAACAAAACCAATGCTATCATCAGCATTTATATGAGCTATAGATTGAGAAATATTTTTAATTTTTATTTTAGGTTTCGGATTAATTAATTTATGTCTTATGCGTTCACAGTACATTTTTAGTCTAGACAAACCATGAGTTGGAGTGCCAACTAACTCGGCATTAATTATTGCATCAGCACATATTTTTGAGTGATTTGTTGATAGTTTATGTTTTCTAAATATTTCAATTATGATTTTTTTAAGTTTATTTTTTTCCATTAAAAATTTTTTAAATCCTTGTTAAAAAATGAAAGTATATCGCTCACTAGAATATCCGGTACTTCCAAAGCTGCAAAATGACCACCGTTTAGAAATTTCCTCCATCTTTTTATATTAAAAATTCTATTTACGTATGATTTAGGAGGCCATTCTAGCATTTCTTTTGGAAAAATTGCTATTGCTGTAGGCACATTTATTCTTTTAAAGTTTTTTGGAAAAGATCTTCCACCTTCTTTTCTTCTACCAAAATATATCCAGCTGGCAGTATTAAAACTTTTAGTTATAATATAAATCATTATATTTGATAACAATTCATCTTTTGAAAATGTTTGTTCAATCTTACCCATTTTTAAATCTGACCAACCGTGAAATTTTTCCAAAATCCATGCTGCTGTTCCTACAGGACTATCTATCATTGCATAAGACAAGGTTTGAGGCTTTGTAGCTTGTTGAGTTCTATATCCCTCTTGCATAATTTGGTCAAAGTTAAATTTTTTCTCCCATTTTTTTTCTTTACTATTTTTTGGTCCTTTTGGATGTCTAAGAGGTAAACAATTAATATGTATCCCTTTGCAATTCTTTGAGCTATCAAGACCAATCCATCCGGCAATAGTTGCTCCCCAATCACCACCTTGTACAAAATAATTTTTATAGCCTAAGTTTTTAACCATAAATTTATTTAATATTTTTCCTATTTTTCTTGGTCCCAAGGCTTTTTTAATTTGAGAAGAAAATCCAAATCCAGGTAAAGATGGAACAATTACATCAAATCCATCTTCAATTTTTCCTCCATATTTTTCTGGGTGAGCAAGTCTTGGAATGATATTTAAAAATTCGGATATACTTCCTGGCCATCCATGTAAAAGTAATAATGGTCTAGAATTAGGATTTTTACTTTTTTCATAAATAAAATGTAAGTTTATATCTTCAACTTTAGTTTTATAATTTTTAAATGAATTGATTTTGTTTTCAAATTTTTTCCAATTGTACTTTGAAATCCAGTATTTAGATATACTCTTTAAATAATTTAAGTTGGTTCCATACTCCCAACCACTCATATTTTGAGCATCATTCCAAGGAAATTCTCTTACTCTTTTATAAATGTCGTTAAGTGTGCTTTTAGGCACACTTATTTTGTATTGTTTGATCATCAATTAATTATGACTTATCCAAATTGTTTTTGTTTGAAGAAACGAATTTAGAGCCTCAGTACCTTGATCTCTACTTAGTGAGCCAGATTGTTTATAGCCTCCAAATGGAGTTTTAATGTCTCCTTCAGAAAAAGTGTTTACCGATACAGTTCCACAAGGCAAACTTTTAGCTAAATGAAACGCTCTATTAATGTCCTGTGTAAATACACTAGCATGCAATCCATATTTCGAATTACTAGCAATTTTCAAAGCTTCCTCGTCATTTTTAACTGTCAAAACACCAAGCACTGGTCCAAATATTTCCTCTTGAGCAATAGTCATATTTTCTTTTAATCCATCAAAAAGTGTCGGTTTTGCATAAAAACCTTTTTGGTTTTTACTTGAAACTCCTCCAGATAAAAGTTTTGCACCTTCATCTATACCTCTTTGGATGTATCCATCAACAGTTTGTAAATGCCCTTTTGAAATCATAGATCCCATATTCGATTTTAAATCTAACGGATCTCCTACTTTTAGTTTTTTAACTTTTTTTATAACTTTGTCTAAAAATTCGTCTTTTACTTTTTTATGTACTATCTGTCTCATATTTGCTGAACAGTTTTGTCCACCGTTCCAAAATGCAGAATTCATAGCATTATCAATTAGATCATCTGTAATTTTAGCATCTTCTAAAACTATAAATGGACTTTTTCCTCCCATCTCTAATGCGACAGGTTTTAAATTACTTTCACTCGAGTATTTTAAGAAATAACCACCTACTTCCGTAGATCCTGTAAAAGAAACTGCATCAACATCTTTGTGTCTACCTAGGGCTTCTCCAACATCACCATAACCTGGGAGTACATTTAAAACACCATCTGGTATTCCAGCTTCTTTCCCAATTTGGGCAACTCTAATCGCTGTAAGTGGTGTATCTTCTGCTGGCTTAATTATCACCGAGCAACCAGCTGCAAGAGCTGGCGCCATCTTCCATACAGCCATCATTAAAGGAAAGTTCCAAGGAACAATTCCTGCAACAACTCCTATTGGCTCTTTAACAATTAAACTTGTAATGGATGGTTCAGTTGGGCCAACTTTCCCAAATACTTTATCAATTAATTCTCCATACCATTGAAAATGCATTGGCGCATCATTTGCAACCTCATTAATGCAGTCTCCAATAAGCTTTCCTGTATCTATACACTCTAAAACTGAATTCTCTTCACCATGTTTTCTAAGTAGTTCAGCAAATTTTAATAAAACCTCTTTTCTATGTTCAGGTGAACTCTTAGACCAAACTCCACTATTAAAAGCTTTTCTTGAGACTTTAACTGCTAAATCAACATC
>CACEMI010000006.1:0-75369 GCA_902560585.1 uncultured Pelagibacteraceae bacterium | reverse complement strand
CTTACAAAAACCATCCCATTGTGAGATGAACATCCTCCAATCATTTTTCCTCTAGGGCAAAAAACACGTCTATTGTTTAAATATGGTTCAGGTTCTGAATAATATTTCCAATTATATTTGGGGTCATGCATTGTATATAGAAGAGCTAATGGCATTTTAACCTTCCAAATATCACTAGATCCACCTGCCTCAAATATAGCTACAGAATTATTTATATCTTGCGATAATCTGTTTGCAACTACACATCCAGCCGAACCAGCTCCAACTATTAAATAATCAAAATTCATATTATTTTTGAAATTAGCAATTTTTTATAATCATGAATAGTTTTCATTTTGACATATGTTTTTTTTGCTGCATCATCAAATTTTCTCAATAAAATTGATGATTTAAAATAAGGTTTCCTTTTAAAACTCTCAGTATCTTTATCATTTAATATACCACCTTGAAGTTCCATGCTTACTTTTGATGCTTTTGATAGTTTTTCAAAATATTTTTTATCTCTTGCAAGATATCTTTTAGCTAATACATGATATCTAATTGGCTCTACTATATGTTTTTTAAAGAACTTTTTTAAATATTCATATCCAATTAACTCATGCCTGCCATCTAATTTATTATTTACAAGTTCATCTGGGTCATCTATTAAAAAATGTCCATAATCATGTAACAAACAAGAACATATTAAATCATCATTACATTTAGATTTTTCAGCAAGCATTGCTGATTGGATCATGTGCTCTGACATTGTAAGTTTTTCCCCAATGTATAAAGAATTATTATTAGAAAAATTTGAAATGATTTTTTCGATAATCTGCATTAAGATTATTGAGGATGATCACCCTCGACTGCAATCCTGTCCATAACTCTTTCATGGCCCAATCCTCTGCCAGGAAAAAAATCAGTCAGACCTTGGTGAAGGGTGCTTCTATTGTCCCAAATTGCTACAGCATTTTCAGTCCATTTAAACCTGCAAGTAAAATCAAGTCTTTCTTGATGTAAAAATATTTCATTTAAAATATCTGAACTTTCATTTTCATCTAAATCTAAAATTCTTTTTGTATACATTGAATTTACATACAAAATTTTTTTTCCTGTTTCAGGATGAGTTCTAACTACTGGATGGGAATTTGAATATTCATCTAGATTACCATTACCTTCCATTTCCTTATATGCATCAACAAATGCTGCTGCTCCTAAAGAGCTATGAATGGCTCTCTTATCATTAACCTTATCTTTAATTTTGTCGCTTAATGTATCGTAAGCGATTTCCATATTAGAAAACATTGTATCTCCACCAACTGGTGGAACTTTAATTGATCTTAAGATAATTACTTTTGTTGGTTTAGGATTATAGCTTACATCAGTATGCCAAGTTTCACCCCATTGTCTCTTTTCTTCCGGAGCTTTGATTATTCTTAGTATTTCAGGATAATCTTTTCTTCCTTTAACATAAATGTGTCTTTCTAATGGACCAAAATGTTTTGCTAAATTAATCTGTTCTTCCGATGTAATATCTTGATCTCTAAAGAAAAGAGCTTTGTGTTCTAATAATAGATTATTTATCTTCTTCCAATTTTCTAAAGAGCTATCTTTTAAATCGATGCCATTTACTTCTGCACCTAATGCCCCTGATATTAATTTAATTTCCATTGTTTATTTTTTTAACCTACCAGATAATTCTAAATTTTCAGACTTAAAACTTGATTTATTTTCATTAATAAATTCACCCATTATTTTTAGCTTATCTTCCTCGAATTCAGTAACCTTTCTTTTTCCCAAGTCAATATAAAGGGATAAACTCTCCATAGTGGCAGCAAGAGTTTTAGTCTCTTTTTCATACATCTCGCATTTTAAATGTAATCTTTTTTTGTCATGATCAAAATGTGTGCAATATACCTCTACTTCTTGATTTTCTTTAACCTCATTATCGTAAGTGGTTCTGGTTTCAACAACCATAGTGCTTCTCAGATTTGATTTTGCATTTTCGCCACCCATTTGAAATTTATTAAGCATTGTTTCCCATGCTTGATCAAAGATTAAGATATAATAAGCCATATTCATATGTTCATTATAATCTGTCCACTCTTTAACTATTTTTCTCGTTGCAAGATGATACGACATTTTTAACTTTTATTAATTTTATCAGCTATTAGTATTTTTCTTTTCATTTCTCTAAGGACAGGTTTTTCTATTAGTTTGCCATCTATAACTACTAAACCTGTATTTGAGTTATTAAATTCCTCTAATATTTTTTTTGCCTTAGTAATTTCATCTTTTGGAGGTGTAAATACATCATTTAAAATTTGAATTTGTTTGGGATGAATAGAGCCTTTTCCAGTAAATCCAAGATTTCTAACTTGTTCAGCTTCTTTCCTCATTCCATCCATGTTTTCTAAATCTAAATAAGGCACATCTATAACGTCTACACCGACACTAGCTCCTGCATGAACCAACTTTGATCTTGCGTGAACTAGATTTTCCCATTTATTTTCAACTCTAAGCTCGGCAGCCATATCAACACCACCAAAGTATAAAGCTACTATTCTCTTGCTAGCATGAGCAATATTATAAATATTTTCTAAAGCTTCATTTGTTTCCATAATAACATGAAGATCGGTATCTAAATTACAATCTGTAAGTAGATCGTCTATAAATGTTATTTCATCTGGTGTTTTAACTTTTGGTAACATAATAGCCTTTAGATTTACTTTACTTGAGATAAAAGCTTCTAGATCTAAAAGACCAAATTTAGTTCTTTGATTATTAAACCTCACAACCAGCTCTACATCATTTTTAACTTCGAGCGTTTTAAGAGCTTCTATAGTATTTTTTCGTGCTTGTTCTTTGTCATTTATTGCTATCCCATCCTCTAATTCAATACAAACCATATCAGCACCTGATGCAATCGCTTTTGGAAACATTTCAGGGTGAAGCCCCGGTGTAAATATAAAACTTCTTCTTACTTTTAATTTATCTAAGTCCATCTTAATTTTTATAATCTGGCTCTTCTTTATCTAAAATGATCCTTATTTGAGATAAAAATAAATTTGCGAAATCTGTGGGAAAATTTTCATGTTCCTCTGCAGTTTTTTCTGCAATTTCATGGCTTACAACATTAAGTTCCTGGTTTGTTGATAGAGCTGTAAGATATGTTTCTGCTGCTCTCTCAAAATAATAAAGAGAGTTAAAACCTTCAGCCACTGTTCTTCCTGTGGTTAAAATTCCATGATTTGCAAGTAACATGTGTTGTTTGTTTCCTAAAGCATTTGCCATCTTAATGGACTCTTCTTCAAGTCCCAGACCTCCAAATTCTTTGAATGCAGATACTCTATTGTAAAACATCATTGTATTTTGATCTATAGGTTTCATAACAGGATCTTTAAGAGTGGAGAGGGCAGTTGCATATTTTGAGTGAACATGAAAAATGCATCTTGCATGTGGTGCTTTTTCATGTATCGCGCTATGTATATATAGAGCTGTTGGGTCAATTATGTCTGGTTTATTCTTCAGTTCCTCTTTATTTTCTTTTGTCACCAAGATTAAATCACTTGCCTTCATATTACTAAAATGAATGCCTGCTTTATTTACGTAAAAATCGGATGAGCCAGGGACGCATGCACTAAAATGGTTTGCTACACCCTCGTGCATATTTAGTCTTGCTGTCCATCTAAAAGTAGCAGCTAATTCTTTCTGTAATTCAGATATTTCCATTTGTATGAATTTAAAATATAGTTGAAAAATAAATTATGAACAATAACGTTTTTATCTCATGCGCAGTTACTGGGTCTGGAGATACTGCAAGCAAACATCCTGATTTACCAAAAACTCCTGAGCAAATAGCTAAATCCGCAATAGAAGCAGCAAAGGCAGGAGCTGCAATTGCTCATATTCATGTAAGAGAAGAAGACGGAACGCCAAGCAGAAGACTAGAATTATATAAAGAAGTAGTAGATAGAATTAGATCAAGTGAAACAGATGTTATTTTAAATTTAACAACCGGGATGGGTGGAGATTTAGACATTGGTCAAGGTAAAAATCCTTTAGAGTTTGGGCCAATGACAGATATGGCAAATGTGATGGAAAGAATTGCTAATGCAGAACAATTTTTACCTGAAATTTGTACTCTAGATGCTGGTACATTAAATTTTGGTGATGGTTCTGTAATTACAGTTAATACACCAAATGATTTGAGGAAGGCTGCAAAAAAATTACAAGAGATTAAAGTTAAGCCAGAAATAGAGGCATTTGATTTAGGAAATATGTGGTTTGGATCGCAATTGTATAAAGAAGGCTTACTTGATGATCCACCAATGTTTCAAATGTGTTTAGGTATTCCTTGGGGAGCTCCCGCTACCCCATTAGCAATGCAAGCCATGAAAGACATAATGCCTAAAGAAGGAGTGTGGTCAGGTTTTGCAATTTCAAAAAACGAAATGCCATTTGTAGCTCAAACAGTTGTAATGGGAGGAAACCCAAGAGTAGGTTTGGAGGATAACCTATATTTATCAAAGGGTAAACTAGCAACAAATGCTCAATTAGTAGAGAAAGCAATAAGGATAGTTACAGATCTTGGAGCATCAATAATGACAGCAGAGGAAACTAGGACAAAACTTAAACTTGTTAAACACAAGTAATGTTAAATATAAAAAAAGTTGCTGTAGTTGGAACAGGTGTAATCGGAATAGGGTGGATTATAAGATTTCTAGCTCATAATAAAATCGTTTATGCTTTCGACAAAAATCTTAAGCAAAAAAAAATTTTGATTAAAGAAATAAAAAGAGCACTTCCATATGTAAAAAAACTTTTTAACAAAAAAAAAATCAATTTAAACAATTTAAAATTTTATCTATCTTTAGAAGAAGCAGTTAAAGATGCTGATTTTATTCAAGAATGTGCACCAGAAAATTATAATTTAAAAACTATTTTAATAAGGGAAATTTCTAAAAGTTGCAAAAAAAATGTTTTAATTTCATCAAGTTCTTCAGGATTGTTGCCATCAAAGATTTTTTCAAAATGTAAAAATATTCAGAGAGGTATTATTGGCCATCCATTCAATCCTGTATATTTGTTACCTTTGGTAGAAATAGTTCCTAGTAAAAAAACTAGTAAGAAATCTTTAAAAATTGCGAATAAATTTTATAAGTCAATTTCAATGAATCCAATAGTTCTAAAAAAAGAATTACCTGGTTATTTATCTGATAGACTTCAAGAAGCCTTATGGAGAGAGGCGTTACATATTATTAATGATGGATATGCTACAACTGAGGATTTAGATAGAGCTATAGAGGATGGTCCCGGTTTAAGATATTCTTTAATGGGAACATTTTTAACCTTCCATTTAGCGGGTGGAAAGGCTGGAATGAAGCATATGTTAGAACAGTTTGGGCCAGCATTAAAACTTCCATGGACTAAGCTTAAAGCTCCAAAATTGTCAAAAAAACTCTCAGAGAGACTGATTTCAGGTACAAAAAAACAAGCTAGAGGAAAATCAATTAATCAACTGTCAAATATAAGAGATGAGTATTTAGTTAATTTACAACTATTCAGAAAAAAATATGAAAATAAAATTAGAAAATAGATATCTAAAGAAAAATTAAAATGGTACATTAAATATATGAAATTCAACCATTTCTTAACCAGCTATATGCCAGATACAAATGTTGGTTCGAAACAACATTTTAAAAATATGTTAGAAGAATGTGTTGTTGCTGAGAAACTTGGTTATGCAACAGTATCAATTCCTGAACATCATCTAATAAATTTATTAATGATGCCATCACCTTTGCAAATGGCTGTAAAAATTGCATCTATCACAAAAAATATTAAAATCACAACCGGAATAGTTGTTTTGCCTCTTCACGATATGAGAACATATGCTGGTGAAATCGCAACAGCAGATATTTTAACTGACGGCAGATTAATTTTAGGTGTTGGAAGAGGTGCTTTTGCTTGGGAAATGCAAAGATTAGGAACTCCTATTGAAAAATCAAAGGAAAAATTTATAGAGTCACTCGAGGTTTTGCAACTATTGTTAAAAAATAAAGAGGTTTCATATAAAGGTAAATTCTATGATTTTGAACCAATTACTATAATGCCTCGACCAATAAGTAATCCTGTACAAATGATGATAGCCGCCATGAATTTAGAAAGTATTAAAGATGCAGCATCAAGAGGATTTCATGTTCAATCAACAGTATTGTCAGGTACTAAAGATCTTTTGTTAAGTAGAGTGAATGCGTTTAAGGAAGGTTGCACAAAGTTAGGAGAAGAGGGAAAACTACTAAAACTTTCTATGCAACGTATGGCTTATTTAGCGAAAGATGAAAATGAAGCTAGAGAAAAAACAAAACTTGCTTACGAATATTACAAACGATTTGATAATATGTTTACTGGTCCTGGTAAAGTAAACGAAGGAAATATTGAAGCTTTACCAAGAAAACAAACTTTAGATGAATTAAAAGAAAATCTTTTGATCTGTCCACTGAATGAGATGATTGATAAGTTAAGTGTCTATGCCGAAGCTGGAGTTGATGAAATTATTCTTAGTTCAAGTTTTGGTCAATCCCAAAAAGATTTAATAGAGTCGATGCATAGAATTGGTGAAAACGTAATTCCATATTTTAAAAAATCAAACATACAAGTAGCATAAATATCTATGAGTATCATAGATTGTAATTATTCAGTAACAGGATCAGGACCTGCAATTTTTTTTACCCATGGAGTAGGAGGAGCAGAGGATGCATGGAGGTTCATAGTTCCAAAACTCAAAGATAAGTTCACAGTTGTGACATATGATCTAAGAGGCCACGGAAAATCTCCCGTAAGTAATAAAGATTTTAATCTAGATGATCTTGTTTTAGATCTTGAGAGAGTTAGAGAAAAAACAGGTATAGAAAAAGCCCATTTTATGGGGCATTCTCTAGGAGGAATGATTGCACCTGCTTATGCAAGAAAATTTCCCGAAAGAGTAATTTCAGTAGGTTTATTGTCAACGGTGGCAGGAAGATCGGATGAAGATAAACAAAAAGTGTGGAATGTTATTTCTGATTTAAAAAATAAAGGTGTTGAACAAACTCTAAAAAATTTAACCACTAGGTGGTTTACAGATGACTTTATAGAAAAATATCCTGATCTTGTATCAAGAAGATTAAATCAGGTTATAGATACTGATAAAGATGTTTTTATCAACGTATTTAAAATATATGCAGAAACTGAGATGATTTCATGGTTAAAAGAAATTAAGAAGCCATGTTTATTTATGACAGGAGAAAATGATGGAGGTTGTACACCTTCTCACAATGAGAGAATGTCAAATGAGATTGAAATTTCTAAATTGGTTATAATACCAAATGTAAAACACTCTTTTTTGATAGAGGCTCCTGAGCAAATAACAAATAACTTATTAGGATTTATTGAAAGTTTATAAAAACTTAATGCATTCTTAATGTATTTCCATCAACGCCAACAACTTGTCCTGAAATTCTAGAAGACTCATCTGAAATTAAATAGCAACACATATTCCCAATATCTTTTTCATAAACCCAAGTGTTTAGAGATGTCATAGAAACGAACTCACTTTCAACAGCTTTATTAGAAATTTTTAAAAATTTTGCTTTATCTCTGATTACTCTACCCATCCTGTCTCCTTTTACAGTTCCAGGACAAATCGCATTTACTCTAATTTTAAATTTTCCTAATTCCATTGCTAAGGTTTTTGTCATTCCCACAACTGCCCACTTACTTGCTGAATACGGAGATCTTAATGGAAAACCAAATATACCTGCTGTAGAAGATAGATTAACTACAGAACCACCTTTATTTTTTTTTAACATTGGAATTGCTAATTTTGAAAAAATAAAATGACTAATTACATTTATTTTTAATGTTTGTTCCCAATCTTTTGTCTTAAGTTTTTCCATAGTTCCAGTTGGACCTGCTATTCCAACATTATTAATTAGAGCATCAATTTTTTGTGTTTTTTTTTTAATTTCTTTAAAAAAATTAGTCACATCGTTTTCATTTGAAGCATCACAATGAAAACTAAACAATCTTTTATTATTTAATGGATGTTTTTTTAATTTATTTATTGATTTTTGATCTATGTCACACAAAAATACTTTTGCACCTTTTTCAAGACACTCTTTTGCTGTCGCCCAACCAATCCCTGTAGCACCAGCAGAAATAATTATCTTTTTACTTTTAAAATTATATGACATTATTTTATTTAATCGGCTAAACCGTCAGATCTAACTTTATTTCTTTCTATATGTATGGGCAACACCTTTCCATAAATTGCTTTAGAATGATCAGGTGTATTTACTCTCCATGGATCTAATACATATGCTGGTATACACATGTAACGTGAGGTTTTTCCTGTTATTTTGGTTACTCTATGCATAGTAAATCGTCCTTTAAATATTTGTAAATCACCAGGTTTTAGTTCAAGTTGCTTAACTTTTGAACGATCTCCATCTAACACTTTTTTTACTTCATCAAACCTTTCATTTCCTGGTTCTCTTATATTTGGACAATACTCAAATATCCCACCTTGCTCTGGTTTTTGTATCATAAGACTTAAAGTAAATTCACAACTATCAAAATGCCAAGGCAATATACCATCAGGCTCCATTACATTATAAGCATGACAAGCTAAGGGATCAGCCCATCTATAAATTGGAGAAATTCCTAGACAAGTAGATACAAATTTAAGTAATTCCTCAGTTTCGTAAAGAAATTTCATTTCCGAATCTTTTGCAAAGCAATCAGAGTTTAGATATCCATTGTATCTGTTCATAAATATTCTTTTTGGATGATCCTTTGGAAGAGAGGGGTCGTCTTTTGCATAAAGATATGCATTAATACTTTCCTTGGACATGTAAACTTCATCTAACTGTTGTTCTAATTCTTTTCTCATAACTGCTAAAGAATTTGGTAAAATAAAGTTTGGAATTACTGAACAACTATCATTTTCTAATTCTGCTTTACATTTTTCAATTATTTTTTTTATTTTGTGAGATTGTAAGTCGTGAATAGGATATTTTTCTAAATCAACAATTTTGCCTAAGTTTTTTTTCATAACTAATTTATATAAATTATGAGCTTCTCAGTGATTCTTGTAATTCTTTATTAGAGATATAACCTTTAGCGTTTCCTTGTTTATCGACAACTTCACAATTGGAATTACTACAAACAACTTGAGGTAGAAATTCCTCGATAAATTGATCTTCTTCAACTTTAATCAGGTTTGATTTATCAATACCATCTGATTCATTAATAGGTTTCATAATAATTTTTGCTTTAATAACTTTGGTTCTATTCACATCTTTAACAAATGCCTCAACATATTCATCTGCTGGGTTCATTATAATTTCTACTGGCGTTCCTACTTGCACAAGTTTTCCAGCATTTAAAATTCCAATATGATCCCCTAATCGAAGTGACTCATCAAGATCATGAGTAATAAACACTATGGTTTTTTTTAATTCTGCTTGGAGATCTATCAATTGTTTTTGCATGTCACTTCTTATCAATGGATCTAATGCTGAAAAAGCTTCATCCATAAGCATAATGTCAGTATCAGTGGCTAAAGCTCTTGCAAGTCCTACTCGTTGCTGCATTCCACCAGATAGTTGAGCTGGATATTGATTTTCAAATCCAGATAAACCAACAGACTCAATTTTCTCCATTGCAGTAGCGTTTCTTTTTTCAATTTCCACACCTTGCATTTCAAGTCCGTACCCAACATTCTGTAAAACTGTCTTATGCGGAAATAAGCCAAACCTTTGAAATACCATGCTCATTTTTTGCCTTCTAAATTCAATTAGTTGCTCTTTATTAAGAGTAGTTACATCCTTGCCTTCAACTAAAATTTCCCCAGAAGTAGGATCTATCAATCTATTTAAATGTCTAATTAATGTTGATTTTCCAGATCCAGATAAACCCATGCAAACAAAGGTTTCACCTTCTTCAATTTTTAAAGACACATTATCCAATCCAACTGTATGTCCTGTTTGCTCTAAAACTTCCTCTTTTGTGGCACCTTCTTGAACCATTTTAAGAACGCTGGAAGGTTTTGGTCCGAAAATTTTATATACGTTATTGATTTCAATTTTTGACATTTCTAAAAGTCTAATTCTTTTAATGCATCAAAGCAAACCTACAATTAAATAAATAAAAAACTTTCAACCATTAATTGAATTGAAATTTTTACCATTTTATATAATTATTTATTATGAATTCAATTTCTAAAATCTCAAAAAATAGCACTTACCTTCAAATTATTTGGAATGATGGGGAGGAGAGTAAATTCAATTATATGTGGCTAAGAGATAATTGTCCAACCGCGCATGACAAAGATTCAAGACATAGAATGTTTAATATTTTAGAAGTTTCTAAAGATATAAACCCTAAAAAATATTCTCTTAATGATGATGGAAAATTAGAAATTGAGTGGAGTGAAGGAGAACATACAAGTTATTATGACCCAAAATGGTTAAGAGAAAATTGCTATACAATCAAAAATAAACAAAAATATAAATCTCCTTATCAACTTTGGGATAATAATTTAAAAAATAATTTTGAAAGTATATGTATTGATCATGATGAAGTAATTGACTCTGATCAAGGTTTAATAAAATGGCTTGAACTATTGCATCATAAAGGTATTGCAATAGTTAAAAATTCACCAACTGAAAAAAAATCAGGATTTAAAATTCTTCATCGAATAAGTCATGTCAGAGAAACATTTTTTAAAACACCTTTTGAGGTAATCAATATTCCAAAGCCAAATAATTCTGCATACACGGCGCATGCTTTAAGAAATCATATGGACTTACCCTGGTTTGAATTGCCCCCTGGTTATCAGTTTTTACATTGTTTAATAAATGATGCAAATGGTGGAGACTCTTCAGCAATCGATGGATTTGCTGTGGCTGATTATTTAAGACAAAATGAAAAAGATATATTTGAAACATTAGTTTCTGTGCCTCTTAAATTTAGAGATAAAGATTATACTCAAGAGTCTCATAGAAGTTATCATGCACCTGCAATTAGTTTAACAAAAGATAAAGATTTTCATGATATTAGATTTAGTGTTGCAACAATGGATGCTTTAGATTGTCATCCAGATCAAATGGATAAAGTTTATAAAGCTCACCATAGATTTGGAAACCTTCTCCACGATGATAAGTTTCAGATTAAATTTAGATTAGGACCTGGAGACATATTTTCTTTTAATAATAGGCGTGTTTTACACGGCAGAACTGCTTTTGATCCAAATTCAGGTCATCGTCATCTTCAAGGATACTATTTAGACAGAGATGAAATACTTGGAAGATTAGAATACCTTAAAAAATACAAATCATAAGTTTTCAAATATAAGATTATTGTTTTCGTAATATTTTAAAAACTCCTTTTTACTTTTGATTGTGTAATAATATTTCTCTTTATTAGTTTTATTTATTTTTTCATTATTTAAAAATTTTTTATCTAATATTAAATATTTTATTTTTTTATTTAGGCTGCTTTTTAAAATAGATTTTACGCTAGATTTATTGGAAAAAGACAAACCTACTGATAGTTTTGAGTTAAGTTTAAGAAGATTATAGATGTTTTCATGCTTAAAAGAGATAAAAGTACATTTTTTGAAACCTCTAGTTTCTTTAATCAAATTAGATAAAAGTTTTTTATCAAATAATGGCTTTATTTCAATAAAGACAGGAAATTTATTTTTTGAAATTTTTAGAACATCTTTTAACAGTGGTATTTGAAAGTTTTTATTTTTAATTTTTTTTAGATTTTCATAATTAATATTTTTGATACTTTTGCTTATTTTAAAAATTCTATTTAAAGTAAAATCATGGAAGCATACAAACTTTTTATCTTTTGTTGAATGAATATCTGTTTCAATTCCAAATCTTTTCTTAAATGATGCTCGAAACGACTTTAAGCAGTTTTCTTTATAACTTTTATTTACTCTTCCTCGATGGATAATATGCATAAAAAAAAGGGCTTCGTTCTCACAAAGCCCTTTTAATTAATTAGTTTAAAGATTTATTTTGGAATCCAACTTTTCCATTTGTCTGGATTGTTGTCTTTCCATTCTTTAACAACTTCTTTAAGATCTCTATTTTTCTGTTTTACTTCAACCAACATTACAGCTTGATCAGCATTATCGAATTTCATTTTAGTGAAAAATTCAGCTGCTTTAGCGTGCTCAGGCTTAGCAAAAGTATCAGGATTACCATAATTGAAAGTGTAGTCCTTTGCCCAACCAGTTGCTGGCCATGCTGCAGTTCCACAATCTTTCCAGTTGTTTGCTTCTGTGAATGAATCACAAGTTTTATGTGCAGGAAGTTTTACACCAACCATGTCATAAGCACCAAAGAACCAATGAGGCTCCCATAGATATAACAAGAAAGGTTCTTTTCTTTCATAAGCAGCTACAGCTTCGGCAATTGCTGCTGCTTCTGTTCCTAATTCGTCAGCTTGGAAATCAATACCTAAAAGATCAAGTCTTTTTTGGTCATGACAATTCCACCCTGCAACAGGACATGCAATTAATCTTCCTTTGCTTCCAGATTCAATTGTAGCAAATTTGTCTTTATGCTTGTTTAAATCTTTCCATGATTTAATGCCTAAACTTTCGGCTGCATATCTTGGAATGTAATAGTCAGATAAACCTATAATCCCAGATGTTCCTAAAAGTTTTACACTTCCATCACCTTCATAATTAAACATAGTTTGACCATCGTAAATTAGCGGACCTTTCATCATTACTGTGTCTGCTTCGGCATAACTTGGCCAACTTTCACATGCAAAATCAATTTCTCCAGCTGCAATCGCTTCCCATAAACCTGTACCTGATGGGAATACAACTCTTTTGACTTTGTATCCTAACTCTTCTTCTAGCATACTTACAGCTACTTGACATGTAATCTCTCCACCAGTCCAGTCAGCGACTGCAGCTGTTAATCTTTTAGCGTGTGCAGTACCAAAGCTTCCTAGAACTAATACAAGTGACAATATCAATGCTGAAATACTTTTTGATATTTTCATATTATTTTCCCTCTTTTTAATTAATTAAAAACTTATTTTAGATCAAAATTGATAGGTATGTAAACTTATAAAATTGTAACGTTTTTGTTTAGAATGCTTATAAACCAAGTGCTTCTCTTTGTTTTTTTGTCCAAGCAAGAGAAATTCTATCAATAATAATAGCCAATAAAACTATACCAATTCCTGCTGCAAGACCTCTTCCAGTATCTGATCTAGCTAAACCATTGAAAACTTCTAATCCCAAACCTTTTCCTCCAATTAGAGGAGTAACAATTTGCATTGCAAATGCCATAATTACTGTTTGATTAAAGCCAACGACTAAACTTGGTACAGCAAGTGGAAATTTAATTTTATTTAATGTTTGTAATAATGTTCCTCCAAAAGATCTAGAAACTTCAGAATATGTTCCTGAAACTTGTGTTAATCCTAGAGAGGTTAATCTTATAATTGGAGGTATTGAATAAATTACTGTTGCAAGAACTGCTGACACTGTTCCTCCACCAAAAAACATTAGAACAGGTATTAGGTAGCAGAAATAGGGCAGGGTCTGCATAGCATCCAAAACAACGTTCTGAACATTCCTAAATCTCTCATTGTAGGATGCAATTATTCCGAGTGGAACACCAATAGCAAAACACAAAATTACTGAAACTAAAACTGATGAAAGAGTGATCATTGCTTGGGGCCATATCCCATTAGCACCTATAAATAACAATAATAGCAATGTAACAACAGCAAATCTCAATCCAACGGTAAAATATCCAATCGCTACAAATATACCAGTAGTGTACCACCATGGTATATGTGTGAGAAAAGTATCAAGTGGCCTTAAAAGATTAAGATAAATAAATCCCCTTAAACCTTTGGTAAACGCAATAAAGCCAGGGTTTACAGTTAATGATTTTACCCCATCGGCAATTGGTTGTCTTATAGAAAGTTTCCATTCCTCAGGAAAGGTTCCTATTTTAAATAAACTTGAATCTATAAAAGAAATGAGAAAAAAAATAATAAATGAGGGTATAATGTAATACCTTTTGCTTAATAATTCGCCTATATCTTTAGCGGTATCTTTATTAAATAAAGAAAGTAAAAATTCAAAAACGTAAGCAATATATTTAGTAATATTTATGCAAACAAAATTTACTAAACCACTCAAAAATTCTAAAGGTTTTTCTATAATTCTAGCGATACTGTATTTTTCCCAAGCTTGCGGTAGTAAGTAAAATTTTTGAACATCTGACGGCAAAGTTGTTTTCGGTTTACTTAATGCTAAACCAAACCTATCAAACATGATAGCCATAAATAATATACAAAGACCACCTTCCATTGCCCAACCAACATCTAAGTTTCTAATTGCTAGCCAAACTTGTCCCCCAATACCTTCGGCTCCTATAAAACAAGCAAGTACAACTAATGCTAATGCCATCATGATCACTTGGTTTATTCCCATCATTATGCTTGGTAGAGAAAGTGGTATTTTAATTTTAAATAATAACTGTAACTTGCTTGAACCAAAAGATGTAGCTGACTCAATCGTTTGTTCAGGAACCTGTCTTATACCCGTATTAGTTAATCTAATTATTGGGGGCATTGCATAAATCATGGTTGCCAATATTGCTGGCGCCCCACCGATTCCAAAAAAGAATAAAGCTGGAAAAAGATATACAAAGGCAGGCATAACCTGCATTGTATCTAAAATAGGCTTCATAAAATTATCAAACCTATCACTTTGAGAGCACATCACACCCAATGTAACGCCAAATACAACGCACAGTAATACAGATAAACCCATTAAGGCCAAGGTCTGCATGGACTCATCCCACATTCCTGTTCCTCCCCAGAAGTAAATAACAAATAAAGAATACAGTCCAAGCCTTAAGCCACCAGCTATTAAACAAGGTAAAAAAATTATCGCTGCAATTAACAACCAAGGTGAGTCAATTAGAAAGTCCTCTAGGAAATAATATCCATTTTTAATGTATCCAGCTATTATCTTGGTAAACCATCTATAATTTTTTTTTAAATAATCTTCGCCATCATTTACCCAGGCTGTAAATGTAAATTCATCAGTAACTACTTTAGGCATTTTGGATGGACCTTCACTTTGAAAAGATAGCCATAAAGCTATAAGAAAAGTTATTAAGATTACCGAATATGTTATTATATTTTTGGAGTTATTTGATTTTTCTTCAATACTTGTAACTTCAGATGACATATTGATGTGAAACTTAAAATAAATAATTTTACATTTAAAGAAAAATATTGTCTATTTTTATGATATTAAAATAACAAAAAATATGAGTAATCAGCCAAAAATAACTTGCTCAAATGTCTGGAAATTATTTGGGTCGGATGAAAAAAGAATTATTAAAGATTTAGATAAAAATTTATCAATTAAAGAGGTTCAAGAAAAAACAGGACATGTCGTTGCTGTAAAAGATGTGAGCTTTTCAATAGAGAAAGGTGAGACATTTGTTGTAATGGGTTTATCAGGAAGTGGAAAATCAACATTAGTAAGATGTATTTCAAGATTAATCGAACCAACAGCTGGAACTGTAAAAATGGATGATGTTGACGTAACAAAAATGAGTGGCAGAGAACTATTAGATTTAAGAAGAAATAAAATGAGCATGGTTTTTCAACATTTTGGTTTATTTCCACATAGGACTGTTGTGGAGAATATTGGATATGGTTTAGAGATTAGAGGAAATAAAAAAAATGATAGAATAGAAAAATCAATGGAAGTTTTAAAAATGGTTGGCTTAGAAGGTTGGCACAACAATTACCCAAGAGAGTTATCAGGAGGAATGCAGCAAAGAGTGGGATTAGCTCGTGCATTAGCTGTAGATCCAGAAATTTTAATTTTTGATGAACCTTTTTCAGCTTTAGATCCATTAATTAGAAGAGAAATGCAGGATGAGCTATTAAAGATTCAAGAAAAATTACAAAAGACAATGGTATTTATTACTCATGATTTCTTAGAGGCAATTAAAATGGGTGATCATATAGCAATTATGAAAGATGGAGAAGTTTCTCAAGTAGGGACACCAGAAGAAATCGTTGCTAATCCTAAAGATCAATATGTAAAAGACTTTTGTGAAGACGTACCAAAATATAAAGTCCTAAGTGCAAGCAAAGTAATGAGGGAAGAATGTTGTGATGATACAAAAAAAATGTTTGAAAACGGATCAAATAATATCCCTCACAATTCAAAAATAGAAACTTTAATTGATAAACTTGTAGACACAGATCAGAAATTTCCAGTTGTAAATAGTGAGACAGGTGAACTTATTGGTGAAATTGATAGAGCTATAGTTATGAAATCAATGAAATCTGCTAGTTAATTTCTCTACTCACTTTAGTTTTTTTTTGTTTTACTTTATCTCTCCAAATTATAATCATTCCAGCAAACACAATTACAAAAACTCCTGGAAATAATTGTTCCCAAGGAGCCTCATTAAAAAATAACCAACCTAAAACAAATGATGAAGGAATACCAAAATATTCAAACGAAGCCATCTTGCTTGCAGAGATTAATCTATAAGAATAGATGAAAAGTATAGCTGCAGTACCTCCAAGAATACCAGTCAATGTCATAAGAAAAAAATCTTGGGCACTTTTTATTTCCGCATGTCCAGTAGTCAATAAAAACAGCACAACACCACCAATTACATTAAATATTAAAGTATATAATTGAATTTTAGCTGTTGAGTGACCATCAGGTATAAATTTTAAAATTATCACACTCAATGCCCAAGCAATCGCAGTTAGAATTGGAAATATTGAGTAAAAACTAAATATATCACTTCCTGGTTGAACAATTAAAACAACGCCAAAAAAACCTATAAATATTGCAGACCATCTATAAATACCAACTTTATCCTTTAAAAAAATTATTGATAAAATTACAATGAAAAATGGCGAAGAAAATGTAAGAACCATAGCGGTAGCAAATTCTAAATTAATAACTGAAATAAATATAAATATATTCATTGATAAGAAAGCCAACCCCCTAAAAAAGCTTAAGACAATGAATTTGTTGTTTAAGTTTCTAAAAACTGAAATGTACTCTTTAGTAAATAAAATAAGTATAAATAGAGGAATTGCCCCAGCTATATTTCTGAATACTGCTAACTGAATTACAGTATATTCATTTCCTAAAAACTTTATTACAACCATATACATATCCACACATAGAATTGCTAAGAGCATCGTAACTATTGCTAAATAAGTTTTTTTTAAATCTGTATTCTCAGACAAAATATTCATTTATAATTTTTTAAAATTGTATACTTTATAAAAGAAATGCAAAGTTTTAAACTTAACGAAACTGATATTCTATCCAATCAAGATTGGACGTTTCCGACTAATATTGCATATGGCCCAGGCAGATTGAAAGAAATAGGTGGTATATGTAATAATTTGGATATTAAAAACCCTTTGATCGTTACAGATAAAGGAAGCACAAAATTACCATTTATTGTAAATTTACAAAATTATTTAAAAAGTTCTGATGTAAAATCAGATCTATTTTTTGATATATCTCCAAATCCAAGAGAAGATGAGGTTTCAAATGGTGTTAGTAAATTTAAAGATGGAAACCATGATGCTATAATTGCAATCGGTGGAGGCAGTGCCATGGATGGAGGAAAATTAATTTGCCTCACAGCAAACAATGACGTTCCATTAAGAGATTTTGAGTTTGAATTAACTCCGCCTATAATTAGCAAGGATAACCCATTCCCAAAAATTATAACTATTCCAACAACTGCTGGAACTGGAGCTGAAACAGAAATTTCGGCTATGGTTACTTATTTAAAAGAAGGCATGAAATTTTGTATGTGGCATCCAGATGTTAGACCTTCCTTAGCATTGTTAGATCCAGAACTAACTATTGGATTGCCAGCAAATTTAACGGCATGGACTGGCGCAGATGCTTTAATCCATGGTATAGAGGGTTATTGTGTTCCTGGTTTCAATCCAATGTGTGATGGTGCAGCGTTAGAGGGATTGTCATTAATTTCAAAATCTTTAGTCACAGCTGTAGAAGATCCTAGCAATATAGTTGCAAGAGGTGGAATGCATGTTGGATCTTGTTTAGCAGGAATTTCTTTTTTAAAAGGTTTAGGATTAGTACATGCTATTGCTCATATGGTTGGAGCCGAATACAACACTCATCACGGACTAACGAATGCAATAATATTACCTGTAGTTTTAAAATATAATCTACCAGGTATGGAAGAAAAAGTTAAAAGAATGTCTGAAGCAATGCAATTTAAAGATCATTCTGTAGATGCATTTATATCAAACATTGAAAACATTCTTGATAGAATTAAAATTCCAAAAAGTTTAAGCGAAATTGGAGTCCCCGAGGATTGTGTTGATAGAATTGCTGAAAAATCAATGAAAGATCAAGCCTATGGACAAAATCCTAGAAAAGCAACTTTAGAAGAAATAAAGGAAATTACTCTAGCATCCATTAAAAAAGCTAGATAATAGTAAATTCTCATGCTTGAAAATAAATCAGTTAAAGAAATTATTTCTTTAATTAAGAAAAAGGATGTTTCAGTAAAAGAAATAGTTGGCTTATATTTTGAAAGAATAAAAAAATTTAATCCATCTTTGAATGCTATTGTTTCAATTAAGGATGAAGAAGAAATAATTAAAGAAGCCGAGATTAAGGACAAAAATTTTGACGAAAATAAGCCGTTATTTGGCTTACCTCTTGCCTCTAAAGATTTGCTAGATGTAGTTGGTTTTCCAACTACTTATGGTTTTCCTGGATATAAAGATTATTTTCCAAAAAAAAATTCTATAATTGTTGATCGTCAAATAGATGCTGGTGGAATAATAATTGGAAAAACAAATACTGCTGAATTAGGAGTGGGTGCTCATACAGCTAATAGATTATTTGGAATAACACCAAACATTTATGGAAATAGTCAATCATCAGGTGGATCAAGTGGTGGAGCTGGTGTTGCAGTTGCAGCAAACTTACTACCATTTGCTGATGGTACAGATATGATGGGTTCTTGTAGAACACCTGCTGCTTATGCAAATGTCTATGGTTTTAGACCAACACCAGGATTACTTCCCGATTATCGAACAAATGAAAAAAAGAAAAATCTTCCAGTTATTTCAACACCAGGATGTCTAGCCAGAACACCTGATGATATGTCTATTTTTTTAGATGTCATAGTTGGAGAACATAAAGAAGATCCAATTTCTTTCAGTTTAGATAATTCTTTTAGTGAGGTTAATTTAAGTGACCAGGAATTTTCAAAAATAAAAATTGGATGGTTATCTGATATGAATGGTAATTATCAATATGATCCTGAGATAATTGAAATATGTAACAAACAACTTAACAATCTTGAAAAGCATAAAGTTATAATTGAAAACTTAAAACCAAAAATAGATGCTCATAAATTATGGAATTGCTGGGGAACGTTGAGAGCAAAAAGTATTTATGAGGATATTATTACAATGAATATAAAAGATATTAATGAGATGACACCACAAGCGATATGGGAACACAATAAAGGTATCAAACTTACAGATGAAGATGTAAAATCTGCTCTTAACTCAAGAATTGAATTATCAAATGATGTAAATAGTTTATTTGGTGATTTTGATTTTTTAGCTTTACCATCTCAACAATCATTTCCTTTTGATAAAAATTTAAGACACCCAGAAGAAATTAATGATAAATTAATGGATACTTATCATAGATGGATTGAAATACATATATTTGCTAGTCTTTTTTACTTACCATCAATTTCTTTACCTATTGGTTTTAATAAAGAGGGATTTCCAATAGGTATTCAAATTATAGCAAAACAAAAAGAAGATTTAAAAGTGATATCTTTTGCAAAAAGATATGAAGAAATTTTTAATTTTTCTAAAATTAAACCAAAATTAAACTAATGGTCAGACACAAACATCATTTTAAAATAGCTTTTGCATTAGCAATAGCTGCTGGATCATGGGGAGTTTATTGGCTACCTCAAAGAATTTTAGAAGATGGGGGACTTACTGGAGGTTGGGGAACAATTTCTCAAATGATGATCGGAATTTTATTACTTACACCCATCTCTTTGTGGAGAAAGTATAAAGGTCGTACATCTGGTTTAGAAATTCCTTTTGTTGGTTTTTTAACGGGGAGTGGTTTTATATGTTACGCATTAAGTTTCTTGCTTACAGATGTTGTACGAGCATTGATCATGTTTTACATGATACCTGTCTGGACGACTATTTTTGAAATATATTTTTTAAAAAAAAGACCAGGTTTAGAAAGAGTTTTAACTTTAAGCTTAGCACTTGGGGGTTTGTGGGTAGTTTTCAGTCAATCTAATATCATACCATTACCACAAAATGCAGGAGATTGGTTGGCATTACTAGGAGGTGTGCTATTTGGGGCTGGGTTAGTGCGTTTAGAAATTTCCAAAACAGACGGCGTCTTTCCGGTAATCTTTTCTTTCTTCGTTTATGGGACAATATTTAATATTTTTGCTGGCTTTATTTTAAAAGATTACTTAGGACCGATGCCACCGATTGAAGCTTTTGCATCAATGTTTACTTTTTTAGTTCTTATTTCAGTATTTTATTTTATTCCTACCGGAGTAGTTATAATGTGGTCTCCATCTGTTTTAGGTGCAGGCCTTTGTGCAATATTATATTTAAGCGAAATAGTAGTTGGAGTTATATCGGCTGGTATTTTAACAGATGAAACATTTGGTTGGAGAGAAGTTGTTGGAAGTACAATGATTGTTGTAGGAGGAGTATTAGCTGTTGTTCTAGCACCAAAAGAAGAAAAATAGATGCTTTTTAAAGAAAAGTTTAAATCAAATTCAAAAATATTCTTAGATGGTGGAAATGGGTCTGAGATTGCAAATTTAGGAGGTGAGATGACACCAGCTTTTTCTGCATTAGCAACAATCTCAGCGCCAGAAATTGTAAGACAAGTTCATGAAAATTTTATGGATGCAGGTTGTGATCTTATTACAGCAAACACTTTTAGCACCACTAGACACAATATGAATAGTATTAATAGAGGTGATGAAACAAAAGAGTTTATTGTTAGATCTGTAGAAATAGCCAAAAAGGCAATTAAGAATAAAGGGAAAGAAAATATAGTTGGAATAGCAGGCAGTATGTCGAATTTTTTCTCATTAAAAGAAAATGAATTTGTTCCAGATCCAAAGTACTTACCTTCATTTAGAGAGGAAGAGAGAAATTATAAAGAGGCTGCTAAAATCTTAAAAGAAGAAGGAGTAGATGTTTTAATTCTAGAAATGATATTAGATATAGATCACTCAAAAATCTTACTTAACTCTGCATTAGAAACTGGTTTACCTGTTTGGGTTGGACTAAGTTGCTGTATAAGCAAGTTCGATAATAACGTAATTGGAAGAAATTTTAGAGCTGAAAAAGAAAAATCACTTATTTATGATGAAAGTATATACATAGAGCAACCAAAATTTATTCCTGATGATAAGATTGTTCTTTTAGATGATATTATGAAATCTCTAACAAATATGGGCGGAGATGTTTATGGTATTATGCATACTTGGCTTGTTGATGCATTTGATGGATTGAAGGTAATTAAATATAATTGGCAGGGTCCAATTATGTTTTATCCAGAAATACATAAGTTTGATACAAAAACACATAAGGCAATAGTGACCTACACAGAGGATGAATTTACTGATGAATGTGGAAAACTAATTGATGACCAAATTCAAATTATTGGAGGATGTTGTGGTGTTACAGATAATCATCTTAAAAAATTAATTTCAAGGTATTCTTAATTTAAATATTAATTATTAACTAAATTTATCAACATATTAATCATATCAACTTTATAACTCTCTTTTGTTGCAGATTTTGTTTCCAATACTGAAAAAAATGCAGCAACTTTGCCAGTTTTAAAATTTGTTGCTAAAAACTGACCTCCATATCCAGAGTGTCCAATCATGTTGCCAGACACCATTGTTGAATTTGAGTAATACAAATATTTATTTTTTGACAATTCCATGTATTTAGGTCCTAAATTTTTAATTGTTTTGTCAAAATAAGAAGATGATCCAACTTTTCTATTTCCAACCCCCAGACCTTTTCTAGCAAAAAGCAAACCCATTCTTAAAAAATCCCTAGCAATTAAACAACCACCACCAGACATCCATGGCATCCCATATCTATCAGAAGCAATATATAAGCCTTCTTCAAAGCCAGCAGCTTCAACTGCCGATAATACCCAATCTCTTAAAGTTCTTCCACTTACCTTTTCTACAATTAATCCCACTACATCAGTATTCGCTGATTTATAAAATGCATATTCAGAACTATTTATTAAACTTTTGTTTTTAATTTTTTTAATTGAATTTAAATATTCCTCTTGGCTTAAATGATTTTTTAAATTTTTTGGTAGTCTCCAACCTCCAACTGGCTCATGTAAAAATGAGGAAGAATATGCTTTAGTATAGTCTTCTGTATAGGAATTTATAATATTCATATTTAAAACATCTTGTATTCTTGCTTCAGCGTAACCACTTCCAATTTTAGGCAAATAATGTAAAACTTTTTTATTCAAATCTATTGATTTATTTTTAACAAGTTCACCAACAAATAAGTTAATAAACATTTTAGTTATTGACATTATCGTCTGCGGTTGATTTCTTTTGAAATCTTTAGCATATTTTTCAAATAATATATTTTGACCTTTGCCAACGATTAACGAGCAAAAAGATTTATTTTTGATCATTTTTTTAACCAATGGTATTTTACTAATTTTATTATTAGGTTTTGACTTTAGTCTTAATACTAGATCAGATCTTAAATAAAGACTGTACCGATTTATTTTATGTAAATTTCTATACCCAAATCTTCTAGTTTTTGGAAGATTCCATAAAGCCTTATTATCTTTAATTGTTTCTAACTCAGGATTTTTAACAGAATCTAATTTTTTTATTTTCAATATTTTAGAGATTTTTTTTGTTCGTATTTCTGGTGATATCCTTCTGCTTTACAATAATTTTTTTCCTTGGATATTTTTGTTGATACCTTACCATCCAATTTTTTATTCACTTCGTTTAACACCTTTTCAGCAATCCTTTTTTCTTCGTCAGTATTATAAAATATTTCTGATCTATATTGAATTCCTACATAAGTACCTTGCCGATTTACTTGAGTAGAGTCGTGCAATTCAAAAAATAGGTTGACCATGTCCTCATATGATTTTTCTTTTTCATCATATTGTACTTTTACAACTTCAATATGACCAGTGTCACCCCCGCACACAGCTTTATAGGTTACATTAGGATCATCCCCTCCACAGTAACCACATTCAGTAGAGATTATACCGCTAATACCTTCGTACTTAGTTTCATCCCAGAAACAACCAATACCACCAATAAATGTTTTCATTACTTTTTAATTTATACTTTAGTTTTTTAAAATTGAAATGGCTTTAATTTCATCAACTCCTATTCCACAACAGCCACCTATAATTTGAGCTCCATCTTTAATCCACGTTTTTACTTCATTCAAATAATCATCAGGAGTCATATCATCTATAAATCTCCAATGTGGTTTTTCATAATATCCTTTATTTGGATACGCTCCTATAACTCCATCAAAATTTTCTCTTGCAGTTTTTATTGCCTTACCTGTGGTTTTAATATCAGAATGAGCTACTAAAATTGGACCGTTATGAATTTTTTTGAAATTATTTATAGATATTTCAAAATTTTCATAAACATGAGTATCAGAGTCAATTGTATCATTATATCCAAGCATTATTTGATTTTGATCATTCGTTACACATGATACTGACAACCAAACTGGTATATTTATTTTTGTAGAACAGTTTAACATTGTTTCCACAATATCTGCCTGAGAAGACATAGCCTCTAAAATAATTAAATCTACTCCTTCACCTGATAAAATTTTTAGTTGCTCATCAAAACCAGGTATCATTGCTTTTACTCCAAGTTTATAAAAATTACCAAAAGTTGAAACACTTCCAGCAAGAGCAACATCTTTATTTAAATTTTTAATTGCTTCTTTTGCAACTTGAACACTTTTTCTATTAAAATCCTCAATCGAGTCTTCATAACCATACTGTCTCATCGATATAGGTGTAGTACTATATGTATTGGTAGTTATTACATCAGCGCCCGCATTTATATAATCTTCATGAATTTTTCTTACTAATTCTGGATGATCTACTGAGCATTTTCCACACCACATTTTTTCATCCATTTTAGCGCCATTCTTTTCTAATTCAGCACCCATTCCTCCATCTAAAATAATAGTTTTTTTATTTTCTAATTTTTCATGAATTGATGAATAAGACATAGTGTTATTCCTTGCTATTTGTAAAGGTGCAAATTTTATTTCCATCAAGATCACGAACGTAAGAATAATAAACTCCTGATCCCTCTGGTCTTTCACCTCCTGATCCTTCGCTAGTACCTCCAGCTTTTAGTCCTGTTTCGTGAAATCTATCAACAATAACTCTTGAAGATGTTATAAATGATATTTGTGTTCCATTTCCAAAAGTTGCTTCTTTTTTATTAAACGGTTTTGTGATGTAAAACTCTATTTCGTTTGTATCTTTCTTTCCATATGCAGCATAATCATTTTCTACAGTTTCGTTTCTTGTTAGCCCAATAACTCCCAAAACTTCATCATAAAACTTAATGGCAGCATCTAAATTATTTGTTCCTACCATTACATAACCAATCATCTCAACCTCAATTATTTTGAATATAATTTTTTAATTCCAACCAGTAATTGCCTTAACCTCTAGGTATTCAGTAAAACCCCATAGTCCACCCTCTCGACCATTTCCTGATTGCTTAAATCCTCCAAAAGGTGCTCCAGTTTCGGCTCCTTGACCGTTGATATAGACTGTTCCTGCTCTTACTTTTCTTGCTACTCTTTTTGCTTTTTCTTTATCTTCAGTTTGTAAATAGTTACCTAATCCGTAAGATGTATCATTTGTAATTTTTATTGCCTCTTCTTCTGTATCAAATGGAATAATTGAAAGTACTGGACCAAATATTTCTTCTCTAGCAATTTTCATATCGTTGTTGACGTCTGTAAAAATCGTAGGTTTAACAAAATATCCCTTATTAAGACCATTTGGTAGATCGGGTCCACCGGCAGCAAGAGTTGCACCTTCTTTAATTCCCTCATTAATAAGATTAATAACTTTATCATATTGAGCTTTGGACACTAAGGGTCCAATGTGATCGCCTTTTTTAGATGCCACGTCTACTTTAATTTTATTTGCTTCATCTACAGCTTCTTTTACCGCTCTATCATAAATTGATCTTTGAACTAGCATTCGTGTTGGAGCATCACAAGATTGTCCAGTGTTACTCATTATAGTTCTAACTCCGTCCCTTACAGCATCTGGATAAGAGTCCTCAAAAACTATATTTCCACCTTTACCGCCAAGTTCAAGTGTGACCTTCTTAATTGTGTCAGCTGCATTTTTCTGTATTAATTTCCCTGCTCTTGTAGATCCTGTAAAGGAGACCATATCAATATCTGGATGACCAGATATATGATTCCCAACTACTTCACCGTTACCATTAACTAAATTGAACACACCTGGAGGAAATCCAGCTTCGTCAATTATTTCCGCAAACAAAACACCTGATACTGGAGCCACTTCTGATGGTTTTAAAATCATTGTGCAACCTGCTGCAAGCGCTGGTATAACTTTTAGTACTATTTGGTTCATTGGATAATTCCATGGCGTTATTAATCCGCAAACTCCAATTGGCTCATATCTAATTTGATTGTTTGATTTTGGATCAAACTGATGTTCAAAATTAAAATCTTTTAAAATATCTATTACATTTTTAGATATATCCGCCCCCATTTTAGTATGTATCTCTGATGCAAAATCTAATGGCGCACCCATTTCCATTGATTGTGCTTCAACCATTTCATCCCATCTTCTATTATAAATTTCACAAAATTTTTCTAATAATTTTATTCTTTCTTCTTTCGAGGTTTCTCTCCAGGTTTCAAATGCCACTTTAGCAGCACTTACAGCTTTATCTGTATCTTCAATTGATCCTAAAGATATTACAGCAAAAGCCTCCTCGGTTGATGGATCAATTACATCAAAATCATTAGGTTTAATCGGTGCAACCCATTTTCCGTTTATATAAAAATTTTTCTTTTCAATCATAAATGTACTTTAACACAGAATTTAAATTTCATAACCTTTTTCTTCAGGATCATTATCTGTTAACTCCTCAGGAAACCCTTCAGCTCTAAAATCAATTTTATTCAGATCTTCCATTCTTTTTACTATCATTGAAGACCAAGCTCTTGAGCCATATTTTTTTTGACCATCTTTAAATATTTCAACTATTTTAGGAGAAATTTCCAAAGGTGCATTTAATTTTTTTGCGAGTTCATCAAATAGACCCGTATCTTTTAAAACAAGGTCCATCGTAAAATTTATATTATAAGAGCCATTTAAAATAACTTGGCTCTCAGTTTCATGAACAAATGAATTTCCTGATGACACAGCAATTCCTTTATAAGCTTTCGAAAGATCTAAGTTTGATTTTTTAGCTACTGTCCATGCCTCCCCAAGAGCAACCAAATGTGTGGAGGCTAAATAATTTGTAATTACTTTAAGAACAGACGCTGTGCCCAATTCTCCTGTGTGTAGTATTTTACGCCCCATTACTGTTAAAGCAGGCAAAATATTTTCAAACGCATCCCTGTCTCCACCTACAAATATTGCTATATTTCCTGAGGCTGCTCTATGGCATCCTCCACTTACTGGACCATCTAAAGGTATTGCTTTTTTTTCGATTACTTTTTTACCAATTCTTTTTACCTCTGATTCATCAGTGGTACTCATTTCCAACCATATTTTATTTTCAGAAAGACCTTCTAATATTCCGTTTTGACCTTCCATCACCTCCGCACAAATTTCAGGAGAAGGAAGGCAAGTTATTATTAAATCAACTTCCTCAGCTAGTTCTTTAGCAGAGTTTGCTATTTTAGCCCCCAAAGCTTCAAATTGTTTTGTTAAATTTTTATCTAAATCTCTAACTGTTAAATTAAATTTATTCCTCAATAAACTCCCAGCTAGTTTTCCTCCAACATTTCCCAAGCCAATAAATCCTATCTTCATTAATTTACCTCCTCTTTCTTTTTGTATAATATCATTACGACACCAAATATTATTACTACTCCTCCAATAAATAATTCACTTGTTGGTTTCTCGCCTAATAAAAATATTGCTGCAAGCAATCCAGTCGGCGGTATACCCATAGTTACTATAGGTAACACTTTATATAACGGATTATTTTTTAGAACATAATAAAAGCATCCATAAGTTATAGGTTGCATAATAAATCCAATGTAAAAAGCTATTAACCAATGATTAAATTTAGCAGTTGATAAATACGATATTGTATCACCTTCAATTACTGCAGAAATTAATATTAAAGTGGGTCCAGAAAATAATGCAAGCCAAGCAACTAAAGCTAAAGGATTAATTTCTTTACTCAAAGGTTTAACAATCACTTGACCGAGTGCCCATATTGCTGAACCTAGAATAGTAAGAGCGATACCAAATAGCTTTCCATCTAAATTAGGTGAGCCAGTTAAAATATAAACTCCTATAAAGGCAATTCCAATTCCAACTAAAGCTCTTAAAGTTGGTTTCTCTTTCAACATGAAAAAAGCAAATATAACCCCAAATGGAACTTCTGTTTGTACTAATAATACTGCCGCTGATGCATCTATAAAATTTAAACCAGTATAGGTAATACTGTATTGTAAGGTGTTTGCTATAAATGAAGCAAAAAAGATTTTTTTTAAGAAACCTTTTGGAATAGGAAACCACCAAATTAAAATAGAAGCAGCAAAAATAAATCTTAATCCCATTAAAAGTATTGGAGGAAAAGATTCAAAAGCAGGTTTTGCAATTACAAAACCAAAACCTAAAAATATAGGAACAAGTGATGCAACTAGAGTGTCTTTAAAATTCATTCAATTCATTTAATGTTAATGATTATTCAAGAACTTATGATATATTCTCTTTTTTAAATTATGAATTCAACAAAAATAGAACCAAAATACATAAGTAAATCAAATCCACGAGTTGGCCTTATTGCTCTTGCAAGTGATTTTATGATTGAGAGAGATTTTATTAATGTAATAAAGGATAGAGAAATTGATTTTTTTGTTAATAGAATAGAGTGCTATAATCCTTTAACCAAAGAAAATCTGATTAAAATGTCAGATAAAGTAACTGATGTTGCAAAAGATATTCTTCCAGACCAGGATATAGACTGTGTTGTCTATGGATGCACTTCAGGAACAATAGCTGCAGGATACAATGCTATAGAACAAAAGGTAAAAGCAGCAAAACCAATGGCAGAGGTTACAACACCAAGTACTGCTGCTATAAAAGCTTTAAAGAAATTAAATATAAGCAAGCTTTGTTTATTTACTCCATACAGTAAAAAACTTAATGATGATGTTATAGAATATTTTAAATCAGAAGGATTTGAAATAACTTCCAATTCTTATTTTGATATAGAGGCAGACTACGATATCGGTAAAGTAGATCAAAATTATTTGTATGATGTGTTGTCTAAAATAGATTTAAATGGCGCGGATGCATTATTTGTATCTTGTACAGCTTTACCTGTACTTCCAATAATTGATAAACTTGAAAAAAAATTAAATACAATTGTTTTATCAAGCAACCAGGCTTTAATCTGGGATACACTTGTTAAAATAAATAAAGATAATCAAGTTACGGGTTTTGGAAAATTATTCAGATAGAAATTTATGTCATTTGCCAAAGAGGAATACAAACAAAGATTAAAAAAAGTCCAGTCAATGATGGAAAAAAAAGGCATTGAACTTTTAATTTCTCATGACACTAATAATATGAACTATTTGACTGGTTATGATGCATGGTCTTTTTATTATGCTCAATGTGCAATTGTTCATATAAATGCAGACGAACCTCTTTGCTTTGTAAGAGCACAAGATGCTGGAGGCGCTTATATAAAAACTTATCTTAAAGATGAAAACATAATTGTTTATGACGAAAATTATATTCACACATGGCCACAGCATCCTTATGACTATTTAGTAAAAATAATTAAAGATAGAAAATGGGATAAACTTTCAATTGGTGTTGAAATGGATGCCCATTACTTCACAGCTTTTTGCTATGAAAAGATAAAACAAGGTTTGCCAAACGCAAAAATTAAAGACTCAGAACGTTTAGTCAACTGGGCGAGATTTGCAAAATCTGATGCAGAAATAAAATATATGAAAAATGCTGCATTGATTTCAGAAAAAGGGATGAAAACTGCAATGGAAGTAATTAAACCCGGCGTAAGACAATGCGATGCTGTTGGAGAAATACAAAAAACTTTATTTTATGGAACACCAGAGTTTGGAGGAGAATATTCGAGTATTGCAACACTTCTTCCAACAGGAAAGGGAACTTCAGCTTCACATTTAACTGCAACACAAGATAAGTTTGTAGAGGGGGAAGCAACAATTGTAGAGTTATCTGGAGTTTACAAAAGATATCATGCTCCAATGGCAAGAACTATTTTGTTAGGAAAACCTGATCAACTAAAAATTGATACGATGAAAAAGACTATTGAAGCTCTAGAAGCTGGAATTAAAGTAACAAAAGCTGGAAATACTGCAAATGATGTTGCTCAAGCATTTTGGGGAGTTTTAGACAAATATGGAATAGAGAAAAAGTCTAGAACAGGTTACTCAATTGGTATTGGTTACCCACCAGACTGGGGTGAACATACTTTAAATATATATAAAGAAGAAATGACAGAATTAGTTCCAAATTCTTGTTTTCATATGATAGCTGTAATGCAATTTGGTGATTGGGGAGTCGAAGCATCAGAATCTATAAGAGTTACTGACAATGGATGTGAATTATTTTGTAATTATCCAAAAGAGCTAAATATAAAGAGTTAATTAACTGTTGCAAATAACATAACTAAATGTTTTAAAAACTATCTTATGTCAAAAAAAGCTGATTTCGTAAAATTTGATAAAGTAGACAAAAGTTACGACGGAAAAGTATTAGTAGTAAAAGATCTGAATTTAGATATTGAAGAAGGCGAGTTTGTAACAATGCTTGGACCTTCTGGTTCAGGAAAAACGACATGTTTAATGATGCTTGCTGGTTTTGAAACTCCAACCAATGGAGAAATATTTTTAGATACCAATCCAATTTCTAATATTCCACCACATAAAAGAGGGATCGGAATGGTTTTTCAAAACTATGCTTTATTTCCTCACATGACTGTCTTTGAAAATTTAGCATTTCCGTTAAAGGTAAGAAAAATGTCTCAAGAGGACATAGAGAAAAAAGTAGACAAAGCTTTATCAATGGTCTCACTGGGTGGATTTGCAAACAGAATGCCAGGTCAACTGTCAGGTGGTCAACAACAAAGAGTTGCAGTTGCGAGAGCTTTAGTTTTTGATCCGGCTGTTGTTTTAATGGATGAACCTTTAGGGGCGTTAGATAAAAATTTAAGAGAAAGCATGCAGTACGAAATTAAACACATCCATGAAAGTATTGGAGTAACAGTAGTTTATGTAACTCATGATCAGGGTGAGGCTTTAACGATGTCAAATAGGATTGCGGTATTTAATGATGGTAAAGTTCAACAACTATCAAGCCCTGATAAGTTATATGAAGAACCAGTAAACTCTTTTGTTGCAGAATTCATTGGCGAAAATAATACTTTTGGTGGAGAAATTTCTGAAATTTCAAATGGAACATGTAAAGTTAAATTAGAAAAGGGTGAGATAATTGCTAATCCAATTTCAGTTAAATCTGTTGGAGAAAAAACTACAGTATCAATCAGACCAGAGCGAGCATTGATTAACCCTAAAGATAAAATGGATAATAATCAAAAAGGAAAAATTGAGGAAGTCATTTATCATGGGGATCATACTAGAGTTAGATTAAATTTACTTGGTAATTCAGAATTTATATTGAAAGTTCCAAATAGTTCTCAAAACCTAGATATAAAACTTGGTAATGAAATTAATATTGGTTGGAACAGTCATGACGCTAGAGCTTTAGACCCAAAATAAGCGTAATTATTACATTTTCGCCAAAAACACCTGTTGACTCTTATATTCTATGTTGCTGTACTCCTTTTTTTATAAAAAAACGTTTAAACGGAGGATAAATGAAAAAATTAAGTAAATTATTACTTGCTTTAACATTTGCAGTTTCTGTATCTACATCCGCTTTTGCAGTAGTTGTTGCATCATGGGGTGGAGCATACACAGAAAGTCAAAAGTTAGGATATGGAGATCCAACATCGAAAGCATTAGGTATACCAATCGAGTGGGTTGACTATTCTGGTGGACTTTCAGAAATTAAAGCGCAAATAGAAGCAGGAGCAATCACATGGGATATTATAGATGTGTTCGCTTACGATACTATTAATGGTTGTGATGAAGGAATTTTTGTTGAATTTGATTTTGACAAAGACTTCCCACCAGCACCAGATGGTACGCCTGCAAGTGAAGACTTCTTCACTGATATGCCAAGTAAATGTGCGGTAGGAAATATCTTATATTCTTGGAACTATGCTTATAATAGTGATCTATTAAAAAGCACTCCAAAGACTATCAAAGATTTCTTTAACACAAAAAGATTTCCTGGAAAAAGAGCAATTTACAAAAGTGCATTAACTAACTTAGAAATTGCTTTAGCAGCAGATGGTGTAAAAATGGGTAAAGGTGGAGAATTTATCTACAAAAAATTAGAAGACCCAGCATATGTTGATAGAGCGATGAATAAGATCAAAGCACTTTGTGAAGATCCAAATGGCGGATGTGTATTTTGGTCAGCAGGAGCTCAACCACCAGAATTATTAATGAGTGGTGAAGTTGTAATGGCAACTGGTTGGAATGGAAGATTTTTCAATGCAGCAGTTGGAGAAGGCGCTCCAATAGTTCAAGTTTGGGATGGACAAGGTCTTGACTATGAATATTTTGCATTAGTAAAAGGTGGACCAAACCAAGCTGACGCTATGAAAGCTTTAGCAATGATGACTAACACTGAAATGTTAGCAGGAAGTGCAAAATATATTGCGTACGCTCCTTGGAGAAAATCATCAATTGCAGTTATGGAAGCAGGAGAGCCGTGGTATAAAGATGGAAAAACAAATATGGTTCCACATATGCCAACAGCGCCAAAAAATCTAAAAAGATACTTCTTAGTAGACGCTGAGTACTGGGCTGACAATGGCACAGAGCTTGGTGAAAAATGGGAAGCTATGAAAGCTAGTATTAAATAATTAAAGTTTTAAACACTTTAATTTTATATTATATTAAGGGCGGTTATTTTAACCGCCCTTTTTTTTATGAGCTCAGAAACAGGAAAAATTTTAACAACAGATGGAATTCCCTTAGAGGAAAGTCTTAAACAGGCAGAAAAGAAAAATAAAATTAAAGCTTTTCTACTAGTTGCCCCATTATTATTGTTTTTAATAATTACATACATGATTCCAATTGGAGATATGTTTTCTAGAAGCATTGACGACAAGATGGTTACAAACATGCTTCCCAAAACTTATAAAGCAATGGAAACTTGGGATGGTAAAGAACTTCCACCAGAGGAAGTTTTTGAAGCATTTTACTTAGATTATAAAATTCTAGTTAAAAACAAAACAGCAGGAAAATTGCAGACACAATTAAACTATGAAAAAAATGGATTTAAGAGTGTTTTAAAAAAACTAGCAAGAAAACAAAAAAAATTTGAGGAAGGAAATTATAAAGAACAAATTATGAAAGTTCATAAAAGATGGAGAAATGTTGAATATTGGAGAGCAATTAAAAGAAGAGCTCCATCTTATACATATTCAAAATACCTTAAAGGTGTAGACATGTATTCTAATGAAGATGGAAAAATTGTTCAGGTTTCTGAGGATAGAAGAATTCATAGAATATTATGGATAAGAACAGTGGAGGTAGCTTTTTTTGTTACTTTATTTTGTTTTTTGATGGCTTACCCAATTGCACATTTACTGGCAACTTTGCCAATGAAATATAGTAATTTACTAATGATTTGTGTTCTTCTTCCTTTCTGGACTTCTTTACTTGTAAGAACCGCCAGTTGGATGATTTTGTTACAGCAACAAGGAATTGTGAATGATTTCTTTGTTTGGACAGGTCTTGTTGCGGACGATAACAGACCTGAGATGATGTACAATAAAACTGGAACTTACGTAGCAATGACTCAAATACTTTTACCTTTTATGGTTTTACCTTTGTACAGTGTTATGAAAACGATCTCTCCAAGTCTTATGAGAGCTGGTAAGTCTTTAGGCGCAACTCCAGCGGTTGCATTTTTTAAAGTTTATTTTCCACTAACAATTCCAGGAATAGGTGCAGGTTGTCTATTAGTGTTTATTTTAGCAATTGGCTATTATATTACACCAGCACTTGTTGGAGGTGCATCTGGAACACTTATTAGTAATCAAATAGCATATCATATGAAAAGTACTTTAGATTGGAGTTTTGCATCTGCAATGGGTCTGATGCTTTTAACAGGCGTGTTAGTAATTTATTGGATCTATAATAAACTTGTAGGAGTTGATAACATCAAATTAGGTTAATTATGGCATTACCAAAGTATACAGAACCGCATTATAGAATTTGGCACTATTTTTATTTATTAATATGTGGTTGTGTCTTTTTCTTTTTGATAGCTCCTTTATTTGTAATTTTTCCGTTGTCTTTTAACGCTGAGGAGTTCTTGGTTTTTTCTGATGGAATGAAAAGGTTAGATCCTGATGCATTCTCTTTAAGATGGTATAAAGACATGATTTATGGAACAAAAAATCCATGGGGTTTGGCTGCAAGAAATAGTTTTATAATTGCAATTTTTGCTACATTGGGATCAATTATTTTAGGTACTCTTGCTGCATTAGGCTTAAGCAGTAGACATATGCCTTACAAGGGTTTGATAATGGCAATTTTAATTTCACCAATGATAGTTCCGCTAATAATTTCTGGGGTAGCGATTTTCTTTTTCATGGCAAAGGTAGGTTTGGCAGCAACTCATTTAGGTATTATATTGGCACATATAATTCTTGGAACTCCGTTTGTTGTAATAACTGTAACTGCAACACTCTCAGGTTTTGATCATAGTATTACACGTGCTGCTTCAAGTCTTGGAAGTAGTCCATACAATACATTTATGAAGATTACTTTACCTTTAATATTACCTGGAGTTATTTCTGGTGGTCTTTTTGCTTTTGTAACCTCTTTTGATGAGGTGGTCGTTGTATTATTCTTAGCTGGCTTAGATAATACTACAATTCCAATACAAATGTGGACTGGGCTTAGAGAACAATTAAGTCCGACAATTTTAGCTGTGGCAACCTGTTTGATTATATTATCAGTACTAATTTTATTAACTGCTGAACTTTTAAGAAGAAGATCTGAGAGGTTAAGAGGAATAAGTAGATAGTTTAATTGACACTCTCAATTACTGTCGCAATTCCCATTCCTAAACCAATACACTGAGTAGAAAGAGCGTATTTTTTATTTTCTCGTTTTAATAAATCAGCTGCTTTACCAGTAATTCTTGCACCTGTTGCACCAAGTGGATGACCGAGGGCAAGAGCTCCACCATCTAAATTAACTTTATTTTTATCTATACCTAAATCTTTAATACATGCTAATGATTGAGAAGCAAAAGCTTCGTTCAATTCAACAATATCAATTTGATCAGCTGTCAAGTTAGCTCTCTTTAAAGCTTTTTTTGATGCACCAATTGGACCTAGACCCATATAATTAGGGTCACAGCCTTCAACAGCAGTAGACACTATTCTTCCTAAAATATTTAAATTATTTTCTCTTGCATAATTTTCCTCACAAATTAAAGTTGCCGCAGCACCATCTGTTAAAGGTGATGAAGTTGCTGCTGTAACTGTTCCATTTTCGTCAAATGCAAGTTTTAATCCATCTAATTTTTCCATTGTACTATTCGGTCTGATGTTTCCATCAGTATCACAATCACCAATTGATACGATTTCATTTTTAAAATTCCCTTTGGTTTGTGCTTCGTGTGCTTTTTGATGGCTTGATATAGCAAACTCCTGTTGTTCATTTCTTGAAATGTTATATTTTCTAGCAACATTTTCTGCAGTTGTTCCCATTGAAAAATAAACATGTGGGTTATCTGCCTTACTTTCAGGGTAGGGTATTGGTTCAAAACCAGTGTTTACTCTTGTCATACTTTCTACCCCTCCACAAACAAACACCTTTCCAGCACCCAAAGAAATTTTACCTGCTGCAATATGAATAGCCTCCATTGAGGAACCACACCATCTATCTACTGTCATGCCTGAGGTTTTAACATTCATACCACTTAGAAAAGTTGTCAACTTTCCAATATTAAAACTTTGTTCTCCTGTTTGAAATGCACAACCAACTACGATATCTTCAATGTCATCTTTTTTAACATTTGATTTTGATACTAAATCTTTAATTACTTCTGCTAATAGATTAACTGGTTTTGAGTCTATTAAGGCACCTTTTCTAGCCATAGTAAAAGGTGATCTTGAAAATCCTGCTATAACTGGTTTAAACATAATTTAAATATAAGGTTAATCAGGAAATGGTAAAGAAGTTATAATGCCTTTTCTGTTTTTTCCATTAAAAGTGTTTATAAAAACTTCATTCCCCAAATCCCAAAAATCTCTATTTATCATTGATAAACCTATATTTTTCTTAATTCTTGGCGAATAAATTCCGGAAGCAATTTGTCCAATCTTTTTATTGTTTTTTGAGTATACCGGCAAAGGAACTCCTGTTGGCTTGCAGGGTTCGCCATCAAAAATTATTCCTCTCATCTGTTGTTTAATTCCTTCAGATTGAATCTTTCTCAAAGCTTGTTTTCCAATAAAATTATGATCATCTTCTTGTTTACAATATTTCTCGAGATTGCATTCTAGTGGGTTATTTTCTCTAGTGAAATCATTGCCATAGGACATAAGTCCTGCCTCAATTCTATCAATGAGGTTTGGACATCCTGGAGATATATTAAATTTTTGACCATGATCCCAAACAACATCCCAAAGCTTTTCACCAAGTTCAATTTCATTAAAATGAGTTTCAAATCCTTTGAAATAAATTTCAAAACCATCTTGCTTGCTATAACCTGACCTTGCGATTATTTGTTTTGTACCTAAAAAGTCAAAAACTTTAAAATTGAAAAATTTTAATTTTTTTATGTCTTCACCAAATATTGAAACCAAAAGGTCTTCGGATTTTGGGCCTTGAATAGCCAATGGATAAACATCTGGCTCTACTATTTCAACATTATATCCAGAACCTAATGCAATACCTTTTGCCCATAGAAGAATATCTGAGTCAGCTATTGAAATCCAAAACATATCATCGTCTAGTTTAAGTAAAACAGGATCATTAATCATTCCTGCGGTCTCATCTATTATTGGAATATAAAAACATTTTCCAGTTTCCATTTTTTTTATTGAGCGAGGTGTCATTTTTTGTACAAGTTTTGCTGCATCAGGACCTGAGATTTGTACTTGTCTTTGGCAAGATACATCCCAGACTTGAACTTCCTTTCTTAAATGCCAGTAATCTTCCTCAACTGAGTTTTTAAATCCTTTTGGTAACAACATGTGGTTTACAACGGTAAAATCTGACACGCCACATTCTTCAACCTTATTAGTAAATGGAGTACGCCTTATACGTCTTGACATATTTAATTTAATATTTTTTTGATCTATTAAATTTTCACCACTCATTCTATTTTGACCACCACACAGTGTAGCTATTTTTAGAAATTATTATGGGTATATGATATTTTTTATTATTATCTTCCATTTTAAATTTAATATTTATTTCAGAAATAATTCTTTTCTCAGAAAAATAATCCCCAGTTTTGCAAATCATTTCATATTCGCACTTGGTATCATCATCACTTAGATCAAATTCTTTATGTATTCTACCACCATCATCAGATTTACTTTCACAGAAAATTTCTTTATCTCCATTTTTTTTTATTTGATAAATTATTACATCAATATTCCCAGCATGAGATCCATTAGTAGCATCTAATAAGTGTGATGAAAATATTGCCATTTTATTCTATTGATGACTTTTCTCTTTTGCTTGCAACTGCAGAGACTATTGGGCTTAATACTGGTTTTGCTTTAACATTTACACATGCAGGTTTTCCACTTTCCATTGCCCTTTTAAGTGCCGGTGCTAGCTCTTCTCTTTTATTAACTAATTCTCCATACCCTCCAAAACCCTCAAAAATCTTATGAAATGGTATGTCTCTAAAATCAGTTGCAACGCTTTTGCCACTTTTAAATAATCTCTCTTGTTGTTGTCCAATTGAGGCCAATCCACCATTGTTATCAATTACAACAGTAATAGGTTTTTTTTCATAAAATACACTTTCAATCGACATACCTCCTGATAAAAACGCACCATCTCCACTTATAAGAACAACATTTGAATCTGGATTGTGATTTTTAGCAGATAAAGCAAACGATACACCAACACCTAGCATGCTAAATGTTCCAGGATGCAAGATACCTTTTAATTTTTTACCTTTTGCACCCGCAATATTAATTGCAATTTCTGACCAGAAATGTGTATTTCCTCCATCTATAACAAGCCAGTCGTTTTTACCCATTGCTTCTTGGACATCTAATGAAAGTTGTAGAGGATGAATTTTCCCTCCATTTTTTTTTGATGCCTCAGCCTCTATCTCTAAGTCTTTCAAAGATTTATCTACCCATTCTTTTTTCTTTTTTTTGTTTTCTTCGAACCAAGTTGTGTCTAAAGTCCACTTATTATTTTTCTTTAAATTAGATAATGTATCTAGAAAAACACCAGGATCACTTAATAAACAAAAATCAGCTGCTCTATTAAGTTCTACTTCCTCATGAGAACCATTTATACAAACTAACTTTGATGATTTAGGTATAAAAGGTGGATTTCCAAAATTCATTTGATTGTCTAAACGCGCCCCAACTACAAGTACTAAATCTGAATTTTGTAGTGCATATTCTGAGGGAGGATATTGGTGTATATCCGCCAATCCCATATAAGCATTTGCTTCCTCACCTAATAATTTTTGATGATATGGAACATTAAAAATTGGTATATTTAAATTATTACCAGCTGCTTCAAGATTTTTTTCTGAATGCGACCACCAAACTCCATGACCACCTATTATAATTGGTTTTTTAGAATTACAAGCAAGCTCTAAAACTTCTGATAGAGAATTTGGATCTGGCCAAGCTTTTGCTAAAGGTTTAGCTTTATGAGAAAATGGTCTTTCTTCTAATCCTACTTCTTCTGCAAAAGATGAAAACATTATATCTACTGGAAGACTAAGATGTACTGCACCTGGATAACCGTTGGTCGCAATGTGATATGCTTTGTCGACAAATTCTCTTATTCTAGCTCCATCGGTAATGCTTGCACTGTATTTTGTTAAAGGGGCTGCAATTGAAACATCATCTATTTCTTTAAAACCACCTGAACCTTGCCTTTTAAGGCTGCTTGAACCTGTAATATAAATAACAGGACTTCTCTCACCCCAAGCCTCCATCATAGAGGGAACTGCGTTTGTAAATCCCTCTGGTCCAACTAAGCATACTGATGGTTTACGAGTAATTCTTGTATTACCATCTGCTAAATGACCTGCAATTTGTTCATGAGGAGTATTTATCACTTCAATTTGACACTCAGCAAATCCTTCAATTGCTGGATTACAAAAACCTCCCGCAAGAGTAAAAACTTTACTAATTCCCTTATCTTTTAGAGCTCTAGCTAATAACGCTCCACCTCTAATTTTATTCTCAGCCATCTAGTAGTTTACCTTATTAATAGTATTGTCTATTACTATCTCAGATGTTACATCATTAATATCATTTAATCCAACTAACCCTAGAGTGGTACTAACTTCTTCTTTTATAATCTCAACTATTCTTCTTAATCCTTTTTTTCCATCTGCTCCCATTGCATACATAACGGGTCTTCCAATCATTGTATAATCTGCACCAAACGCAAGCGCTCTTACTATATCGCTTCCACTTCTTATCCCACTATCGAAGATTAAAGGGAAATTACTTCCAACCGATTTTCTAATTAGTGGAAGCATATTAATCGCTGCTGTAGCACTGTCTAATTGTCTACCTCCATGGTTTGAAACTTGAATAGCATCCGCACCAGCTTCTTTTATTTTTATTGCGTCATCAGGAGACATTACTCCCTTAACAATAAGTTTGCCTTTCCATTTATCCCTTACTCTTTTAAGTGTATTCCAATCAGTAGAACCTCTACTTTCTTTTCTTTTAAAAACTCCATCTCCACTTTTTGATGTTACATAATTCATAGGCTTAGGAATTCCACTCATTAAAGTTGATAGAGACCAAGTTGGATGAGTTGCAAAATCAAAAAATTGTTTTGGACCTATCTTAAAAGGATAAGAGAAACCATTTTTGTCATCTCTGGTTCTTCTAGATAAAACTGGCACATCCACAGTTAAAATTGCTACCTCGTAACCAGTATTTTTTGCTCTTTCCAAAAGCTCCATCACGAAATTTTCATCTTGGAAAATATATAACTGCATCCAAGAATGACCTTTTGAGAGCTCATACATCTTTTCTAATGTTGTAGTAGAGGCCATAGAAACACAAGTTGGAATATTATTTCTTGCACTTTCAGCGGCTAACATAGAATCTGCTCCCGGCCAAGACAAATTAGTCATTCCCATAGGAGCAAAACCAAATGGAAAATTAAATTCATATCCTAAAACCTTTTTTTTAAGTGATCTTTTTTCAACGTTTCTTAAAACTTTAGGCTCTAGTCTTATTTGGTCAAGAGCAATACTGTTGATTTCAGCAAGTTTCTCATCTCCAGACGCACCATCAATAAAATCAAAAACTAATTTGGGAAGACGTTTACGTGATAATTCTCTTGCATCTTTTATGCTAAAGATTTTTTGACTTGGTAAAATATTATCACTCATTATTAATTTTAATGTATTCTTTTAAGTTAAATTGTTTATTTTGATTAACAAAATAAGCATTATGACCTTTTCTAGAAGAATAAACCTCTGTTGGTTTTCCGTCAATAAAAAGTACCGCAACACCATCATCAACAGCAATACCATCTGGTAAAGTTTTGTTTTTAATATTTTCTCTATATTTTTCCGCTCTTTTTGAGTCCGAATAATGTGGTGTAAAACTTCCGGTTAATAATCCAATGCCATTCATAGATTTAAATCCAGGTCCATCTGAGTCAGTCAGAAAGCAATCGAACCAACACGCGGCACCAGCACTTACACCTGATAGAATTATACCAGAATTATAAACTTCTTTGAAAAGACCAATTAAATTATTTTCTTTCCAATATTTCAGCATGAATTTTGTATTTCCACCACCAACGTAAACCACATCAAGATTTGAAAGCCAATTTTCAAAACCTTTTACGCTAGAGATAAGATTAAAGTGAGACACATTTAAACCTGAAACTTCAAACCTTTTGTAAAAGAGCTTAGTTTTGCTTGAGTCATCGTTACTAGCGGTCGGTAAAAATCCTAATGAGCAATTTTTTTTGTTGATACAGTCTAAAATGAATTGTTCCTGATCATCATCTTGGTTATGAGTAAACCCTCCACCTCCAATAGTAATTATTTTTTTTTTGATCTTCACTAATTATATTTTTAACAATTAAAGCTTAAACACCAATCCAAGGTTTTGGCTCATTTGGGATATTTCTGTCTATACCTCTTACTATTTCTCCCTTTTCATCATACATTGGTAATTTACAGATTTGTCCTTTGTGTAATTTCCCGTCTGTGCATTTAACATAAACTATATCACCCGGCCCATTTTCATTATTGTTAAGGTGCACTATACCAACACCACAAACCTGATAAGGTGACCATGTGCTAGAGGTTATTTTACCAATCTCTTTTTCATTAAATTTAATACTCTCTCCTTTAATTGCAGTTCCAGACATAACCCTAATTCCCCAAGTCATACATTTTTTCTCTGATGACATGAGCGCATCTTTTCCAATAAAATCCTCTTTATCAAAATTTATAAATCTTCCAAGGCCAACTGAAAAAGGATTGGTATTTTTTGAAAAATCTTGTCCAGCAGATAAAAGACCAGCTTCAATTCTTCTACATCTAAATCCTGGTGTAGCCACCAAAATCATACCTAATTTTTTTCCTTGCTCAAGAATATAATCACCAATTTTCTCTGTTTCGTTTTCTGGCCTAAAATAAATTTCCCAACCAAGTTCATTAGTAAAACCACTTCTGCTTAATATTACTTTTTGATCTAAAATTTGTAACTCTTTCCAATCAAAATACTTCCAATCATTTTCTGAAAAACCATTACTTAAATTTTCAAGTAGTTTCATGGACAATGGGCCTTGAACTTGACTTACCCAAACATTTGGATCATTAATTTCTACATTCAAATTTTTAGAATGTGCTTTATACCAAGAAAATAGGTCACCATCAGCTTGTGCAAACCAATATTTATCTCTATCAATTCTTAAAAGTATACCATCCGTAATCATCCCACCATCATGATAACAAGCAAACTGATACGAACATCTTCCCACAGCGATTTTTGAAATATCTCTTGGAAATATTTTTTGTAAAAATTTAAGTGAGTCTGGTCCTGATATTTCAAATGGATGTTCTCCTGTATGCCTAAAAATAATTTCTCTCCTTGCTTTCCAATACATTTCTTCAGGACTTACATTAGATAATTTTTCAAGTGTTAATCTTCCTGCGTAATTTGAATATTCTGGATCATATGGTAATTCTTGATAAGTTAAGGGGTGAACCTGAATTGATCTTGCAAGCTCTAATGCATTGGAATTTTCAAGGCTAACTGGTTTTACAGTAAACCTATACTTATTGATTAAATTGTTCATTATTATTTTTGTAGATAATCAGAATACACCAATAAAATAAATAAAAAATGTCCTTTTTGACTGTTGCTATATAAGTATCTAATTGTTACCTTTTGTTTTTTTAAAGAGAGGAAATTATGAAAAACATTTTAAAATTGATATCAATTTCATTGGTATCACTATTTGTAACATTTTCATTTGCCAACGCTTCAAGTGGGGTTTTTAAGTTATCTCATGATCTTGGTTTTGGAAAAGATACAAATTTAGATGCGATTACTAAAGGAAGACTATTTCAAGTAGTAATAATGACTCAAAACCGTCTTGTTAGAAAAGATCTTAAAGGAGTTACTTCTCCCGAGTTAGCTACTGACTGGTCAGGTAACGCAGATGCAACAGAGTGGACTTTTAATTTAAGAAAAGGTGTTAAATTCCATGATGGGTCTGATTTTGATGCAGAGGATGTAAAATACTCTTTGATGAGAGTTAAAGATCCTGAAATTGGTTCACCTGCAAAAAAAAGTATGAGTGCAGTAACAGATATTGAAGTTGTTGACTCACATACAGTTAAAATAAAGTTGAACACATCATTCGCAGATTTTCCACTTTTATTAACTGATTATAGATTAAGAATGATACCAAATGGATCAGGCGATACGATTGGGAAAACAGGTATTGGAACTGGACCGTTTATGGTTGATAAATTTGATGCAGAGGGAACTACAATTCTTAAAGCTAACCCAAATTATTGGGAAGGAGCACCGAAACTCGCTGAGGTACATGTAATAGCTATCCCAGATGGTCAAGCTAGAATTCAAGCCTTGCTGACAGGTCAAATAGATATGAATAGATATGTTCCATTCAATCAGAAAAAAATATTTGATGGTAATTCAAAATTTAACGTTTCAGTTATACCTACAGGAAACTGGAGAGGTATGGTAATGAGAACTGACGTAGCTCCATTTGATGACCCTAGAGTAAGAAAAGCTGTCAGAATAGCTGTGGATAGACAAGAATTAGTTGATCTTGTTATGGCTGGAGCAGCAACTGTATCTTGTGATACTCCTGTTGCACCATCAGATCAATATAGAATGAAAAAGAATTGTCCACCACAACCAGCTACAGCAAAAAAATTACTTGCAGAAGCAGGTTACCCAGATGGTATTGATTTCACAATTCATGTATCTACAAAAGAACCAACTTGGCCAACTATTGCTGAGGTTTTACAACAACAATTTGCTAAAGCTAATATTAGAGCAGATATTCAAATGACACCTTCAAAAAGTTATTGGAATGAAACTTGGATGAAAAAGCCTGTAGCAATGACACGTTGGAACGAAAGACCAGCAGATAGTATTTTGCATGAAGCTTATCATAGCGAAGCAAAATGGAACGAGTCATACTATAAAAGTGCTTCTTTTGATAAGAATTTAGCTGACGCAAGAGGTGAGTTAAAGTTCAGCAAAAGAAAAGCAGCATACATTAATGCTCAGAAAACATTATGGGAAGAGTCTGGAACAATGATTCCTTACCATGTGTCTCGACTTGTTGTTACATCTTCTAGAGTGAAAAATCTTGACGAAGTTGAGTATTTTTCAATTAGATGGCACACAGTAAGCGTTCAGTAATAACTTCTGTTTTACAGGCCTTTAATTAGGCCTGTAAAACCTCTTTCATTTCAAAATAAATAATTTAAAATTTAATATTGTTATGCTTTTTTTAATTATAAAAAGAATTTTATTAGGTTTTGTTACCTTATTTATTGTATCTATAATTACATTTGTCGGCACAGAAGTTTTACCAGGGGATGCTTGTACAACATATCTAGAAAGGCAGGCTTTTGGGGAGCAATTAGAAGCTTGCTATAGAAGGCTTGGTTTAAATGTTCCAGCATATGAGAGGTATGTATCGTGGGCATTAAATGCTATTCAAGGAGATTTTGGTTATTCTTTAAGTGGAGAGATGCCTATAAAAGATGTTTTAGGACCTAGAATTAAAAATTCATTAGTATTGGCATCAGCTGCAATTTTTATAGGTATTCCAATAGCTTTAATTTTAGGAATTATCACTGCTCTGTGGAGGGATAAGTTACCTGATGTTGCAATATCAACAGTTACAATATTTGCAATGACTATTCCAGAATTTATCAGTGCTACTTTATTAATTTTAATTATTGCAATTTGGCTAGAGTGGTTGCCTGGTATTGTAATAGTTCCAACTGATGTATCTTTCCTAGAGCTGTTGCCAAATATAATTTTGCCAGTTGTTGCTATAGCTATGATCATGACAGCTCACATGGCACGAATGGTAAGATCGAGCGTAATTCAAGTAATGGCAAGTGAATATGTTCAAATGGCAATTCTTAAAGGAGTTCCTTATTGGAAAATGGTTTTTAAACATGTTTTACCAAATGCTTTGTTGCCTGCCATTAATGTTGTGGCTTTAACTATTGCATGGCTTTTGGGTGGGGTTGTAGTAACTGAAGTTGTCTTTAATTATCCTGGTCTTGGAAGATTAGTTATTGAGTCAATTTCAAACAGAGACTTACCAACTGTTCAAGCATTAGCAATAATTCTTGCATCTATCTACGTAAGTATAAATTTATTAGCTGATCTATTGACTCTAATGCTAAACCCTAGATTAAAAACGTTACAAATAAGAAAATAATATGAAAGTGGATAATATTTATAAAGAGGAGAAGAAAAGCGCTTTTGCAAAATTATCTGAAATTATAATTACAATGGCTTCAAGACCGTCTGGACTAATCGGTCTTAGTATTTTAGTTTTTCATATAATTCTTGCATTTATAAGCCCTTATATTGCGCCACATGATTTTAAAGCTATAGACCCAACCTTAATGCTTCAGGCTCCTTCGGCTGAATATTGGTTTGGAACAGATGATCTTGGAAGAGATGTTTTTACAAGAACAATTTTAGGGGGAAGAACGGCTCTTACAATAACTTTCTTTGGATCTTTAATAGCATTATTGTGGGGTGGTCTCTTAGGAATATTTTGTGGATTGGTTGGAGGAAAAATTGATGATGTAGTTATGAGAATTGTAGATGCGTTCTTATCTATTCCATGGATTTTAGCAATGTTATTGATTGTATCTTTGTTAGGCACATCTACTGAAGTATTGATACCTGCTTTAGGTTTTTTTTATGGCAAAGGAATTGTCCGGGTTGCAAGAGCAGCAACTCATGATGTCATTGCAAAAGACTTTATAGTTTCAGCAAGAGCAAGAGGACATAGTAATTTTTCAATTATTTGGAATGAAATAATTCCTAATGTAAGAGATGCAATCTTAGTTGAAGGTGCTATGCGATGGTCATGGATGCTGCTTGGTTTTAGTTCTCTTTCTTTTTTAGGTTTTGGGGTGAGCCCTCCAACACCAGACTGGGGATTAATGATATCAAATGCAAGAGGGTTAATGTCTTTCGCTTATTGGGCAGTAATAGCGCCTATAGTTGGATTAAGTAGTTTAATTATTGGTATTAATTTAACAGCAGATGCTTTTGCCAAAGCTTTAGGTATAGACAGATCAACTAAAGCCCCTGTTTAATTATGACAGATATAATTCAAAAAGTTAAAAATCTATCTATTGGATTTAGAAGTAAAAAGGGCGAAGAAATCTTAATTTTGAAGAATATAACTACAAATATTAAAAAGGGCGAGACAGTTGGAATAGTAGGGGAGTCTGGTTCTGGAAAAAGTACATTAGCATTAGCAATGATGGGATATGTTAAGCATGGTCTTTATACTATTGGAGGAGAATGTCAGTTTAATTCCTCAAATTTGCTTAAAATGAAAAGTAAAGATTTAGAAAAAATCAGGGGTAGAAAGATAGCAATGATCCCACAAAACGCAGGTCAAGCTTTGACGCCAAACCTAAAGATAGGTTATCAAATTGATGAAGCTTTACAATTACACTCAGATTTAGATGAAAGAGAAAGAGAAAAAAAAATTTCTGAATTATTAAATAAAGTTCGACTTCCTTCACCAGAGACGATTGCGTTAAGATATCCCCATGAACTCTCAGGAGGACAACAACAGAGAGTTGCTGTTGCTATGGCTTTAGCTGGTACACCAGATTTGCTTCTTTTAGACGAACCTACAACAGGATTGGATGTAACAACACAAGCTCATGTATTGGAGCTTCTAAATTTTATCGCAAAAGATACTGGAACTTCGATGGTTTATGTAAGTCATGATTTAGGAGCAATTGCTCAAGTGAGTGATAGAATTATTGTTATGTATTCAGGTGAAATCGTTTTAGAAGGTCCATCAAGAGATATCCTTAAAAAACCAATTCATCCTTATACTCATGGATTACTTAAATCTATACCAAAATTATCTCTAGCTGGTCTTCCAGAGTCAATGCCTGGCAGTCAACCACAACCAGGTACAATTCAAGGTGGCTGTAGTTTTTTTGATAGATGCAACTTTTCAGATGATAATTGTAAAAATAATTCTCCTAAATTAGAATTTTTAAAAGATTTAAATACTAGTGTTAGATGTTTTAATTATGAAAAACTTGTGAACGAAAATGAAGTTAGCCAAACTGTTAACAAAATAAAGAATAAATCATTAGACAAAGAAATATTAAATTTATCAGAAGTATCTATAAGTTATGCTAAACAAAAACTTTTAGATCAAATTTTCAATAGAATTTCTGATGAAAACCCGACAGTTAAAGATATTAATATTGATATCAAAAAGGGAGAGACAATAGCTCTAGTGGGAGAGTCAGGAAGTGGAAAATCAACAATTCTTAAATCTATTGCTGGACTACTTAGAACTAAAGATGGTCTAATAAGGTTTGATGAAAAGAGAAATTTATCATCTGATTTAAAAGGAAGAGATCCTAATGATTTAAGAATTATTCAATTAATATTTCAAAATCCAGATGAATCATTGAACCCTAACCACACAGTAGAAGAAATTATTGCACAACCATTAAAATTATATTTTGGATTAAAAGGTGAAGAATTAAAAAAAAATATTATAGATCTTTTACAAAAAGTAAGACTTGGAGAATTTTATACATCTAGATATCCAAGACAACTATCTGGTGGTGAAAAGCAAAGAGTAGCAGTTGCAAGAGCTTTCGCCGCAAAACCAGATATAATTTTATGTGATGAAGTAACATCTGCTTTAGACGTTTCTGTTCAAGCGGCTGTATTAAATTTATTACAACAATTAAAAGAAGATTTTGGAACTACATATATTTTTGTATCACATGATTTAGCGGTTGTAAGAGCTATAAGTGATAGAGTGGCTGTACTTTATCAAGGGAGACTTTGTGAAGTAGGACCTTCAAATGATGTATATAAATTTCCTTCTCACCCATATACTGAGGTTTTGTTAGGCGCTGTTCTTGAACCAGATCCAGATATAAAACCTAAATTAGTTGCTGAGGATATTGTTGAAGAAAGGCCTCCTGAAAAAGGATGTAGTTTTCAAGGCAGATGTTCAAGAATTGTTGGAGATATTTGTAAAAAAGAAATACCACCATGGCAATTAACTGACAGTGGCAATGCAATTAGATGCCATATACCTATTAAAGAATTACAAAAACAACAATTTTAATCAATTTAAATTAATTATTTTAAAATTTATTTAATTTTGTGTTAAAACTTTACTTATGAAAAACAACTCAACATTAATTAAAAACTTACTTTCAGATTTTAGAATAAATTCATATTACCAGAACATATCTTTAATGTTAATTGGTTCATTAATTTTAGCCATCTCATCAAAAGTACAGGTTCCATTTTGGCCAGTGCCGATGACTATGCAAACATTTGTTGTTTTTCTTATTGGAATGACTTTTGGTTCTAAATTGGCTTTTTTCACACTATTACTTTATTTAACAGAGGGAGCTGTAGGATTACCAGTCTTTGCTAAAGGTGGTGGATTACTTTATTTAACAGGACCTACAGCAGGTTATCTTTACGGGATGACGATTGCAGCATGGTTTATCGGTTATTTAGCTGAAAGAAATTTTAATGAATCATATTTAAAAAGTTTAATTTCACTTCTTATTGCAACTTCAATTATTTTTATGGTCGGGGTGGGTTATTTAGGCTCAGTTATTGGATATGATAAAGCATTAGCAGGTGGCTTGTATCCTTTTTTACCTAGCGAATTGTTTAAAATAGCTCTTGCGGTTGCAATAATTCCATCAATTACAAAATTAATTAGATAATTTTTAATAATTATTTAACGGCTTTAAGTTGCTCTTAAAGAAGATTTTTACTATAAGTTTTTTCTCAATATGAAAATTAATAAAGTTGTAGTTATAGGTTCAGGCACGATGGGAAGTGGAATAGCTGCACAATTGTGTAATGCTAATGTCCCTGTAACATTATTGGATTTAACAACAGAAATATCTGAGAAAGCTAGAGATAGAATTTTAAAATCAAGACCTCCTTTATTAATAGATAAGTCAAAAATAAATAATATTAATGTTGGGAATATTAATGATAATTTTAATGAGGTTGGAGAGGCAGATTGGATAGTTGAAGCCGTTGTAGAGAGAATTGATATTAAACATAATATTTATGAAAAAATTTTTAAAGAAAGAAAAAAAGGTTCTATTGTATCTTCAAATACCTCGTCAATTCCAATAAAAGTTCTGTCAGAAAAACTTTCAGAGGATGAAAAAAAAGATTTTTGTATAACTCACTTTTTCAATCCAGTTAGGTATATGGATTTATTAGAAATTGTTAAAAATGAAAATAATGATTTAGAGCAGATAAATTCTCTCAAAAATTTTTGTGAAAAAGATTTAGGAAAAGGAACTTTAATCTGTAACGATACCCCAGGCTTTCTAGGAAATAGAATAGGTGTTTATGCAATGCAAGTTGCAATGACGGAAGCTTTCAAAATGAAACTTACAATTGAAGAAGCTGATGCAGTTTTTGGCCGACCTATGGGTATACCAAAAACTGGTGTTTTTGGTCTTTATGATTTAATTGGTATTGATTTGATGGCTGATGTTTTAAAAAGCTTTATAAAAGAGCTTCCTGAAACAGATGATTTCCAAGTTGTTGCAAAAGAAATTCCCCTTGTAAAAAAACTAATTGAAACTGGTTACACAGGAAGAAAAGGTAAAGGTGGATTTTATAGAATGAATAAAACCGATGGGAAAAAAGTTCTCGAGGGTATCAATTTAGAAACTGGTGAATATTCAGTGTCACAAAAGTTTAATCTAGGATCAGAAAAGATGGATATAGTTAATTTAATAAATAGAAAAGATAAGTATGGGGAATATGCATGGTCTGTAATTTCAAAAATAATAAAATATGCGTCGTCATTAGTTCCAGGAATTACTGACAAATTTAATGATATCGATGAGGCAATGAGACTAGGTTTTAACTGGTCTAAAGGACCTTTTGAAATGTTGAAAGAAATTGGAGTAAAGAATTTCTTTGAAAGAATAGATGCTTTTGAAAATAATAAGTTTCTTGAGGATTTATCCAAAAGCAAGGATGAAAACTTTTATGGAGAAAGACAACAATATACTGAACTTGAGACACTTGGAAAAATAAAACCTAGAGCTGTAAAGTTAGATAAAAATAATTCAGCAGAGATATATAGATTTAATGACTTTAACATAGTTGAATTTACCACAAAAGCTAACGCATTAGATTATGACTCAATGGATAGTTTAAAAAATGCAACAGACAAACCACTAATAATTATAAATGAGGCAATGCAGTTTTCTGCTGGAGTTAACCTGTCTTATACAATGAACTTTGCAGATAATGGGGATTTTAAATCTATTGAAAAGTTTGTTAAATATTTTCAAGAAACCTGTAAGCATTTAAAGTACTCAAAATTTCCAGTTGTATCAGCCCCATCTGGATTGGCATTAGGTGGAGGTTTCGAAGTTTTATGCCAAAGTAATTTTGTAGCTTCTCATACAAATATTGTTGTTGGTCTTGTAGAAACAATGGTTGGATTAATTCCAGCAGGTGGAGGCTGTAAGGAAATGTTGTGGCGTTGGTCTCAAACAAATGAAGCCAAAAATGATCCTGATTATGCACCATTAAAAGTATTTGATATTATTGGTTACGCAAAAACTGCAACTTCTCCAATTGAAGCTGAGCCATTAAAATACTTAAGACCAGAGGATAAAAAAATAATGAGTAGAAATAGTTTATTATCAGTTTCTAAAGATATTATTCAACACAATAAAGATTTTACTCCACCAGAGGAAGTTTCATTTAATCTATCTGGTAAAAAAGTTTATGAAAAAATGGTACAAATGTTAGAGAAATTATATAATGAAAAAATTATACTTGATCATGGTATGGAAGTTGGAAAAGAATTAGCAAAAGTTTTGAGTGGTGGAGATACTACTTTGGAACATACTTTATCAGAGGATGATCTATACAAATTAGAATTAGATGCTTTTATGAAACTAATAGAGACAGAAAAAACTCAAAATAGAATTAAACATACATTGAAAACTGGTAAACCTTTGGTAAACTAGCATTATGGCAAATAGACCAACAAAAAAACAGGTAGATAACGCTGAAAAGATTTTAATATCTTGGAAGAAAAAAATGCCATTTTATTATGCAACAGCAATTATAATTGTTTTTTTAATTGTATTGTTCCAATAATTTTAAATCACTTAAGAAATCTGGTCTTAAAACATATTCTGTCTTATCTGAGGATTTAATTTTAGTTAACGCATCTAATCCATAAATAACTTTACCAATTGGAGTATATTCTCCTTTAAACAATGGTACATTTTTTAATAAAATGAAAAATTCACTATCCTCAGTATTGAATTCATCACCTCGAACTAAACCTACACTACCAGCATTAAATTCAAATTGACTATCTATTTCTGAGTTAATTGGACCAAGTTTAGATTTGCCACTACCCACTTTGAAATAATCTATATTTTCTATGTTACCAAATTCTAAATCTCCTGCTTGCAACAATGTATTTTTTATAACTCTATAAAAAGATGATCCATCATAATCTCCATTTGATACAAAAAATTTAAACCTTTCTACAGAATTTGGAGATAAATTTGGCAAAAGTTCAATAATAACCATACCACATTCTACATTCATAATTACAATATTACTTTTATTTGGGAAATTAATTTTTTTTAAATCTATTTTATCGACAAAAAGACACTTATTTTTAATTGTATAGAAAAATACAAATGAGGTAATTGCTAGCAAAATTAAAAAAATAAATAATATTTTCTCTCCCATTGATGCTTTTATTTTTTTGATCATAAATGATTATAAATTATTTATTTTTTTTATTTTGGTCTCTATATATTCAGCTTTTTTAAATATTATTGGATCAATTTTTTTAATTTTTTCTAAATTTTCTTTATCAGTAACAAAAAAAGAATAAACTTCAGCCATATCTTCTGATGGTATTGTTTTAGAATATTCAGTCAAAAAACCATCTGTATTTTTATAAATATCTAAACCTAATTTATCAGTACAGGTTGAACAATCTGCATATTTAAAACCTTTTTTATTTAAATTCGACCAAGCTTCTTCATTAAATATTTCTGGAAAACTACCCTGTATTAGATGAAACACTTCGTGATGTATAACTCTTTCAAAATATTTCTCATTAAATTCAAGATCTAGTATTAATGTTCTTTTTTTTAAATCAGGTATTCCAGCTGTATTTATTTTTGATATATATAGATTTTGACAAAGAACTATAAACCTTAAATTTATTTTTTTCAAAAATATATTATCATACAAGTCTAAATTTCTTTTTATTAACGAAAATTTATTATCTAGGTTCTTTTTTTCTAGTTTGTCACAACTAATATTATTTTGAACACCAATTTTAAAATTTTTTTTAGCTATTAAGTATTTGATGCCATTCTCATTATTTAAACTAAAAGTTTTTAGATTAGGTATTTTTAATAGATAATTAATTTCATCAGCTTTGAGTGAATTGGATTGAAATACTATTAATAAAATAAATAAAATTCTCATTAAATAATTATAGAACTATATGCTAAAATAATATTACTTTAGAGAATTAAAAATGAAAAAAGAAAAAAATAAAAACCCAAAACAGCCAGTAAGTGGGACTAAGGTTCCAAGATATGCTGGTCCCTCAACGTTTGCTAGACTGCCTGAACTAAGGGATGTAGAAAGTTGTGATGTTGCAATAGTGGGAGTACCATTTGACTCAGGCACAAGTTATAGACCTGGTGCAAGGTTTGGGCCGCAAAGTATTCGACAGGCCTCAAGACATTTAAGAACAAATTATCACCCAAGCTATGATGTAGAGCCCTTTAGAGTGCAGCAAGTAGCAGATGCCGGAGATATTGCTTGCAATCCATTTAATATTGACGAAGCTATTAAACAAATAGAGGTGGGTGCAACGGATTTATTAAATAAAGTGGGAGGAATAATAAGTCTTGGTGGAGATCACACAATTGCGGTTCCATTGTTAAGAGCAGCTAACAAAAAAAATAATGGACCAGTATCATTAGTTCATTTTGATGCACATTTAGATACTTGGGATACTTATTTTGGAGCTCCATATACTCATGGAACTCCTTTTAGAAGAGCACGTGAGGAAAATTTATTTTTAGATGATGCTTCCATGCATGTTGGGATACGTGGTCCACTTTACAGCAGAGATGATATAAAGAATGATGAGAGTTTTGGTTTTAAAATAATTCATTGTGATGAATTTCAAACAGAAGGAACTGATAAAATTGCAGAAAGAATAAAAAAAAGAGTAGGAGATAATTCTTTGTATTTATCTATTGATATAGATGTATTGGATCCTGCATTTGCTCCAGGGACAGGAACACCTGAAATTGCAGGTATGACAACAAGAGAAATGGTAAATGTTTTAAGAGGATTGTCAGGTCTAAATCTAATTTCTGCAGATGTTGTAGAAGTTGCTCCCGCATATGATCATGCTGAAGTTACTTCTCTTGCAGCTGCTACGATTGTTTACGAATTGACAAATTTATTTGCAAAATCATAAATAAAGGATAGTTTGCGCGCATGATTGAAAAGAAAAATTTTTATATTAATGGTTCATGGGTTGCTCCAAAAAATCAAAAAGATATCCAAGTTATTAATCCTGCAACTGAAAAAAGTTGTGCAGTAATTTCATTAGGAGGCAAAGAGGATATTAATGATGCAGTATTAGCAGCTAAAGAGGCTTTTAAAACTTGGGGATTTTCCTCAAAACAAGAGAGAGTCGAATTATTGGAAGACTTTTATGTACTTTATAAAAAAAGATGGAGCGATATTACAGATGCAATTATTCAAGAAATGGGCGCACCAAAAGATTTTGCTTCAAAACTTCAAACAGGAACTGGTGCTAGTCATACAAAATCTTTCATTCGTTATTTAAAAGAGTTTGAGTTTGAAAAACCACTTGGAGAACATGCTAAAAATCAAAGATTAATTTATGAACCAAAAGGTGTTTGTGCATTAATTACTCCTTGGAACTGGCCTATAAATCAAGTTACTTTAAAAGTTATTCCTGCTTTAGCATCTGGGTGTACTATGATTTTAAAACCTTCAGAGTTAGCACCATTATCTGCAATGATAATTGCGGAATTAATAGATGAAGCAAAGTTTCCAAAAGGTGTATTTAATTTAGTAAATGGAGATGGTGCAACTACTGGGGATGCATTAACAAGTCATCCTGATGTAAATATGATTTCATTTACTGGCTCTACAAGAGCGGGAGCATTAATTTCACAAAATGCTGCTAAAGATTTTAAAAGGGTGAGTTTAGAGTTGGGAGGAAAAGGAGCAAATATCGTATTTAAAGACGCTGATGCAGAAGCTATTGAGAGGGGTGCTTTAAGATGTTTTAGAAATTCTGGGCAATCTTGTAATGCACCTACAAGAATGTTAGTTGAAAAACCAATTTATGATGATGCTGTTGAAAGACTTAAAAAGTATGCAAGTGAATTTAAAGTAGATGATCCAAATAAAGAGGGTGAGCATATAGGCCCGGTGATTTCAGATGTACAATTTAATAAAATTCAAGGATTAATTCAAAAAGGAATAGATGAAGGTGCAAAATTAGTTGCTGGCGGCCCAGGAAAACCTGAGGGATTAAAAGATGGTTATTACGTAAAACCCACAGTATTTGCAGATGTTAATAATGACATGGAAATTGCAAGAACAGAAATTTTTGGTCCAGTTTTATCTGTAATTCCATTTGAAACTGAGGAGGAAGCTATTCAGATTGCAAATGATACTGATTATGGATTAACAAATTATATTCAAACGCAAGATAACGATAAGGTACAAAGAGTTGCAAGAAAACTTAGATCTGGAATGGTAGATGTTAATGGGGCAGGTATTGCAGTTGATGCTCCCTTTGGAGGATTTAAACACTCAGGAATTGGTAGAGAAGCTGGAAGAGAAGGTTTGCTTGAATTTTTAGAAGTTAAATCTGTTGGTGGTTGGAATTAATTCAAAGACTTATTTTTTACACCATCTAAAAAACTAATACATTTCTTTATTTCAGAAAGTTTTATAAATTCATCAATTTTGTGAGCTTGCTGAATTGATCCTGGACCACATACAACTGTACTTATTCCTATTTCTTGAAATAATCCTGCTTCGGTTCCAAATGAAACTACTTCTCTCGAATTATCTCCAGTTATGCTAGATACAAATTCACATGCCTCAGAATTTGAAATTCTATCAAAACCGGTTATTTCACCAATAATATGTTTTTTAATACTAGATTTTGGATATATTTTTTTCATTTCAGGCAACAGAGTCTCATTGGTAAATTTATCTATTTCATGATTTAAAAAAATTCCATCTTCTTTAACTACTGGTCTTGTTTCCCAATTTACATGACACTTATCAGCAATCACATTATGAGCAATTCCACCAAATATTCCACCAACTTGCAAAGTTGAATATGGAGGATTAAAGATAGAGTCTTTTAGTTCTCTTTCTTTCAATTTTTCTTTTAATTCTAGAAGTTTATTTACATATCTTGCAGCAAATTCAACTGCGCTTACGCCCTTGTCTGGTTCTGAACTATGCCCAGCAAGGCCTTCAAAATAGGTTGTATATTCATAGCATCCTTTATGTGCATCAATAATTTTCATATTTGTCGGCTCGCCAACAATACAAATACAATCTTTAATGCCTCTTTTTTTCAGTTCTGTAATCAAAATTGGTGCACCTTTGCATGCTGTTTCTTCATCAAAAGTGAATGAAAAATGAATATCTCTATCCAAATTTGATGAGGAGAAAATTGGCGCGTAAGCTAATGCACATGCAATAAAACCTTTCATATCACACGATCCTCTGCCAAATAATTTATCCTCCTTTATTGTTGCATCAAAAGGGTCTGTTGCCCAGCCTTTTGAAACTGGAACAACATCTGTGTGTCCAGATAAAATAATAGGTTTCTTATTGCTATTTTTTTTTGCTTTTAAAGTTGAGAAAAGATTTACTCTTTTTTTTTCTTCATCATAAGTTTTAAAAGAAGAAGCCCCTAAAGAACTTAATATATCGTCACAATAATCTATAAGTTGGTTATTATCTTCACCAGATACTGTTTTAAATGCAATTAAATCTTTGAGAATTTTTATCGAATTATTATATATATCTTCTAAATTATTTCCTGTACTCATTATTTATTAATTATATATTAAATTTATGAAAGAACAAATAACATACGATACATACGACAAAGTAGATATTAGAGTAGGAACAGTAATATCAGTAAAAAAAAATGAAAAAGCTAGAAAACCATCACTTGTTGTTGAAGTGGATTTTGGAAAGGAAATAGGGATTAAACAGTCATCCGCACAGATAACTCATTATTATAATGAAGAAAATTTAGTTGGAAAACAAGTTATAGGAGTTTGTAACTTTCCCGAAAAAAATATAGCAGGCGTTGTTTCTCAAGTTTTAATTCTTGGCTCTATTGACAAAGAAGGTAAAGTTGTACTTGTTCATCCATCTCAAAATGTTGAAAATGGTTTGCCTGTAGCATAGTAATGCATCCTGAATTGCTGTCTCTTTGTTTGTTTATGTTTGTAACAAGCTGTTCGCCCGGACCAAATAATATTGTAGCGTCACATTCAGGATTTAATCATGGGTTTAAAAAAACAATTCCTTTAATGTTGGGAGTGATTTTTGGTTTCACATTCATGTTAGCAGTCATAAATTTTGGGTTAATAAATATTTTTAAACTTTATCCTATAATTCAAAAGGGTTTAATTTTTACTGGTACGGCATTTTTAATATATTTATCATACAAAATATCTTTCTCGAAATCCTCAGATGAAAACGAAAAATTAAGACCAGTAAATTTTATGGAAACTTTTCTTTATCAATTTTTAAATCCAAAAGGTGTCATAGTTGCAATTATTGCAGTATCAACATATGTAGAATCAGGTAGTAATTTCATTTCTTATTCGATTTGGTTATTAAGTATTGCTTTCATATTTGCAGTTATTAGTATTATTTTTTGGACAATAATTGGAAAATTTATGAGGAAATTCGCGACAAATGAGAAATTTATTAAATGGTTTAATTATGTTATGTCGGCACTCTTACTTAGCTGTATAGCAACTTTTTATTACTAATATTATGAAGCCTGGAAATCAAAATTCTTTCAATTCACTAAAAGAAATAAATATAAATGGGAAAAATTATTCTATTTATTCACTAAAAGAAGCTGAAAAAAATGGTTTAGAAGGTATTGATAAATTACCAAAGTCAATCAAAGTTTTACTAGAGAATCTTCTAAGATATGAGGACAATATAACAGTAAATAAAGAGCAAATATTATCTATTAAAGAGTGGCTAATACAAAAAAAGTCAAAAACTGAAATTGCGTATAGACCTGCAAGAGTACTCTTACAAGACTATACTGGTATACCAGCTGTTGCTGATCTTGCGGCAATGAGAGATACAGTCAAAGAAAAAAATAAGGACCCAAATAAAATTAATCCTCTTTCTTCAGTAGATTTGGTAATTGATCACTCTGTGCAAGTGGATAAGTTTGCAACAAAGAGTTCATTAAAAGAAAATGTTGATATTGAATTTGATAGAAACTTTGAAAGATATTCTTTTTTAAAGTGGGGTCAACAAGCGTTTGATAATTTTAGAATTGTTCCACCTGGAACTGGAATTTGTCACCAAGTAAACTTAGAATACTTATCAAAAGTAGTGTGGAATGAAAAGTTTGAAGAAAAAGAATATTTATTTCCAGATACACTAGTAGGAACCGATAGTCATACTACAATGGTTAATGGTTTATCAGTTCTTGGTTGGGGAGTAGGAGGAATTGAAGCAGAAGCAGGAATGCTAGGTCAACCAATATCTATGCTGATACCAGAGGTCATCGGATTTGAAATGAAAAATAAACTTCCAGAGGGGACAACTGCGACTGACCTTGTGCTAACAGTTGTAAAAATGTTAAGAGACAAGGGTGTCGTCGGTAAATTTGTGGAATTTTATGGTGAAGGGCTTAAAAATTTAACACTTGCTGATAGAGCAACTATTGCGAACATGGCTCCTGAGTATGGAGCAACATGTGGTTTTTTTCCTATAGATGATGAAACTTTAAAATACTTAGAATTTTCAGGAAGATCTACAGAAAATATTAAAATTGTAGAACAATACGCAAAAGAACAAAATTTATGGGCAAGTGATGATATGGTATTTACCGATACTTTGTCCTTAGATATGTCTACAATAGTTCCTACAATATCTGGACCAAAAAGACCTCAAGATAAGGTTCTCTTAACAGATGCATCTAAAAATTTTATTAAAGTCTTTGAAGATGTATGTAAAAAAAAAGAACCTACGATTGCTAAAGTTGAAAAAGCTGATTTTGAAATCAAGGATGGCGACATATTAATTGCGGCTATTACTTCATGTACAAATACTTCAAACCCTAATGTATTAATTGGTGCAGGTTTGTTGGCTAAAAATGCAATAAAGAAAGGATTAACAGTTAAACCATGGGTTAAAACTTCATTAGCTCCTGGATCACAAGTGGTTACAGACTACTTAGACAAAGCTGGTTTAAGTGAATATTTAGATAAATTAGGCTTTAACTTAGTTGGTTATGGATGCACCACCTGTATTGGTAACTCGGGACCTCTACCAGATAATATCACTGATGCAGTTAAAGAAAATAATTTATATGCCGTCTCAGTTTTATCTGGCAATAGAAATTTTGAAGGCAGAATTTCACCACTAATTAAAGCTAACTATCTTGCTTCTCCACCTTTGGTAGTTGCTTATGCAATTGCTGGATCAATGAGAATGGATTTATACAAAGATCCTCTAGGTAAAGATAGCGATGGTAAAGAAGTTTACTTAAAAGATATTTGGCCAACAAATAAAGAAATAGAGGATACTCTTATTGAATCTTTAAATCCTGAAATGTTTGTAAATAGATACTCAAACGTCTCAATGGGACCAGAGCAATGGCAAAAAATTAAAGTTGATAAAGGTAGTATTTATAATTGGGAAGAAAACTCAACTTATGTAAAAAAACCTCCATTTTTTGAAAATTTGCCAGATGAACCTGAGGGTTTTAAGGAAATCAAAGATGCAAGACCCTTATTAATATTAGGAGATATGGTTACCACAGACCATATATCTCCTGCAGGAAGTATACAAAAAGAAAGTCCTACAGGAAATTATTTTATGAAGCACCAGATTTTGCCAAAAGATTATAATTCCTATGGATCAAGAAGAGGCAATCATGAGGTAATGATGAGAGGTACATTTGCTAATATAAGAATTAAAAATGAAATGGCTCCTGGTACGGAGGGTGGTTTTACAAAATTATATCCTGAAGAAAAAGTTATGCCTATTTATGATGCAGTAGTGGAATATAAAAAAAGAGGAGTTGATTTAGTTGTGTTTGGAGGAAAAGAGTATGGAACTGGTTCCTCAAGAGATTGGGCAGCAAAAGGCACAAAGCTACTCGGTATTAAAGCTGTTATAGCAGAAAGTTTCGAGAGAATTCATAGATCAAACCTTATTGGAATGGGAGTTTTGCCCTTACAATTTATTGACAATATGAATAGACAGAATCTTAAATTAAAGGGCTCAGAATTAATTTCAATATTAAGACTAGAAAAAGGTATAGACCCTGGAGATCACTTGGAAGTAGAAATTAAATACTCTACAGGTGACATCAAAAAAATAAAAATGTTATGCAGAATAGATACTAAAAATGAGCTAGAATACTACAAGAATGGTGGTATTTTACAATATGTTCTAAGGAATATGCTCAATGGATGAAGAAATAGATATTATTAATAGAAACACAAGAATTGAAAAATTAAAAAATTTTTTAATCTCAATAAGAAAACAAATTATTTCTTTTTTAATATTTATAGTTTTTCTATTAATCAGTTTTTTTGGTTATCAAGAATTTAATAAAAGAAATAAAGAAAAATTAGCCAATAAGTTTAACATGTTAGTTATAAATTTTGATAATGGTCAAAAAAATATAAATAATGAATTAGTTGAAATAATAAATGAAAAAGACAGGACTTATTCTCCATTAGCATTCTTCTTCTTGTTGGATAATGATTTAATTTCATCTAAAGAGGAAATTAACTTATATTTTGATTTAATTATAAATGAAGTTCCCCTTGAAAAAGAGATCAAAAACTTGACTATATATAAAAAAGGTTTGTTTAATTCTGACTTTGTTCAAGAAAATGAATTATTAAGTATTCTAAATCCAATAATAAAATCAGAGAGCATGTGGAAGCCACAAGCATTGTATTTGATGGCAGAATACTATTTATCAAAAAATCAAAAACAGAAATCCAAAGAATTTTTTAATCAAGTATTAGATATGGAAAATATTAGTCCAAAGATTAAATTAGAAGTCCAAAAAAGACTACGTTCAAATTTCAGTGAATAAAAGTATTTTATATATAATAATTTTATTATTTATATCAAATTGTAGCGTTAACAAAAATAAAAGTATTGAGTATGAAAATCAAATAGAAATTTTTAAAAAAATCGAACCAATACAAAAAGAATTTAATCAAAATTTAAAAATAAAAAAATTTCAAGATTTTAAAATAAATCCTTTTATAAAAAATAATAGTAATAATAACGGAAATATAGATTTTGATACAAATTTTGAAAAAATTTCTAATTATAAAATAAGCAAGTTAAAAAAATTTATTTCAAACCAACCAGAATTATTCTTTACAGATAATGAGAATATTATTTTTTTCGACGGGAAAGGTAGCGTTTTTAAATTAAATCATGATCTTAAGGAAATTTGGAAAGTGAACAATTACAATAAAAAAGAGAAAAAACTGAGCCCTATACTTTATTTTGCTCAATTTGAAAAAAGTTTAATCATAAATGATAACATATCAAAATTGTATTCAATCAATTTGAATGATGGAAAAGTTATTTGGTCAAAATATAGCTCATCATCATTCAATTCAAATATTAAAATTTATAAGGATAAGTTTTTTACAGTTGATTTTGATAATGTAATTAGAGCTATTTCAGCAAAAGATGGAAATGAATTATGGAATTTCAAAACAGATAACTCATTTATTAAATCACAAAAAAAACTGTCTATTATTTTAAAAGATGAAATTGTTTTTTTTATAAACAATGTTGGAGATGTGACCGCGCTTGATGTAAATAACGGGAGTTTAGTTTGGCAAACTCCTACTCAAAGTAACCTGATATACCAAGATGCATTTACTTTAGAAAATTCTGATTTGGTTTTTGAAAATGATACGATTTACTTTTCAAATAACAAAAATGAATTTTTCTCAATTGATGCAAGAACAGGAATAATTAAATGGACTCAGTCAATAAATTCTAGCTTAAGGCCTACAATAATTGATAGTTTAATATTTACAATTTCTAACGAAGGTTACTTATTCATAATAGATGATAGAACTGGGAATATTTTGAGAATAACAGATATTCTAACTAATTTTAAAAATAGAGAAAATATAAAACCAATTGGATTTATACATGGCAGACATAAAATATTTGTGTCATTGAATAACGGACAAATAATATCATTAAATTCGACTACAGGAGAGCAACAAAAGATAACCAAGGTGCATGGGTCAAAAGTTTCTAGACCATACATTTTTAAAAATAGTATGTATTTGATAAAAGATAATGCCGTATCAAAAATAAACTGATGTTTTTAAAATTTTTAGAAAAATTAGGTAGAAAAAAAGTAGTTTTAGATAGAGGACCTTCTCATCCACACTTTGATAAAGCAAAACCTTGGATGAATAGATACTACTTATTATTTCGCCATCGACCTAAATGGTTTCCTTTTAATATATTAATACATGAAATGTTAGATGACGATCATGGAGATGGTGTCCATAATCATTTATTCCCTTTTATTACAATAATATTAAGAGGTGGTTATTGGGAAACTCTAAAAACTGGAAAGGTTTGGAGATCACCTGGTTACATTGGATTTAGATCGGCCAATAATTTTCATAGAGTAGATTTAGAACCAGGAACGAGACCATTAACTCTTTTTATAGCTGGCCCATATGGATTGCGAAAAGGACCAAGATCAGAATATGGAATAGATTTTAAAACAAAAAAATGAACTTAAACAATTCGTTCTTAAAATTTTGTGAGGAAAAAGAATACGAAATTAATCAAAGCCAAATAACTATAATTGAAAAATTAGGTAAATTTTACAATCAAAACTTTAATAAGTCTTTTTTAAAAAAAATATTTAAAAAAAAAAATAATAAATCAGGTTTTTATTTAGTAGGTGATGTTGGTGTGGGAAAAACCATGATTTTAAATTTTTTCTATGAAACATTAAAAGAAAAAAAATTGAGACAACATTTCAATGAATTTATGATCAAATTTCACGATTTTATTCATGAAAATAAAAAAAATGGCAAAGATAATGGTTTAGAGAAATTTGTTAAAAATTTATCTAACAAGACGAAAATAATTTATTTTGATGAATTTCAAGTAACTAATATAGTAGATGCAATGATACTAGGTAAATTGTTTGAAAGAATATTTGAGGATAATATAAAAGTGATTTTTTCCTCTAACACAAATATAAAAAATTTATATAAAAATGGACTTCAAAGAGACCAATTTATACCATTCATTAAAATTTTGGAAAATTATTGCACAGAAATAGAACTCAAAATTGATGAAGATTACAGAACTAGTAAAAATATTACTTTGGATAGATTTTTATATCCACTAGATAAATCATCAAATTTCAAATTTAATAAGTTTTTTAGAAAAGTTACAAAAGACAAAAAAAAAACAACCAAGATATTAGAAATTAAAGGTCGTAAATTATTAATCGAAAATTTTTATGATGGAGTAATTAAGTTAACATTTGATGAGATATGTAATAGAAACTTGGGATCCGAGGATTATATTGAAATTGCAAAAAAGAGCGATTTAATTTTTATTGAAAATCTTCCTAACTTTAATGAAAATAACTCTAATCAACAACAACGATTTATAACTTTTATAGATATTATTTATGAAAAAAAAATACCGCTAATGATTAAATCAGAGGTAGATCTTAATTCACTGAGTTCAGCAAATAGCCTCAAAGAGCCATTTAAAAGAACAATTAGCCGTTTATATGAAATGACATCACAAAAATTAAACTAATAATGATACAAGAGTTTTACAATTTACGAATTAATACAAATGGACAAAAACTTTATGAATTTACAAATAATACAATTGATTGGGTTAAAAAAAATAATTTTAAAAATGGAATACTTAATTTAACAATTCAACATACGAGCGCCTCTTTAATTGTCCAAGAAAATGCTGATCCAGATGTTCAAATTGATTTAATAAATTATTTTAATAAGTTAGCCCCTATGGATAACTCATTGTACATCCATACCACAGAGGGCAAAGATGATATGCCTGCACATATAAAATCAGCATTAACGAACAATCAAATTTCTTTTAGTATTAAAAAAAATGAAATTCTTTTAGGAACATGGCAGGGAATTTATTTGTTTGAACACCGTTTAGAACCACAAAATAGAACAATTATTCACCATTTCATTGGTGAAATTTAACAGTTTGATAAATTCACCATATTGGGCATAATTTACTTATGACAGTTAGTGAAAAAGATATTCTCTCCTCAATAATAAAGTTTCAAGGCGAATATTCACGAGCTCATTTCGAATTAGTTTCCACATACTTATTTGACGCGCAAAATTCGATTTTAAAAGATCTGGATTGCAATCTACTTCTTTCATATTTAATTCTTAAATCATTTCAATCAATCAAAAAAAAAAACGTGCAATATAGTTATAATGATTTATTAAATATCAGTGAACTTGAACCTTTAATTTTAAAAAAATCTGAGATTGCTGAAGTTTTAGATTACCCAAGAGAAACAGTAAGACGAAACATAAATAAATTAATTGATCATGATTTAATCACAGTTGATAAAAAAAATATAATTGTAAAACCAAATAATTGTTTGTCTGATATTAAAACTACTATATATGAAAATTCTTTAAAAAAATGTTTAGCAGTAATATTTAAAAATTTAAACCTTCAAATAAGTCACGAAAAAAAATTAGATGCAAATTCAATTAACTTAAAAAATAGTTTTTCATTAATATGGTGTAATTTTTTGGAAATGATTGTCTCCATTTCAATAATTTGGAAAAAGCATCACTCTAATTTAGGATGTTGGTATCTTGCTGGAACTTGCGCATTAAATCAAATGTATAATACTAAAGATTTTAAATTTGATTTGAATAGTGAAAATTATACAGAAAATTTTTTTTTAAACCTCACTGGAAAAAAAAATAATAGAGGTCTTAATCCAACAACTCTTTCGGAGTTGACAGGCATTCCAAGAGAAACAGTAATAAGGTATCTTGCTATATTAATAAAAAATAAAACTTTAACAAAAAATAAACAAAACCTTTATTTTCTTACAGCTAATATTGTAAAGGAAAAAAATCTTATAAAGAATTTAGAAAGAGTTCATCTAAAAGTTTCAGAACTTTGTTTTGAAATGATAAAAGTGATAAGTTAGTTTTTTACTTATTAGATGTTTTTATTTTGCCTATAATTTTTTGACCAGCTTTAACTTTTATTTGACTGTTCTCTTTTTCTTTTGCAAATATATTTCCAGAGATTATTTTTGTTTTACCGCTTAAAGAAACTTTTATTTTTTTGTTTAAATTTGATTTATTGTTATTTTCTGGTGAATTTTTCATTTAATTTATCTTTTTGGTAAAAACTTATATTTTTTCACTCCTCTTGCCAACAGCCATATGGTGGCAAAAATTATTCTTTTTATTTTATTTCTTTTTATTAAGGTTGCTTTTGATGAAACATGATCAATCTGAAATTGCATTATCTTAATAATATCTTCATCTTATAAAATAAAAATAGTTTTTCGCCCAAAATGGTTAATTTTAATGAATTGCTTTAATATCGCAGGCATCATAAAATAAAAAAACTCAATAATTTTAACATAAAAAGCTTGTATAATAGTGCCCAAAATGGTGACTATCATTTTTGCATTTTCAAAAAAACCGTTCATAAAAATAATTACGTCTGTTATTTAAATAAATTTGAGAGGGTGATGTTTAAAATAGCTAGAGTTATAGGGATTTTATGTATGGTTTTGCTTGCGTCTTGCGCAAGAAACCTAGACCCCATTGAGAAGAGTGAAATAATCAGCAAATCTAAAGAAGACATTAAAAAAATTGATGCAATTAAGAACAGTAATTTAAATTGGGAAGATGAAATTGAGATCGATTTATATACCGCAATTGCCCTTGCTATAAAAAATAATAAGGAATTAAGAGTAAAACTTTTAGAAAACGCTTTATCAGAGAGACAAATCAATAAAGTGAAATTTGAAATGCTACCACAACTTGCTGCTAATGCAGGTTATTCAGGTAGTGATTATTTTAAAGCAACTACTAGTGCTACAGTAACTGCCGATGATCAATCTGGAACTATAGGAACAGATTATTCAACATCTTCAAATAGAGATCTGTTAAATCAGGATGTGGGCTTTACATGGAATGCTCTTGATTTTGGATTATCTTACATTAGGGCAGGACAAAATGCTGATCGATATTTAATTTCAGAGGAAAACGAAACTAAAGCAGCTCATAACATAGTAAGAGAAGTAATCAGAGCTTATTGGAGCTCGATGTCTGCTGATAAATTGTTAAAAAAATATGGACCATTACTTGTTGACGTTAATCTTGCTCTAAATGACTCAAAAAAAATTGAGGAATTATTATTATCCAAACCAATGGATGCACTATTATATCAAAAAGAATTATTAGATATTCAAAGAGCTCTACAAACGCAAAAACAAAGTTTCATAGATGCAAAAATTCAATTAGGAACTTTGATGGGCTTAATGCCAAATCAAAATTATAGATTAGTTACAACTCAAGACCCACTGACTGTGCTAGATATGACCATAGAAGAAATGGAGACTTATGCCTTACAAAATAGACCAGAACTAATTGAAAATCACTACCAAGAAAGAATTTCGCTTCAACAAGCAAAAGCTGGAATGGTAGGTTTACTCCCAGGTTTAAGTTTCAATGCAGCATATACTTCAACCTCAAATGACTATGTTATGCAACAAACAAATAGACAATTTGGTGCAACAATAGGAGCAAATCTATTAAATGTATTCAATATTCCAAACATTAAAAAAGTAAGTGAAGTAAATACTGAAATTATAAAAGAACAGAGACTAGCTTTATCAATGACAGTACTTTCTCAAATTCACATAGCTAATATAGATTACAATGTAGCACTAGAGGAGTTTGAAACAGCTCAAAGATATTTAGAAGTTTCAAAAAAAATTACTGAACAAGTAAAAAATGCTCAGATAATTGCACGATTTGGCCAATTAGAATTGATTAGAGAACAAGCCAGTTTATTAGTTGCTGAATTAAGACACGACATTGCATTTACAAAGCTTCAGCATGCAATAGGACAGATTTATAGTTCAACTGGTATTGATGTAACTGAAGAAAATATGGAAAAATATGCCAAAAAAATGGATGTTAAAACATATGCATCTTTTATTAAAAAAAACTTTGATAATAATGGAAAAAAATATTTAGCAAAAATTGCATTACCAATTAATAAACAAAATCCATCTGCACAAAAAACAAGCGATAGAAATTTTAATGAATTTCAGTTTGATAAAAAAACTTTTGATTTGCAAGGCTATGGAAATACAAATTATAGCGCAAGTTTAGAAGATAACTCTGAATTACCTACATGGATTAATTTTTTACCTACTCAAAGAAAATTTATTATAAACAATGAGCTGAAGGGTGACATTGAAGAAATTAACATTAAGGTCACAGCTAAAAATATTAATACATCAGTGGATGATACATTTACATTCATTGTAGATCCTGAAATTAGAAGAATAAGATTAGCAAAACCACAAATGATGAAAGATATACTGGTAGCAGCTAAATTAGAAAAATGGAATGAAATAGAACTCTTAAAATTACGATCTGCAAAATTAGAAAAGTTAAGAAAAATTAAAGAGGCTAAAAAATTAGAGGCTGAGAGGTTAGCAAAGATAGAAGAAGCTAAAAGATTAGAAGCTGAAAGACTTGCAAAAATTGAGGCAGAAAGATTAGCTAAAATCGAAGAGGAGAAAAGATTGGAAGCTGAGAGATTAGCTAAAATCGAAGAGGAGAAAAGATTAGAAGCTGAAAGACTTGCAAAAATTGAAGCTGAAAGATTAGCTAAAATTGAAGAAGAGAAAAGATTAGAAGCAGAAAGACTTGCAAAAATTGAAGCTGAGAGATTAGCTAAAATTGAAGAAGAAAAAAGATTAATTAAACTTAAAAAATTAGAAAAAGTTGAAAAATTTAAAAAAGAACTATTTCAATTCTCAAATGAGTTAAATGAAATTAATAATTCATTTAATCAAAATTCAATTTTGAATAACGAAACATTCCATCTTCCAAAAAAGATAGATAAAAAAAATCAACAATTTAGTAAAAAATAATTTTTATTCCTATGCCAAAAAAAAAATTCTTCATAGAGGCACTGGAACAAAGAATTATGCTCGATGGAGCTGGAGCCTCTACATTTTTAGATATAGTTGACGAAAGTAATAAAGAAAAATTATCAACAAAAAATGCAAAAGAAATAGCTAAATTTAAAGAGGTAAAGACGTCTGATACTAATGATTTACCTTTTATAAATATAACAAGGGACAAAGCTCGAAAAAAACAGATTGTATTTATTGATACTCAAATCACAGATTACGAGAGTTTAACAAGCTCATTTGATAAAAATACAAAAGTTGTTTTAATTGATGCTAATGAGGATGGGTTTAAGAAAATTGAGCAAACCTTAGAAGGTGAAAAAAATTATTCTGCCATTCATATAATTGGTCACGGTAGTGCTGGGCAGATATTATTTGGTAATGCACTTCTTTCAAATGAAAATATAGATAATTATAATTCAACCTTAAAAAATATTGGTCAAACCTTAACATCAAATGGGGATATTTTATTCTATGGTTGTAACGTTGCAGCCAATGAAAAAGGTGAGAATTTAATTAAAAGAATTTCAAAGATTACTAAAGCAGATATTGCAGCATCAGATGATATTACTGGTAATGGTGGAGACTGGGTATTAGAGAAAAAAATCGGAATAATTGAAACAAAAAATGTTCAAGCAATAGAATATAATCACTCTCTTGGAACAGCTGATGCTTACGGTATTGCATCAATTGATACAAGCACAACTGAAGAAAATCATTCAGCAACAAATTTTAAAGCTCAGTCAGGCTCAGGTAATAATAATGGTCAACAAAGTAGTTCAAATAAGTTTATTATAACTCAAGAAAGATCTGTAGTGACATCTGGTTCTTCGTTATCATTTGATGTTAGTGCAGCTACATCTTCAATTACACCAAGCTCATCAAATCCTATAAATGTTTACATGCTTTATCTTAATGATGTTGAAAATAGAAGAGCATTTAGTGATAGAGGTCAAGTTACTTTTGAACATGAAATTTTAGGAGTTTTTACTGAGTGGGATAATACAATTTTTATGTCTGGTATTTCTAAAAGTGGTGCCACTTATCCGGATAGCAGTGGTACAAAAGTATCTAAGAGAACACTTGAATGGTATAATGGTGCAAGTAGTAGTTATGTGGGACCTGGTATTGCAGGGTCAAAAGATTATTTTATAATTTCAAACTCTAATAAAACAATTAGTGTAGGTGCTGACAATGGTCTTCATGGAGATTTTCTAAGAATAATTACAAGAGCCAGTCCACCATCGGCAGTTGCTGATACAGGTTACGTTAATGAAGGAGATACACTAAGTGTTTCAAATTCGGCATCAGCAGTTTCTGGAACATCAAATGGAAGTCATAGTGGAGATATAAGTGACAACGATACAGATCAAGTAACTCAAGCTGGTAGTACAGTTTCAACTAATCATACTTTAACCATAACATCATACTCGCACACTAGTGCAACTAATACATCAGGCGGAAGTGCATCATCGGGGAATGGTAATTCTGGTACAGCAGGATCAAATTCAGTTGTTGGTTATTATGGTACTTTAGACTTAGAGGCTAACGGAAGTTATACTTATACAGCAAGCAATGATATTACTGGCTTAGATAGTGGAGAAACTGTTACTGATGTCTTTACTTATACAGTAGGGGATGGAGTAACGACAGATACTGCAACAATAACTATTACTATTATAGGACAATCCGACAATAATGCTCCTACTGCTTCAAACTCAACGGTATATATAAATGAAAACAACCAAGTATCTTCAGCAGGAGATAGAACTCCAGCAAATATTACAAAAATCTTTGCTGCTGGAGACTTTAATTATTCAGACGCTGATAGTGATAGTTTATCTAAAGTTAAAATTACAACGTTAGAAAGTGCAGGAGCTCTAGAACATTACAATGGCTCGTCATGGGTTGATGTTACATTAAACCAAGAAATTTCAGCATCAGATATTGGAAATAGTTATTTACGATTTACACCAGCAGCCAATTCAGAAAGTGATGTGACCTTTGGCTTTAAAGTAAATGATGGAACTGTTTATAGTTCATCAGCTTATACAATGACTATTTCAGTTAACGCTGCTCCAAATGTTACAGATACTACTGTTGGTACAACTGTAGCTGCAGGTAACAATAGTACAGGTGATGTTCATGACGGTGTTGCTGATAGTGATGATGCTGATAGTGTATTAGTTGTTACAGGTGTTGCTTCAGGAAATGAAAGTTCTAATAATTCAATTATAACAAATGATACAGGAGTTGGATCTGCAATTGCTGGAACGTATGGTACATTAACTATTGCCGCAGATGGAACATATACTTATGCAGCAAGCTCAACAAATAATATTACTTATGGTAGTACTGCTACTGATACTTTTACATATACAACTCGTGACAATGAAACTAACTCAGGTTCATTTGCTTACGATGTAGGTACAATTACTTTTACAGTTGCAAGCTCAATTGTTCTTGTAAATGATACTGACAGTGTCAATGAAAATGAAACTGTTACTAAAACAGGTGCTCAAGCTGATGTATTAGATGATGATGCAGCTGACACAAGCGGTTTAAGCGTAACACATATAAAAGTAACTGGTGGATCAAATTCAACTGTAAGCTCTGGGACAACTTATTTAGATGGAACATCAGTAACTGGAACTTATGGTACTTTAACTATTGGTGCGGATGGTTCATATACTTACATAGCAAACACATCTAATGCCGAAGCTTTGGCAGCTGGTGGTGATCCTGTAACGGATAGTTTTACTTATACTGCTGATGGAGCTACAGCCACTTTAATAATAACAGTTACAGGAGTTAATGATGCACCGGTAGCACAAAATGATGAAGGTGTAATTGTTGAAGATGGTACATTAACAGTCAGCAATGGTAATAATGCAAACGTGACAGGAAGTTATGATGCTACAGGAGAACACTCTGGAGATGTAATTGATACAAGCTCAAGTTCTCATAAAGATAGTGATGTAGACACTGGTGCTTCATTAACAGTATCTGCCATTAGTACATTAAGTGGAACTACTGGTTCAATTGGTTCAGCTTTAACAGGAACTTATGGTGAATTAACAATTGCAGCAAACGGAAGTTATTCTTATGTTGCAAATCAAGCTGCGGCAGATGCCTTAGATGCAGCTGATCAAGTAACAGATGTTTTTACTTATACGCTGTCAGATGGAACTGCTACTGCTACTGCGAATATAACAATTACAATAATCGGTATTAATGATGATCCAACAGCAGTTAATGACACAGGTTATATAAAAGAAGGTGGAACTTTAACTGTTGCAAATAGTGGCTCAGCTGTTTCTGGTACAAGTACTGGAAGTAATTCAGGAGATATAACAGACAATGATACTGACTTAGATGATAGCTCTACCGCTACAATTACACTCATTCAACATAGTGGAGCAGGTTCAGCAACTTCAGTAGCTGATGTTACATATACCAATGGATCTGCAACCTCAGTTTCGGGTACATATGGTACTTTAACTATTGGTTCAGATGGAAGTTATAAATATGTTGCAAATTCAAATATAACGAGCCTTGATGCAGGAGATTCTAATGTAACAGATGTATTTACTTATACAGTTTCAGATGGAACTGCAACTGACACAGCAACACTTACAATTACGGTTATTCCAAGCCAAGATGTAACTGCAAGAAATGACACTGGTACAATAAACGAAGATGGAACATTAACTGTTTCAAATGGTGGTAATGCTACAAGCGTTACTGGAGTTTCTCAAGATACTGGTTCTCCATATGCTATTGATGAAGGCACAGTACGTTCTGTAGCATTTAATCATGATGGAACTAAAATGTTTGTTCTTCATCATCACACTAACCCAAAAATCTCTGTACACGCTTTAACAACTGCTTTTGATATAAATACCGCTTCTCAAAGTAGTACAACAGACATTTCTTCTTACGCAGGTAATCCACGTGGTATAAGATTTAATGATGATGGTTCTAAACTTTATATAAGTAATGGCTCAGGAAGTAATAAAAAGATTCATGAATTTGCTTTATCTACAGCCTATGATGTTTCCTCATTACCAACACCTACTTCAACTGTAATTAGCGGTCAAGACGGCAACCCTAGAGGTTTTGCTTTTAATACTGATGGAACTAAAATGTTTTTACTTGGAGATATTAATGATTCTGTTTATGAATATTCTCTATCAACCGCTTTTGATACCTCAACAATATCATACACAAGTAGAAGTTTAGATTTTAGTGCAAAAGAAGCTACACCAAGGGGAATTTCATTTAACGCAACAGGCACAAAATTGTTTATCACAGGTCAGGCTAGTGATAAAATTTTAGAATACGATCTTAGTACTGGTTTTAACTTATCTACAGCAACATTTAAGGGTGAATTTGATGTGAGTAGCTATGCAGATAGCTCAACTGATATTATATTTAATAATGATGGAACCAAAGCATTTTTATCTCGAGCATCAAATAACGGAGTTTTATCTTTTTCACTTTCAAGTCCATATAGTTTTGTTGATATAACAGGAGAAAATACTGGTGACGTGATTGATACTAGTTCAACTAGTAATTACGATACAGACCCTGATAGTGATACATTGACAGTTACAGCAATCAGAAAAGGGTCAACTGAGGGTTCAGGTGACTCGGAATCAGTTGGTTCAGCGATAGATGGTACGTATGGTCAGTTAACAATTCAAGCCAATGGCTCTTATACTTATGTTGCAAATAAAACAGCTGCTGATCAGTTAGATGCTGGTGATATTGTGACAGATTCATTTAACTACACAGTTTCAGATGGACAGGGTGAAACTGATATTGCGGTTTTAGAGATTACAGTTATTGGAATAAATGACGCTCCAGTTGGAGTTAATGATACAGATGCTGTTAATGAAAATGCAACAATAACTGAAAGTTCTGGTTCGGAATTATTAGTGGCAGATGATACGGACGTAGACGCTAGTTCTTCTTTAACAGTTACACAAATTAAAGTCACTGTTGGTGGAACTAATTCTGCTGTAAATCCAGGAACAACTCATGCAAATGGAACTTCTATAACTGGAACTTATGGTACTTTAGTGGTTGGAGCCAATGGTGCTTATACTTACACAGCTAATACAGCCGCAGCAGAAGCGTTAGATGCAAGTGATGAAGTAACAGATAATTTTACTTATACAGTTTCAGATGGAACTGATACAAGTACAGCGACTTTAATAATAACAGTTACTGGAGTTAATGATGCACCAGTTGCAGTGGCAGATACAGACGCTGTATTAGTAACTGCCACAGTAACTGATACTACTAATGGCGCAGGTACAGTAATTTCAGATGACACTGATGCAGACGCTGATTCTTCTTTAACAGTAACACATATTCAACATAGCGGTGCAGGAAGCGCATCAGCCATATCTTCTGGAACAACACGCGCAAATGGAACTTCAAGTACAGGGACTTATGGTACATTAACTATTGGTGCTAATGGTACATATTCTTATGTTGCTGGATCAAGCGCTGGAACAGATGTATTCACCTATACAGTTTCAGATGGAACAGCTTCCACAACAACTACATTAACTATTACTGTCAGCGATGATAACAATGCCCCAGTAGCTGTAAATGATACCGATAGTGTTAATGAGGATGCAACAGTTAGCCAAACTTCTGGATCAGGACTTTTAGTTGCTGATGATACAGATGCAGATGGTGATACTTTAACAGTTTCACATATAACTGCTACAGGTGGAACTAATAGTACTGTAGCTGAAAGTAGTACTTCAGCAAGTAATGGTACTACAGTAACTGGAACATATGGTACTTTAACTGTAGGCGCAGATGGATCTTATACTTATACAGCTGACCAATCAGCAGCTGATGCTTTGGACGCAGGTGAAACTGCACCAGATAGTTTTACTTACACGATTTCAGATGGAAAAGGTGGAACAGCTACAGCAACATTAATTATTACAGTAACAGGAACAAATGATACACCAGTTGCAACCAATGATACAGGCTCTGTAAATGAAGATGCAACACTAACGGTTTCTTCAGCTGGAAGTGGAGTTATACAAGATAATGATACAGATGCAGATGGTGATGATACTGCTGCATCATTAGTTATTACTCAAATCAAACCATATAGTGGTTCAAACTCAAGTGTTACCTCAGGTACAACTCATTCAAATGGAACTTCAGTAACAGGAACTTATGGAACATTAACTATAGGAGCTGATGGAACTTATACCTATACTGCTGATCAATCAGCTGCAGATGATTTAGATGCGAGTGATACAGTTACTGATGTATTTACATACACAGTGACAGATACAACAGGTGCAACAACTACAGCAGATATCACAATTACTGTAACAGGGGTTAATGATGCTCCAACTGCATCTGATAACACTGTTACAACTCTAGAAGATACAAATCACGTATTTTCAACAAGCGAGTTTAACTTTAGTGATGTGGATGATGACGGAGCCTTGAACAAAATTAAAATTACATCATTAGAGGATAATGGAGCTTTGCAATATTATAATGGTTCTGCTTGGGTAGATGTAACTTTAAACCAAGAAATTACTGCAACAGATATTAGTAATAACAAATTAAGATTTGTGCCAGATGCCAATGAAAATGGTACTTCATATACTTCATTTGGATTTCAGGTAAGCGATGGCACTGCTTATAGCTCATCTTCAAATACAATGACGGTAAATGTAACTCCAGTAAATGATGCACCAGTTGGAGTTAATGATACAGATGCTGTGGTAGAAGATGCAACAGTTAGCCAAACTTCTGGATCAGGACTTTTAGTTGCAGATGATACAGATGTAGATGGAGACACTTTAACAGTTACACAAATTTCAGTCACTGACAGTGGATCTAATTCTGCTGTATCCAGCGGCACAGATAGTACAAACGGAACTTCAATTACAGGTACTTATGGTACTTTAGTTGTAGGTGCAGATGGGACATACACATATGTGGCAGATCAAGCTGCAGCTGATGCTTTAGATGCAAGTGAAACAGCAACAGATAGTTTTACTTACACAGTATCAGATGGAAATGGTGGAACAGCTACAGCAACATTAATTATTACAGTTACAGGTGCAAATGATGATCCAGTTGCAACTGATGATACTGGTTCGGTTAATGAAGATGCAACACTAACAGTTTCTGATGCTGCAAATGGTGTAATTCAAAATAATGACACAGATGCAGATGGTGATGATACAGTAAGTTCTTTAGAAATAACTCAAATTGCAGTGACAGGAGGATCTAATTCAAGTGTAACTTCAGGTACAAATCAATCTAACGGAACTTCAGTAACAGGAACTTATGGAACATTAACAATAGGAGCTGATGGAACTTATACTTACGTTGCAAACCAAAGTGCAGCTGACGATTTAGCAACTGGAGAAACAGCACCAGATAGTTTTACTTACACAGTATCAGATGGAAATGGTGGAACAGCTACAGCAACAATTGTTATTACAGTTACAGGAACTAATGATGCTCCAACCGCAGCCGACAAAACTATTTACATAAATGAAAATAATACTGATTCAACCCATGGCGCAAGAACAAGCTTAAACATAACTTATAGATTTTCAGATAGTGGATCAGAATTTAATTTTTCTGATGTCGATGATAGCGATACTTTGAGTAAAATAAAAATTATATCCGTACCAACTTATGGAACTTTAACAAAAGTTGGTAATGGAAATACAATATCTGCTAATAGTACTATCTCTAATTTTGATAATATTAAGTATACCCCTAACGCAAATTCTGAAAATGATGATACTTTTACTTTTAAAGTTCATGATGGAACTGTCTTTAGTTCAGCCACTTATACAATGAATATATCAGTTAACGCTGCACCTGTTGCAGTTGATGATACTGATACTATTACTGCAGGAGCTTCTGCAGCAACTGGCAGTGTAACAACTAATGATACTGATAGTGATGATAATACATCTGATTTAAAAGTTCGAGGAGTTGGTACTGGTGCTGAAGGCTCATCTCTAGCTAATAAAAATGTTGGTTCAGCTTTATCTGGAACTTATGGAACCTTTACTTTAAATCAAGATGGATCTTATTCTTATGATGTAACAGGAAATGCTGCAACTATTGCACTTGCTGACGGAGCGACTGCTACTGATACATTTTCTTATAAAGTAAGAGATGATGAAACAAACGCAGGAAGCAAAGCAATAGATA